>NZ_BAAAOP010000016.1:0-1136 GCF_039530485.1 Leucobacter alluvii | reverse complement strand
ATTGTGCCGAAGCCCTATCCCCGAGAGTTCCGTGACGACGTTGTGCGTGTTGCGAGGAGTCGTGAACCAGGTGTGACGATCGAGCAGATTGCGAAAGATTTCGGCGTTCACCCGATGACCCTGCAGAAATGGTTGCAGCGCGCCGCGGTGGAGGACGGTGACCGGCCAGGGCAGACCCGAGCCGAGGGGGTTGAGTTGCGGGAGGCGCGCAAGCGCATTCGGCTGTTGGAGCAGGAGAACGAGGTGCTGCGGCGGGCGGCGGCGTATCTGTCGCAGGCGAACCTGCCGGGAAAAGGCTCTACCCGCTCGTGACTGAGCTCGCCGCTGACGGGGTTCCCGTCGCGGTGACGTGTCGGGTGCTCAAGCTCGCTCGCCAGCCCTACTACCGGTGGTTGGCGAACCCCGTCACCAACACCGAGGTGGTCGAGGCGTATCGCGCGAACGCGCTGTTCGATGCGCACCGGGACGACCCCGAGTTCGGGCACCGGCTCCTGGCCGACGAGGCGCGCGACGTCGGGGAGTCGATGGCGGACCGGACCGCATGGCGGATCGCCTCCGACAACGGCTGGTGGTCCGCGTTCGGGAAGAAGCGGGGCAAGAACGGCAAGAAGGTCGGCCCGCCGGTCCATGACGATCTCGTGGGCCGCGAGTTCACCTCCGACGCTCCGAACCGGCTGTGGCTGACGGATATCACCGAGCATCGAACCGCGGAGGACAAGCTTTACCTCTGCGCGATCAAAGACGTGTTCTCGAACAAGATCGTCGGGTACTCCATCGACTCGCGGATGAAGTCGAGCCTGGCCGTCCGGGCGCTTGAGAACGCCGTCGCGATGCGCGGCGATGTCGCCGGCTGCGTGATCCATTCGGATCGCGGATCGCAATTTCGAAGCAGGAAATTCCTGCGCGCAATCACCCGTCACCGCATGGTCGGATCGATGGGCAAAGTCGGCGCTGCCGGCGATAACGCGGCCATGGAATCGTTCTTCAGCCTGCTCCAGAAGAACGTCCTCGACCGCCGCACTTGGACCCGCCGAGAAGAGCTGCGCATCGCGATCGTGATCTGGATCGAACGGACCTACCATCGGCGCCGTCGCCAACCCCGCCTCGGACGTTTGACCCCGATCGAGTTCGAGGCC
>NZ_BAAAOP010000015.1:0-4314 GCF_039530485.1 Leucobacter alluvii | reverse complement strand
CGTGAGATGTTCGGTTAAGTCCGGCAACGAGCGCAACCCTCGTCCTATGTTGCCAGCACGTAATGGTGGGAACTCATGGGATACTGCCGTGGTCAACACGGAGGAAGGTGGGGATGACGTCAAATCATCATGCCCCTTATGTCTTGGGCTTCACGCATGCTACAATGGCCGATACAAAGGGCTGCGATACCGCGAGGTGGAGCGAATCCCAAAAAGTCGGTCTCAGTTCGGATTGGGGTCTGCAACTCGACCCCATGAAGTCGGAGTCGCTAGTAATCGCAGATCAGCAACGCTGCGGTGAATACGTTCCCGGGCCTTGTACACACCGCCCGTCAAGTCATGAAAGTCGGTAACACCCGAAGCCGGTGGCCTAACCCCTTGTGGGAGGGAGCTGTCGAAGGTGGGACTGGTGATTAGGACTAAGTCGTAACAAGGTAGCCGTACCGGAAGGTGCGGCTGGATCACCTCCTTTCTAAGGAGCACTCGACACCTTTCGGGGTGTCGCAGAATGGCTCGATCAGTGGCATACGTTCACTGCGAGCCGCTCATGGGTGGAACATATGACAAGCAAGCTTGCTGGCTCGCCTGTGTGAGTACGTCATGTCCGTTTCGGCGGGGGTGATTGGAAATCCTGGGTGGGTGTGGTGAGTGGGCAGAAAGTGCATACTATTGGGTCCTGGGAGACCAGCCGGTCGCATCCTTTTGGGGTGCGGGTGACTGATTCCTTGACCTGCTGTCACGAGACGTGTTGCTCGTGGGGGTGGGATCGACCGTACGTTGAGAACTACACAGTGGACGCGAGCATCTTGCAGTGTCATATTCGTTTTGTCTGGATCGCCTTTGGGTGTGATGGGTGTGGGCGGGTGTGGTGCTGCTGATACTAATTAATTTCATTGGTCACACACCTGGCGGATCCCTTTGGGGGTTTGGGTGGGTGTGTGTTTCTGAATACTTATGTGATTTCAAGTTTCTAAGAGCAAACGGTGGATGCCTTGGCATCTGGAGCCGAAGAAGGACGTAGTAATCTGCGATAAGCCTCGGGGAGCCGATAAACGGGCTATGATTCGAGGATTTCCGAATGGGGAAACCCCGCCAGGGCGCGTGCGTACCTGGTGACTCCCGCCTGAATATATAGGGCGGGTAGAGGGAACGTGGGGAAGTGAAACATCTCAGTACCCACAGGAAGAGAAAACAACAGTGATTCCGGGAGTAGTGGCGAGCGAAACCGGATGAGGCTAAACCGGTCATGTGTGATACCTAGCAGGGGTTGCATGGTCGGGGTTGTGGGACGTGCCGTGAAGGGCTGCTGACCTTCGAACGTGAGAGTGAAGCTATAGGAGAACGCCTTGGAATGGGCGACCGGAGTGGGTGAGAGTCCCGTATCCGAAATGGTTTTACCGCGTGGTGTGTATCCCAAGTAGCACGGGGCCCGAGAAATCCCGTGTGAATCTGTCAGGACCACCTGATAAGCCTAAATACTTCCAGATGACCGATAGCGGACTAGTACCGTGAGGGAAAGGTGAAAAGTACCCCGGGAGGGGAGTGAAATAGTACCTGAAACCGTTTGCTTACAATCCGTCGGAGCAGGCTTTGTATCTGTGACGGCGTGCCTTTTGAAGAATGAGCCTGCGAGTTAGCGATATGTGGCGAGGTTAACCCGTGAGGGGCAGCCGTAGCGAAAGCGAGTCTGAATAGGGCGATTCAGTCGCATGTCCTAGACCCGAAGCGAAGTGATCTATCCATGGCCAGGTTGAAGCGACGGTAAGACGTCGTGGAGGACCGAACCCACTTAGGTTGAAAACTGAGGGGATGAGCTGTGGATAGGGGTGAAAGGCCAATCAAACTTCGTGATAGCTGGTTCTCTCCGAAATGCATTTAGGTGCAGCGTTGCGTGTTTCTTGCCGGAGGTAGAGCTACTGGATGGCCGATGGGCCCTACAAGGTTACTGACGTCAGCTAAACTCCGAATGCCGGTAAGTGAGAGCGCAGCAGTGAGACTGTGGGGGATAAGCTTCATAGTCGAGAGGGAAACAACCCAGATCACCAACTAAGGTCCCAAAGCGCGTGCTAAGTGGAAAAGGATGTGGAGTTGCTGTGACAACCAGGAGGTTGGCTTAGAAGCAGCCACCCTTGAAAGAGTGCGTAATAGCTCACTGGTCAAGTGATTCCGCGCCGACAATGTAACGGGGCTCAAGCACGCCACCGAAGTTGTGGCATTCATATTTATAGGTAGGCCTTCGTGGTCCAGCCGTATGGATGGGTAGGAGAGCGTCGTGTGGCGAGTGAAGCGGCGGTGTGAACCAGTCGTGGATGCCACACGAGTGAGAATGCAGGCATGAGTAGCGAAAGACGGGTGAGAAACCCGTCCTCCGGAAGACCAAGGGTTCCAGGGTCAAGCTAATCTTCCCTGGGTAAGTCGGGACCTAAGGCGAGGCCGACAGGCGTAGTCGATGGACAACGGGTTGATATTCCCGTACCGGCGGTAAACCGTCAAAGACCTAACCAGTAGTGCTCAGCTATCCAAAGCCTGTTACGGATCCTTCGGGTGATGTGCGGGTGGAGGTTGCGAACCCGATACTGGGGTGGTGAGCGTGAGGTGTGACGCAGGAAGGTAGCCTGTGCCGGGCGATGGTTGTCCCGGTGTAAATGTGTAGCCCGTCGATTATGAAGAGTTTTCGGCTTTGGGTGAGACATGATGCGGACCCGTATGGGGAAGCAGGTGATCCTATGCTGCCAAGAAAAGCATCGACGTGAGGTTTGCTGTTGCCCGTACCCCAAACCGACTCAGGTGGTCAGGTAGAGAATACTCAGGAGATCGAGATAATCATGGTGAAGGAACTCGGCAAAATGCCCCCGTAACTTCGGGAGAAGGGGGGCCATCCACTTATACCAACTTGCTTGGGAAAGGGTGTGGTGGCCGCAGAGACCAGTGGGAAGCGACTGTTTACTAAAAACACAGGTCCGTGCTAACACGCAAGTGGATGTATACGGACTGACGCCTGCCCGGTGCTGGAAGGTTAAGAGGAGAGGTTAGACCTTTGGGTCGAAGCTTTGAATTTAAGCCCCAGTAAACGGCGGTGGTAACTATAACCATCCTAAGGTAGCGAAATTCCTTGTCGGGTAAGTTCCGACCTGCACGAATGGCGTAACGACTTCCCAGCTGTCTCCACCGTGAACTCGGCGAAATTGCAGTACGAGTAAAGATGCTCGTTACGCGCAGAAGGACGGAAAGACCCCGTGACCTTTACTACAGCTTGGTATTGGTGTTCGGTGTGGCTTGTGTAGGATAGGTGGGAGACTGTGAAGCTCAGACGCTAGTTTGGGTGGAGTCGTTGTTGAAATACCACTCTGGTCATATTGGATATCTAACTACGGACCCTGATCGGGTTCTGGGACAGTGCCTGGTGGGTAGTTTAACTGGGGCGGTTGCCTCCCAAAAAGTAACGGAGGCGCCCAAAGGTTCCCTCAACCTGGTTGGCAATCAGGTGGCGAGTGTAAGTGCACAAGGGAGCTTGACTGTGAGACTGACAGGTCGAGCAGGGACGAAAGTCGGGACTAGTGATCCGGCAGTGGCTTGTGGAAGCGCTGTCGCTCAACGGATAAAAGGTACCTCGGGGATAACAGGCTGATCTTGCCCAAGAGTCCATATCGACGGCATGGTTTGGCACCTCGATGTCGGCTCGTCGCATCCTGGGGCTGGAGTTGGTCCCAAGGGTTGGGCTGTTCGCCCATTAAAGCGGTACGCGAGCTGGGTTTAGAACGTCGTGAGACAGTTCGGTCCCTATCCTCTGCGCGCGTTGGAGATTTGAGAGGATCTGACCCTAGTACGAGAGGACCGGGTTGGACGGACCTCTGGTGTGCCAGTTGTTCTGCCAAGGGCATGGCTGGTTGGCTACGTTCGGGATGGATAACCGCTGAAAGCATCTAAGCGGGAAGCCGGCCTCGAGATGAGATCTCCGTCACCCTTGTGGTGGTGAGGCTCCCAGTAGATTACTGGGTTGATAGGCCAGATGTGGAAGCACTGTAAGGTGTGGAGCTGACTGGTACTAATAAGCCGATGACTTGATTTCTTCCTCCCCTTGAATGGGGAGGGCATGGGTATCTTCAGTAACGATTGTTTCGCGTCCACTTTGTGGTTCTAGACGTACGGCCACACACGTCCACCTGTTTGGGGTGGGGTGTGGTCATATGTGAATAGAGTTACGGCGGCCATAGCGTCAGGGAAACGCCCGGTCACATTCCGAACCCGGAAGCTAAGACTGATTGCGCCGATGGTACTGCAAGGGGGACCTTGTGGGAGAGTAGGACACCGCCG
>NZ_BAAAOP010000014.1:0-1298 GCF_039530485.1 Leucobacter alluvii | reverse complement strand
CATCGTTCTTCTGGCGTACGGCCCATTCGGAGTGGTGCTTGAGCACGTGATGGCCACGGCACAGGTGCGCGAGGTTCGCCGTCGAGGTCGGGCCGCCGAAGGCCGCGTCGACGGTGTGGTCGAGATCGCACCGCGCGACCGGCACACGGCACCCCGGGAACCGGCAGTGCTGATCGCGTGCCCCGAGTCGGCGCTTCATCGCTTCGCTCGGACGGTAGCGATCGACTTGGAGCACCGAACCCGATTCCGCATCCACCGTCACCCGTTCCCACACCGGCGTCGCCGCTGCGAGGTTCCTGGCAGAGGCGAGCGGGATCGGCCCCGCCCCGACGAGCTCTGCCACAGGAGCAGCGCTCCGGCGGGAGGGGGCGAGTGCCGTGACGGGCACGATGACCTGCACCTGAGCCCGTATCGCTTCGCTGCTCGCACACGAGGTCACAGCGCTCGCGTCTGAGCCGAGGAGAAGTTCGGCGAATGCGTCGGCCCGAATCTCATCGCGCGAGCGTCGCGCCGAAGATTCCGCCGCCGCCCGCTGGCCCCGCTCGGCGCCCCCGTCACGCTCATGCAGTCCAGCCCGCTCGTCCGACCCAGCCCGCTCGGCCGACTCAGCCCGCTCGCTGCGCTCGACTTCGCGGGCGATCCGAGTCAACCGGTCGTGTATCGCGTACGCCTCTGCGGTGGGCAGATACGCCAGCAGATCGGACATCCCGTCCTCGCGCTCCTGCACGACTACTCGACGCCTGCGCGCCTCCTTGTAGTGCCGCTCGTCGAGGGTGTCACCGGCGTACTGCTCGGCGATCCTGCGCGCGATCGGACGAAGCCGGTTCACCGACTCCCGACGCGCGTACTCGAGCACCTCCGCCTGATACGCCTCCCGCCTCGCGACGACTTCGGGAGCAGCCCCGACGCCGAGACGTCGCCCGGCATCCGCGATCACGCGCGCGTGCGCGGCCGAGATCTCGCCAGCGGCGAGAATCTGATGCGTCATCCCGTAGTCGTATCGCAGCGACCACGCCGCGCCCATCTGGGCTTCCGCCGCGCGCTCGCTCACGTTCAACGCGGTCGCGAGCTCCGCCCGCACCGAGCGGTAGGCGAGCTCGTTCTCGCTGGCGGGCGCGGAGCCGGAACGCGCGGCACCGGTCGCCATCTGCACCGCGACCGCCATGAGCTCGTACCTGAACGCGTCGAGGGCGCGCTGCCGATACTCCATCTGCTCGAGCAGATTCACGACCTGCCCAAGCGACAGACTCGCATCCGCCACCGCATCAGCCACCGCATCAGCGGGCGCGTCTGTCACC
>NZ_BAAAOP010000013.1:0-1097 GCF_039530485.1 Leucobacter alluvii | reverse complement strand
ATAGTGTGCACTTAAATTGTCATATGCCAATTTAATTTATAATCCCCGACATCCAGGTTTCTGGGTGTGGGAGATTCCTTTTTTGGATAACAAGAATCGTCAGTATTGATGGTTCTGTTGCCAGATTGAACTCGTTGCATGTTCCGGTTTTTCCCCGGGGCGTGTGGCAATCGTTTTTTACGGAGAGTTTGATCCTGGCTCAGGACGAACGCTGGCGGCGTGCTTAACACATGCAAGTCGAACGCTGAAGCTCCCAGCTTGCTGGGGGTGGATGAGTGGCGAACGGGTGAGTAACACGTGAGTAACCTGCCCCGAACTCTGGGATAAGCGCTGGAAACGGCGTCTAATACTGGATATGTCCTATCACCGCATGGTGTGTAGGTGGAAAGAATTTTGGTTCGGGATGGACTCGCGGCCTATCAGCTAGATGGTGAGGTAATGGCTCACCATGGCGACGACGGGTAGCCGGCCTGAGAGGGTGACCGGCCACACTGGGACTGAGACACGGCCCAGACTCCTACGGGAGGCAGCAGTGGGGAATATTGCACAATGGGCGCAAGCCTGATGCAGCAACGCCGCGTGAGGGATGACGGCCTTCGGGTTGTAAACCTCTTTTAGTAGGGAAGAAGCGAAAGTGACGGTACCTGCAGAAAAAGCACCGGCTAACTACGTGCCAGCAGCCGCGGTAATACGTAGGGTGCAAGCGTTGTCCGGAATTATTGGGCGTAAAGAGCTCGTAGGCGGCTTGTCGCGTCTGCTGTGAAAACCAGAGGCTCAACCTCTGGCCTGCAGTGGGTACGGGCAAGCTAGAGTGCGGTAGGGGAGATTGGAATTCCTGGTGTAGCGGTGGAATGCGCAGATATCAGGAGGAACACCGATGGCGAAGGCAGATCTCTGGGCCGTAACTGACGCTGAGGAGCGAAAGCATGGGGAGCGAACAGGATTAGATACCCTGGTAGTCCATGCCGTAAACGTTGGGAACTAGATGTAGGGCCTGTTCCACGGGTTCTGTGTCGTAGCTAACGCATTAAGTTCCCCGCCTGGGGAGTACGGCCGCAAGGCTAAAACTCAAAGGAATTGACGGGGGCCCGCACAAG
>NZ_BAAAOP010000012.1:47376-630271 GCF_039530485.1 Leucobacter alluvii | reverse complement strand
TCCGCCGGGACGGTGCCGATCGTGAGGGAGAACATGACCCCAGTCAACCGGCAACCACCGACATTCATGATCGCCCGAGCCCGAGCCCGAGCTCGAGCCCGAGCCCGAGCCCGAGCCCGATCGCAAGCACAAGCCCGGGCGCGATCATCGTGCACACCGTGAAGCCCTCCGCCCGTGCAGGTGCGCAGGTGCCGCGGCTCCGCTGGTGCGCGATGATGGATGCACCCCGTTCGACCACCGAGGAGCCAGCCGATGACCGCACTCATCGCGGGATACGCCCGCACCCCGTTCACTCGTTTCACCGGACAGCTCGCCGCGCAGCCGGCTACCGTGCTGGGCGCCCACGCCGTGCGCGCGGCACTCGCCCGTGCAGGCGTTGCCCCCGCTGACGTGGACGCGGTCGTGGTCGGCCAGGTGCTGCAGGCGGGCGCCGGCCAGAACCCGGCCCGTCAGACGGCGGTGGGCGCGGGGATCCCCCTCGAAGTGCCTGCCGTAACGCTCAACGCCGTGTGCCTCTCCGGCGCCGAGGCCGTCTCTCAGGCGGTGCGCCTCATCAACAGCGGTGAGGCGGAGATCGTCGTCGCAGCCGGCCAGGAATCGATGTCGCTCGCCCCGCACGTGCTGCCGTTGCGCGCTGGCACGAAGTACGGCGACGCGGCACTCGTCGACACGGTCGACCGGGACGGTCTGTCAGACGCATTCGACCAGGTTGCCATGGGCGCGCTCACTGAGACCGGCAATACGCCGCTCGGGCTGACCCGTGAGGAGCAGGACGCGTTCGCGGCGGCCTCCCACCAGCGCGCCGCAGCCTCGGCCGAATTCCTCGCCGGCGAGATCGAACCGTTCACGGTGACGTCGCGTCGGGGCGAAACGGTGGTCTCGAGCGACGACGGCGTGCGTGCGGAGACCACCGCGGAAGCACTGGCGGGTCTGCGGCCGGCCTTCTCGAAGGAGGGCACCATCACTGCGGGCAACGCCTCGCAGATCACCGACGGCGCTGCGGCGCTCGTGATCGTGAGCGAGGCGGCCGCGGAGCGACTCGGCCTCGCGCCGTTCGCCCGCGTCGAGGCGACCGCATTCGTCGCCGGCCCCGACACGCAGCTCCATTCGCAGCCCGCGCGGGCGATCACGGCTGCACTCGCGAAGACCGGCGCAATCGCCGTCGCCGACCTCTCAGCGGTCGAGATCAACGAGGCATTCGCGGCGGTCGGCGTGCAGTCGGGCCGCGAGCTCGGCCTCGATCCGAGCATCGTCAACCGGCATGGTGGAGCGATCGCTCTCGGTCACCCGATCGGGGCCTCCGGCGCTCGCATCGTCGGCACGCTCGCGCGGCAGCTCGCCGAGCAGGGTGTCGGATCCCTCGGAGCCATCGGCATCTGCGGCGGCGGCGGGCAGGGCAGCGCCATCGTGCTCCGCGCCGTCTAGCGATCGCCCCTGCGCTGCCGATACACTCGCCGCTATGGGACTGCAGCACGCAGCCATCGGCATCGATGTCGGTGGTACGGGTATCAAGGGCGCCGCGATCGATGTGACGACCGGCGAGAAGATCAGCACTCGGCACAAGGTCGCGACCCCCGCAGGCGGTGCGCCGGCTGATATCGCTCGCGAGGTAGGGTCGATGGCCGCTGCGATTCGGGCTGAGCTCGCTGCCGCCGGGTTCGACAGCAGCGCGAACCTCCCCGTCGGAGTCACGCTCCCGGGAGTGGTGCGCGACGGCGTGATGCGCACCGCCGCGAACATCGACCTCAGCTGGATCGGCACCGACGCGCACGCGCTGCTCTCGGCGGCGGTCGCGGCGCCGTGCACCGTCGTGAACGATGCGGATGCAGCTGGCATCGCCGAGGTCGCGTTCGGCGAGGTCAGCGGGCTTCCCGGCGTGACGCTCGTGCTCACCTTCGGAACAGGGATCGGTTCGGCGCTCGTCGCCGACGGCGTGCTCGTACCGAACTTCGAGCTCGGGCATCTGGAGCTCGACGGGTTCACCTCGATCGAACGCCACACGGCTGCGAAGGTGATCGAGCGCGAAGGCATCACGCTCGACGAGTGGGCGTCGCGCGTCTCCCGGTACATCGGTTACCTCGAGAAGATTCTGAACCCCGACCGATTCGTACTCGGCGGCAGCATCAGCAAGGCATCCGACAGTTTTCTTCCATTCGCGGGTGTCACGGTGCCGGTCGTTCCGGCGCGACTGCGCAACAACGCCGGCATCATCGGCGCCGCCCGGCTCGCAGCGGAGGCGATCGATCCCGAATCGAGCAATTCCGCGCCCTGAACGCAACGCCTGAGCGCCCCGAGTACTCCGCACCTGGGAGAATGGACGGGCGCGAGCAAGATGGAGGCGAGTATGGCGGAAGCGGTCGGAGACGGTGAGTCCTCTCGACCCGATCGCCGTACGCCGCCCACCGCCGTGATCAAAGCGGTGCGCAGTCTCGTCGAGATGCCCGCCGGCCCGGGCCCGAGACTCTGGATCGCGCTGCGAGCGGCGCTCTCCATCGGCGTGCCGTTCGGCGTGCTGACCGCACTGGGATACGAAGGCATCGGGTTGCAGACCGCTGCCGGAGCCTTCGTCGCACTCTTCGCCGCCAGCCTCGCCGCCGCGGAGCGGGCCAAGGTGCTGCCGTTCGTGGCACTCGCCCTCATCGGCTCTGCCGCGCTCGGCGCGGTGCTGTCGCCGTGGCCGGTGCTGCTGGGCATCGGGCTCGTGGTCGTCGCCGGCGCGACTGCGGCGCTGTCGTTCGCCTTCCGGCTCGGCCCGCCCGGTCCGGTGTTCTTCGTGCTGAGCTACGGGCTGGCAGGCAACATCACCGCAGTGGTCGATGGCGAACGACTGAACTCCCCGCTCATACTCATCGCGGCGCTCGCGGGCGGTGCGCTGTTCTCGTACCTGCTGGCCCTCGCGCCGTTGCTCCGAGACGCCGAGCGGGCGAAACCGGTGCGGCCCCTCGGCGAGCTGCTGCCCGGGCCCTGGTTGGGACCGGGCGAGCGCCGGCTGATCCTGCGCATTCTGATCGTCGCCGTCGTCGGCACGGTCGTCACGATGCTCTGGATCGATCCCCATCGCGCCTATTGGACGGTCTCCGCGGGTGTCGCCGTCATCGGCCTGAGTGCGGTGCGCCGACACTCGCTCGCCCGCGGGCTGCATCGCACCGTCGGCACCCTCGTCGGCGCGGTGCTCTACCTCGCGATCGCCCCGCTCGGGGCCTTCCCCCTCGCGCTCGTGCTGCTACTCACCGGGCTGCAGTTCATCATCGAGCTCGTGGTGGTGCGCAATTACGCTCTTGCCCTCGTCTTCATCACGCCGCTCGTGCTCCTCCTCACGGGGGCAGCAGCCGGCGGAGGCGATCTCATGGGCGCTGCGACCGAGCGCGTGCTCGACACGCTCATCGGTTCGGTGATCGCGGTGGTCACGGCGCTGCTGCACCGGCGAGTGGTGAAGGATCGGCCGGAGTGACCGTGCGTCAGCCACTCGGGCGTGCGACGCGACGCACCGAGTCGTGTCACACGAAGCGGTACGTGGCGTAGCGCACAGCGCTCGCCGTGCGCTGGGCGACGGCGAGGTACAGCGATCGTTCGAGGTGCGCGAGCGCCGGTGCCGAGGTCTCGATCGTGACCACGGTGCGGAAATAGTACTCGGAGGGGTCGACCGTCTCGCCCTTGAGCAACGATTCGAGCACGTGCGGTTCTCCGCTGCGCACCCCCGACGCCTGCAGGTAGAGCAGCTCGCCGTCGGCGGTGCGCGCCGAGTAGCGGCCGTCGATCTCGATCGAGCCGTCGGTCCGCACGATCTGCCAGTCCGCGCCGCCCGGCAGGATCTCGGCCTTCACGTCCCCGGAGATGCTGCCCCCGAGAATCGGGATGACTCTGCGGTGGCCCGCTCGGGTCCGACCGTGATCCTCGATCGCACCGAGCTCGACGGAGACGTCGAACACGTGCTCGAGGCCGGGAGCCGGAAGCGCAGATTCCGACGGGCGCGCTGCGGGAGGGGTCATGAGGTGCTCCGTTCTTCGGTGGCGCGGGGGAGACTCGGATCGTGTGCGCTGAGGAGCGCGCCGAGCAGCCGTTCGAGTGCGGGCAGTGCAGCGGCGATCGAGGTCAGGTCGTCGCCGGCGAGCGTTTCGAGTGATTCCCCGAGAATGCGGGTGCTCGCACGGTCGTAGGCGGTGAAGAGCGCCCTGGCTCGTTCCGAGGTCGTCACCAGTACGCGTCGGCCGTCGGCCTCGTCCGGTCGGCGCTCGACGAGCCCGGCTCGCTGCATCGAGGCGAGCAGGTTGCTCACCGTGGAGCGGTCGAGGTGGAGCGCCTCAGCGAGATCGCTGGGCGCGAGAGCCGTGCCGGAGGGGAGTGCGCGGATGATCTGAATCTGAGAATCGGGAATCTCTGGAAGATCCCCGGCGGCCCGCGCGGCGCTGAGCAGCGCACGCCGCAGGGGCGAGATGACGCCGGCGAGGCGGGCGGAGTCGGCGATGCCGGTCATCGGTCAGCGTTCGACGGACAGCGAAGCGCGCGCGTTCAGCATCTCCGGGTGGAACCCTGCGGCTTGCTTGTAGGCGGTCGCGACATCCGCCAGCTCGGCCTCGGGAATCACGTCGTGGATGTACGAGAAGCCCTCAGGCGCACGCTCCGCGGCGAGCACCATCACCTTCTCGGGGCCGGCCTGGCGCGTCTGCTCGAGCAGTGCAGCGGTGGCCGGTCGGCGATCGGCTTCGTACGCGCGGAGGCCGTCCCGCGGGGTGGGGGCGTGGGCGAGGTGGAATGCCAGCGTGCGGGCGTCGAGGGTCGCTTGCGATCCGCCGTTCGAGCCGTTGGGGTACATCGCATGCGCGGCATCTCCGAGGAGCGTGGTGCGCCCGAACGTCCACTGCGGGAGCGCGTCGCGATCCACCATCGGATATTCGAGGATCTCGTCGGCGCTCGCGATGAGGCCGGGAATGTCGATCCAGTCGAACGCCCACTTGCGGAAGAGTTCGACGATGGGCTTCGGGTCGATGGGGTGGTTCCAGTCCACCTGGCCGGATCCTGCTCCCCGCTGCTCAGCGATGAAGTTGATGGGCATGCGCCCGTCGTCTCCGACCGGGCCGAGGGGGTACGCGACGAACTTCTGCTCGCCGTCGCCCACCATCACCATCGTGCTGCCGTCGAGGAACGGTTCGGCGTACGCGACACCGCGCCAGAGGGTGAGCCCGTTGGAGGGGGGAGCTCCCTCTTCCGGGTAGCGCTCTGCGCGCACAGCCGAGTGGATGCCGTCGGCGGCGATCACGATGTCAGCCGACACGGTGACCTCGCCGGCCTCCGTCGTGAATCGCGCCAGATCCTGCTCCTCCCCGTGTTCCACGGAGACGACCCGGTGCCCGGTGCGGATGATGTCGCCGACGCGCTGCTCGACGAGGTCGCGGAGCGCGATCTGCAGCCGCCCCCGATGCACGGAGAGCTGGGGCCAGGCGTACCCTGCGGCGGTGCCGCGAGGCTCACTCCAGATGGGCTGACCGTGGCGGTTGTAGTAGGCGAGCGTGCTCGGCTCGACCCCGAGTGCGGCGATGTCGTCGACGATGCCGAGCTCGGTGAGCTCGCGGACCGCGTGAGGCAGCAGGTTGATGCCGACGCCGAGGCCGCGGATCTCCTCGGATCGCTCGTAGACTTCGATGTGCTCGAAGCCGGCGGCGTGCAGGCTGAGTGCGCTGAGGAGGCCGCCGATGCCGGCGCCGATGATGACGATCTTCATTGATCACTCCAGTTCATGGGAGGTCCCCAAGTAGTTTTGCGGCAAAACTAACACGGGAGAGTGCGGTGCGCAAGCGCATCGCACGCTCCCGTGCTCGGCGGAGAGCGGCGGGCCGGAAGCGGCCGGCCGGATCAGACCAGACGGGTCTTCGGCGACACCTCGTACGTGTCCTCGGCGTCGCGATTGGGAATGTCGCCGAGCGCATCGTCGATGGCTGCGAGCGTGTCGGCGTCGAGCACGACTCCTGACGCCTTCACCGTGTCGGCGAGCTGCTCGGGGCGCGAGGCCCCCACGAGGGCCGCGGCCACGTTCGGATTCTGCAGCACCCAGGCGATCGCGAGCTGCGGCATGGTGAGCCCGGCCTGCTCGGCGATCGGCTTCAGGCCCTGCACGGCTTCGAGGATCCGGTCGTCCAAGAACTTCCGCATGAACTCCGCACCGCTCTTGCCGTCGGTCGCGCGCGAACCCGAGGGCACCGGCTGTCCGGGAAGGTACTTGCCCGAGAGCACGCCCTGCGCCATGGGCGACCAGACGATCTGCGAGATGCCGAGCTCCTCGGATGCCGGAACGACCTTCCCCTCGATCACGCGGTGCAGCATCGAGTACTGCGGCTGGTTCGAGATGAGCTGCACGCCGAATTCGCGCGCGAGCTGGTGCCCCTCGCGCAGCTGCTCGGCGGTCCATTCCGAGACGCCGATGTAGAGCGCCTTGCCCTGCCGTACGACGTCGGCGAACGCCTGGAACGTCTCTTCGAGCGGCGTCTCGTAGTCGAAGCGGTGAGCCTGGTACAGGTCAACGTAATCGGTGCCGAGGCGGCGGAGCGAGCCGTTGATCGATTCGAGGATGTGCTTGCGGCTCAGCCCGGTGTCGTTCGGCCCCTTCTGGCCGGTCGGGAAGTACACCTTCGTGAAGATCTCGAGACCCTCGCGTCGCTGCCCCTCCAGTGCGCGCCCGAGCACGGCCTCGGCCGCGGTGTTCGCGTACGTGTCGGCGGTGTCGAACGTGGTGATGCCGGCGTCGAGCGCCGCGTGCACCGTCTTGATCGCCGCGTCGTCGGCGACCTGAGACGCGTGCGTCACCCAGTTGCCGAACGTGATTTCCGAGACCTTGAAGCCGCTGTTTCCGAGATACCGATAGTTGACCATTGCCTCAGCCTATGCCCGCTCGGCGTGCGCGGGCAGTGAGTCGGATGAATGTGCGGTGCGGGCCGCGCGGGTGCCGCTCGGGCTCAGTTCAGCGCGCCGTCGTTCGTCGTCGACGTGCGCTCGAGCAGTCGGTCGGGCAGCACGTGGATGAGCGGCGCGAGGAGTCGGTAGCGCCAATCGGAGATCAGGATGCTCCGGCCGCGTCGAACTGCGGAGAGTCCCTCCTGCGCGACGCGGGCGGTGCTCGCCCAGGCGATCCGTGGGAGGCGGGGCAGGTGATCCTCTCCCATCCGCGCATGGAATTCGGTGTCGAGCAGGCCCGGGCAGAGAGCGGTCACGCGCACGCCGCGACGGCGGTAGCGCGCGTTGAGGGAGCGCGAGAGCGACACGATCGCCGCCTTCGCGGCTCCGTAGGTGCCCGTCGGCGTGAATGCGGCGACGCTGGCGACGTTCAGGATCCAGCCGTAGCCCCGGTCGAGCATTCCCGGGACGGCGGCGTGCGACAGGTGGAGCGGCACCCATGACAGCAGTTCGTGCAGCCTCCGCTCGTCGTCGAGTTCGCTCGTCTCGAAGCCGTCGGCAACACCGAATCCCGCGTTGTTCACGAGGATGTCGACGGGACGATCCCGCGCGCTGAGTCGGCCCGCCACCCGCTCCAGGTCGGGAGCGCGGGTGAGGTCGGCTGGCAGCGCGGAGGCGTCGATGCCGTGGCGATCCCGCAGCTCGGCGGCCAGGATCTCGAGCCGTTCGCGGTCGCGTGCGACGAGCACGAGGTCGACGCCCGCGGCGGCGAGCTGCCGGGCGAACTCGGCTCCGAGTCCTGTCGATGCGCCGGTGATCAGTGCGGTAAGAGGCATCGGCCCAGTCTGCCAGCACGCGGTGCGGACGACCAGGGGTGTGCCCCACCGCCGCAATCGGGTAGTGTGTTCGCATGACGAACTATACTTCGCTGTGCGAAATGACGCGTTCATGATCGACAAGACGGTGCCGGATCCCGCGGCCGCGGTGGCGGGCATTCACGACGGCGCTACGGTGATGATCGGCGGATTCGGCAGAGCCGGGCAGCCCATCGAGTTGATCGACGCACTCATCGCCCACGGCGCGAGCGACCTCACGATCGTGAACAACAACGCGGGAAACGGTGACGACGGCCTCGCCGCGCTGCTCGCCGAGCGTCGCGTACGCAAGATCATCTGCTCGTTCCCCCGACAAGCGGATTCCTGGGTGTTCGACGGGCTCTATCGCGCAGGCGCAATCGAGTTCGAACTGGTGCCGCAGGGCAACCTCGCGGAGCGGATCCGCGCGGCCGGCGCCGGCATCGGCGCCTTCTACACCCCCACGGGCGTCGGCACGGAACTCGCGGCAGGCAAGGAGATCCGCGAGATCGCTGGGCGAGCATACGCGCTCGAGTACCCGATTCGCGCCGACTTCGCGCTGATCAGTGGGTGGAACGCCGATCGCTGGGGCAACCTCGTCTATCGCGAGACCGCGCGCAATTTCGGTCCGATCATGGCGGCGGCCGCGCAGACGACGATCGCGCAAGTCGACACGGTGGTCCCGCTCGGCGATATCGATCCGGAGGTCGTGGTGACTCCCGGCATCTACGTGGATCGCGTGGTCGCCGTCGGCGAGCGCCGTTGGCTGCGCGACGGCGTCTTCGTGGGAGGCGTGGACCTCGCAGGAGCGCCGGTGCAGACCGAGGGGGACGTCGCATGAGCACCCGCATCACCCGCGAGGAGCTCGCGGCACGCATCGCAGCCGACATCGCCGAGGGGTCCGTCGTCAACCTCGGCATCGGTGCGCCGACTCTGGTCGCCGACTACCTGCCGGACGACGCCGAGATCATCCTGCACACCGAGAACGGCATGCTCGGCATGGGTCGAGCACCTGCCGCCGGACGCGTCGATCCCGATCTCATCAACGCGGGCAAGCAGGCGGTGACCGCCGTCGCCGGCGCCGCCTACTTCCACCACGCGGACTCCTTCGGCATGATGCGCGGGGGTCACCTCGACGTGTGCGTGCTCGGGGCGTTCCAGGTCGCCTCCAACGGGGATCTCGCCAATTGGTCGACCGGTGCTCCCGGGGCGATTCCGGCTGTCGGCGGGGCGATGGATCTCGCGATCGGGGCGAAGCACGTGTACGTGATGACCGACCTGCTGACGAAGCAGGGGGCGTCGAAACTCGTCGCGGCCTGCTCGTATCCGTTGACCGGCACCGCGTGCGTCTCGCGGGTCTACACCGATCACGCCGTTTTCGAGGTGACCGAGGACGGGTTCACCGTGCGCGAGCTGTTCGGCGACAACTCGATACCGATGCTCGAGGCGGCCACGGGCCTGCGCCTCACGGATGCGACCGCGGAGGGACGATCATGACCGGAGCATTCATCTACGATGCGGTGCGCACGCCGTTCGGCCGCGCCGGAGGAGCTCTCTCCGGAGTGCGCCCCGACGACCTCGCTGCCGCCGTGATGCGGGCGAGTGCGGAGCGCACCGGCATCGACCCCGGGCGCATCGACGATGTGATCTTCGGCGATGCGAATCAGGCGGGCGAAGACAATCGCAACGTCGCGCGCTTCGGCGCCCTGCTCGCAGGCTTCCCCACCACCGTCACGGGAACGACCGTCAATCGGCTCTGCGCATCGTCGGTCGAAGCGGTGATCCAGGCCGCGCGAGCGGTCGAATCCGGCGACGCTCAGATCGTGCTGGCCGGCGGCGTCGAATCGATGAGCCGGGCTCCCTTCGTCGTTGAGAAGTCGGCGAAGCCGTGGCCGTCGGTCGGCAACCAGACGATGTGGAACACGTCCATCGGGTGGCGCATGGTGAACCCGGCGTTCCCCGCGCCGTGGAGCATCTCGAACGGCGAGTCCGCCGAGAGGATCGCACGCGAGTGGAACATTTCGCGCGAGCAGCAGGACGCGTTCGCGGTGCGCTCGCATCAGCGGGCGGCGGCGGCGTGGGCGGACGGAGTGTTCGACGACGAGATCGTGCAGGTGCCGGGAGCGGAGCTCGCTCGAGACGAGGGGATACGCGACGGTTCGACCGTCGAGAAGCTCGCCGCCCTACGACCGCTGTTCGCGGCCGACGGGACCGTCACCGCGGGGAACGCCTCGTCGATCAACGACGGCGCATCGGCGGTCCTCATCGGCGGCGAGGGGGCGATCGCCGCAGAGCCGCTCGCCCGCATCACGGGGCGCGCGACGCACGGCGTGGATCCCGACCTCTTCCCCATCGCCCCGATCGAGGCGGCGAATCGGGCGCTCGCGCGATCCGGGCGCAGCTGGGCCGACGTCGACTTCGTCGAACTGAACGAAGCCTTCGCGTCGCAGTCGCTCGCCTGCCTGGCCGGGTGGCCGGAGCTCGACCCGGAACGGTTGAACGTGCACGGTGGCGCGCTGGCGATCGGGCACCCGCTCGGAGCATCGGGGGGGCGCATCATCGGGCGGGCGGCTCACGGGTTGCGGCGTCTCGGCGGGGGCGTCGCCGTGGTCGCGATCTGCATCGGAGTGGGGCAGGGGCTCGCCGTCGTGCTCGAACGATGACACGTGCGGAGGCCACCGGGTCGGGCCGGTAAGGTGGGCGCGTGAATGCGCATTCAGAACCCGCGGGCGAGGCGGCGAGCGGCGACTTCGTGCAGTCGCTCGCGCGCGGGCTCGCCGTGATCCGGGCCTTCGACGCGGAGCATCCGGAGCTCAGCCTCAGCGACGTTTCACGGCGGGCCGGAATTCCTGCGGCGGCTGCGCGGCGGTTTCTGCGCACGCTCGAGACGCTCGGGTACGTGCGGTCGGACGGACGCGCCTTCGCCCTGACCCCGCGAGTGCTCGAACTGGGGTTCAGCTACCTCTCCGCCCTTTCGCTTCCCGAGGTGATGCAGCCGCACCTCGAGCGGCTCTCACGTGAGACCGGCGAATCGGTGTCGGCCGCGGTGCTCGCGGGCAGCGACATCGTCTACGTCGCCCGGGTGCCGACGCGGCGCATCATGACCGTCGGCATCACCATCGGCACCAGCTTCCCCGCCTACGCGACGAGCATGGGGCGGGTACTGCTCGCGGCGTTGCCCGAATCGGAAGCCGAGGCCGTGCTCGCGCATGCTCCGACGCCCGCGCTCACGCAACGGACCCTCACCGACCCCGAGCGGCTCCGCGCTGAACTCCAGCGCGTGCGCGAGCAGGGGTGGGCGATCGTCGACGGCGAGCTCGAGGTGGGGCTGCGATCTGCGGCCGCCCCGGTGCGTCGCCGCGACGGGTCCGTCGCCGCGGCGGTGAACGTGTCGACGAGTGCGAGCAGAGACTCGCTCGCTCGGCTCCGCGAGGAGCATGTTCCGCGTCTGCTGGAGACGACCGCCGCGATTGCGGAGGATCTGCGGCACGTGTAACCGCCGGCGCTCAGCGCCCGCGCCCGCGTCGCATCGCCTGGAGTGCTCCGCACGACCACAGGGCCCAGAGCACGAGGAGCGGTTGGAACACCAGCCGGATCCCGCGCGCGGCATCGCTGTCGAGCCCGAACGCGTCTGAGCGGGTCACGAACTGCGAGATGTTGCCGGGGAACACTGCGATGAAGAACCCCGCGATCACCCAGCCGATCGGCACCCGCAGCCTGCCGAGCACGGCGACCGCGCCGCCCAGGCTGATCTCGACGATGCCGGAGGCCACGACCACGAAATCCTTGTCTGCGGGCACCCAATCGGGCACCTGCGCTTGGAAATCGCGGCGTGCGAACGTGAGGTGAGCGATCCCTGCGAACAGGAGCGCGAGCCCCAGAAGCACCCGAGCGACATGCTGCAGGGGCGTCGCCCGGGGTGGTGCGGTGGTGATCAGTGCGCTCATGCGTGGCCTCCCGGCGGGTGATGGATGGGGCCAGCGTACGCCTCTTCTTGACACGGAGCCGCCGCGGCGTACCATGTACGTAACGGTTAGTACATTATCCGGCAACGCTGACGACACAGAGGAGTGACGTGCATCACGATTCCCCGATCCTCGCGGGTCTGATCGGCTCCGGCACTGCCCCGTCGTTGACGCCGGCACTGCACATGGAGGAGGGGCGCCGCCAAGGCCTGACGTACGTCTACCGGCCGATCGATCTCACCGCGCTGCACCTGAATGCCGACGATCTGCCGAGCGTGCTCCAGTGGGCCGAACGCCTCGGGTTCACTGCCGTGAACGTCACCCACCCCTGCAAACAGGCGGTGATCCCGCTCCTCGATCGGATCGATCCTGTCGCCGCACGTGTGGGGGCCGTCAACACGGTGCGATTCGGGCCTGACGGCCGCACAGGGTTCAACACGGACACGACAGGCTACGAGCGCGCCTTCCGCGCTGCCGTCCCGACCGTCCGGCTCGGTCACGTGACGCAGATCGGCGCGGGCGGGGCAGGGGCAGCCGTGGGAGACGCGCTCCTGCGCCTCGGCGCGCAGCGGCTCACGATCGTCGACGTTGACTCGTCGCGTGCGGCCGAACTGACCGACGCATTGGCCGGACGTCACGGCGCCGACGTCGTCGCGGCCGGCGTCGATGCGCTCCCCGAACTCTTGGCGGCCTGCGACGGCGTCGTGCAGTGCACTCCGATCGGGATGGCCCACCATCCTGGCGCCCCATTCGATCTCGGACTGCTCCGCCCGGAGCTCTGGGTGTCCGATGTGATCTATCGCCCGATCGAGACCCCGCTGCTGCGCCGCGCGAGGCAGATCGGATGCGCCACGCTCGACGGCAGCGGCATGGCCGTCTTCCAAGCCGTCGACGCCTTCCGGATCATCACGGGTCATGCCGCCGATGCCGGCCGCATGACTCGCCATTTCCAATCCCTGATCGCAGCAGAATGATCGACCCATGAACAGGAGAACCACGCACATGTCAACGCAGACACGAGCGGATGTGCCGCAGAAGACACCGGTGAGAGCCGCGCTCGCGAGCTTCATGGGAAGCGCCGTCGAGTACTACGACTTCTTCATCTTCGGAACGGCCTCGGCGCTCATCTTTCCGCACATCTTCTTCCCAGACGGCGATCAGGCCGCACTGGTGATGTCGCTCGCGACCTTCGGGTTCGCCTACATCGCCCGCCCGTTCGGCGCCGTGATCCTCGGCCACTTCGGCGACCGCATCGGTCGGCAGCGGGTGCTGATGTTCACGCTCGTTCTCATGGGGGCGGCCACCTTCGTGATCGGTTGCCTCCCGACGTTCGCGCAGATCGGGTGGGCGGCACCGATCCTGCTGGTCTTCTGCCGGCTTCTGCAGGGGCTCTCAGCGGCGGGAGAGCAAGCCGGTGCGTCGTCGATGTCGCTCGAGCATGCGCCCGATCACCGCAGGTCGTTCTTCACCTCGTGGACCCTCACCGGTACCCAAGGGGGCCAGATCCTGGCCGCACTCGTCTTCCTGCCGGTGACCATGCTGCCCGACGACGATCCGTTCAAGTACGAGTGGGCCTGGCGCATCCCGTTCTGGTTGAGTGCCGTGGTGGTCGTCGTCACCTTCTACATCCGACGCACGCTGCACGAGACGCCGACGTTCGAGGAGGCGAAGGCGCAGGGCGAGATCGCGAAGATTCCGCTGATGCCGTTGCTCCGCGATCACTGGCGCGATGTGCTCCGCGTCGTCCTCTGCGCCTTCATCGCGGCCGTCTCCACGGTCTTCGGAAACCTGGCCATCGCCTACGGAGTCGAAGTGGGCCTCGCGCAGAACATCACGCTCTGGCTCGTGGTCGTTGCGAACGTCGTCGCGCTCGGAACGCAACCGCTCTTCGCGATGCTCGCCGACAGGGTCGGCAGGAAGCCCGTCTTCATCTACGGTGCGATCTCGTCAGCCGTGTTCATGCCCTTCTACATGCTCTCGATGAGCAGCGACAACATCGTGCTCACCTTCGCGCTCGCGATTCTGACGTTCTCCTGCGGCTACGCGGCGGCGAATGCCGTCTGGCCATCGTTCTACGGCGAGATGTTCTCCGCCCGCGTGCGGTTCTCGGGTCTTGCGATCGGAACGCAGCTCGGCTTCCTCATGGCCGGATTCGCGCCGTCGATCGTCGCGGCGCTCGGAGGCGTGCAGGAGGGCGGCTGGGTCGTCATCTCCATCTTCACCGGCGTGATCTGCCTCATCGTCGTGCTCGCCGCGCTGACCGCTCGAGAGACGAAAGACGTTCCGACGGACACGCTCGGCATTCGGGTGCCGGTCGAGCAGGGGCGATAGGAAGCATGGGTATGCGGACCTCAATCGCCACCGTCTGCCTCTCCGGGCAGCTCACCGAGAAGTTGCACGCCTGCGCAGAGGCTGGTTTCGACGGGGTCGAGATCATGGATGCCGACCTCGTCGCAGCGCCCGAATCGCCCGAGGAGATCAGGGCACTGTGCGCGAGGCTCGGCTTGCGCATCGACATGTTCCAGCCCTTCCGCGATGCCGAGGGCGTGCTCGACAGCGACTTCGCCGAGGTGCTCAGTCGCGCGGAAGCGAAATTCGACGTGATGGAACGGCTCGGCACAGACCTGATGCTGCTCTGCAGCAATGTCGCCACCGCAACGATCGGGGATGACGAGACGCTGGTCAGGCAGCTGGGACAGTTCGCCGACCGCGCTGCGGCCCGCGGCATCCGAATCGCTTATGAAGCGCTTGCCTGGGGCCGCTTCGTGCAGGACTACCGGCATGCCTGGAATCTCGTGCGGCGAGCCGATCGTCCGAACCTCGGCGTATGTCTCGACAGCTTTCACATTCTGTCGCTCGGTCTCGATCCTTCGGGCATCGAGCAGATCGACGCCGAGAAGATCTTCTTCCTGCAACTCGCTGACGCACCGGACCTGGATCTCGATGTGCTCTCCTGGAGCCGGCACCATCGACTCTTCCCCGGTGAAGGCAGCTTCGAGTTGCCGGCGTTTCTCTCGCACGTGCTGCGCGCCGGGTACTCGGGACCGCTCTCACTGGAAGTGTTCAATGACACGTTCCGGCAGACGGACGCACGGGAGACGGCGGATCACGCGCTTCGTTCGCTCCGGTGGCTCGCCGACCAGACGGCCGCCGCCAACGGGTGGTCGGAGGACCGCCTCCAGGCCCCGCAGGTTCCGCGCGGAGTGGACTTCGTCGAGGTCGCGGGCGAAGATCTGACGGAACTCGACCAGTTGCTCGACCAGTTGGGGTTCATCTTCGGCGGGCGGCACCGGAGCAAGCCGGTCAGGCTGTGGAGCAGGGGTTCGGCACGAGTGATCTTGAACGAGCAAGCTCGTGAGTCGCAGCCTCGAGTGGCGAGCGTCGGAATGCTCGTGGATGACACCGAGGCTGCGATGCATCGCGCGCTCGGCATCGGCGCGGACGAGGTGTTCCGCAGAACGTTCGCAGGAGAGCAGCGACTGCGAGGCGTCGCATCGCCGGACGGCACGCAGGTGTTCTGGAGCGACCGCCCGCCGTCGGCGTCCTGGATCCAGGAGTTCGCAGGCGGTGAGACCGAACACGCGGGCGCTGCTGCTGGCGGCGCGGTCGACCACATCAATCTCGGCTACTCGTGGGAGCGCTTCGACGCGGCCGTACTGTTCCACACGAGCGTGCTCGGGCTCGAATCCGAATCCACCGCGGAGCTGCCCGGGCCGAGGGGCCTCGTGCGGAGCACGGTGATGCGCACTCCAGACGGCGCGGTGCAGCTGGCCCTGAACCTTGCGCCTCCGAGCGCGCCAGCGCTCGCCCGTCACGTGGCGATCCGCGTCGATGACGTGACGGACGTGGCGCGCCTCGCCCGGGACCGGGGGCTCAGCCTGCTGCGCATTCCGCAGAACTACTACGACGACCTCGGCGCACGTTTCGATATCGACCCCGCGGAGCTCGCCGAGTTGCGAGAACTCGGCCTCCTCTACGATCGCGACGAGCACGGCGCGTTCGTCCACTTCTACACGCCGACCTTCGGCGGAGTGTTCTTCGAAATGGTCGAGCGTCGCGGCGGATACGTCGGGTTCGGCGCCGCGAGCACCCCGGTGCGGCTGAATGCTCAGCAGTGACGCCTGTCCCGAGGTGCTGCCCGCCCTCATGCGGCAGAATGGGGGCGTGACGCAGACCAAGGACCGGCAGCGGGACGCGGATCGGACACGCGCCGAACTGCTCGAGATGGCGACGGCGGCGTTCTCGGAGTCGGGGTTCACGGGCACGAGCGTCGATGAGATCGCGATGCGCACGCGCACCACGAAGCGGATGATCTACTACTACTTCGGGAGCAAAGAGGGCCTGTACGTGGCGGTGCTCGAGCAGGCGTATCTCGGTATTCGCGAGGCGGAGCGAGGGCTCGACGTCGCGGGGCTCGCGCCGCTCGAAGCGGTGCGCCGCCTCGCCGAGCTCACCTACGACCACCATCTCGAGCACGAGGCGTTCATCCGCCTCGTCGCGGTCGAGAACGTGCATCACGGGCGCTTCATCCGCCGACTCGATTCGCTTCGCGAGGCGAGTCGGCCTGCGCTCGGAATTCTCGAGGACGTCTTAGCGCGCGGGTGCGCTGACGGGGTGTTCCGCGACGACGTCGACGCCCTCGAAGTGCACATGCTGATCAGCTCGTACTGCGTGTTCCAGGTCGCCAACCAGCACACCTTCGGATTTCTGTTCGGCGTCGACATGCGCGACGACAAGCGCCGGGAACGGCTGCGCGGCGTCATCGGTGACGTCGTGGTCTCTTGGCTGACGAACGGAGCGTCGGCGGGCCGACGCGACTGATCCCGCGCGGCGTGCGCGAGGAGCGGGATCAGCTCGACGTCTCAGTGGGCGTTGCGCACCCGCACCGAGAGGCAGGTGGGGCAGCCCTCGAGCTTCTCGTACTCCGCGAGCGCGACCTCCGTCACGGTGTACCCGAGGTCGCGCAGCATCTCCGCGGTCCGGGGAGCGGAAGCGGAGATGATGAGCTCGGATTCGCTCAAGCAGACGACGGCCGTGCCGTGCGGCTCCGGCACGGGGAGGAAGCGATCGAAGATGTCGGAGTTGTCGACGAACTCCGGGTAGCCGATGACCGTGCCGTCGGGGAGCGCGGTCACCGCGGTCTTGAGGTGCAGCACTTTCGTGACCGGGACGCCGACGACCTTCGCGCCCAGCGGGGCCAGGATGCGACGCAGCTGCGCGACGCCCTCGGCGTTCGTGCGGCCGCCGCGGCCGACGTAGACGGTGTCGCCGATCTTGAGCACGTCGCCGCCGTCGAGGGTGCCGGGTTCGCGAATCTCGGCGATCGGCAGACCGAGCTCTTCGAGTGCTTTGCGCGTGCCGGCGGTCTCGGGCTTGCGGCTGTCGGCACCGGGGCGCGAGATCACGGCGACGTTGCGGAACATCACGACCGTGTCCTCGATGAACACGGAATCCGGGCAATCGTCGGCGGAATCGACCTCGATCGTCTCCCAGCCGTGCGAGCGCAGCGCCGCAACGTACCCCTGCCACTCCTCGAGCGCGCGCTCGAGGTCGACCGCCACCTTCTCGATGTGGTCGACGATTCCGTTGTCGAGCAGGGGGCCGGGCTTGCGCACGAGGGCGATCTTCGACATCAGTGTGATTCCTTCGAGGTCGGGTACGGGTCGTACCCAGGCTATCGGGCGCCGGAAGACGACAGCTGCGCGTGAGGGGCGCCCGCGCTTACACTGACCCCATGGCAGCTGAGGCCGTACCCCGTGAGCAGGTCGGATCCGGCGACGATGCGCTGACCTGGCTCGGTGATCACACGGGGCAGCTGCTGAGCTTCGTGCTGAGTTTCGTGCTGATCGCCATGTTCTGGATGATCCATCACCGGCTCTTCGCCGATGTCGAGCGCGTGACGTCGTCATTCATGTGGCTGCTGGCGGGCTGGCTGCTCACGATCGTCTGGCTTCCCGTCGCCACCGCGATCGCCGGGCGCATGGATGATGACGACGGCGTCGCTCGCGATTCCCGCTCTCGGGTACTGGTCGATGCTCGTCATGCTGCTGTCGGCGCCGGCGCAGCGGTTCATCGGACGGATGATCGGAGCCCGGTCCTAGCGCATTCTTGCAGGAGCGGCTAAACTTGAGTCATATTCACTCAAGTCTGCGGGACTCCCTGATCACTGACCAGAAAAGTCGCCCGCACACCGAGATTGATCGAGAGAGGACCCCACATGCAGGCCAATTGGACGCCCGCCCAGGGCGAAGACGAGCAGCAGTCGGCGCTCGAGCAGTTCGGAGTCAACCTGACCGAGGTCGCCCGGTCGGGCAAGCTCGATCCAGTCATCGGACGCGACTCCGAGATCCGACGCGTCAGCCAAGTGCTCACGCGTCGCACCAAGAACAACCCGGTGCTCATCGGCGACCCCGGCGTCGGCAAGACCGCCGTGGTCGAAGGGCTCGCCCAGCGCATCGTCGCGGGCGACGTCGCGGAGTCGCTGAAGAACAAGGAGCTCATCTCCCTCGACATCTCAGCACTCATCGCGGGCGCCAAGTACCGCGGCGAGTTCGAAGAGCGCATGAAGGCGGTGCTGCAGGAGATCAAGGATTCCGACGGCAAATTCATCACGTTCATCGACGAGCTGCACACGCTCATGGGGGCAGGCGGCGGAGAGTCCTCAGTCGCGGCGTCGCAGATGCTCAAGCCGATGCTCGCCCGAGGCGAACTGCGGCTCATCGGAGCCACCACCCTCGACGAGTACCGCGAGTACATCGAGAAGGACGCCGCGCTCGAGCGTCGCTTCCAGCAGGTCTACGTCGGCGAACCGTCCGTGACGGACACGGTGGCGATCCTCCGCGGGTTGAAGGAGCGGTACGAGGCGCACCACAAGGTGACCATCGCCGATTCCGCGCTCGTCGCTGCAGCGGCTCTCTCCGACCGGTACATCACGGCCAGGCAGCTGCCGGACAAGGCCATCGATCTGATCGACGAGGCGGCGAGCCGCCTGCGCATGGAGATCGACTCCGCTCCGGTCGAGATCGATGAGCTGCGGCGTGCAGTGGATCGCCTGAAGCTCGAGGAACTCGCTCTGAAGAAGGAGAAGGACGACGCCTCGAAGGAGCGCCTCGCGAAACTCCGTGACGATCTCGCTGCGAAGCGGTCGGAGCTCGACGAGCTCGAAGCGCGGTGGGAGCGCGAGCGCGACTCGCTGAACCGCGTCGGCGCGCTCCGTGAGAAGCTCGACCAGTTGCGGATGGAGGCTGAAGTCGCCCAGCGCGAGGGCAAGCTGGAAAAGGCGTCCAAGCTGCTGTACGGCGAGATCCCCGTCATCCAGAAGCAGCTCACCGAGGCCGAGGACGCCGAAGCGCAGGGAGCGGTCGACGGCGAGGAGCGCATGGTCAACGACCAGGTCACCGACGAGGACATCGCCGGTGTCGTGGCGGCGTGGACGGGAATTCCCGTCGGGCGCCTGCTGCAGGGCGAGACCGAGAAGCTGCTCGCGCTCGAGCACGAGCTCGCGAAGCGGCTCGTCGGCCAGGGCGAGGCGGTGCGCGCCGTCTCCGACGCCGTGCGACGCACGCGCGCCGGGATCGCCGACCCGAACCGGCCAACGGGTTCGTTCCTGTTCCTCGGGCCGACCGGTGTCGGCAAGACCGAGCTCGCCAAAGCGCTCGCCGAGTTCCTCTTCGACGACGAGCACGCCATGGTGCGCATCGACATGTCGGAATACGGTGAGAAGCACTCGGTCTCGCGTCTCGTCGGTGCGCCTCCGGGGTACGTGGGCTACGAGCAGGGCGGCCAGCTGACCGAGGCGGTGCGTCGCCGTCCCTACTCGGTGGTGCTGCTCGACGAGGTCGAGAAGGCGCACCCGGAGGTGTTCGACGTGCTGCTGCAGGTGCTCGACGACGGACGGCTGACCGATGGGCAGGGCCGCACGGTCGACTTCCGCAACGTCATCCTGATCCTCACCTCGAACCTCGGCAGCCAGTACCTGATCGACCCCGACATGGTGTGGAGCGACAAGGAGAGCGCGGTGCGAGAGACGGTGCGACGTGCGTTCAAGCCGGAGTTCATCAACCGACTCGACGAGATGGTGATCTTCCGACCGCTCAGCAAAGCCGATCTCGCTCAGATCGTGGAGCTGTCGATCGACCGTCTGCAATTGCGGCTGGCGGATCGACGCCTCAAGCTCGCCGTCACACCCGACGCGCGCAGCTGGCTCGCATCGCGGGGATACGATCCGATCTACGGCGCCAGGCCGTTGCGGCGTCTCATGCAGAAGGAGATCGACGACCGGCTCGCGCGTGCGATCCTGTCGGGAGAAGTGCGCGACGGTTCGGCGGTGCGCGTCGATGTCGCGGCCGACGGCGACGCGCTGGAGCTCTCGGTGATGCCGGGCGTGTAGGGCGAGCGGATCTGCGGGTGCGCCTCAGTAGCCGAGGCGCCCCCGCAAGTCGTTGAGGGCCTGGGACGAGCGGAGCGCGGTGTCCGGGCCGACGGCGGAGACGCCTTGCACGAGCACGTCGCCCGTGAGAATTCCGGCGATGCCCTCCGCGGTGAGGCCCGTCGGCGTGTGCGGTGCGGTGAGCGATGCCGTGACTCGTGCTCCGAGCTGCTCGTGCAGTTCGTCCGTGATGAGCAGCGCGCTGGCGCCCACGAGCTGAGCCTGGTCGAGCAGGGCCTCGATGTCGCGCGTGACGCGTCCCGGTGCGAAGATCACCAGCAGGTCGCGCGCGCCGAGGCTCATCACCTCGTCGGCGAGCCTGAAGCCGTCGGTCGCGAGTCTCCGCGTGCCGACCCCGATGCGGCGCAGGCGCAGTGCGAGGTGGTCGGCCGCGATGCCCGACGCGCCCAGTCCGTAGCAGAACACGGTGTCGGCGTGCACGATGAGATTGACCGCGGTCGAGTACTGGGCGTCGCTGTTCGCGCGGCTCGCGAGTGCCACCAGATCCTGCGCCTCGCTCCAGATCTCGCGCTGGATCTGACCGAGGTCCTGCCCGAGGTGCTCGAGGCGGCTGCGAAGTCTGACCTCGGGCGCAACGCTGGAGCTGAAGGGCGCCGCGACCTCCTGCTTGAGTTCCGAGAGGCCTGCGTAGCCGAGCGTCTGCAGCGTCCGCACCACCGACGCGTTGGATGTCTTGCTCTGCGCGCCGAGTTCGGCGGCGCTCGCATAGAGCAGCCGCTCCGCCGACATCGCGGTGAGCACCCGACTCACCGCGCGCTCCGATTTGGCGAGACCATCCCAGCGCTCCGCGATGCGCTCCCTGAGGCGGGTCAGTGCACGGTTCTCCGTATCACTTGTTACAAACGGTTCCATTGCTGTATCGTTCTGTCCTAATGATGGTAATTCCGTAATGGATGTTCCACTCATCATTCTCCCGGGAGCGGGAGAGCGCAAGCGGGATCGCCGGAGAACGGTGATCGGATAAGGGGTCAGGATGGGCGCAGCAAACGGCATTCGAGTGCTCGAGGTGAGCGGAACGCCGCGTGAACGCGGCCGCCAGTACGGCGCCGGAGCGAGCGACCTCATCGCAGCAGCCATCGGATACTACTCGGAAGCGCTCACGCAGCAGACCGGGATGACCTGGGCCGAGATCACCGAATCCGCGGCCCAGTGGTTGCCGGTATCGGAGCGACTGGCACCCCACCTGGTCGATGAGATGCGGGGCATCGCGGAAGGGGCGGGCGTCTCATTCCTCGAGATCGTGACGCTCAATGTGCGCGGAGAGTTCGTCTACAACCATCAGACGCGCAGCGCGGAGACCGCAGCGGCCGATGACGAACGCGACGCCGTTGACGGCTGCACATCGTTCTTCCTCACCGGGCAGGCGAGTGGTACCGGGCACACACTGGTCGGCCAGAACTGGGACTGGCGCACGCTGACCGCTGGCACCACCCTCGTGCTCCGCATCGTGCAGGATCCCTTGCCCACCGTCATCATGCAGCTCGAAGCCGGCCAAGTCGGTCGGCACGGCGCGAACTCCGCAGGGATCGCGCTGAACGCCAACGGCCTCGGCGGCAGTTTCGGCAGCGAGATCGGCCTCCCGCAGACGATCATCCGCCGCCTCGTGCTCGACCGGAACGACCTCGCAGGCGCACTGAAGACACTGGTGAAGACGCGCCCCCACATCGCGAGCAACGCCCTGCTCGCCCACCGGAGCGGATACGGTATCGACCTCGAGACCACCCCGCACGGCGTCGACTGGATCTTCCCCGATGCGCAGGGCGTGATCGCGCACACCAACCATTTCCAGGCCTCGGTGCCGCCCCAGCTCGCCGGGCACTACCGGCCCGTTTCCGCTGATTCACTGCTGCGCCTGCCGCGTGTGAAAGCCGGCCTCGACCGCGTGGCCGCAGCGCGAGACGCCGACGAGAGCCTGGCACTCGTGCGTGCGGCGATGTCGGATCACCTCGGATTCCCCGAAGGCGTCTGCACGCACCCCGACTCGAGCTCCCCGCGCCTGAAGCAGTGGTCGACGCTGCTGTCGAGTTGCGTCGACCTCACCACCGGCGAGTACCGTGTGGCGCCCGGCTTCCCGTGCGAGACCGAGTACGAACTGCTCCCCTGGAACCTGTACGACGGCCCCGGTAGCTCGGAGCACGACGAGATCCCCGAAATCCGCACGCAACACATCGCTGTAGACCAGCACTGAAGCTGAGAAGGAGACATTTCAATGAAGAAATCACTGCAGACGGGAGCCCGGGTGGCCCTCGGGCTGAGCGCGGCCGCCGCGCTCGCGCTGACCGGTTGCTCGGGCTCGGGCGGATCCTCCGCTGAATCAACTCCGCTCGAAGCGCCTTTCGGCGACATGACGCCCGCCGCGGCGGGCCCGATCGATTCCGTCACCTGGATGCTGGGCAGCGAGCCCACCACCATGGATTCCGACATCGACGCCACCACCGCCGACGACACCGTGCTCGCGAATGTCTGCGACCGGCTCATGCAGGTGCAGCCCGATCTGACGCTCGGCAACGGCATCGCGTCCGAAGCCGAGTGGATCGATGACACGCACGTCGTGTTCACCATTCGACAGGACGCGACCTTCCACGACGGGAGCCAGGTCTCGACGGGCGACGTCCTCTGGAGCATGCAGCGCCATGCTGCAGAGGGCGCCGCGGAATCGGACGAGTATCAGAACGTCGTCTCGATGGACCAGACCGGTGACGACCAGATCACGGTGACCATGACGCAGCCCGACGCCATCTTCCTGCAGGCGATGGCGGGCGACGGCGGAATCGTGTGGAACCCCCGGGTGATCGAAGCCGAGGGCGACGACTTCGGCGGGCCCGGCTCCGCTTCAGCGTGCAGCGGCCCGTACCAGATCACCGCGTGGGAGCCGGGATCCCAGCTCACGATCGAGAAGTTCGACGAATACTGGAACACCGACATCGATGCGAGCGCCGAGCAGGTCGTCTTCCGCTGGGCAGACGAATCGGCCATCGCCAACAGCCTCACGGCAGGAGAAGCGCAGGGCGCGTACCTGGAGAACGCCGGATCGGCTGCCGCCTTCGCGCAGAGCGCCGACGTCTCGGTCTTCCAGGGGCCCTCGACGAACGCGTGGGTGCTCGAGACGACCGATCGAGGGATCCTGACGGACGCCGCTGTACGACGCGCCCTCTCCCTCGCCCTCGACCGCGAAGGTGTCGCAGCCGCGGCATTCAGCGGGCTGGCGCAACCGTGGAAGACGCCGGTCGGTGCAGGCGCCTGGGGCTACGAGGTCGAGGCGTTCGAAGCCGCGTTCGACGAGCTCGACGGAGCTCCCGCCACACCCAGCGAAGACGATCTCGCGCAGGCCGAGCAGCTCATCGCCGACGCCGGTGCCGCAGGTGAGCAGCTCGTCGTCGCATCGAACGGGTCGTCATCGCACAACGTGATCGCCAACGCCCTGGTCGCCGCTGCGAAGGGCATTGGGCTCGAGGCGGAGATCCTCGTGGTGCCGCAGGCGCAGTACGGCGACTTCTACTCCGACGCGGAACTCCGAGGTCAAGCAGATCTCTGGCCCGACGAGTACTACATCTCGAAGAACGACCCGCTCGGCTTCTACAAGAACGGGAAGTCGGATGCGAGCGTGAACTTCGGCGTCTTCCAGGATCCCGAGTACGACCGGATCGTCGACGAGGCGTACGCCGCGACCGACGATGCCGAGCGCGCGGAGCTCACCATCGACCTGCAGCAACGATGGGTCGAGAACGCCGTCTGGATTCCGGTCGTCGCCACGCCATCCACGCTGGTCATGTCGGACGCGGTGACCGGAGTGCCGTCCTCGGCGGCCTTCATCTACTACCCGTGGGCCGCCGACCTCGGAACGGCGGAGGGCTGATCCCGATGGTCCGCGCCCTGCGACGGGTCGGCGGCATGCTGCTGACCCTCGTGATCGCCTCCTTCATCATCTTCGCCGCGATGTACGCGGCGCCGGGCGATCCCGTCACCTTCCTCATCGGCAATCCTGAGAACCTCACACCCGAACGCATCGCGAGCGTTCGCGCGCAGTACCACCTCGACGAGCCGCTGCTCGCGCAGTACTGGCACTGGGCGTCGGGCGTCGTCACCGGCGACTTCGGCCGCTCGTTCCAATACCACCAGCCGGTCGGCGACATCCTCGCCGCACGCGTGCCGATCACGCTCTCGCTCGTCGCGTACGCGTCGATCCTGCTCGCCATCGGCGGTATCGGGCTCGGCGTGCTCGCCGCGGTGCGCCGCGGAAAACCCACCGATACCGCGATCGTCGGCGGTACGACCCTCGCCGCGAGCATCCCATCGTTCGTGCTCGGCATCGCGCTGGTGGCGCTCTTCGCCGTGCAACTGCGCTGGTTCCCGGTCGCGGGAGCGGGATCGGGCGGTGCCGAACGCGTCTGGGCGCTCACGCTGCCCGCCCTCACGCTCGCGATCGGCGCACTCGCCATCGTGAGCCGCGTCACCCGCCAGTCGATGATCGAGCAGTTCTCGTCGGAGCACGTCGAGGCCGCACGGGCGACGGGACTCGCGGAGCGCTTCGTCGTGCGAGACCACGTGCTGCGCGGCTCGTGGGGGCCGATCATCACGATGGTCGCGCTCGTCATCGCCAGCATGATCGCGGGCACGGTCGCGGTGGAGACCGTCTTCGGCATCTCAGGCGTCGGCTCGCTGCTCGTCGACGCGATCAACACCCACGACTTCCCGGTCGTGCAGTCCGTGCTGCTCTTCATGGTCATCGCGTACATGGTCGTGACGACGGTCGTCGACCTGCTGCTGCCCGTGCTCGACCCTCGCATCAACCGAACGGCGGTGTCCGCATGACCGCACTGATCCTTCCGCGACTCCAGAGCAAACGCCGGCGCAGCACTGCGCTCGGCACGTGGGTCTCCGCAGCTTTTCTCGCGCTCGTGACAGGGGCCGCACTGCTCGGCCCCGTACTCGCTCCCTACGACGCCGACGAGATCGACTTCGCCGCGATCTGGGCCGGGCCGGGCGGCGGTCATCTGCTCGGCACCGACCAGCTCGGGCGCGACCTGTTCTCCCGTCTGCTCATCGGGGCCGGCGAGACGCTCATCGGGCCGGTACTCCTCTTGGTGCTGGCCACGGTGCTCGGCGTCACCATCGGCGTCGTCGCCGCGTGGCGGGGCGGCTGGGTCGACACGCTCCTCGCCCGCATCACCGACGTCATGTTCGCCTTCCCCGGCTTGCTCTTCGTCGTGCTGGTCATCGCCGTCTTCGGCAAAGGGCCGGTGACGGCGATCGTCGCCCTCGCCCTCGCGTACGCTCCTGTGATCGCGAAGTACACTCGCAGCCTCGCCCTGAGCGAGATCGCGCGCCCGTACGTCGACGCCTACCGGGTGCAGGGCATCGGCGGGCTCGGCATCTGCCTCCGCGCCATCGTGCCGAATCTGCTCCCAGCGCTCGTCGGGTACCTCGTCGTGCTCTTCGGGGAAGCGCTCATGAGCCTCGCGACGCTCAGCTTCCTCGGATTCGGTGCGCAGCCGCCCAGCTCCGAGTGGGGGCTGATGGTCCAAGAAGGGCAGGCGGGCATCATCCAGGGGCACTTCCTGCCCACGCTCATCCCCGGCGCCGCCATCGCCCTCGTAGTGATCGCCGTCAACATCATCGGCGTGCGCGTCGCCGACCGACTGCTCGCGAAAGGGTGAGCCGCATGCTCTTGGAAATCGAACAGCTGCACCTCTCGTTCGTCGCGGGCGACACTCCAGCCCATATTCTCACCGGCATCGACGTGGACGTAGCACCCGGCGAGCTCATCGGGCTCGTCGGTGAATCCGGCTCGGGCAAGTCGACGACGGTGCGCGCCGCGCTCCGGCTGTACGGCGACGAGGCGGAGATCTCCGGCCGCATTCTGCTGGACGGCGTCGACATGGTGCAGGCGGATGCGACGGAGCAGCGTCGCGTGCGGGCGTCATCGGTCGCGCTCGTGCAGCAGGATCCGCGAGCGGCGCTCAACCCGGTGCGCCGCATCGGGGATTCGCTCGCCGAGCGACTGGTCAAGGTGCACGGAATGCGTCGGGCCGAAGCCGACGAGCGCATCCTGTCGCTGCTCACCGAGGTCGGACTCACGCACCCTGAACGCCGGATGCGGCAGTACCCGCACGAACTCTCGGGCGGCATGCTGCAGCGCGTCGTCATCGCGGGGGCGTTGAGCACGGATCCGAAGCTCATCCTCGCCGACGAGGCAACGAGCGCGCTCGATGTGACGACGCAGGCCGAGATCATCGCGATGTTCCAGCGCCAGATCCGCGAACGCGGGCTCGGCATGCTCTTCATCACGCACGACCTGCATCTCGCAGGAGCGATCTGCGACCGGATCCACGTGCTGCAGCGCGGAGAGATCGTCGAAACGCTGCAGCGTCCCGGTCTCTTCGACGCTGCATCGCACCCGTACACGCGCACGCTCATCGAGTCTGCGCCAGCTCTCGCTCGGAAGGGGCGCTCATGAGTCTCGTCGAAGTCGATGCCCTGCATCGGGTATTCCGCTTGGCCCGCCGCACCGAGGGCGTGACGGCCGTGAACCGGGTCTCGTTCAGCATCGGCGCCGGAGAAGCGGTGGGGCTCGTGGGCGAGTCGGGATCGGGCAAGTCGACGATCGCGCGGATTCTCGTCGGGCTGGAGCGCGCCGATTCCGGCACGGCCACCATCGAGGGTGTCGACTGCCTCACCCCCGCTCGCGGCCGCGCCGCGCGACTGCGTCGGGCACGGGCGGTGCAGATGGTCTTCCAGGATCCGAACGGGTCGCTGGATCGACGGTTGCCGATCGGTGAGATGCTGCAGCGAACGCTCCGGCTGCACGGGCGCTCGGCGTCGACGGCCGCCGCGCGTGCCGAGGCGCTGCGGCTCCTCGATCAGGTGCGGTTGAGCGAACGGCATGCGGCGGCGAAGCCGCATGAGCTCTCGGGCGGTCAGCGCCAGCGGGCGGCGATCGCCCGCGCACTCGCCGTCGAGCCGAAACTGGTCGTACTCGATGAGGCGGTCTCCGCTCTCGACGTCTCGGTCCAGGCTCAGGTGCTCGACCTGCTGGCCGAGATTCAGCGGGATTCCGGGGTCAGCTACCTCTTCGTGAGTCACGATCTCGCCGTGGTGCAGCAGCTGTGCCAGCGCACGCTCGTGCTGTTTCGCGGGGCGATCGTGGAGCAGGGCCCGACCGGGCGAGTGCTCGACACCCCGCAGCACCCCTATACGCAACTCCTCATCGCGTCCACTCCCGGCGCCGATTGGGATCCGGAGCGCGTGGTGCGCGATCGCATGACGTTCACGCAGCGCATGGCGGTGCTGTCGGAGGAGTGACGCGCCGCACGGAACGCCCGGTCCGATCACTCCCGGTCGAGGCGCACCCCTGCGAGCACGATGCCAGCCGCGAGCGCCCCGAGCGCCCCGACCGCCATGTCGCGGATCGTGTCGTGGTACTCCACGAAGATGTCGTCGCTGACGAAGACGAATCCGGCCCATTCGATCATCTCCCAGACCGCGCCGAGCGCCAGCCCGAGCACGGGGTAGAGCACGATCGGCACGCGCTTGCGGAAGGTCGGGGACGACGTGGACGGCAGGATGCTCCAGTGCGCGAGGAGGAGATACGCGATCGGCACGAGCGCGCCCATGCAGACGACGTGCATCACGATGTCCCAGCCATCGACGGTGCGATAGAGATCGATGACGTTGCTCCACGCGGCGAGCAGCACGATGATCGAGAATGGGATGTCGAACCCGGCGCGCGCCCCGAGGAACCGCGGTGCGACGAGCGCGGGAAGGGTGAGCGCCAGAATTCCCGCATCGGTGCGCTCGAGCCAGATCGCCGCACCGATCACCCCGAGCAGGCCGATGATGCGCAGGGCGTCGGCCAGGTACTCCGCGCCGCCCCGCGGGGGGCGCAAGAAGTTCGCCTTCATCCGGTTCCCCTGCCTCTCCTGAGGAGGTGCGTCGGGAGTCGCTGCGGAAGTCGCATCTCCGCGAGCACGGGCAGATGATCAGACGGCCAACCGCCCAGCACGGGCTCCGTCAGCATCTCCACGCGATCCACATCGATGTCGGTGGTCGTCACGATCCAGTCGAGTCGACGCCCGAGCCTGGGAGTGCGGTAGTTCGCGTAGGTGGCGTACTCGGCGCTGCCTCGTTCGCCCGCGCTGCGCCATGCGTCGTCGAGCGCGCCCCCGTCGAGAAGCGCATCGAGGGCTGGGGATCCCGGACCGGTGTTGAGATCGCCGGTGAGGATCGCCGGACCAGCCTCGGCCGCGATCTCGTCGCGCAGGTACTCCAGGGAACGCAGCCGCGAGCGCCCGCTCAGATGATCGAGATGCGTGTTGATGCAGCGGAACTCCGTCGACGTGAGACGGTCGCGGAGATGCGCGATGACCGCGACGCGCGGGATCAGGTTGCCCAAGCTGCGTGAACCGGCGCGGTCCGGGGTGTCGGAGAGTGCGACCTGGCGCCAGTCGAGCAGCTCCAGCCGGGCCGCGTCGTAGAACACGGGGCAGCCTTCGCCGCCACCGCAGGCGCCTCGGCCGTGGCCGACGAAGCGATAGCCCTCGCCGAGCGATTCGCGCACCCATCGCGTCTGACTCGGCAGCGCCTCCTGCGCGCCCAGCAGATGCGGGCGTGCGATCTGGAGCTGTCGCCGCAGCCGATCACGGCGCAGCGGCCACCGGTCGGCCCGTCGCGTCCAGCGGTCGAGACGCCGGCGGATGTTCGCGGTCATCACACGCACGGAGGGTGACGGCTCGGCGGTCGCATCCTCGAGGATCCCCGCACTCACGCTCGCCCCTGCCGCGTCCGTGCTGCGCGCGGAGTCGGCACGCCCAGCCGATGCAGCACGCGCCGCAACGCGAGGCGGATCCACCGCACCGACGGAAAATCGGCGGGCCAGTGCAGCAGCACCGTGCGGAACGCCCATGCGGTGCGTCGGGCGAACCCGCCGACCGACGACAGCGGCCGCATCGACATGCCCATCACCGGCGTGCGCACACGACGAATGCGGTGCCGCTCGCCGAAGTGATACGCGAGGTCCAGGTCGTCGTGGATGCCGGCGTGCAGATGCACCTCGTCGCGCACGGCGAGCCAGGCCGAGCGCCGGAACCCGAGGTTCGATCCGAAGACCGGCGAGTGCCCGAGCGCCGGAGAGGTCGTCGCGACGTACATGCCCAGATAGATCGCCGCGGCGATCCGTCGGAGCGGCTTCGGCCCGTCGACGAAGTGCGCGCCTCCGGTGACGACGGCGACATCGCGCCGCGCGTCGAGCGCCCCGGCGAAGGTCGCGATCCACGTCGGCTCGGGCAGGCAGTCCGCGTCGAGGCGCAGCACGTAGTCGCTCGACGCCGCGTCGTAGCCGGTCGCGCTCGCCGCCGGAATGCCCGGCGCTGCGCAGGGAACCACGGTCGCGCCGGCGTCACGTGCGACTCGGGCAGATTCGTCCTGGGAGTTGTTGTCGACGACGATGCTCTCGTGCGGCGCGCGAGTCTGCTCCGCGAGTGCGCGGAGGCAGCGGGCCAGCAGCGGCGCGTCGTCTTTCACGGGAATCACGACGGATACGGTCGAGTCATGATCCCCGTCCACGCGCCACCCCCAGGCCTCTTGCTCTGCAGGCCAGCGTAGCGGGGCGAGCGCGGCGATCGCTGAGGGGTGCCCAGCAGCGGCGCGCGTTCGGTCTACCGGTCGCCTCAGGCGTGGGCAACCCCGTGCCACTGGTCATGAGCGCGATCTACCATGATCGACATGGTCGCCGAGAATTCGCACCGCGTGGTCGTCGTGGGGTCTGCCGGGAGGGATCTCGCTCTGGGCGCGACGACTCTTCCAGAAGCCGGCGCGTCGGCGAGCGTCTCGGAACGCATGGAACGACTCGGCGGAAAAGGCGCGAACATCGCCTCCGGGGTTCGGCAGCTCAGCCCCGAGAGTCACGTCACGCTGATCGCGGCGCTCGGCGCCGACCGGGCCGGCGAGGCGGTACTCGAAGATGCGCACGAACTCGGCATCGACACTGCATCGGTTGCGCGGCGCGGTGCGACGTCGTTGTTCCTCGATCTCGTGACCGGCGCCGGCGAGCGCCGGATCTTCGAGCACGTGCCGCCGGAAGCGGACGTGCGTGAGGAAGACCTCCGCCGCGCTGCACCGGTGCTCGAAGCGGCGCGCGTGGTCGTGCTCCAGCTGCGCCAACCCGCCGCGGTGCTGCTGCGCGCGGCCCAACTCGCGCCGAATGCCCGAATCGTCCTCGACGGTGCCGTCGAAGGTGGCGCCGACGGTGCATACGGGGCGCCCCTGCTCGCGCACGCACACGTCGTCCGAGCGAATGCAGACGAAGCCGAGGCGCTCACCGGGCGCACGATCGCGAGCACGGACGATGCCCAGCGGGCGGCGGAAGAGCTCCTGCGCCGCGGCCCGTCCGTCGTCGCACTGTCCGTCTCGGGGGCGGGTGATCTCGTGGCCTGGGAAGGGGGCTCCCAGTTCTTCCCGTTCGGAGACGCTCCCGTCGTCGACCGCACCGGTGCCGGCGACGCCTTCGTCGCGGGTCTCGTGACGGGTCTGATCCGTGACGAATCAGCGCGGGATCTCGGCCGACGCGCCTCCGAGGCTGCGTCGACCGCCGTGCAGCAGTTCGGAGGGTTCACCCGCTTCACCCATGAATGAGCGGAATGGACCCGTCCCCTGTGGGGCGTACCGTATCCGCATAACGACGCGCCGATGCGTCCGGGATGCGCGATGTCGTGCGGCCCGCCTCCCGCATTGCGGCCTCCCAGCGTGCTTGGCGCTCCCGAGCCATGCGTGCCAGCACTTCCCGTTGTTCCTCCGTCGGCAACTCGGAGAAGGGGTGTTCTGCGTACTCGATAGCCATGCGCTTGTTCAGCCTTTCTTGCAACTCGATCAGAGCGATATGTGGAGCGTGCGCCATGAGGTTCATCGTCGGTCTCACTTTTCCTCTCGTTCTGGGATTCAATGGTCGCCGCTATACAGGGAATCCGAGGAGTGCTGTCAAAAGATCGCGATGTCGCGTATAATTCCGCGGTTGATGCGGCGAGATGGTGCGGGGCGGTGCGCGACTGTCGCACCGCGTCACAAAGGAATGTGCGCGCGGGGCGCCCTGTTAGCTTCCAGTGGAAGCACCGCAGGGTGGCCCGAACCGCGAAGGAGATCTCATGACCCAGGCTGGACAGTCCGCACGGACCCGCATCGGCACCTCCGACCTCGACATTGCACCGCTCGCACTGGGCGGCAACGTCTTCGGCTGGACGGCGGATCGAGCCGCGTCGTTCGACGTGCTCGACGCGTTCTTGGCGGGTGGGGGTGATTTCGTCGACACCGCTGACGGATACTCGGCGTGGGCGCCAGGCAACTCCGGCGGTGAGTCCGAGACGATCATCGGCGAGTGGTTCGCCGAGCGTCGCAACCGCGATTCCGTCGTTCTCGCGACGAAGGTGTCGACGCACCCCGACTTCTCCGGCCTCGCCCCGGCGAATGTGCGCGCCGCGGCAGATGCTTCCTTGCAGCGGTTGCAGACGGATCGCATCGACCTCTACTACGCGCACTTCGATGACGCCGAGACCCCGCTCGAGGAGACCGTCGCCGTCTTCTCGGAGCTCGTCGATTCGGGCAAGGTGCGGGCGATCGGCGTATCGAACTACACGGCCGATCGGGTCGCCGAGTGGTTCCGGATCGCGAGGGACGGGGGATACCACCTGCCGGTCGCGCTGCAGCCGCATTACAACCTCGTCGAGCGCGATTTCGAGACGAATGGTCTGCGCGCGGTCGCCGAGGAGGAGGGACTCGCGGTGTTCCCGTACTTCTCCTTGGCGAAGGGGTTCCTCGCGGGCAAGTACCGCGACGCCGATGACGCAACCGCTGCTGGCGCGAGCCCGCGCGCGGGTGAGGCGGCTGAGTACCTCGACGACCGTGGCCGTGCCGTGCTGGAGGCGTTGGACGCCGCGGCCGCAGCCCACGACGCGCCGGTCGCCGCGGTCTCCCTCGTCTGGCTGCGGCAGCAGCCGACGGTCGCGGCGCCAATCGCCAGCGCACGCAATCTCGAGCAGCTGCCCGCCCTGCTCGCGTCGCTGTCGCTCGAGCTCTCGGATGCGGAGCTCGCGAATATTACGGCCGCTTCCGCCTGACGGGAAACCCGCTGACGTGATCGCCGTCGCCCGGTAGTGTGAGCCGCATGCGGACTTTCACACTGCCGGGCACCGACCTCATCGTTTCCGACGTCGTGCTGGGGCTGATGCGCATCCAAGACAAGTCAGACGACGAGGTGCGCACGCTCGTGGGAGCCGCGCGCGATGCCGGCATCACCTTCCTCGACCATGCCGACATCTACGGGGATCCGCTGCACGGGTGCGAGCGCCGTTTCGCGGAGGCCCTGCGTCTGACGCCGTCGGAGCGGGAGCAGTGGGTGATCCAGTCGAAGGCTGGCATCGTGAAAGACGGCCCCTACTTCGATTTCTCGTACGAGCACATCGTGGAGTCGGTGCACGGTTCGCTCGACGCCCTCGGCACCGACTACCTCGACATTCTGCTGCTGCACCGGCCCGACGCGCTCGTCGAGCCGGAAGAGGTGGCGCGGGCGTTCGACGAGCTCTCGGCGTCAGGCAAGGTGCGCGCCTTCGGGGTCTCGAACCACACGCCTCGGCAGATCGACCTGTTGCGCAAGTACGTGACCCAGCCGCTCGTCGCGAATCAACTGCAGCTGTCGATCACGCATTCGCCGATGATCGCTCAGGGCATCGCCGCGAACATGCAGGGCCTACCGCAATCCGTGACCCGCGACGACGGCGTGGTCGACTACTGCCGGCTCCACGACATCACCGTGCAGGCCTGGTCGCCCTTCCAGGCGAACTTCTTCGACGGCCCCTTCCTGGGGTCGGATCGCTATCCCGAGCTGAACGCGGTGATCGAGCGCCTCGCCGCGCAGTACGGGGTGCCGCCGGAAGCGATCGCCGTTGCGTGGATCACCCGCCACCCGGCGCGCATGCAGGTGGTGCTCGGAACGACGTCGCCCGACCGCGTCGCCGCCGCGGCCCAGGGCTCGGATGTCACGCTGACGCGCGCCGAGTGGTACGAGCTCTTCCGCGCGGCAGGGTACACCGTTCCGTAACGGGATTCGTTACCCGCCGAGGGCTGCGGTGATGCGTTCCGGTGCGAGTGCGGCGTCGATGGCGAGCTGCGCGGCGCCGTAGATCGCGGCGTTGCCGGCGGCGAGCGACGGCGCGATGGTGAGCTGCTCCGTGGAGAGCGGGATCGACCGCGCGTAGACGACCTCGCGCACGCCGGCGACGAGATGCTCTGCCGCCTGCGCCATGGTGCCGCCGATGACGATGGCCGAGGGGTTCATGATCGAGACGCACGCGGTCAGCACCTCTCCGATGTCGCGCCCCGCCTGCCGGATCAGCTGAATGGCGTGCACGTCGCCGGCTTTCGCGAGCGCGACCACCTCGCTCGGGCGGTGCAGGGGCGTCTCCTCGGTGCTCAGCTCGCGGGCGAGCGCGCGCCCCGAGGCGACGGCTTCGAGGCAGCCGCGGTTGCCGCACGGGCACGGCGTGTCTGCAGCCCGGGCGAGGGCGATGTGCCCGATATCGCCCGCAGCTCCGTTGGCTCCGCGGCGGAGTGATCCGCCCGAGACGATTCCGGCGCCGATTCCGCTCGCGACCTTCACGAAGATGAGGTCGGTGACCCCGTTCCACGATGTGGAGAGTTCACCGAGAGCCATGATGTTCACGTCATTGTCGACGAGCACGGGCGCGTCGATCCGGGCGCGGATGGCTGAGGGGATGTCGAATCGGTCCCATCCGGGCATGATGGGCGGATTGATCGGCCGCCCGGTCGAGAACTCGACGGGACCGGGGACGCCGATGCCGACTCCGGCGACCTGCGAAACGTCGTAGCCGAGGCTGGGGAGGAGCTCTTCGGCGGAGTCGAGGATCCAGTCGATCGCCGCCTCGGGGCCGGAGGAGATCTCTCGCGGTGTCGAGATCTCGGCGAGGAGTTCGCCGCGCAGGTCGGTGACCGCCACGCGGGCGTGCAGGGCGCCCAGGTCGGCTGCGAGCACGACGCGGGCGCGCGGGTTGAAGGCGAGCTGCGCCGAGGGCCGTCCACCGGTGGAGGCCGCGTCGGCGACGGGGGCGATGAGACCGAGGTCGATCAGCTGGTCGATGCGCTGGGCGACGGTGGGGCGTGACAGTCCGGTGAGTTGGGCGAGATTCGCCCGTGTGCGTGGCGCTCCGTCGCGGAACAGCTGCAGGAGCGCTCCGGCGGTCGAGGCTCCAGGTTCTGGGGGCGCAGATGGCACGATCACACTTTCAGTAAACCACAGGTCAAACTTGGGTAACGGTTTGATTACTTATGAAGAGTAGTTGACAAAAGTGGGGAGGTGGGAAACACAATAGTCACATGTCCCCGCAGACGATGGAGTCTCGCCGGGCACCGAGCGTAGGAATGCTCGGTGCCGGGTTCATGGCCCGCACACACACCCACGCCGCCCGGCTCACGGGCGCGCGCCTCGCGGCGCTCGCCGCCTCGAGTCGCCAGAGCTCCGAACGCGCCGCCGTCGCTCTGGGCTATGAGCGCCCGTCGAGCGCGGAGCAACTGCTGGCCGAGGCCCTCGACGTCGTGCACATCTGCACGCCGAATACGAGTCACCTCGAATTCGCGCGGGCCGCACTCCTCGCGGGCTCGCATGTGATCTGCGAGAAGCCGCTCGCGACGTCGGCCGCGGATGCCCGGGAACTCGTCGAACTCGCCGACTCGGAAGGCCGCGTCGGCGCCGTGCCGTTCGTGTACCGCTATCACTCGATGGTGCGCGAGGCGCGCGCCCGCATCGCCGGGGGAGCGCCGGGCGCCGTGGTCACCGTGTCCGGTCAGTACTTGCAGGACTGGCTGCTCGGCGCCCAAGACGACAACTGGCGGGTCGCCGCCGACGCCGGGGGCCCCTCGCGCGCATTCGCGGACATCGGATCGCACCTCGTCGACCTCGTGGAGTTCGTGAGCGGCGACCGCATCACGCGCCTCGTCGCCTCGACCCGCACCGTGCACGCGGAGCGCAACGGGCAGGAGGTGAGCACGGAGGACGCAGTCGCGCTGACGCTCGAGCTCGCCGGCGGCGGTATCGGTTCGCTGCTCGTCTCCCAGGTCGCGCCCGGGCGCAAGAACGGCCTCGTACTCGAGATCGCCGGTGCTGAGGAGAGCGTGCGCTTCGAGCAGGAGGATCCTGAACTGCTCTGGGTGGGGCGCCGCGATCAGTCGCTGCTGCTGCGACGCGACCCCGATACGCTCTCACCCGACGCCGCGCGGCTTTCGAATGTCCCAGCGGGTCACGCGCAGGGCTATCAGGACGCCTTCAACGCGTTCGTCGCCGACGCATACGCGGCCGTCGCGGGTGAACGGCCCGAGGGGCTTCCGACCTTCGCCGACGGATACCGCGCCGCGCAGATCACGGACGCCGTGCTCGCCTCCGCGCGCGAGGGTCGCTGGGTGGAGGTGGACGCCGCATGAGCGTGCACGAGGCACCAGCACCCGCGCCAACCGCCACCACCGGCGCACCGGTGCTTTCGGTGATCGACATCCGCAAGCAGTTCTTCGGCAACGAGGTGCTCCACGGCATCTCGCTCGATCTCGTGCCCGGCACCGTGCACGGGCTCGTGGGCGAGAACGGCGCCGGCAAGTCGACGCTCATGAAGATCGTCGCCGGCGTCTACCGGCGCGACGGAGGCGACGTGCGCCTCGACGGCGCGAGAGTCGACTTCGGGCACCCAGTCGAAGCGGCGGCCGCCGGTGTGGCGACGGTGTTCCAGGAGTTCAACCTCCTCTCCGACCGGTCGGTCGCGCAGAACGTCTTCCTCGGCCGCGAGCCCCGTCGCCACGGCCTCATCGACACCGCTGCCATGCGGCGCGCCACCGCTGACCTCCTCGACGATCTCGGCATCGCCGGAATCGACCCGGGCTCGCAGGTGGGGAGCCTGACGGTCGCCGAGCAGCAGATCGTGGAGATCGTGAAGGCGCTCTCGGTCGACGCGCGGGTCATCTCGATGGACGAGCCGACTGCGGCGCTCGCAGACCACGAAGTCGCGATCCTCTACCGAGTGATTCGACGGCTTCGCGATCGAGGCGTCGCGATCCTGTACGTCTCCCACCGGCTCAAGGAGATCTTCGATCTCTGCGACACCATCACCGTGATGAAGGACGGCTCGCTGGTGTCGAGCGACCCCGTCGGGGCGCTGGATCAGCCGACGCTCGTGCGACGCATGGTGGGGCGCCCGATCAGCGCCTACTTCCCTGATCCGGTGCCGGGCACGGCGCCCGGCGAGGTCGTCGTGCACGTGCGCGACGGGGGCAACACGCAACTCGACGGCATCGATCTCGATGTGCGTGCGGGGGAAGTCGTCGGGCTCTCGGGTCTCCAGGGCTCGGGTCGCACGGAACTCGTCGAAGCGATCTTCGGAGCGGCCCCGTTCACCCGCGGCACGCTCAAGATCGCCGGGTCCGCCCGCGCCATCCGCTCCCCGCGCCAGGCCGTGCGGTTGGGTATCGCCCTCGTCACCGAGGATCGGAAGCGCACCGGTCTCGCACTGAATCAGTCGATCCTCGACAACGCACTGCTCGCGATCCGCAGCGTCTTCCCGCGCCGGACGCGCCGAGAACGCGCCACGATTCCCGGCGTGTTCGAGTCGCTCGAACTCGTGAGCCGCGGCCCGAACCAGGAGGTGCAGGCGCTGTCGGGAGGCAACCAGCAGAAGGTCGTACTCGCGAAGTGGCTGGCCACCGAACCCCGTGTGGTGCTGCTCGACGAACCGACCCGCGGTATCGATGTCGGCGCGAAGGTCGCCGTGTACCGTCTCATCCGCGACCTGGCGAAGCGCGGGGTGGCGATCCTGCTCGTGTCGAGTGAACTCCCGGAGGTGATCGGCATGGCCGATCGAATTCTCGTGATGCGCGACGGTCGCATCGCCGGCGAGCTGCCGGCCGGCTCGTCAGAGGAAACCGTGCTGGCGCTCGCGACCGGCGCCGTCGAAGCGGGAGGTGCGGCATGAGCATCGCACTCCCCGCGCGCCTCAAGCGCCTCGACACCACCGCGATCGTCTACATCGCTCTGATCGTCGTGCTCGTGCTGAGCGCGATTCTCGTCTCCACCGTCGGTCGCAACCTCTTCAGCCCGGGGAGCATCCGCGACATCCTCACCGGCATGAGCGTGCTCGGGTTCGTCGCGATCGGGCAGACCCTCGTGATCCTCGGCGGATCGCTCGACCTCTCCGTGCCCTACGTGGTCAGCCTGACGAGCCTCATCGCGGCGCAGACCATGAACGGCGAGACCGGCATGGTGCTGCCGGGCGTGCTGCTCGCGCTCGCCGTCGCTGCGCTCGTCGGGCTCGCCAACGGCATGATCGTCACCTTCCTGAACGTGCACGGCTTCGTCACGACGCTCGGCGTCGGCCTCATGCTCAAGGGGTATCTCGACACCAACTACCAGGGCACGGCCGGTGAAGTGCCCTGGGCGTTCCAGCTCTTCGGCGCCACGGGGGTCGGCCCCGTGCCCGTCTCCACTATCGTGATGCTCGCACTCGCCGGCCTCGTCGCATTCATGCTCGCGCGCAGCGGCTTCGGGCACCACCTGTTCGCGGTGGGAGGCAACTCGGAGGTCGCCCGACTGTCGGGCGTGCGCACGCGCCGACCGCTGATCTGGGCGCACGTGCTGTGCTCGGTCTTCGCCGGGATCGCCGGTCTGCTGCTCGCCAGTCGTCTCGGCGTCGGCAGCCCGACCGTGGGCGTCCAGGGCGGCTACGATCTGCTCTCCATCGCGGCCGTGGTCCTGGGCGGCACCCTGCTCGCCGGCGGACGCGGATCGATCTGGGGCACCATCGGCGGGGTCGCGATCTTCGCGGTACTCGACAACCTCATGAGCGTCCTGCAGGTGAACCCGTTCCTGAAAGACGTGGTGCGCGGCGCAGTCATCGTCGTCGCGGTCGCGATCTACTCGCGTCGCCGACTCGTCGCCCGTCGTGAGCGCTTCACGCGATCCGGGGAGGCAGCGCCAGTGCCGGCCGATGTCACCGTAGAAGGGGGATCGCGATGAGCGCCACCGATCCGAGCGTCACCCGCCCCGTCGATACTCCGGCCGCAGCCCCCGCTCCCGGTGGACTGGCCCGCTTCGCGCGCGCCGCCATCAGCCCGCGCGGCGCGGTCTACCTGCTGCTGCTCGTGCTGCTCGTCGCCGTGGCGATCCTGAACCCGTCGTTCGCGGAACCCGGTCAGCTCGTCCGCTACATCCAGCGCGTCGCTCCCATCGCGCTCGTCGCGATCGGCCAGTACTTCGTCATCGTCAGCGGTGAGTTCGACCTCTCGCAGGGGTCGCTCGTCACCACCCAGGTCGTCCTCGCGGGCACGCTCATCGGGCAGGACGACGCGAAGGTGATTCCGGTGCTGCTCCTGCTGATCGTGCTCGGCGCGGTCGTCGGCATCGTGAACGGGCTCGTCACCACCTTCCTGAAGGTGCCGTCGTTCATCGTCACGCTCGGCATGATGCTCGTGCTCTACGGCGGAGTGATGTGGTGGACCGGCGGGGCGGCGACGGGCAACCCGGCCGACTCGTTCCGGCAGGTCGGCCGCGGCGGCATCGAGGGGCTCCCCGTCATCGGGCTGCTGCCCTGGGCCGTGCTGGTGCTCGCGGCGGTCGTCGCCGTCGCGGCCTGGCTCTCCCGCCGTCCCTTCGGCCGCACGCTCGTGGCGATCGGCGACAACTCGGCTGCCGGCGTCTTCGCCGGGGCTTCGGTGTGGCGCACCAAGACGGCCGCGTTCGTCATCTCATCGCTCTGCGCCACGGTCGCCGGCGTCCTGCTCGTCGGCTACGCCGGAGTGCACCCCTCGGTCGGTCGCGGCTACGAGTTCATCGCGATCACCGCGGTCGTGCTCGGCGGCGTCGTCCTCGGCGGCGGGCGCGGATCGGTGTGGGGGGCGCTCGCCGGCGCCTTCGCCCTGGAGACGCTGTTCACGCTGCTGAACTTCACGTCCGTGCCGTCGACGATGCGCGACGCCATCCAGGGAGCGATCATCATCGCCGCCGTCGCGTACTCGGGCGCCGCGTTCCGCGCACGCCGCAAGCGGCCGACATCGGGCCTCGGGGCGGTGGCCGACGCCGGCGCCCCCGGTCCGGTCGTCGACGCGGACGCAGGTGCCTCCGCCGGCACTCACGAACCTCCCGGAACCTCCGGGATAGATCCGACGGGGAGCACCCCGTCACCCGATCCCGCCGGCACCGCTGCCGTGCGGGGCGAACAGAAGAAGGAGAACCGATCATGAAACGATCGCTGAGCATTACGGCGAGCCTCGTCGGTGCGGCATCGCTGATCCTGCTCGCGGGGTGCACCACCGATCCGTCGGTGGAGAACTCCGCTGAAGAAGCACCTGCCGAGACCTCTGAATCGACCGACTCGACCGAGTGGTTCGACCAGGAGCTCTTCGACAAGCAGGACGAGGAACGCGGCGTGACCCCGGAAGGGCCGGAAGACGAGCCTTACCTCCAGATGATCAACGCCGAGATGAAGGACACGTCCGACTTCGCGTCCGACGGGGCGAAGAAGGTGTGCTTCGCGAACGCCTCGATCTCGAACCCGTGGCGCCAGACCGGCTGGATCACGATGAACGAGCAGCTGAAGGTGCTGCAGGAGTCTGGCGCGATCTCCGAGATGGAGACCCGCGACGCCAAGGACAGCGACGACACCCAGATCGCCGACATCGACTACTTCATCGCGGAGGGCAACTGCGACGGCTTCATCATCTCGCCGAACTCGACCGCGGCGATGACGCCGGCCGTCGAACGCGCCTGCGAGACCGGGAAGCCCGTCGTGGTGTTCGACCGCGGCGTCGAGACCGACTGCGCGGTCACGTTCATCCACCCCATTGGCGGATTCGCCTGGGGTATCGACACCGCCGAGTTCTTGATCGACAACCTTGAAGAGGGCGACAAGGTGATCGCGCTCCGCATTCTGCCCGGCGTCGACGTACTCGAGCAGCGCTGGGCCGGCGCCGAGAAGCTCTTCGAGGAGGCCGGAATCGAAGCGGTCGACTACTTCTCGGGCGGCGACCCCGCCGAGATCAAGAAGATCATCTCCGATGAGCTCGCCAAGGGCGACGTGCAGGGCGTCTGGATGGACGCCGGCGACGGTGCGGTCGCTGCGATCGAGGCGTTCGAGGATGCCGGCAAGGAGTACCCCGTGATGACGGGCGAGGACGAGCTGAGCTTCCTGCGCAAGTGGAAGGACACCGGCCTCACCGCTCTCGCGCCCGTGTACTCGAACTTCCAGTGGCGCACGCCGCTGCTCGCGCTCGAGAAGATCTTCGACGGCGAAGAGGTGCCGGCCGAGTGGGTGCTGCCGCAGAGCCCGATCACCGACGCTGACCTCGACGAGTTCCTCGAGCTCAACGAGGGCATGCCCGATGGGCACTACGCGAAGTTCGGCGGCGAGAACCTGCCGGGCTACCCGAAGGTCTGGCAGGATCGCCAGATCCCGTAAGCGGGTGCGACGCCGGAGGGAGCGGGGACGAACCGCGCTCCCTCCGGCGCATCCCGTCGACCGATCGCTCAGGAGAGGAGCATCATGCGGAGAACCCTCGGCGTGAACACGTGGGTGTGGACCTCGCCGCTCGGAGACGCATCGCTGCTGAGGATCGCGGAACGCGCCCGCGGCATCGGGTACGAGCTGCTCGAGTTGCCCGTCGAGTCGCCGGGGGACTGGTCGCCGGAGTTGGCGGCCGAACGCCTGGGAGCGCTCGGCATGGGCGCGCGCGTCGTCGGGGCGATGGGAGCGGGGCGCGATCTGCTCGACGACACGTTTCGGGCGTCGACGCAGGCCTACCTGCGGCACTGCGTCGATGTCGCCGTCGCGGTCGGATCGCCGACGGTCGCCGGGCCCTTCACCGCTCGCACCGGCCGCGTCTGGCGGATGGGCGCCGACGAGCGCGCGGCAGCGATCCGAGTGCTCCGCGAAGCCCTTCGGCCGGTCGCCGCGTATGCGGCGGAGTGCGGGGTGACGCTCGCGATCGAACCGCTCAACCGGTACGAGACGAGTCTCATCAACACGGTCACGCAAGCGCTCGATGTGCTCGACCCGCTGCTGGGCTCCGCTGAGGCAGGGGCGTCCGGCATCGCGCTCGCACTGGACGCCTACCACCTGAACATCGAGGAGCGCTCGCCGTCGGCAGCCATCCGCGCGGCCGGCGCGCACCTCGCCGTGGTGCAGGTCTGCGGCAACGATCGAGGCCCGGCCGGCCCCGATCACACGGACTGGGGGGCCTTCTTCGACGCGCTCGACGACGTCGGGTACACCGGCCCGCTCACGCTCGAGAGCTTCACCGGGGACAACGACACGATCGCGACCGCAGCGTCGATCTGGCGACCGCTCGCCGAGTCGCAGGACGCGCTCGCGCGCATCACCTACGATTTCCTCACCGACCACCAGCTGCAAAGGAGCGGCCGTCTATGAGCCACGAAGCAACGCACCCCGTCACCCTCTTCACCGGGCAGTGGGCGGACCTGCCGTTCGAGGAGGTCGCACGCCTCGCCTCTGAGTGGGGCTACGACGGGCTCGAGATCGCCGCCTCCGGCGATCACCTCGACCTCGCCCGCGCCGACGAGGATGACGCGTACCTGCAGTCCCGGCTCGACACGCTCGACCGGCACGGGCTCAAGGTCTGGGCGATCTCGAACCACCTCGCGGGGCAGGCCGTCTGCGACGATCCCATCGACTTCCGGCACGAGGCCATCGTGCGCCCCTACGTATGGGGCGACGGCGACCCGGAGGGTGTGCGGCAGCGCGCAGCCGCCGACATGCAGCGCTCCGCCCGCGTCGCCCGCAAACTCGGCGCCGACGTGGTGACGGGGTTCACCGGGTCGAAGATCTGGCCGTACGTCGCGATGTTCCCGCCCGTGCCCGCATCGGTGATCGACGAGGGGTACGAGGACTTCGCGCGGCGGTGGACACCGATCCTCGATGTGTTCGACGGGGAGGGCGTACGGTTCGCGCACGAGGTGCACCCCTCTGAGATCGCGTACGACTACTGGACGACGGTGCGCGCGCTCGAAGCCATCGACCACCATCCGGCGTTCGGGCTCAACTGGGACCCCAGCCACCTCGTGTGGCAGGGTGTCGACCCGATCGGGTTCATCGTCGACTTCGCGGATCGCATCTGCCACGTCGATTGCAAGGACACGCGGGTGCGCCCCCAGACCGGCCGCTCCGGCATTCTCGGATCGCATCTGCCGTGGGGCGACCCGAGGCGCGGCTGGGACTTCGTCTCGACCGGGCGAGGCGACACCCACTGGGAGGACGGGTTCCGCGCACTCGACAGCATCGGCTACACCGGGCCGATCTCGATCGAGTGGGAAGACGCGGGCATGGACCGCCTGCATGGCGCGGCGGAGGCGATCGAGCGGATCCGCTCCCTGCTCTGGAAGCGCCCGACGGCTTCGTTCGACGCCGCCTTCTCCCACCAGTAGGCGCGGCGCCGCGCTGCGCCGCGCTGCGCCGCGCCACCTTCGTCCGCCTCCGCCTCCGCCTTCCTTGGAGCGGGGTCACTTCGGGAGCGTGTCGGCGTCGGTCCCGTTTGCGACACCCTCCCGAAGTGACCCCGCTCGCAGAAGGGCCCGCGCGTGGGAGAATCTACGCGTGAACGACGCAGCGCCCCTGGCCAACCCGACACCCGAGCGCTCGACCTCCGGGGTCGGGCCGTGGCCGGGAGGGCGCGACGCCTGGCCGACCGGAGCGCAGTACGACGCTGAACTCCTCGAGCATGGCGACACGCGCAACGTGGTCGACCGCTACCGGTACTGGAACATGGCCGCGATCGTCGCCGACCTCGATGAGCATCGTCATCCCTTCCACGTCGCCATCGAGAACTGGCAGCACGACATGAACATCGGGTCCATCGTGCGCAGCGCGAACGCGTTCGCTGCCGACACCGTGCACATCGTGGGTCGCCGCCGTTGGAACAAGCGCGGCGCGATGGTGACCGACCGGTACCAGCACGTGGAGCACCGCGAAGACGTGACCGCGCTCGTCGCCTGGGCGCGGGGCGAGGGGATCCCGATCATCGCGATCGACAACGTACCCGGCTGCGTGCCGATGGAGACCTTCGACTGGCCGGAGCGCTGCGTGATGCTCTTCGGTCAGGAGGGACCGGGCCTGACCGTGGAGGCGATCGCGGCGGCCGACGCCGTCGTCGAGATCACCCAGTACGGGTCGACGCGCTCGATCAACGCGTCGGCCGCTGCGGCGGTGTCGATGTACAGCTGGGTGCAGCAGCACTCCCCGCTCCGCCCGCGCTGACGGCGGCCAGCGCTCGCCCGCGCTCGCCCGCTCTGCTCGCGCTCGGCATCAACCCTCGGTTTCGCGGAAGTAGGCGCGCACGCGACGGTTCAAACCGCGGACGATGGCGGCGCCCGTGCGTAAAAACGCTCCTGCCGAGGCTGAAAGGTCGACATCTCGCACATGCGTTCGGCCGCGCGCGGAAGGCTCGGAGCTGCGAGCATGCATGCCGCCGAGACGAAAGAGGGTGCGATCAGTATGAATTGGCCGAGCTGGATGGGAGACCTTCCGACATGGGTGACAGCGGCCGCCGTGGTGTTCGCTGCGGGGTCCTACAACCTCGATCGCGCCCGCCAGCGTGCCGACGCAGAGCGTGACGCTCGAGAGCAAGCAAGCCGACTTTCGGCGTGGGTGGTCATTGACCCGGACGAGCGGAAACGCACGTACGGCGTGATTCTCGACAATTGCTCGGGATCCGCGTTCCGCGATGTCAGTGTGGTTGTCCGAATGTTCGACGCAGTGATCGATAGGCCGATTCGACTCGTCATGCTGCCGCCGGGGCGATACTTCGTCGAGCTGAGCAAGGACTCGACGACGTACACGTGGAAGTTCGCTGCGGAAGTGCCGAGTCACACGGGCGATCGTCTCCGCCCCATCATGCAATCGGCGAAGTATCAGGTCCATGCATTGGAGTTCACGGACACTCGCGAGCAGCGCTGGCGCCGAGATGAATCATTCGTGCTGTCGAGAGCGCGAGAGAACTGAGCGGAGAGCGCGACCTCAGCCCTAGTTCCGGAAGATGCCCGATACCTCAGGGAGGCTTCCGACAAGATGCGACTCGAGCAGAGCGGTGGCCGTGTCGAGATCGAACTGCTCGATGGCCTGTGCGATCTCGAGGTGCTGTTCGACAGCCGAGCATCGCCGTGAGGGCACGGCCTGGAACATGGCGATGCCGATCCTCACCTGGCGATCGTGAATGGAGTTGTAGAGCTGGGCGAACTCGGTGTTTCCGGTCGCCTGCACGAGCGTCCAGTGAAACTCCTTGTCGGTGACCACCATGTCGACGATGCGTTCGGGGTCGTCCTCGAGAATCGCTCGCTGTTCTTCGATGAGGTGGAACAGGCGACCGGCGATGGGCACGCGGTGGTCGCAGACCCACTTCACCCCGTGTCCCTCGAGCACGACGCGAGTCATGGCCTGTTCCTGGATGGCGCGGAGGGTGATCTCGGGTACGAGGGCGCCGCGGTGCGGGATGAGGGTGAGGAGCTGCTCGGACTGCAGGCGGGAGAACGCCTCCCGCACCGGAGTGCGGGAGACGCCTGTCGCCACTGCGATCTCGTTCTCGGTGATGACGGTCTGCGGAGCGAGCTCGAGCGTGATGATGAGGTTCTTCAGGTATCCGTAGGCGTAGTCCGCAGCTTTGATGCCGGGGGGCCGCACCCCCGGCGGCAGCGGTGCCTTCACCGACCAGCCGCCGAACCGGGCGTGCGATACATCCGGGATGAGCTGCATGCGTAGATCGTAGCTCAGGCCAGAGGGCCCACGGTGAAGCGCCGATTCTCGAGGCACGGATTGGTGCGGCGCACCTGCGCAACGCGGTCGGAGCTGACCACTGCCGTCGCGAACGTCTCGGTCTCCTCGCCCGCTGAGGCGCGCGTGATTCCGAGGGGGTCGATGATCTGACTCTGGCCCGTGCAATGCGGGCCGGTCTGGCCCGCCGCGGCGACGTACGTGGTGTTCTCGATCGCCCGCGCCCGCAGCAGCGACTCCCAGTGCAGTTCCTTCATCGGCCCGACGGCCCAGGCGGCTGGGTAGACGAGCACGTCGGCGCCGTGATCGACGAGCCATCGCGCCATCTCCGGGAAGCGCAGGTCGTAGCAGGTCGCCGCGCCGACGGTGATGCCGTTCACGTCGAAGACGAGAGGCGAGTCCGCGCTCGCCGCCGTCACCGAATCGGATTCCCGGTACCCGAAGGCGTCGTACAGGTGGATCTTGCGATACACGCCCTCCAATTCTCCGGTCGGCGAGATGTGCACGAGCGTGTTGTACGGGTGCGTGCCAGCGTTCGTCTCCGTGAGCCCGGCGACGACGTGCGTGCTGCCGGCGGCGGCCGCGCTGCGCAGGGCGGTGACGAAGTCTCCGTCGAGGGATTCCGAGTACCCCTCGTCGGGGCGCTCCTTCGTCGGATCGGAGTACATCGCATTCTCGGGGATCACGACGAGGTCTGAGTGCGGGGCCGCCTGTTCGATCAGGGAGACCGAGAGATCGCGGTTTCGGGCGACGTCGAGCGTGGCGGAGAATTGGGCGACGGTGAGGCGGAACTCGTTCATCAGGCTGCCCCGCTCGTCTGGAAGTACTGAGCCGCACCGCTCCACTCGGAGAGTTTGAGGCCGGCGGTGATCTCGGCCTTCTTCGCAGGCTCGGCGCCTTCTTTGCCGCGCAAGTCGGTGACGATGTCGTCGATCTCGTCCTCGGTGAGCACGGCGATGCCGTCGGAGTCGGCGAAGATCGCGTCGCCCGGTCTGATGACGACGCCGCCGACGGTGATCGGCACGTTGATGGCGCCTTCGATGCCGAGGATCCGGGTGGTGCGTGCGGAGACGCCGCGCGAGTAGACCGGGAGCCCGAGTTCGAGGACCTCGTCGAAATCGTTCATCGCACCTGCCAGGATCACGCCTTCTGCTCCGCGGGTCTTCGCCGTGAAGGCGACCATTCCGCCGAAGCTCGAGCGCTCGTCACCCGATTGCTCGACGACCAGCACGTCGCCGGGGCGCAGGTGATCTGCTGCGACGTGCAGCGCGCTGGAATCCATGTGGGGGAGTCGCACGGTCACTGCCGTGCCGGCGAACTGGATGGGGCGCCGGTTCGGTGTCAGCCCGCGCACGAAACCGAAGTCGCGCAGGTGGCCGAGCGTCGACGTCTGTACGGTGAGGAGCGACTGTCGCCGCTCTTCGGAGATCTGCTGGGGCATGGGGAGGAATTGGAACACGGGTTCGTGCCTTTCCGGTGCGGGTTCCGCGAGGGTTCGCACACCTCTTCGTGTGGGATCGTGCAGAGCTGACCAGGCCTGTCGCACGGATTGTGTACGTGTTGTATACACGTGCTATGCACCGTAGCAGGCGGAATGCGACAACGGAAGACCGATCCCTATCGCCTCGGAGAAACCCCAGGTTAGATCCTAGAAAAATGCGCGCACGGGCGATGGGGCGCCGCGTGCTTCGTGCGCAAAGCGTTACCAAATCGCACCTTGCGCGATCCTGAGCCGCCGCGTATCGTCGCTCAGGACCAGGCTTGTCGACATGGGTGCAAGAGGCGGGGAAGACCCGCATCGGACTTCAAAGGAGAAGCACCATGTCACACAAGACCGCGCTCGGCGTCTCAGCCGTGATGATCACCGCGCTCGCGCTCACGGGCTGCAGCGGCTCGGGAGGCGGCTCGGGATCGTCGAACCCGGATGCCGTCGAGATCAATGTGCTCGGCTACGCCGCGCTCTTCGAGGATCAGTACACCACCGCTGTGATCGACGAATTCAACGCTTCGCAAGACGACATCGTCGTGAACTTCGTCCCGGCTCAGCACAGCGCTGAGATGCTCGGCAAGCTCCGCAGCGAATCAGCGAGCCCGACGGTCGACCTCGCCATCATGGACGCCTCGGTGGCGCACACCGGCAACCAGGAGGGGCTGTTCTCGAAGGTCTCGGCGGACGATGTTCCGAACATCGCCAATGTGGTCGATCTCGGGCAGAGCGCCGACGGCTTCGGCCCTGCCCTCACATTCGACAACCTCGTGGTGCTCTACAACACCGCCGAGGTGAAGACGCCCCCGAACGGCATCGAGGATCTCTGGGACGCTCCGGAGAACTCGGTGTCGATTCCCGCGCCGCCGGATATCCAGGGGCACACGCTGACCATCCTCACGGCGAACAACCTGGGAGACGATTACCAGGAGAACATCGAGCCGGCGATCGAGAAGCTCTCGGAGCTCGCGCCACTCGTGAACACCTGGGAGCCCGTGCCCGACGTGTACCAGCCGGTGATCTCGGGAACGTCGCAGTACGGCGTCGGCTGGAACGCCCGCGCGCAGTACTTCGCCGACGACTCCGATGGTGCGATGGGCGTGGTCCAGCCCGACGACGGAATCGGGTTCCAGATCAACACGATCAATCTCGTCGAGGGAACGGAGAACGCGGACGCGGCTCGGGAGTTCATGGATTACGCGCTCTCGAAGGAAGCGCAGGAGTCATTCGCCGAGGCGTTGTTCTACGCGCCCGTCGTCTCGGACGCCGAGGTGCCGGAGGCCATCACCGATCGGGTCGCCGACTCGGCTGATCCGAATATCGTCGACATCGACTGGATCTGGCTCGCCGATGAGCGCGACGCGTGGACCGAGCAGTGGCGACGCAACGTCATCGGGGGTTGATCATGACGGAGCAGCTCGATCCGGAGTACCTGTCGATCCGCAACCTGCAGAAGACCTATCCGAAGACCACCGCGCCAGCGGTGAACGATGTGAACCTCGACGTGCAGCAGGGCGACCTCGTCGCCCTGCTGGGCCCCTCCGGCTGCGGCAAGACGACGACACTGCGTATGGTCGCCGGGCTCCTCGAGCCCACCTCGGGGGAGATCTACGTCAATGGGAAGGACGTCGTCTCCACTCCGGTGCACAAGCGCGGCATGGGCATGGTGTTCCAGTCGTACGCGCTGTTCCCGCACCTCACGGTGGAGGAGAACGTCGCGTTCGGACTGCAGATGCACAAGGTGCCGCGCGCCCAGGTCGCGCCGCGCACGGCCGAAGCGCTCGAGAACGTGCAGCTCGGGCATCTCAAGGCGCGCAAGCCGGCCGAGCTCTCGGGAGGCCAGCAGCAGCGTGTCGCGCTCGCCCGAGCGCTCGTGATCCACCCGACGCTGCTGCTGCTCGATGAGCCGCTCTCGAATCTCGACGCGAAGCTGCGGGAGGCGATGCGCCGGGAGATCCGCAACATTCAGCAGGAGTCGGGAACCACGACGCTGTTCGTGACGCACGATCAGGATGAGGCGCTCGACATGGCGGATCGCATCGCCATTCTCAACAACGGTGTGATCGAGCAGTACGACCGTCCGACGGCGATCTACGAGAGCCCGGCGACGAAGTTCGTGGCGAACTTCGTCGGCAAGGCGAATTTCTTGGAGGTCGGCTCGGTGTCGGGCGGATCGGGCGGGAGCTATCAGGTGCAATCCGACCTGTTCGGGAGCTTCGCCGTGGCGGGTGCCAGCGGGATCACGGGCGAGGCTTCGCTCGTGGTGCGCCCGCACCGGGTCTCCGTCGAGGCGGGCGGCGACCGCATGGGGACGCTGCCCACGGCTCGGGCGCGGGTCATCGCATCGAGTTACACGGGCAACGTGCGCAGCTACGACCTGCGGCTGGACGGCGGGCAGGTGATGCGCGCCGACAAGCTCAGCTCGCCGCAGGACGAGTTGCGCATCGGCGACGAGGCGTACGTCTCGTTCGAACCGGGCGACGCGCATCTCGTGCCGGAAGGGTGAGGTGAGTCCGATGACTGCAACGCACACCAACACCGAGCTCATCAGCGTCGGCATGAAGTCGAACCGGGCGCGCAACCGTTCCCGGCTCTCCGCCTACGGACTCGTGCTTCCCGGAGTGATCGGGCTCTTCGTGAGCTTCCTGGTGCCCCTGTTCGTGATGATCCGCATGTCTCTCAACGAGAACGGATCCGGCGGCCAGCTCATCGAGACCTTCACCGTCGCGTCCTATGGAAAGGCGCTCTCCGATCCCTTCTACTGGGAGGTCGTCGGCAACACGCTGATGCTCGGGCTCGTCTGCGGGCTCGCCGCCGTGGTGCTCTCCTACCCGATCGCGCTGTTCCTCACGCGCACGACGTCCCGCTGGAAGGGCGTGCTGATCGCACTCGCCATCGCACCGCTCCTCACGTCTGCGGTGGCACGAACCTTCGGGTGGATGGCCATTCTCGGCGATCAGGGGGTCATCAACGCGGCCCTCATGAACATGGGGCTCCTCAGCTCGCCGCTTCGGTTGAGCAACAACTTCCTCGGCACCTCGATCGCCCTGGTGGAGATTCTCATGCCCTACGCGATTCTCGCGATGATCTCGGGTTTCGGGCGCATCAACAGCTCGCTCGAAGAGGCCGCCGGATCGCTTGGCGCGTCAAAGGTCAAGGTGTTCCTGCGAGTGACGCTTCCGCTGTCGCTCCCCGGCGTGTTCACCGGGTTCCTGCTTGTCTTCGTGCTCGCGGTGAGCTCCTTCGTCACCCCGAAGCTGCTCGGCGGCGGACGCGTGTTCATCCTCGCGACCGAGGTGTACAGCGAGGCGACGCAGACGCTCAACTGGCCGTTGGCTTCGGCCCTCTCGGTCATTCTGCTCGTGGTGTTCGGCGCGATCGTCGCCGTGTATCAACGACTCATCAAGCGATTCGAAGGGTGATGCGCCATGGCTAAAATTCTCAACCGGATCATCGTGACGATCGTGTACCTGTTCCTGCTCGCCCCGATCATCGCGGTCGTCATCATCTCGTTCAACGATTCGAAGAGCCTCGCGATCGAGTTCGGCGCACCGTCGTTCGAGTGGTACCAGAGCATTCTCGAGAACACCGATCTGATGGACGGCGCCCGCGTCAGCCTCATCACCGCGGTGATCACTGCGGTGGTCGTGCTGCTGCTCGGCGTGCCCGTCGCGCTCGCGATCGCCCGGTACGAGTTTCCCGGCAAGGCCGCGGTGTCGGGGTTCTTCCTCTCGCCGCTGCTCGTGCCCGGCGTGGTGCTCGGCCTCGGGCTGCTGCTGGTGTTCCAGCCGGTCGGTCTCGTGGGGACGTATCCGGGCATCGTGCTCGCCCACTTCGGGGTGACCGTGCCCTATGTGATCCGCACGACGCTCTCGAGTCTGACGACGAGCGACATGCGATGCGAGGAGGCGGCTCGAGTGCACGGTGCGAACTCCTTCACCACGTTCCGGCGGGTGACGCTTCCGATCATCGCTCCCGGCATTCTCGCGGGCGGCGTGATGGCGTTCATCATCTCATTCGACGAGGCGGTCATCTCGCTGTTCGTCGCCGGATCGGGCCATACGACGCTGCCGGTCGAGATGTTCCGATACCTGCAGTACCGCTCGGACCCGGGCCTCGCCGCACTGTCGGCGATCCTCATCGCACTGTCGGTGGTCATCGTGCTCATCATCGAGCGCGCCGTCGGATTGAGGAAGGTGGTGAACTCCTAGCGGCGGGTGGGCACTGACGCTCGGGCGCAGGCCTGCGCGGTCAGTGCCCGCCGCCGGTGTAGGGGCCGGTCACCGCGAGCCGCTCGAGGTGCGCGGGGACGGCGAAGCGCGGATCCCACCCCGTCACCGCGTCGAGGTCGTCGCCGGCGGCGAGCTGCGCCGCCCATTCGCCGAGCTGCGGTGAGAACTTGAAGCCGTGGCCCGAGAGTCCGGTCACGGTGACCACCCGGCCGCTCGCGCTGCGGTCGACGACGGGCAAGCGGTCAGGGGTGTACGCGCAGTGGTGCACGCTCTGCCGCACCGGCTCAGGGTTGATGCCGGGGAAGAGTTCGGAGGCGCGCTGGCCGATCTTGATGAGCTCGGCGCGCGTGTGCGACACGGGCACGTCGTCGACGTCGCGGAACACCGGCCACTCCGGGTTCGTGCACGCTTTGAAGGAGTAGCCGTCGAAGCTCGGCGCCCCGAAGAAGTGGATCGGCCCGGCATCGCGCAAGAAGGCGGGGAACCGCTCTGGCACGAACTGCTCGGGGTGCCGCGGCATGAACCAGGTGAGGCCGAGCACCTGCAGGCGCAGCAGATCGTTCAGCTCCGGAGAGAGGCGCGTCGACCAGGATCCCGAGGCGACGACCACCGTGCGCGCGAGCCAGGCGCCCTGCGTCGTGCGCACCACGACGCCGCTGCCGCGCTCTTCGAGCTCGAGCACCGGGGTGTTGAAGTGCAGTTCGGCGCCGTTCGCCTCGGCGAGGTCGAGCGCCGACATCACGGCGACCTCCGGGCGCAGGCCGCCGCCGTGCTCGTCGAGGAGTGCGACGTCTCCGTCGGCGATGCGGTGCTGCGGGTACTGGGCGCGCAGGTCTTCCGTGCTGAGGAGGCGGTGCGGAATGTCGAATTGCCGTACGGTGCCGATCGCCGTCTCGAGATCGGGGAAGCCCTCGGGGGCGATGCTCAGGCAGCCCACCTCGGCGTAGATGTCGCGGCCCGATTCCCGCTCCAGCTCGCGCCAGAGCTCGCGCGAGCGTTGGATCATGCCGACGTAGGTGCCGCCCTCGTGCACGGCGGTGCGGAAGACGCGGGATTCGCCTGCGTAGGAGCCGTGCGGGTGCACGGGCCCGTACTGCTCGATGCCGACGACCGTGAGGCCTTCGCGCTTGCTGAGCTGCCAGAGGGCCATCGAGCCGACAGTGCCGGCGCCGATGACGATCACGTCTGCGTGCTGAAGTTCCATGAGTCCTCTATCTCCTGTGGTGTCGTGGCTCGTGCGGTGTCGCGGGTCGCCTAAGCGAGTGCCGGAGTGTTCCAGAGGTTCAGCTTCGTGCCGATTCCGTCGCGCACGGCATTGCGGTAGACCTGCGTCGCCCAGGCGACGTCTTCGACGGGCATGCCGCCCACCGAGTAGATGAAGATCTCGTCGTCGTCGGTACGGCCGGGGGTGATCCCGCGGATGATCTCGCCAACGTCTTCGAACTGCTCTGGCGCCATCCGGCCGTCGCGCACGCGGTCGACGAGATGGATGCCCCAGATGCCGACCGTCTCATGGGCGGGTTCCGGCAGTTCCTCGGCCCACGCCTGGTAGATCTTCCGAGCGTCGGCGACGTGGCGCGAGCGCTGTACGAGCGACTCCTCGACGGCGAGATGCGCCGAGCAGCAGACGAAGGCGCCGGGCTTCACCCATTCGTCGCGAACGAGGGGGTAGTGCTCCGAACCCGACTGACTGGGCACTGCGATGCTCACGATGTCGGATCCGCGCACGGCGGCTTCGAAGCTGTCGACCTGCTCGATGGTGAGCTGCGGAAACTTCTCGGTGGCCCAGGCGATGAAGGTGTCGATGCCGCCCTGGCTCCGGCCGAAGACGCGCACCGTGTCGATGCCGGGTCGCACGGCGAGAAACGACTCGAGCGAGGTCCGGTTCATCGGGCCGGGCCCCACGATGCCGACCACCCGGGCGTCGTCGCGGGCGAGGTAGCGTGCTCCGACGCCGGGAATCGCGCCCGTGCGGTACGCGCTCAGCAGGTTCGCCGACATGATCGCGAGCGGCGCGCCCGTGTCCTTGTCGCTGAGCGTGAACATCAGGATCGAGCGCGGCAGACCGCGCTCCTTGTTCGCCACATTCGACCCGTACCACTTGCATCCGGCCGCCTGGTAGTCGCCGCCCAGGTAGGCGGGCATCGCCATGAAGCGGCGATCCGGCCCGTCCACTGGCATCCCGGGGAAGCTCTCGTGCTCAGGGAAGAAGATCTGCGCGCCGTGCGAGTTGTTCTCGGTGCCGGCCATCCGGTAGTCGCCCGCCGCGAAGAGGCCGAGCATGTCTGACATCGTGTCGACGCAGGCGGGCATGTCGGTGACCCCGGCGCGGATCATGTCGGGTTCGCTGAGGTACAGGAAGTCGATGCGGGTGTCGTTCGCGGTGTCACTGGTGGTCTGGGGCTGCGGCACGTCGGTGTGTCCCTTCGATCGTTCCCGGCTGCGGTGCTCGGGATGGTCTGAGCGTGCAGACTCGGGTCGGGTGGGACCACCCTAGAACTATCCATATGGATAGTCAAGTGCGCAGCGCACCTCGGAGGCCCCGGATCGCGGGCGCCGGTTCAGTCCGCGCTCTGGGCCTGGGCCACGAGGGCCCGGAGCCGCGCGAGCGCCGGCTCCACGCCCTCCGGCAGCACCAACTGCTTGAACACGATGCCGTCGAGGGTGAACCAGATGAGCTCGGTCAGCTCAGCGTCGCGCACGCCGAGGCGGGCCAACTGACGTGAGATCGCCTCCCGGTACGCGAGATAGTGGCGCTCCGCGAGCGGCCGCAGTTCAGGTCGACGTCGGGACTCGAGCAGGAGTTCGTACTGGAACGCCTGCATCCCGCTCTCGCGATCGGCCAGCGACTCGATGCCAGCGGCGAACGTCTCTGGCGTCAACGCGTCTCCGACCATGTTCGAGCCTCTGAGGCTCTCGTCGATGGCGTACTCCATCGCCTCGGCGACGAGCTGATCCCGCGTTCCGAAGTGGTGGCGCACCAGCCCGTGAGAGACGCCGGCCTCGGCGGCGACCGCGCGATACGTCAGCGCCCGGAGTCCGCCGGCGGAGACGACGATCACGGTGGCGCGCAGCAATGCCTCGCGGCCGGAGAGGTCTTTCATGCTGTCGAGCGTACTCGTCGCACCGCCATGTCCGATTCCGGCGTGCGCGGCGGGCTCCAGCCAGCGAAGATAGTCACGTGACCCCGCCGCCCCCAGCCCTCCCGCTCGATTTCGACGCCTGCTATCGTGCGGCTTCCGGACGCGACGGACGGTGGGACGGGCGGTTCTACCTCGGGGTGACGAGCACGGGAATCTACTGCAGGCCGTCATGCCCGGCCAGAAAACCGCTGCCGGGGAACTGCCGCTTCTTCCCGAGCGCGGCTGCATGCGTCGCCTCGGGATTCCGGGCGTGCAAGCGGTGCAGGCCGGAGGCCGTGCCGGGCACGCGGGAGTGGGACGTGCGCGGTGACCTGGTCGGCCGAGCCGTGCGCCGCATCCGCGATGGCGCCGTCGACGCGGCGGGTGTCGCAGGGCTGGCGAGGGAGCTCGCGGTGAGTGAGCGGCACTTGCGCCGCATCCTCATCGAAGAAGTCGGCGCCGGGCCGCTGCAGCTCGCGCTCACGCGCCGCGCGCACGCGGCACGGGCGCTCATCGACGAGACCGATCTCCCGCTCGCGGATATCGCGTTCGCGGCGGGGTTCGGCAGCCTCCGGCAGTTCGGCGAGGTGATGCGCGAGCAATTCGGCGTGGCGCCGTCGAAGCTGGCTCGGCGTCACGGCGAGGCCGCCTCCGGACCGAGCTCCGACGAGCGACCCATGCTCGCACTGCGGATGCGCACCCGCGCACCCTACGACGCGGCCGCCCTGCGAGCGTCGCTCGTCGCTCACGCCATTCCGGGACGAGACGTCATCGGACTCGACGGCTCGACCGAGCACGCACTCGACGTCGGCGGAGGCACCGCCGTTGCGCGTGTGCACTGGGGCGAAGTGCCGGAGGCAGCGGGAGAGCCGGCCGAGCACGGAGCGACGATCGCGATCCCGGTGGCCCTCGAGCTGCCGTCTCTCTCCGACGCGATGCGCGCCATCGAGATCGTGCGGCAGATGCTCGACCTCGACGCCGATCCCCTGCAGATTTCCGAAGCGCTCGGCGCAGATCCTCAGCTCGCGCCCCTGGTGACCGCGCGCCCCGGCCTGCGCATGCCGGCGGCGCGGTCCGCACATGAGACGGCACTCGGCACGGTGCTCGGCCAGCAGGTGTCGCTCGCCGCCGCTCGCACCCTGCAGGGGCGTCTCGCGGCGCGCTTCGCACGGCCCCTCACCGGGGTCGCCGCAGCCGCCGGATTCCACGGTGGGCTCGACGTCGCTGCGATCGCCCGAGAATCGGCCGACGAGCTGCGCGAGGCGCTCGGCCTCACGCGCAGTCGCGCCGAGACGTTGCGTTCGCTCGCCGTCGCCCTCGCCGGCGGGCTCGATGTCAGTGCGGGCGCCGATCGCGAACATGCGCGGCGCGAACTCGCCGCGCTGCGCGGGGTCGGGCCGTGGACCGTCGAGATGATCGCGATGCGGGCGCTGGCCGATCCCGACGCCTATCCCGCCGGAGATCTGATCCTGCGCCGAGCGCTGGGCGATCCTGCCCCGAGGGCGGCCGAACGGATCGCCGAACCCTGGCGCCCCTACCGCAGCTACGCGACCCAGCACCTCTGGGCCGACTTCCTCGCCTCGTCTGCACGAAAGGACCTCGTATGACCACCAGCCCACTCACGCGCACCGTCGTCGATATCGTCGGAGCGCCGTTCCACGCGATCTGGTCGCCCGAGGACGGGGCCATTCGCGCCGCCGGTTTCGCCACCGAGCTGGATCCTGATGCTGAGTCGCTCACGGCGCGTCTCCGCAGCATCGACGCGGGCGTCGCCGAGCGCGGGATCGCCGACGCCGCTGCGGCCCCTGGCCCGGTTGCCGACCCGATCGCCGACGCGCTGCTGGCCTACGCCGACGGAGACGTGACCGCCATCGATGGACTGATGGTGCGTCAGCCGGAGACGCCGTTCCGCGGCGACGTGTGGCGCGCGCTCCGCGAGGTGCCGGCTGGCCGGGCCGTGACCTACACCGAATTGGCCGGGCTCGCCGGTCGCCCGTCTGCGGTGCGAGCGGCGGCGTCGGGCTGCGCCAACAATCTCGTCGCTCTGGTCGTGCCCTGCCACCGCATCGTGCGCAGCGACGGAGGTCTGGGCGGCTACCTCTTCGGCGTGGATATCAAGACGCGCCTGCTGCAGCACGAAGGTGCGCTCCGGCGCGAGCTGTTCTCCGATTGAGGCCGCCGGAGTCGGGCGGGAGGCTCAGGCCGGCGAGTAGCGATTGCGCAGCTCTGCTGCGCGGCGAATGTCGCCCTCGAGCGCGGCGGTCTGCTCGGGAGCGAGCGTTCCGTCCTTCTTCGCATTGTCGAGGCGCTCGAGCCCGGCCTGCACTTCGTTGTCCAGGCCATCGAGCACGATCTGCTGAATGCTCTTCGGGAGGCGCTGAAAACTTGTCGTATCCATACTGACAAGTTACAAGGTGTCGGGCGCATCCGTCACATTGCGGTAGAAAATCTGTGCGTGTTGCGCGCGAATCGGCGAGCCGCTTACTCCACCGAGACGTCGATCAGCGCTGTTCTCTGCTCGGTCGGATCGTCGGGCACAGCGCCGCGGAACTGGTATTCGAACTGGATCTTCGTCATTCCGGTGCCGGTCGCGGTGAACCGGTACGCGAGCTCGCTCGGTCCGCCCACGCTGCCCTCCTCGCCGGCGTACTCGCTCACCTTCTCCCCGTGCGTCAATATGGAGGGGTCGGGTTCACTGATCATCACCCAGTCCGAGCCGACCGACGCGTTGACCTCGCCGAAGTCGATGACGAGTTCCGTCCCGTCCTCGATCGTGACCGATGACTCCTCGTATCCGACGGTGACGCTCGCCGGGGCAGCGCACCCCGAGAGCACGACTGCTGAAAGTGCCGCGGCTGCGAACGCAAGGGCGGGCAGCGCGCGAGATCTCATGCGCTCACGATATCGGCTGGGGCGTCGCACTGTCTTCCGCTCTCCCGGGCGTTCCCCGTCTGGCGAGCACCGCGGTCCAGATGAGGCCTGAGACGAGGAGCAGCGCACCGGCGACATTCCAGGCGACATCGTAGGGCAGCAGTTCGACCCCGTAGCGGATCTGGTGGAGCCGAAGGATCTTGTGGTCGACGATCCCGTCCCAGAGCTGGAACAACCCGAGCCCCACCAGAAACCCCGCCCAGGCGGCGGCCGCCCAGAACGTGCGACGTCGACGCGCGTCGAGCATGAGGAAGAACCCGAAGACGAAGCCGAAGAGCTCGGCCGCGTGCAACAACCCGTCGGAGAGGATGGCGATGTCCGGGCTGGCGTTGTTGTAGAAGTGATGCCAGGCGAGGATCTGGTGGAAGACGATCTCATCGATCGCCGCCATCATGGCTACGCCGAGCAGGAAGCCCGCCCAGTAGGAGCGGAAACGCAGCGGAGACCCTCCCATCCGACTGCTCGTGCCCATCATGATGATGCTCCCTTCGTGCGTCGGCTCCCGCCCCGCGCGCCTGTTACTGTGCGCCGGACGACCGACATGGTGGTGGTCGTGGCCCCCAGACGTCGGCCCGTGGCGCGATACCACTCCGCGCAGAGCAGCACCATGAGCACGAAGTCGACCGCGTCGCCGCCGGTGAACATGAGCCGAGCTCCGGTATGCGCATCCGCTACGGGGACGCCGGGTGGGGGATGCGCGTAGAGCAGCTTCGCCAGAATGCCGTGCGCAGCGAGCGAACTCACGAGGACGACGCTGCGCCTCACGAAGCCGGAGCGGTGGGGCGACGGATCGATCCCGACCAACGCATACGTGTAGAGGTATCCGGCAGCCAGAACGTGGAGCATCACGAGCAGGTGCACCAGCACGTCCCGCTGCATCAGCTCGTACAGCGGTGTGCGGTACAGCACCCACAACCCGCCCACGTTCAGTGCGGCGGCGACGACCGGATGCGTCAGCACGCGCGCGAGCGGGCTGCGGAGCAACCAGCTCAGACGCCGAGCCGGATCGACGCTCAGGGTCCGCAGCGCCAACGTCATGGGCGCGGAGAGCACCAGCAGGAGGGGTGCGGCCATGCCGACCAGCAGATGGGTCGCCATGTGCGCGACGAATGACTCGTGCGCGGCTGCGGCGAGCGGTCCGATGAAGCCGGCTGCTGCGGCGAGCACGCCGGCGATCCAGAACACCGTGCGGAACCACGGCCATGATCGTCCGCGCTGCCGACCGATCGCGGTCGCGGCGAGGTAGACGGCGATGGCGACCAGCACCGGGAGCAGAGCGATGAGGTCGGAGCTGACACCGCTCGACGGGGAACCGTGCGTGTGTGCGGGGATCACGGTGCTCCGCCTGCGGTTTTGCAGGTGATGGGGTCACCTGCTCGCGCCAGTGCGCTCGCCCAGCGGGGTCGGTGCAGGGGGCGTGAACTCATGCCCAGAGGCTACGTGCGAGTGGGTGTACTGAGAGGAGGATTGACTTCCTCAGCTGCCGAACGTGCGCGTGAGTCGCACGACGAGCAACCCGATCGCCATCAGCAGGCCCAGGTAGCTCAAGACCAGACCGATGATCGCGGTCCATACGAGGGGCCCTGAGCGGAGGATCGCCTGATGGCCGACGGCGACGCCACCGCAACTCAACCCGAGAAGGATCACGTACGTGGTCACATCGCCCGCCTGCACGAACAGGTGCAGGATGCAGAGGAGACCGAGCGCGAGCGCGATCAGATGCCGAACCCGGTGATCCTGCTGCGAACCGGTCATGCATTCGAGCCTACAGTTCGCTCGGAAGACGCGTGACGCGCGTTCTCTGCCGAGCCCGAGGGTTCCAGCTGAGCGCGAGGCGTCACACTCGTTCCGAACCCGCGCTCTCGGCGCGAACCCTCCTGTTCGGCGCTACTGACCTGACGCGCCGCTCACGCGAGCCCTTCTGGTACGTCGGTCTTCGAGGGCGGCGCTGACGACCCCCGCGATGGAGAGGATGATGAGGAGCCATTGCACCACGCCTGGGAAGATGTCGACCGGTGCGAAGGTGTTCGAGGACTGCAGTGCCTCCGACGCTGATCCATCGCCCGACGAGATGTACAGGCTGAAATCCGTGAGCGCGTGAATGAGGATGCCCAACCAGAGGCCTCCGGAGACGCGCCGAACCCAGTAATAGAGGCTGCCGTTCATCGCCAACGCTCCGACCTGGAACACGATCGAGAGCGGGTCGACGCCGGCGATGAGGCTGCCCGCGATGTGCGCGGCGCCGAAGATGAGCGACGTGCCGAGAAGGGTGACGAGCTCGCCGTGGTTCGCTCGGATGGAGGCGAAGAGAATGCCTCTGATGACGAGCTCTTCGCCGAAACCCACCATCAGGGTCGCAGCGAGGACGATGAAGATGCCGCCCACTCCACGCTCGCCCCAGGGCGCACCGGGAAGCTGGGAGAGGGGGAGTAGGAGCATCAATACGGGAATGGCCACCAACCACCAGCGGCGCGGCGTGTCTCGAAGCGTCGATCGGCTGCTCCACACCTCGGCCGACCAGCCCGACCAGCGCACGAACATCAACGCGAGCACAATCGCGATCGTCAGCGGAATGAAGTGCGATGCTGCGAGTTCGGCCGTCGGGTCCGAAGTCGGAATGATGACGTCCATCAAGTTGCCCAGACCAGCGGCGAACAGCAGGTAGATCACTACGGCGATCAGCCCGACCCAGAAGGTGCGGGGAACTCTGACCGATGCGCTCATGCGGAAGCCTCCGGTGCGCGAGACGCGCGGTTCATGATGAGGAAGATCGCGGCGACCGCGAAGGTGCTGCACGAAGTTGAACAGGCCATGGCAACACTATTGCGTCGCAGGACGCACCCGCTACCCGTTCACAGTTCCGTTCAAGGAATTCGTGGACGCGGAGGGAGTGCCTCCTCGCCGTATGAGTAAGACGTCCAGGGAACGTTCTCCGGCTCTTTCCGGGCGGCGGCGCTCGTATCGCTGCAACTCCGGCGTCAGTTCTCGCGGTCTCGCATCCAGCGGACGAGCACGACGATGCCGAGGAGTGCGAGGCCGAGCCCGAGGATCATGCGGCAACGGTAACAGGCGAACGCGAGAAGCTGATCGCCGAAGCTCGCTCACGCTGCAGCGTCGTTCGCGAACGTCGTCAACTCGCGTTCGTCAGCTCAGCGGAGATGCGGAGTTCCGACGACGCTCGCCCTGCTCCTCGGAATGCTTGCGGAGGGCGGAGAGCGTGGCACCGCGGACGATCACCCAGAGCAGGCCGAGCCAGACGAGGCTTCCGATGATCGAGGCGACGACAGTGAGGACCATGATCGTGTCGATACTGGGAAGGAAGGGGTTCGGCTGCGGCTGCATGCGGCCAGCCTACCCAGCCGCCAGCCGGCAACCGCAGCCGATGCTTCTCACTCCTGTAGATGGCAGGTGCCGCCCGACGACGTCGGGCGGCACACGGCCTACTTGCCCATCTTCAGCGTGTTCGCTGCGGCCTGGTTCTTGTCGCGCTTCGCCTGCTTCTTCTCTTTCGCAGTCGAAGCGGCAGGCTTCTTGGCGGCCTTCTGGCCTTTGTCTTTGGACATGATGATGCCTCTTTTCCGGGTGCGACCACCCTGACCCGACCATAGCCCACCCGCGTGTGCGCGTTGCAAAAAGTGCAATTTGAGGTGTCGCGACGCGAAGAAGCGGCCGGGGGTCACCCCACTCGGAGACATCATTTGTCTCAACTACGAGCTCGCCGCGGCCGCCGGACATCGATAAAGCCCTCGACCGCGCTCACGCCGCGAACATGGCCAAAGTTCGCGCCGATGGCAAAGTTCGACGCCGTGATGGTGGGAAGATCATCAAGCCCGACGGCGGACTCCACCGGATTGATAGACCTCGTGAGTGAGAACCAGCCCTCAGGTAGTGAAGAAACGGAATGCGTTGCCTTCGACGGGCTCGGTTGAATCCCGGCCCCCTCGCGCTGGCTCATTCACCGCCCTAATCATCTTTCTCACCTTCAACTGACAGTTCGGTTCGGGAGGGCAATGGAACCTCAGGTTTTGGGTCAGTGTTGAGCGGGGTATCAAGTGACTCCCCGTCGTTGAGTTCCTCCTGGGTGGCAGCGCACCTCTCTCGACCTCGAGGTCGAAGAGATTGCGCCCTCGCTCCAGTTCGCCATGGCACAAGTCGCTCGCGGACGCGAACGAGGGCAGACAGAACAATCATGAGCAAGGCGGATCGCATCATGATCGAGCGCCCCGATTGGCTTCTCGACGGCCAGGCCGTTGCGACGAAACAATGGGCGGCGGCATGGTCGAACGGCATGGAAGTCGACCAGGCCGAACACTCATCCAGTCGGCGTTCACCATCCGCGGGAACGCCGACGGCATGGAGCCAGGCGGGCTCGTCTTCCGCGACTAGTCGGGCACCTCACTCCGGCTCACCCACCTCGAGGCGGCCGCGCTGCAGTCGTTCCCGCCGGTTTGACTCAGGGATTCGCGTAGAGGTGTGTAGTGCGGGCGCGCGTCTGAGCCGAGCATCCGCTTCTCAATGTTCGGCCAGCAGTCACCGAGCCACTGTGCAATCCGATGCCTCCGTTCAAAGCGTGGCTTCATCCCCTGGCCTACCGAAGCTCGTCGAGCGAGCGGCCCTTCCCCTGAACACGCGTTTCCCAAAACTCATACGCCACGGTGGTTCCGCTCAGTTCCTCTTTCACCAAATCACAGAGCTCAAGACCTTCCGCATACGCCTCTCGGCACTCCTGCAACGATGGCCAGCCCGACTCGTAGTCGTAATCATCGTTGAAGCGTGCGGCCCACGCCCGAAGCCGTGAGTCGAGAGAAGGGCTGAACAGCGCCTTCAAGTTGTCGATGAGTTCCCCGTCATCGTCATAAGCCGTCAGAGGCAGGGTGAAGCCGTACTCGTTGGCCAGCGTCACTCGCGTTGGTTTCATCATTCTTTGCAGCTCGCTCCAGGGAAGGAAGTGATGACAATCTTGTTGTTCGCCGAGATCACCACGCTCATGGGCCAAGTGCGCTGATCCTGAAGACCCTTGGCTGTGTAATGCGTCTGGGTGACCGTCGACTGATAGCAGTACTTATTGCTGCCCTGATCGACGGTGCTGAGCGGCTTTGCAAGGGCTTGGCGGGAAGCCTTCATCATGAACATATCCCACTCTGATGCAGGGTACGGACTATGCCACTGCCCCTTCTTGACCCACTGAGACCCGTGACGGAATTCGATGTGAAGGTAACCAGCACCGTCGGCAATTCCACATCTCATATCAACCTTGTTTGGCCACTCCGAAACTTCTTCACATCAAAATTGGCAACCGAGAAGGCCGCGTTCTTCGCCACGTAGCATGCTGCATGCGAGATCGGCGAAAGTGACCGCGTGCTAAGGTTCCCGTCCGGGTTGGAGCCATCGCTCTCTTGCGTCGTCGAAATGAGTTCGTCCCCGACGTAGGTCTCGACATACCCCGCATCCTCACCGATAGAAGTGGCCGACGCCGAACTGGCGAACGACGAGACAAGTAAACCGGCCATCGCGAGACCGAATATTGAATTCGCCACTGATCTAGCGGAGCTAGAGATACTTGTTTATTAACCAATTTTTCCGTCATGGTTAGACCAAAGGGATATAGTGAAATTGCTATCGATGATGCATAACGGCGGATATAAAGATGGAGTGTGGGTAGTCCAAGAGGACTCCACGCCCGACTTCAATGTCCTTGCTATCTGCGCATCTCAGGAGGAAGCACTGAAGTACGCTGACTCTGCTCAGCATCATTACACAGACGGCGTGATCTTCTCTTTCTATCCGTTCGGCTATCGGCACCGTGAACCGATGGTCTACCGGGACGGGGAGTCTTCTTAAGGGAGGAACCTTATGGAGATCATCACCCTCGTACTCTCAATTGCCGCACTTGCGGTCTCCCTCGTTGCGCTCGTCGCCGCAACACGGGGGCGTAAGTGACCGTTCACGCGAGCGAGCTCGCGAAGGCCGCTGACCGGCTCGCCAAGTCGTATTGGGTCGGATACCAGCCGGCAGGGACAGTTGTGCTCGGTTGCGGGGAAGGGATGGTCATGGAATCACCAGAGTTTCGAGCAGCGTCCACCGGGTAGTCGGACCATCGAGTTCACTCGGTGATTCTGCAATGAGGCGCCCTCCACGGTCGCAAGGATCCAATGGCGGATCCATTCTTGCTCCAATTCGGAGACACCCGATGGGCTCGACGATCGCAAAAGGTGCTGGAGAGTGGATTCAAAGTAGCCAATAGATAGCCACTTTGCCTCAAGTAAAACGAAGAACGGGCCCAATCGTGGAGGAAAGGGCCCGTTCAGAGGGGATGACGGGAATCGAACCCGCGCTATCAGCTTGGGAAGCTGAAGTTCTACCATTGAACTACATCCCCGATACGGAATCACGAGGATTCCGACTCACCCACCGTAGCAGAAAGTGGCTGAGTACTCGGCACCGCCGCTACTGGCAGACGGCGGCCTTCGCGAGCGCTTCGGTCTGCTCCTCGGCGCTCCACGTCAGTTCCGGCGCGACGCCCTGCGCTTGTGCGAGCGAGGCGAGTTGGAACGCGAGCGACTTCGCGAAGCCCGCCCCCGCCGAGGAGTTGTTGAGCGAGACGACGACGGAGAAGCCGCTGTCGGGGTCGCTGTAGGCGGCGGTGAGGGTGCCGGTGATGGCCCCGCTCTGGCCGTACAGCGGCCCGACCTTCTCCACGCCGAAGCTCCAGAGGCGACCGTCCATGGCGATCTCCTCGGTGGGTTCGCCGTTCTCGTCGCGCTCGGGGTTCTTGGTCGGGAAGGCCTCGGTGACGACTCCGGCACTCTCCCCGCCGAAGGTGCCGCTGAGGTACCCGTCGTAGAAGTTCTTGAGGTCGGTGACGGTCGTGACCGTCGCTCCCGCTCCCGCGAGCATCGAGGGTGACACCTCGGCTACCTCGACCGGTTCGGCGTCGCAGACTGCCTTGCCACCGCTCGAGGGATAGGTGAGGCCCTGCAGCGTGTCACCAGAGATCGTGGTGCTGTTCAGGGCGGGAAAGTACGTCGATCCCATATTCGCGTCGGAGAAGACGTGATCGCGCAGCAGGTCGGGAATCTCGAGCCCGGTCTTCACCTTCAGGGCGCGGGCGAGGAGCACGAGGTTCGAGTCCGACTGGTGGAAGTCGAGCCCGGGCCAAGATTCGGGAGACCGTGAGAGGCCTTCGGCGAGCAGCTCCTGCTCGGCCCAGGGCCGCGTCGGGTTGTTCGCGAAGATGTCGGCGAAGCCGCTCTTGTAGTCGGCGATGCCGGATCGCATCTCGCAGAGCTGCCGGTACGTGACGTCTTCGATGCCGGACTGGCGGGTCAGGTCCTCCGACACATTCCCATCCAGATCGATCGTTCCCTCATCGACGAGGTCGAGCATGAGTGCGCACATGACCGGCTGGGTCGCCTGTGCTCCGCGGATACTGACGGAGCCGTCGACCCCGCTGTCGCCGTACCCGCGCAGATACTCGCTTCCATCATTGCCCCAGACGCCGACGACGGCTTCGGTCGAACCGCTCTGCTGCATGGCCGACGCGATGGCGTCATCGATGCCGCTCGCGAGTGCCGGGTCGACGGTGTTGACGTCGGCGGAACTGGTCACCGAATCGCCGTCGGTGCATGCCGTGAGACCGAGTGCGGCGACAACGATGGCCCCGACGGCCAGCAGGCGGGTGCGAGGGGCAAAGCGCGGAATCAAATTCGACCGCCAATCTCGAAGGTGAATTGGACACAGAACACACGGGAGTCTACTGCGTGCGACTGGGAAGTTTGGCGCCGGGTAGGGCGAAGTGAGGCCACCCTTACTAGACTGACGTGGTGACGAATTTTTCGGATGACGTGATCTCGGGCGTGACCCGGCACATGAACGGCGACCATATGGCCGACAACCTCCTGATCGCGCGTGCTTTCGGGCACCCCGGCGCCACCTCGAGCACCATGGTGGGCGTGACCGGCGCCTCCGGCCGATGGCTCGTGACGGATGCCGAGGGAGAGCACGAACTGACGGTGGAATGGCCCGGTGGCCCGATCACGGAGCGACCGGAGATCCGGCGCGAGGTCGTCGCGCTCTACACCGCGGCGTGCGCGAAGCTCGGTGTGCCGGCGCGCGACGAGCACGGCGCGCAGCCGCAGAGCGACGCTGCTGATGCGTCCGTCGACGCGCCAGCCGCAGCGCCAGAGGACCGGCCGTTCTCCGTCGTCATCCGTGAGAGCTCGTGGTCGGATCACTCCGACAGCGAGGGGGCGACGTTCATGGAAGACATCATGCGCGGCAAGGGGTCGCTGCAGGACTACATCGATCTCGTCGCACAGCATTACTTCATGTACGAAGCCCTCGAGGCTGCCGCTGATCAGGTCGCCGCAGACCCGCGCTTCGCCGGCTTCCATTCGCCGTCGCTCGTGCGTCTGCCAGCACTCGAGGCGGACCTCGTGCACCTCATCGGCGCCGACTGGCGCGAGCAGATCGTCGCCGTTCCTGCAACGCTCGAGTATGCGGCGCGCATGCGGGAGGTCGCGGCTGAGGGCTGGGCGGCCGGCGTGGTCGCGCATCACTACACGCGGTATCTCGGCGACCTCTCGGGCGGGCAGTACATCGCGAAGCGCGTCGCGAAGCAGCACGATCTGCCGAGCGCCGGAATCGCGTTCTACGACTTCTCCGAGCTGGGCGATCTCGCCGAGTTCAAGAATCAGTACCGGGCGGCGCTCGATGTTCTCGGCGAGCAGCTCGACGAGGCCGAGCGCGCCCGCATGCTCGACGAGGTGCGCGCGGCGTACGCATTCAATACGGCGGTTTTCCGCGACCTGGGCCAGGCGAAGCTCGCGGTGGCGTAGTCCCCGTCACGCGATGCAGGCTCTGGGGATCGGGCGGAGCCCGATCCCCGCACGCGTACTGTCTTTGCGGCGAGTTCTTCCGCTCAGACGGACTCTTCTTTGCCGCGCATGAACCGGACGACATTGGGGTCGACGATGACGTCGCGCGGCTGCAGCGGACGCTGCAGGTACAGGCCGTCGAGTGAGCGCACGCGGCTCAACGCCACATACGTCTGACCCGCGCTGAAGGCTCTGGGTCCGAGATCGACGACCGCTGCGTCGTAGGTGTGTCCCTGCGACTTGTGCACGGTGACCGCCCAGGCGAGGCGCAGCGGAAACTGCTCGAACTCAGCCACTACCTCTTTCTCGAGTTTCTTCGTCTCGGCGTCGTACCGGTAGCGGTACCGCTCCCAGACCATCGGTTCGACCTCGAACTCCTCGCGATCCACCTCGACCCACACGGTCCCGTCGACGCGCGAGACGGTGCCGATCGTGCCGTTCACCCAGCGCCCGTCCGAGTCGTTCCGCAGGAACATCACCTGCGCTCCCGGTTTCAGCTCGAGCACCTCGTCGGCGGGGTAGGTGTTCTCGCGGAACTCGCCGTTGATCTCGGCGACCGCGCGGAGCGATGCGCCGGTGATCTCGGAGAGGCGCTGGGCGTTCAGGCGATTCACCGTGGCGTTCGTCGTGGCGAGGGTGATGACGTCGCGCGGGGCTGGCCGCGCGCCCGCCGAGTTCAGCTCGTGCGCCTGATCCTCAGTCACGACCCCGTGGCGCACCGCGCCGAGAATCTGTTTGAAACGGTCGTCGCGCTGACGGTGCACTTCGAGCAGTTCGATGGTCGAGAGCGGCGTCGATGTCCACACGTTGGCGTCGAAGAACCACAGCGAGCGGTACGTGTCCGCGAAGTAGGCGCGCTCGTGGGGGTCGCGCGGAGGCACGGGCGGCAATTGGTAGGGGTCGCCGAACATGATGATCTGCGCGCCGCCGAACGGATCGTGCTTCTTGCCGCGCGCGAGGCGCAGCGATCGGTCGATCGCGTCCATCAGGTCGGCCGACACCATGGAGATCTCGTCGATGACGAGGGTGTCGATCGCGGCGAGCATCTTCTTGAGCTCAGCGGGCTGATCCAGCTCGTGGTCCGCGATGATGCCGGTGGGCAGCCGGAGCAGCGAGTGGATCGTCTGCCCGCCGACGTTGAGCGCGGCCACGCCGGTGGGGGCGCATACCGCGATGATCTTGCTCGTGTTCCACGAGAGGTGGTTCAGGATGGTCGACTTGCCGGTGCCGGCGCGGCCGGTGATGAACAGGTGCTCGCGGGTGTGCTCGATGCGTTCGTAGACGGCGAGCTGCTCGGCGGAAAGTTCAGGACGGGCCACCCGAACAGGCTACTGCCCCAGGGCCCGTGCTGCGCGCCTCACCTGGGGGCGCGCACCGGAAGCAGCAGCAGGAGCCCGATGAGCAGCACGGCTCCGATGCCGATGATGCCGAAGATGGTCGCGCCCCCGATCGCGATCGCGATGGTGAAGCCCGCGGGTGCCAGGAACGAGACCGCGCGGCCGGTGGTGGCGTAGAGGCCGAAGATCTCTCCTTCTCGGCCCGGCGGAATGAGCCGGGCGAGGAACGAGCGGCTCGCCGACTGCACCGGTCCGACGAAGATGCAGAGCAGGAGACCGAAGATCCAGAACACCCACGTGCCCGAGTCGTGCAGCGCGAAGACGAGCATGGCGCAGATGACCATGAGCACGATCGACCAGACCATGACGCGCTTCGCCCCCAACTGATCCTCGAAGAAGCCGACGAGGATCGTCGCCAGCCCCGCGACGACGTTCGCCGCGATGGCGAAGAGGATCACGGTCGTGTTGTCGAACCCGAAGCTCCGCGCGGCGATCACTCCGCCGAACGTGAAGACGCCTGCGAGCCCGTCGCGGAACACGGCGCTCGCGATGAGGAAGTGCAGGGTGTGCCGCGCATCGCGCCAGAGGCCGGCGACGCTCCGGAACACGTCGGCGTATGCGCGCAGGAACCAGCGTCCCTTGCTCTCGGGGTGAGCGGCCGCCGGGATCTCGGGCACCGCGAAGAAGACGGGGATCGCGAAGACGGCGAACCACGCGGCGGCGAGGAGCATGGCGATGCGCACGTTCCAGGCGCCATCCGAGGTGACGCCGAACCAGCCGACCTCGGGGAAGATGAACCCGACGAGGATGAGGGCGAGCAGTACGATCCCGCCGAGGTACCCCATCCCCCAGCCCAGGCCCGAGATCTTGCCGACGTTGCCGTTGTTCGCGATCTGCCCCAGCATCGCGTTGTAGCTGACGCTCGCGAACTCGAAGGCGACGTTGCCGATCGCGAGCAGCACGAGGCCGAAGATCAAGAACTGCTCGTCCGGGGCCACGAGCACCATCAGCAGGGTGGAGACGACGACGATGCCGGTGTTGATGCCGAGCCAGGTCTTCCGGCGTCCCGCTTGGTCGGTGAGGCGCCCGATCACCGGCGCGAACAGCGCGACGACGATGCCGGCGACGAGCAACGCGATCCCGAGCTCGGCCGAGACCCGCTCTTCCGGGCCGAACGGGGCGCTCGTGATGTAGACGCTGAAGACGAAGGTCGTGACGACCGCGTTGAACGATGCCGACCCCCAGTCCCACAGCGACCAGGCGAACACGGTTCGCTTCTTCACGGAGGCGGGGGCGGCTGGGCCCGACGCGGCGGGGGCCGGCAGCACGTGGTCGCTCATGGGATTCAGCGTAGCCCCGTCACGGCTCGGGGTGAGGAGCTTCGCTGCCGTTCATGGCTCCGTCATCTTCCGTTGGTTCCCTGGTGCGCGCTTCCGCTCCGCCGTAGGCTCGGGCCGGAGGCGCGGGAGCTTCCCTGACCCGAGGAGCCAGAATGCCCATCCAGCACACCGTCGTTTTCCGCCTCATCCACGCCAGCGGGTCTTCCGAGGAGGCGGAGTTCTTGGAGTCGGCGGCGCGTGATCTCGCGCAGATTCCCGGCGTGAACGGGTTCACCGTGCAGCGCCAGATCAGTCCGAAGAGCGGCCTGGAGTGGCAGTTCTCCATGGTGTTCCTCGACGAGAGCGCGTTCCGCGCCTACAACGACCATCCGGCTCACGTCGAGTTCGTGCGGGCGAGGTGGGCTGTCGAGGTCGCCGAATTCCAGGAGTACGACTTCGTCGTGCACGTGAGCTCGGACGAGCGCTGAGACCTTCGCACTTCTCATTCTGAGAGTTGAGTGGGATCGACTCAAGTTTTACCGTGCAGACTTGACCTTCGCTGAGCGGCGAGTAAACTTGAGTCCAACAGGCTCAACATCGTGAGCACTCGCGCTCTCGTGCGAGTCGGCGGTGACGAGCAGTCTCCGGCCAGGCGCTTCGTCTGGTCGATCCGATCGACAGAAGGAGCACATATGTCACGCGCAGTAGGCATCGACCTCGGCACCACGAACTCGGTGGTCTCCGTACTCGAAGGTGGCGAGCCCACCGTGATCGCGAACGCCGAAGGCCTTCGCACCACGCCCTCGATCGTCGCGTTCACGAAGGACGGGGAGGTGCTCGTCGGCGAGACCGCGAAGCGCCAGGCCGTCACGAACGTCGACCGCACGCTCTCCTCGGTCAAGCGCCACATGGGCACCGACTGGAAGACCGACGAGATCGACGGCAAGCGCTACACCGCGCAGGAGATCAGCGCGCGCACGCTGCAGAAGCTGAAGCGCGACGCCGAGACCTACTTGGGCGACAAGGTGACCGACGCGGTCATCACCGTTCCGGCTTACTTCAACGACGCAGAGCGTCAGGCGACGAAGGAAGCCGGCGAGATCGCCGGGCTCAACGTGCTCCGCATCATCAACGAGCCGACCGCTGCGGCGCTCGCGTACGGCCTCGACAAGGGCAAAGAGGACGAGCTGATCCTCGTCTTCGACCTGGGCGGTGGCACGTTCGACGTGTCCCTGCTCGAGGTGGGCAAGGATGACGACTTCTCGACGATCCAGGTGCGCGCCACGGCCGGTGACAACCGCCTCGGCGGCGACGACTGGGACCAGCGGATCGTGCAGTGGCTGATCCAGCAGTTCAAGTCCTCGACCGGTGTCGACGTGGCGAAGGACAAGATCGCGCTCCAGCGTTTGAAGGAGGCGGCGGAGCAGGCCAAGAAGGAGCTCTCGAACTCGACGAGCACCCAGATCCAGCTCCCGTACCTCTCGCTCACCGAGAACGGTCCGGCGAACCTCGATGAGACGCTCTCCCGCGCGAAGTTCGAGGAACTCACCAAGGATCTGCTCGAGCGCACCCGTAAGCCGTTCCAGGACGTCATCGCTGAAGCCGGTGTGAAGGTGTCCGACATCGCGCACGTCGTGCTCGTCGGCGGATCGACCCGTATGCCCGCCGTGACGGAACTGGTGAAGTCGCTCACCGGCGGCAAGGAGCCGAACAAGAGCGTGAACCCGGACGAGGTCGTCGCCGTGGGCGCCGCACTGCAGGCCGGCGTGCTGAAGGGGGAGCGCAAGGACGTTCTGCTCATCGACGTGACTCCGCTCTCGCTCGGTATCGAGACCAAGGGCGGCATCATGACGAAGCTCATCGACCGCAACACCGCGATCCCGACGAAGCGCAGCGAGACGTTCACGACGGCGGAAGACAACCAGCCCTCCGTCGCCATCCAGGTCTTCCAGGGCGAGCGCGAGTTCACCCGCGACAACAAGAACCTCGGAACGTTCGAACTCACCGGTATCGCCCCGGCCCCGCGCGGCGTGCCCCAGGTCGAGGTGACCTTCGACATCGACGCCAACGGCATCGTGCAGGTCTCCGCGAAGGACAAGGGCACCGGCAAGGAGCAGACGATCACGATCTCCGGCGGCTCGACGCTCTCGAAGGAGGACATCGAACGCATGGTGCGCGAAGCCGAGGAGCACGCTGCTGAAGACAAGCAGCGACGCGAAGCGGCAGAGGTGCGCAACAACGCGGAGCAGCTCGCCTACTCGGTCGAGAAGCTCATCTCCGAGAACGACGACAAGCTGCCCGAGGACGTGAAGACCGAAGTGCAGGGAGATCTCGACGCGCTGAAGCAGGCGCTCGCCGGTGACGACGACGAAGCAGTGAAGAACGCTTCGGAGAAGCTCGGCCAGAGCCAGACGAAGCTCGGCGAGGCGATCTACGCGGCCGCGCAGGCCGAGTCTCCTGCTGAAGGCGGCGCCGATGCAACGTCGAACGACGATGACGTGGTGGACGCCGAAGTTGTTGAAGACGACGAGGAGAAGAAGTAACCATGGCGAACGAGGAACAGCGCACGCCCGGGGAAGACCCGAACGCTGACGAGGTTCCTGCTCAGGAGCCGGAGTCGCAGGACTCCGGCTCCTCGCCCCAGCCCGATCTCACGGTCGATGACATTCTGGGAGCGGAGCAGAGCGACGCCGCAGCGGACGCCGACGCGGCGAACGAGGCAGCGGCGGGGAACGAGGCGGACAACCCGTATCTCGATGATCTGCGGAGGCTGACGGCCGAGTACGCCAACTATCGGAAGCGCACGGAGTCGAATGCGGCGGTCGAGAAGCAGCGGGCGATCGCAGCGGCGGTCTCCCCGATGCTGACGGTGCTCGACGATCTGGATCGCGCTGAGAAGCACGGCGATCTGGCAGAGGGCACGGCGTTCGCAACGATCGCCCAGAAGATTCGCGGAACGTTCGAGCGCATCGGCGTGCAGAGCTTCGGTGAAACGGGCGAAGTGTTCGACCCGCAGATCCACGAGGCCATTGCACAGGTTCCGGTTCCCGGCACCGAGCAGCACACGGTGCTCGACGTCATCGAGCGCGGATATCGCATCGGCGAGGTCGAACTGCGCCCCGCCAAGGTCGCGGTGGCGGTGGGAGCGGATGGCTAGTCAGGATTGGCTCGATAAAGACTTCTACCAGCTTCTCGGCGTCTCGAAAGATGTCGGCGACGCCGAGCTGAAGAAGACCTACCGCAAGCTCGCGCGCAAGTACCACCCGGATTCCAACCCGGGTGACGCGGTTGCCGAGGCGAAATTCAAGGAGATCAGCGAGGCGTACTCGGTGCTCTCCGACCCCGAGCAGCGCGCCGAGTACGATCAGATCCGCGCGATGGGCGCCGGCGGTGCCCGCTTCACCGCGGGTGGCGGCGGAAACCAGGGCTTCGAGGACGTCTTCGGCGGCATGTTCGGCGGAGGCGGGCGCAACACCCATTTCCAGTCGGGCGGCCCTCAGGGCTTCGAAGACATCTTCGGAGGCATGTTCGGCGGAGCTCCACCGCGCGGGCCGCAGTCCGGGCGTGACATCCAGGCCACGACGACCCTCGACTTCGAGACGGCGGTGCAGGGTAAGACGGTCACGTTGCAGGCCTCGACCGGTTCGGTCAAGGTGAAGATCCCTGCAGGGGTCTCCGACGGCCAGAAGATCAAAGTGCGCGGCAAGGGCGAACCGAGCCCCACGGGCGGACCAGCGGGAGACATCATTCTCACCGTGAGCGTGCGCAAGCACCCCGTGTTCGAGCGCGACGGCCAGAACCTCCGCGTGAAGCTGCCGGTGACGTTCTCCGAAGCGGCGCTGGGGGCGACGGTCGAAGTGCCGACACTCGGTGGCGCTCCGGTGAAGCTCAAGGTGCAGCCCGGCACGCCGAGCGGTCGCGTGCTTCGCGTCAAGGGGCGCGGAGTGTCGAGCTCGAAGGGCACGGGCGACCTTCTCGCCGAGGTGCAGATCGTGGTTCCCTCGCATCTGTCGCCAGAGGCGAAGGCGGCGCTCGAAGCGTTCCGCGACGTCGAACCGCAGGAGAACCCGCGAGCCGATCTCCTGGCTCGCGCGAAGGGATAATCTCCTCTCATTGAGCGAGGAGCGCAGTGCCGGCCGTGCGGCCCGCACTGCGCTCCTCGACGAGCCACACGAAAGCAGGTCAGCATCATGGCGAATCCGCGACTGGACCGTTTCACGCCGGTATTCGCCATTGCCGCGGCCGCTGAGCTCGCCGAGATGCACCCCCAGACCCTGCGGCAGTACGACCGCATCGGACTCGTCTCACCGCAGCGCACCCGCGGGAACACCAGGCGGTACTCGCTGCACGACGTGGCGAGGCTGCGAGAGGTCGCGCGTCTCTCCGCAGAAGGGCTCAGCCTCGAGGGCATCCGCCGTGTGCTCGAGCTCGAAGACCAGGTGCGCCGTCTCGAGGATCGCGTGCGCGACCTCGAACGCGCACTGACGGAGGAACGACTGCAGCGCCCCGACCGCCGCGTCTTCGCGGCCGGATCCGCCGGGGGAGAAGTGGTCACCCTCCGTCGCGGCACACGCATGCGGCGCAACGCCGAGGTCGTCGTGTGGCAGCCGTGAGCCCGCGCGATACCGATGATCGACTCGAGGCCCTGTTCGCGCAGCTGACGCGCGAACCTGATTTCGACGCGCCGGAGCTGCAAGCGTTCGATGCCGCCGACCAGCTCATCCTCCGCACCGCGGCCGACGACTTGGCCGACCACCCATTCGAGGTCCCCTTGGGAGTCGACGACGTCGTCGTCATCGGCGACCGCCACGGAGCACTCACCCTCGGAGCCGCGACCGTGTTCGGAGTCGCGGGGATCCGGACCCATCAGGACCCGCTGCTCGGAGAGCGCGCCCTGGCTCAGAACGCCCGGCGCATGCAGTTGGCGGGCCGGTACACGAACCACGGGCTCGATGCCGCTGCGCTGACGGGGGCACGGGTCGTGCTCGTGCAACTGCCGCGCGGCCTCGACGCGCTCGCCGAGGTGTCTCGGGCGATCGCGCGCTGGGCGGACCCGGAGGTGCGCGTCTTCGCCGGCGGTCGCGTGAAGCACATGACGCGCGCGATGAATGACGTGCTCGCTCGCGATTTCGCGGAGGTCTCGGCAGGTCTCGGCTGGCGCAAGTCGCGCGTGCTCCGCGCGGCAGGGCCCCGAGTGCCGGCGACGGCGGAGAGCGCGTTCCCGAGGTGGGGCACCGATCCAGCGCTCGACTTCTCGCTCGCGGCCTTCGGCGCGACATTCGGCGGCCCGGTGCTCGACCACGGCAGCAGGCTGCTCCTCACCACGCTCGCCGACACGCAGCGGCAACCCGCCACGATCGTCGATCTGGGATGCGGCAACGGTGTGCTCGCCGTGTCGGCCGCGCGCCGCTTCCCCGAGGCGCGCGTGCTGGCGACCGATCAGTCCACGGCGGCCGTCGCGGCCACCCGCCTCACGGCCCAGGCGGCGGGGGTGGCGGATCGCATCGCCGTCGAGCGTTCCGACGCGCTCGAGGCGGTGCCCGATGCGTGGGCGGACCTGATCGTGCTCAACCCGCCGTTCCACACCGGCGCGACGGTGCACGCCGGAGTCGGTCATCGCCTTATCCGCGCGTGCCGCCGTGCGCTCGCGCCAGGCGGGGAACTGCGGCTCGTCTTCAACTCGCATCTCGGGTACCGACCGCTCGTCGAGCGAGAGGTGGGGCCGACGCGGCAGCTCGCGCGCAATGCCGTCTTCACGGTGCTGTCGGCGACGCGCGAATCCTGACCGGGACGAGGCCGACGCGGCGCTGCGCGCGGAGGACGCCGGAGTGCGGCGCCGCGTGAGGCCGGCGGCGCGCGGTGCTGAGAGTACTGTGGAACCGATATGACGAATTCGGCTCCGGCGTTCCTCTGGCGGCTGGCCCCGAGCATCTACGGGCCGTCGGTGCTCTTCTCATTGGGCGAGTACGCGATTCTGCCGCTCGTCGCCGTCATCGCGGTCGAGATGGGCGCGAGCATCGCGCTCGCCGGGGTGATCGCCTCGGCGGCCGTCGTCGGGCAGGTGCTCGGCAACCTTCCGGCGAGCTGGGTGGTCTCACGAGCCGGTGAACGCGCGGCGATGCTGCTCGCCGCCGCCGTCGCCCTGCTCGGCTGCCTCGGGGTCGCCTTCGCCCCGACTCCAGCGCTGCTCGGCGCAGCCGTGCTCGTCATCGGGTTCGCCGCCGCCTCGTTCGGGCTCGCGCGGCACGCGTTCATGACGACGCGCGTTCCGCTGCACTTCCGGGCTCGGGCCCTGTCGCTGCTCGGCGGAACGAACCGGCTCGGGCGGTTCATCGGCCCGTTCCTCGCCGCGGCCATGATCGCCGCGACCGGCGATCCGGAGGCCCCGGTCTGGGCGTTCGCCGCGTGCCTGGTGCTCGCCGCAGCGCTCGTCGCCTGGGCGCCCAATCCCGAACGCGCAGCGCCTGATCCCGAACGCGCAGCGCCCGACGCCAGCGCCGATGGAAGCGCGCGCAGCACAGTGTCGCGCACCGCGTCGCGCACCACCCCCAGTGAATCCCGCCCGGGGGTGCTCGGGGCGGTGCGCGACGGCGGGGCGGCGCTCCTGCGCATCGGAGGCGCCTCCGCGATCCTCTCCGGCATGCGGTCGATCAAAGACGTGCTGCTCCCGCTCTGGGGAGTGTCGATCGGACTCGATGCGACGCAGGTCGCGCTGGTCGTCGGCATCTCAGGCACCGTCGACTTCCTCTTCTTCTACACGAGCGGCCAGATCATGGATCGCTTCGGCCGCCTGTGGGCCAGCCTCCCTGCGATGGTCGTGATGGCGATCGGGTTCCTCGTGCTCGCGGGCACGCACGACCTGCCGGGAGCTGGCGTCTGGCTGCTCGTGATCGCGATCGTGGTCGGTCTCGGAAACGGCCTGTCGAGCGGCATCAACATGACGCTGGGCGCCGACCTCGCGCCCGCCGACCATCCGGCGCCGTTTCTCGCGGCATGGCGCACGTTGACCGACTTCGGCGGCGCTGTCGCGCCCCTCGCCGTCTCCGGGCTCGCCGCAGTATCGCTGCCCGTCGCGAGTGTCGCCGCCGGGCTGCTCGCGGTCGCCGGCGCCGTCGGGTTCGGGCGATGGATTCCGCGGTATCTGCCGCACGTCGGTCGGCGCCCGCCGCGATCCGCCGACTGAAGTGGTTCCAAGCCGCGGTTTGTAGACTGGTGCAGCGTCGCGCGTCGTCCGCGCGAATCCGCACCCATCTCCGACCGAAGGACTCCCGCGCACCGTGAGCACCACCGATCGCCAGCCCCCCCTGCGTATTCTGCAGGGCTGCGACACCTTCTCTCCAGATGTGAACGGCGCCGCTCGGTTCGCCGAACGCCTCTCAGCCGGGCTCGTGCAGCGCGGCCACGACGTCCACGTCGTCGCACCCGCGAAGCGCCACAGCCAGCACGGCAGCTACGTCGAGACCATCGAAGGCGAGCGCATGACCGTGCACCGGTGGGCGAGTTGGCGCTGGTACCCGCACGACTGGCTGCGGTTCGTGCTGCCCTGGAGGGCGCGCGGATACGCGCGAAAGCTGCTCGACCGGGTGCGACCCGACGTCATCCACATCCAGTCGCACATCGTCATCGGCCGGGCGCTCGCCATCGAGGGCGCGAAGCGGGGCATCCGAATCGTCGCCACGAACCACGTCATGCCGGAGAACGTGCTCGACTTCACGCTGCTGCCCGAGAAGGCGAAGCGCGTCTTCGTGCGCTGGGGCTGGAACGCCGCTGACCGCGTGCTCCGGCTCGCCGCCGCCGTCACCACGCCCACCCGTCGGGCGGCGGACTTCCTCGAGCGCAATACCCACCGCCGCGGTGTGCGACCGGTGAGCTGCGGGCTTCGCGCCTCCGATTACACCGCGGATCTCGAGCCGCGCACCGCGAACAAGCTCGTCTTCGTCGGTCGCGTCACGCTCGAGAAGGAGATCGACGTGATTCTCCGCGCGATCCCGCGCCTCGACGAATCACTCGACGTGCGCTTCACCGTCGTCGGCGACGGCGACCAGCGCAAGAATCTCGAGAAGCTCGCCGAAGAACTCGGCATCTCCGATCGTGTCGAATTCACCGGTCGGGTCACCGACGCCGAACTGCGCGCGCACCTCACCAGTGCGAGCGTCTTCACCATCGCATCGATCGCCGAGCTGCAGTCGATCGCGACGATGGAGGCCATGGCCTCGGGTCTCCCCATCGTCGCCGCGAACGCGATGGCGCTGCCGCACCTCGTGCACGACGGGGAGAACGGCTTTCTCTTCCAACCGGGCAACGACCGCGAGCTCGCGAGCCGCATCACCCGCGTGCTGCAGCAGACGCCAGAGGAGTACCTGCGCATGCAGCGCGCGTCGCTCGAAGCGGTCACCGTGCACGACATCGATCGCACCCTCGACACGTTCGAGGAGCTCTACCGCGGCGAAGCCGACTCCCGCTGACCGTGCACATCCTCATCGTCACTGATCAGCACCCCGAATCGCTCGGCGGTGTGCAGGTGGCGATCCGCATGCAGCGACGCGCTCTCGAACGCCTCGGGCATCGTGTCACGGTCGCGGCACCCGCACTGCACCGACTCGGCTACTCGATGGCGGAGCCGGATCGCGATGCGTACATCGATCTCCCCTCTCGGCCGATCACGCGCGATCGCGAGTACAGCCTCACTTGGCCGGGGAGGAGTGCTGATCGCAGGTTCGCGAACGCGCTCGCGACCAGGCCGCCCGTCGACCTGGTGCACGTGCAGGGCGACTTCTGGGGAGCGATGATCGGCGTGCGTGCGGCACGGGGTCTCCGGGTGCCGATCGTGCACACGATGCACAACCACGTCGATGAGGGCACGCGCGCCGTGACGCCGCTCGCGCCGCTCGCGTTCGCGGGGCTGCGCGCGTGGCGACGGCTCGTTCTCGGCCGCCCGCGCGGGGGCGTCGACCCTGCTTCGCGTGGCGCGTGGAGGTACCTGGCCGAGCTCGCAGCCGACGCCGACGCCGTCACCGCACCGTCGCAGCACTTCGCCGAGGCGCTGCGACGGCACGGGGTGAGCTCCACCGTGCTCGTCACGCCGAACGGGGTGGACGACGAAGCGGTCGCCGCTGCTCGGGAGGTGCCGCGCTCGGAACGAACTCGCCCGAAGCTCGTGTGGCTCGGGCGCATGAGCCACGAGAAGCGCGTACTCGAGTTCATCGATGCGATCGCGCTGTCGGGAATCGACGCCGACATCGCCCTGCACGGAGCCGGGCTGCTGCTGCCGCGCGTCGAAGAGCGCATTGCTGCGCTCGGGCTCGCCGACCGGGTGTCGATCCCCGGGCCGGTGCCCTATCCCGCTGCGCTCGCGGCGCTGCGGGATGCCGACGCCCTGGTGCAGACGTCGATCGGGTTCGAGACGCAGGGCCTCACGCCGTTCGAAGCGGCAGCGCTCGGAACGCCGACCATCTTCTCCGACGCGGAGATCGCCGCCGACGTCGACGTCGACCAGAAGTGGGTGGTGGCCGACGGAAGCGTCGCAGCCCTCGCGCGTGCACTGCGGGAGGCCGCCGCGGAATTGGCGGCTGCTCCGGGAGCGCGACGGGTGGATGCGTCAGCGGCGACGCGTTTCCTGCAGTCGGCTCGCAGCGGCGAGATGCTCGCCGTCTACGAGTCGGTGCTCAGCGCCGATCGCAGCGCCTGAGGGGCGCGATGGGGAGTGCGTGAAGCTGCCGGAGCCGCGCGGTGCGCGCGATGGGGCTAGAAGCGCCAGACGGCGGCGGTGAAGCCCTCCGGCGGCGCCGGGGTCCAGTCCTGCTCCTCGGTGACCAAGCCGGAGCCGCCGGGGCTGTTCGACTGGATGATCGTGAAGGTGCCGTCGTCGTTGACCTCGGTGATGAGCACCGTGTGGACGCCGGTCACCCACGACGTGGGGGAAGCGGTGTACTCGTACTGGATGATGTCGCCGGCTTCGGCATCGGCGAGCGACACGCGAGTCGCGCCCGTGTAGTTCGCCACGGGATCGCCGCTTCCGTTCCAGGCGCCGTTGCCTGCCTTGACCCAGCGCTGCGCAGACATGATGCACTCGCCCGGAGCGTTCCACCCGGTGGGGCGGCTGGTGCCGATCTCGCTCTTCGCGAGCTCGATCGCCGCTTCGACGTCGTAACCGTGCGGAACCGTCGCGATCTCTTCTTCGACCTGCAGTACCGACTCGATGGAGGCGCCGGCGAGGGCGTCTTCAGTGGTGTCGAGCTGCTGGGCGACGGTGGTGACGGGCTGTACGGCTGCGGCCGGTGAGGAGAAATCCTCGAGCGGCACATCGGCCGCCGCTGGTGCTGCGCCGACGGCGAAGGTCACTGAGGAAACCAGGCCGACTACGAACACCTTGGCAGAAACATTCACGCGATAAACTCCGGACTTTCCAACAAAAAGCGCCGGGCGGTGGCCCGTGCGCCTCACCTAGTATGCGTTACCGTTCCGTTACTTTCAAGTTCAGTAGTCAGGTCTCGTACATCTTCAGGTTTCTTTCGGGCGACGAACAGGCTTCTGTGAGGTCTCCGACGCGGTCGACGGCGCCCCCGGTTCGGCGTGCTGACGAGAACCCGCTAGACTGGTGCGCGCTGGCTTCGGCCAGTGAGGAGGATTCGCCTAGCGGCCTATGGCGCACGCCTGGAACGCGTGTTGGGTTCACGCCCTCGGGGGTTCAAATCCCCCATCCTCCGCCATCAGGGCCCGTCGCATTGCGGCGGGCCCTGTCGCGTCTGCCGGCCTGGTGGGGGAGAGCCGCGCCGAGCTCACTCTGAGCTGGCGAGCAGCTGCTCTCGCACGCTTCGGCGCAGCACCTTGCCGATGAGCGAGCGGGGGAGGTCTTCGACCTGGAAGAAGCGTCTCGGCACCTTGTACGGGGTGAGGCGCGTGCGGCAGAAGTCCCGCAGGGCCGCCGGTTCCAGCTCCGCACCGTCTCGGAGCACCACGGCGGCGGCGACCTCCTCGCCGCCATCGGGCCTCGGCAGCCCCACGACGGCAGCCGCGACCACGTCCGGGTGCGCCGCGATGGCGCTCTCCACCTCGCTCGGCGAGACGTTGAAGCCCCCCGTGATGATGATCTCTTTGAGTCGATCGACGATCGTCACGAACCCGTCGTCAGAAACCTCGGCGATGTCACCCGTTCTGAGCCACCCGTCGGGCAGCAGGGCCTCCGCAGTCTCGATCGGGCGACCCCAGTACCCCTGGAAGACCTGGGGGCCGCGGATGAGCAGTTCTCCGGCTTCGCCCAAGGGAAGGTCGGTCAGGGGATCCTCCGGGTCGACGACGCGGATCTCGGTGCTGGGAAACGGCACGCCGACCGTTCCAGGACGCCGGGTCTTGCCGATCGGATTGCCGAGTGCGACCGGCGAGCTCTCCGTCATCCCGTAGCCCTCGACGAGCAGGCCGCCCGTCGCGTCTTCCCATCGCTCGACCGTCGCGACTGGCAGGCTCATGGCGCCGGAGATGGCGAAGCGCACGCTGGAGAGATCGATGGTTCCGCGAGACGCCGCACGCGCGAGCTGATCGTAGATCGGAGGAACCGCTGGCAGGAACGTGGGGGCGCTCTTGCGCGCCGCCTTCGTCACGAGGTCGACGCTGAAGGTCGGGAACAGGACGAGTTTGGCCCCGATGCTCATCGCGAAGGTCAGGCACAGCGTCATCCCGTAGGCGTGGAAGAGCGGCAGCACTCCGTAGAACGTCTCGGACCCTGCGACGAGCCCCGGCACCCACGCCCGGCCCTGCATCGCGTTGGCCATGAGGTTCGCGTGCGTGAGAATCGCACCCTTCGGGGTACCGGTGGTGCCGCTCGTGTACTGCAGGAGCGCCGTATCCCGTAGCGCAGGACCCGGGACGCGCTTGGAGAGCCGTCGGTGGTCGAGCAGCGATTTCCACGAGATGAGATCCTTCGCCCGCGGCGCGGCCGTCAGTTTCGCCCGCGATGCGCGCGCCGCCGGAATCGGCAGCCGCAGGAGGAGACGCTGCGCGCGGGGCATGGCGGCGGTCAGGTCAACGCTCACGATGCGTTCGAGCTTGAGATCCGACGGGAACCCGGCGACGGTGTCCACGACCTTGTCCCAGACGATGGCGAACCGGGCGCCGTGATCCTCGAACTGGTGACGCAGCTCGCGCGCCGTGTACAGCGGATTGTGCTCCACGACGATGGCGCCGAGCCGGAGCACGGCGTAGAACGCGACGACATGCTGCGGACAGTTCGGGAGCACGAGCGCTACGCGATCCCCCTTGGTCACGCCGATGCGCCGCAGCCCCTCAGCCGCGCGTTCGACCTGTTCCCCCAATTGCCGGTAGGTCGTCGGAGCACCGAAGAACTCGAGTGCGACATGGGAGGGAAACGCTCGCACACTCGCCGAGAGCATCTCGGGCAGCGATTGCGCCGGTTCATCGATCTCTGCGGGCACACCCTCCGCATACGAGGTGAGCCAGGGGCGAGAAGCGTACGGGGAGGCGACCATGGTTCTATCCTGCCGTCTCGCCGGTCGCCCCGGCAGAATATTCCGCGTCGAACTCGGAGGAGCGGTGCGGAGCAGATCGCACCACTATAGGGCAGCCGACGCCAGTTCGCGACCCCGATGACGACGCGCGCCGGCCGTCATTCACTGGAGAGGAACGTCCGCATCTTCGAGCCGACACGGGAAGAGCACCTGATGAACACGGATCACACCTCACGCACCGCGAGCGCGCATCACCGTCCGCAGACCGACGCCAGGAAGGCCGCACCGGACCCGGAGGATTCGCGGAAGCCCGATGGGCCGACGGATCTGCAGAAGCGGTCATGGGTGTACGTTCTGCGCAAAACCCTCCGCGAATTCGGAGCGGATCAGTGCACCGATATCGCGGCGAGCCTCACGTACTACGCCGTACTCGCGCTCTTCCCCGCGCTCATCGCGATCTTCTCGCTGCTCGGCGTCTTCGGGCAGGGCCCTGCCGCGACGGATGCGATTCTGGGCATCGTCGACGAAGTCGCTCCCGGGGGGACGGCAGATGTAGTGCGCGGGCCCATCGAGCAGTTCGCCACTTCGCCAGCTGCCGGTTTCGCCCTGGTGAGCGGCCTCGTCGTCGCCATCTGGTCGGCTTCCGGCTACGTGACGGCTTTCAGCCGTGCGATGAACCGGATCTACGAAATCGAGGAGGGACGACCGTTCTGGAAACTCAAGCCGGCCCAGCTGCTCGTCACGATCATCTCGCTCGTGCTCATCGTGATCGCAGCGGTCATGCTCGTGGTCTCGGGGCCGGTCGCCGACGCGGTCGGCTCGGCGCTCGGCATCGGCGAGACTGCGACGATGGTGTGGTCGATCGCGAAGTGGCCCGTGCTCGCCGTGGTGTTCGCGCTGATCCTGGCGATCCTCTACTACGCCACTCCGAACGCCAAGCAGCCCAAGTTCCGCTGGATGAGCATGGGAGCCTTCCTCGCGCTCATTCTCCTCGCGATCGCGACTGCCGCGTTCGGCTTCTACGTCGCGAACTTCTCCAACTACGACAAGACCTACGGTTCGCTCGCGGGCGTCATCATCTTCCTCCTGTGGCTCTGGATCGCGAACAACGCCATTCTCTTCGGAGCCGAATTCGACGCCGAACTGGAGCGCGGCCGTGAACTGCAGGCCGGCATGCCCGCGGAAGAACGCATCCAGCTCCCTCCGCGGGATACCCGCAAGAGCGACAAGGCCGCGAAGAAGGAGCAGCAGGACATCGACGAAGGGCGGGAGATCCGCGAGCGCAACGAGAGCTGACGGGCACCGCGGGCGGAGGGCCGGTCACGGCAGCGCATAGCGCACGCACTGGCACGGCGCCAAGCCCTGTTCGTGCACCTCTCGCTCGGCCAAGCTGAGAAGACTTGAGATAGGAGAGCCATGTCCGCCACCGTCGACACATCATCCGCACTGCTCGCATTTCACGCGCGGGGACCGCTGAGCGAATCGCTGCTCCGCAGCCTTGCCGGGGCGGAGGAGACCGCAGGTGCTCCGGAGGCGGCGCGGCGCGCGGTCGAGGAGAGTGCGGACATCACGCACGATGACGACATTCAGCTCGCGCTCTTCCTGCTCTACGCCTGCCACTACGGGTCCATCGACGGCATCTCCGCCGACTGCGAGTGGGACACCGCGCTCATCGAGGCGCGAGCGGTGCTGGAGGCGGCATTCGAATCGGAGCTGCGCGCGCGCATCGCGCTTCCCGACATTCCGGCTCCGCAGGCGCGAGCCGTTGCGAAGTCGCTCTTCGACCTGACCTCGGCAGACGCCGGGCCCAGCCTGTCGCGGTACTTCGCCAAACGGGCGACGCAGGAGCAGGCCGAAGAGTTCCTGATGCAGAAGTCGATCTACACGCTCCGCGAAGCCGATCCGCATTCCTGGGCGATTCCGCGCCTCCGCGGGGGAGCGAAGGCGGCGCTCGTCGAGATTCAGGCGGACGAGTACGGGAGCGGCCGGCCGGAGCGAGTCCACGCCACGATCTATGCGAAGACGATGCGCGAGGCGGGGCTCGACGACGCCTACGGGCGATACGTCGACGTCGTTCCCGCCATCACCTTCGCCTCGCACAACATGATGTCGATGTTCGGGCTCAACCGCAGGCTGGTCGGGGCGATCGTCGGGCACCTCGCCGCGTTCGAAATGACCTCCGCCATCCCGAATCGGCTGTACGGCGACGGATTCCGGCGCCTCGGATACGGCGAGGAAGTGACTGACTACTTCGACGAGCACGTCGAAGCCGACGCGGTGCACGAGCAGATCGCCGGGCGCGACATGGCCGGCGCGCTCGCCGAGGATCGACCCGAGCTCCTGCCGGACATCATGTTCGGAGCGGTGGCGTGTCTCACCGTCGACGGTTGGATGGGAGAGCACATGCTCACCGCGTGGACTGAGGGGCGTTCGTCGCTCCGAGAGGCGACGGCCGCGTGACTCCCGAGGAACCGTCGATCACTCCCTACCCCGACGGTCCGCTGATCGTGCGCGGGGCGATCAACCTGCGGACGTCGGACGGAGCGCCGATTCCGCAGAAGCGAAGAACCATCGCGCTCTGCAGGTGCGGCCTCTCGACGATCAAACCGTTCTGCGATGGGACCCACCGGCTCTCCGGATTCCGCACGGACGACTAATGGCGGCATGATGGGCGACCGAGAAGCGGCTGAGTACGTCATCCCGCTGCGCTGGCGCGCGGATGACGAGCTCGCCGAGATGACGTCGTACCTGCGACAACTCGCCGCATGGATCGACGTCACCGTCGTCGACGGGTCGGACGAGGAGCGGTTCTCGGCGCATGCTGACGCCTGGCGGGGTATCGTGCGGCACCTTCCGGTGACCGGCTCCGGCGCGGGCAACGGCAAGGTGCACGGGGTGCTCGCGGGAGTCGCAGCCGCGCGCCACGAGCGCGTCATCCTCGCGGACGACGATGTGCGGTACGACCGCCCCGCGCTGATCGCCGTGATCAGCGCCCTGGGCGCCGCCGATCTCGTCAAACCGCAGAACTACTTCACCCCGGCCCCCTGGCACGCGAGGTGGGATACGGGCCGCAGCCTGCTCAATCGCGCGCTGGGCGAAGACTACCCGGGCACGTACGGCCTGCGACGGTCCACGTTCACCGCCATGGGCGGGTACGATCCAGAAGTGCTGTTCGAGAACTTGGAACTCGAACGCACCGTCCGCGCGCACGGGGGACGGGTCGCGCACCGACCCGGGATCTACGTCGCGCGGCGCCCGCCCTCGGCGCGCCACTTCCGGTCCCAGCGCGTGCGCCAGGCGTACGACAGCTGGGCTCAGCCCGCGCGTCTCCTCGCCGAAGCAGCGATCCTCCCGGTCGTGCTCTGGTGCCTGCGCAAGCGCGCACGCGCCATCGCCCTGCTCGGTGCGCTGCTGCTCGTCGCAGAGCGCGGTCGGCGGCGCAGCAACGGTCGCAGGGTCTTCCCGCGGAGCGCGCCCTGGTGGGCGCCGCTGTGGATGATCGAACGGGGCGTCACGATCTGGATCGCCCTCGCACTGCGCCTGCGCGGAGGTGTGCGTTACGGAGACGCGCGGCTCAGCCGTGCTGCTCACTCGCAGGCTCAGCTGCGCCGCCGAGCCGAGACAGGCGATCGATCGCGGTACGCAGAGTCCGCTCGTCCTTGACGAAGGTGAAGCGCACCCACGACGAGAGCGCAGAAGCCGTCTCCGACCCTGCGCGGCAGAACGCGGAGATCGGCACGCACGCCACGCCGATCGCACCGGGCAGCATGCGCGCGAACGCCGCACCATCGGGCGCGGCATCGCTCAGGAACGGTGTCGCGTCGGCGCACACGAAGTACGTGCCGCCTGGGACCACGAGATCGAAGCCGGCCGCGCGCAGGCCCGAGACGAGCAGGTCACGGCGATCCGCCAAGGAGTCGCGCAGCTCGAGGATGTCGTCGTCGCCTGCGGCAAGGGCTCGTGCGATCGCGGGCTGGAACGGAGCTCCTCCCGAGTAGGTGAGAAACTGCTTCACCGCGGTGATCGCCTCGATGAGCGGCGCGGGGCCGACGGCCCATCCGATCTTCCAACCGGTGAGCGAGAACGTCTTGCCGGAGGACGAGATCGTGATGGTTCGGTCGGCCATGCCGGGAAGCGCCGCGAGCGCATGATGCCGGGCTCCGTCGAACGTGAGGTGCTCGTAGACCTCATCGGTCAGCACGAGAGCGTCGACGCGTTGCGCGACGTCGGCGATGAGGCCGAGCTCGTCGGCGCTCAGCACGGTGCCGGTGGGATTGTGCGGAGTGTTGATCACGATCACGCGAGTGCGGTCTCCCACGGCGTCGGCGAGGGCGGCGCGGTCCACTCGGAACGCTCCGTCGATGTGCCGGAGGGGCACCGTCACATGCGTCGCACCCGACATGGCGATGAGTGCGGCATAGGCGTCGTAGAAGGGCTCGAGCGTCACGACCTCATCACCGGGACCGGTGAATGCGAGCAGCGCCGCAGCCAGGGCTTCCGTCGCGCCAGCCGTCACCAGCACCTCGGTCGACGGGTCGACGGCGATGCCGGTGTGGCGGAGACGGTGCTGCGCGATCGATTCGCGCAGGGCTGGGATCCCGCGCCCAGGCGGGTACTGATTCTCTCCCTGCAGGATCGCCTCCGCCGCGATCCGACGGATCCATTCGGGGCCGTCGGCGTCTGGAAACCCCTGACCGAGATTCGCGGAATCCGTCGCCAGCGCCAGTGCGGTCATCTCCGCGAAGATGGTCGGCCGGGTCGAGCCGTCGTCGGCCGCCAGGCCCGCCGCTGCCGCCACGGACCGCCATCGCTCAGTCATTCCGCCAGTCTAAGCGAGCACTCACCTGACTCGCGGCGGGCTGCCAGCGTCACGACCTAGGCTCGCCCCATGCCCGCACCCGACGCACACCGAGCCGCGCCCGACGGGCGCCCACGTCGTCGCTGGGGTCGCCTTGCGCGTGGCTCGTCGCGCGTTCGCGCCGTCATCAAACGGCGTCGGTGGCTCGACACGCTCTACCGTGTCGCTCTGACCGCGGTGGGTGCGCTCATCGTCGGCATCGGGCTGATCCTGGTGCCGCTGCCCGGGCCGGGCTGGCTCATCGTCTTCTTCGGACTCGCCATACTCGGCACCGAGTTCCACTGGGCGCGCCGGCTGCTCGTATGGGCGCGCATGGCCCTCGCTCGCTTCGCCGAGCGCTGGCGAGCACGGCGCTCGCGCCGTGCTGCTCTCGGCACCTGAGCCGCTGACCGCCCGGGAGCGGCGCGCGATCACGGCTGCAGCTCAGCGCGGATATGACAACGGCGCCCCGGCTTCGCAGAAGCTGACCGGGGCGCCGTCGACGGAGGAACGCTGCGCTACTTGATGAGCGGAACGTTGAAGATGAATCCGGGCTGCTCACCGCGGCGGAAGCCCTCGCTCGCCTTCACAGCGGCGATGATGTGGAACACGAACAGCACGACCGAGCCGATGCCGAGCAGGAAGCCGAAGATCAGCCCCAGGTATGGGATGAGCCCGAGAATCCATGTGGCGAGGCCGACGCCGACGCGCAGCAGCGAGAAGTTCAGGTTGTCGCGCTGGTAAGCGTAGAGACGCTGATCGCCCTTGTCCTTGTCGACGAGGAAGAAGATCAGCGCGGGAATCCACGAGAAGAAGACCGACAGCCAGTAGTTGAGCACGACATTGCTGGCCGGATCGGCGACCGGCTGAGCGTAGCCGGCGGGCGGCTGCTGGTAGCCGCCCGGAGGCGGAGGCGTCTGGCCCGGCGCGCCGTACTGCGGCGGCTGCTGGGGCTGTTGCGGATGCTGCGCGTTCGGCGCCTGGTACTGCGGCGCCTGGTACTGCGGCGCTTGCGGCGGGACCGGAGGCGTAGCCGGCGCCTGGTACTGCGGCGACTGGAACTGGGGCGCCGTCGAAGGCGTCTCGGGAGCACTCGGGGGCGACTGGGGCGTCGCCGGAGGCGTGGGAGGAGCCGGTGGCGTGGTCGGTGCGGGATCGCCTGAAACGGGTGCGGCAGACTCTCGGCCGGGCTGATCCTCTGGGGGCAACGTAGTCATGTTCGGTCTCCTTCAAGACGTAGGATGCGTTTCCGAGGCTACCGCAGGTGGCTCACGACGCGGTAGCGCGTTGCAGCGCGCGACGGGGCGGCGCCGCACGGCAGCAGCGGTCACGGCCCTGCGCCGTGCGGTGAATCCGCGCGGTGCGGCTCAGAAAGCGTCGGGGCTCGGTGCCGCCGTGTGGAGGATCGCGACGTCAGCGTGACGGTCGAAGCGGTATCCGGTGCCGCGCACCGTGCGCACGATGTCCTGGTACTGCGCCAGCTTCACCCGGAGACGGCGGATGTGCACGTCGATGGTGCGCTCGCTGGGCACCTCTTCGTCGGTGCCCTCGCTCCACAGCGCGGAGATGAGCTCCTCGCGGCTGATCGTGCGCCCCTCGCGCAGCACGAGGTACTGCAGCAGTTCGAACTCCCGGAACGTGAGCGCGGCAGTGACGTTGTCGAGCAGGACGCGCTTCCGCGACAGATCGAGGATCACGCCGCTCGCAGCGTGATCCTGCTCTTCCGCTTCGTGCTGCTTCTGACGGGCGACAGCTGCGGGGTCGCCGAGCGCGAGGCGCACGACGTCGACGTCACGACCGCCGGTCTGCTCCGGGGCGAGGGCGACGGCTGCGTAGGTTTCGGCCGCCGGAGCGAGTTCGGCGACGAGCTGCTTGATGCGGGTGACGATGGCGCCGAGCTTCGGGTCGCCGTCTGCGATCTTGTCGTCGGCGAGGCCGACGTAGAGTGCGAAACCGCGCACCTCGGTGCCTTCGGGAACGCGGCGCTCTGAGGTCTGCTGCGGCGAGAGATCTGCGGCGAGGTCGGGGCGAGCGGCGCGGAGGGTCTGGGTGGTGGCGTTCATGATGATGTCCTTCGAGGCTGTCGAATGCGGTTCGGCGCAGCGGTGCGCGGAACACGGAGGCCGGTGACCGGCCAGTGGTGCGGGCGAAGCGGGCGGCGCTTCCGAGGAGTCTCAGTGGAAGCGGCGACCCGAGATCGCGGCGACGGGAAGATGTCGCGGGGTGGACGTACTGCTAGAAGACGTTCACATGCACATTCGACAACGCATGACACTCTGCCCGGCCATCATCATGCCGGGGTTCCCAAAGTTCACCTCGAAGGCGGACTGGGGACGAATGGTCTCATGCATAACCGCAAGTTAAGCAAAGCATTGCTCCGAGTGTCAAGCGGAAGCTGCGGATGCAGCAGAACTGAGCGGTCGCGCGGCCGGGTCAGTGGTCGGCGGTGCCGTACAGGCGGTCGCCGGCGTCGCCCAGGCCGGGGACGATGTACGCGTGCTCGTCCAAGCCGTCGTCGAGCGCTCCGAGCACCAGCGTCACCTCGCGGTCGCCCGCTGCCTCCTTGATCGCCTCGACGCCCTCAGGGGTGCCGAGCACGCAGATCGCCGTCACATCGTCGGCGCCACGATCGAACAGGAACTTGATCGCTGCCGCCAGTGATCCTCCTGTCGCGAGCATCGGGTCGAGCACGAAGCACTGACGCCCGGCGAGCGAATCGGGCAGACGCTCGGCGTACGTCGTGGGCTGCAGCGTCTCTTCGTCGCGTGCCATGCCGAGGAATCCGACTTCGGCTGTGGGGACGAGCTTCACCATGCCCTCGAGCATTCCGAGCCCGGCGCGCAGAATCGGGACGATGAGCGGCAGCGGCTCGCTGAGCTTCACGCCCGTCGTGGGCGCGACCGGCGTCTCGATCGCGTGCGGTTCGACGCGCACCTCGCGCGTGGCCTCATAGGCGAGGAGCGTCATCAGCTCCTCGATGAGGAGCCGGAACGTCGGCTGGGAGGTCTTCGTGTCACGCAACACGGTGAGCTTGTGGGTGATGAGGGGATGATCCGCAACGAAGACTCGCATGGACCTATTCTATTGGCGTGACCCCCATCCCCCCATCGCGCGCCGAGTTCGAGTCGATGGGACTCGCGCTCCACCAGGCGCGCGAGGCATTCGATGCGGGCGAGATTCCGGTCGGAGCGCTCGTGCTCGATGCCGACGGGGTCGTCATCGGTGCGGGCGGGAACGCCCGCGAGTCGGTGCCGGATCCGACGGGCCATGCCGAGGTGCTCGCCATTCGCGAGGCGGCAGCTGCGCGTGGAAGTCGCATGCTCGACGGCTGCACGCTCGTCGTGACGCTGGAGCCCTGCGTCATGTGCGCCGGCACGATCCTCGCTGCGCGCATCGAGCGCGTCGTGATCGGAGCCTGGGACGAGAAGGCCGGTGCTGTCGGCAGTGTCTACGATCTGCTGCGCGACGGGCGACTGCCGCACGCGGTGCCGGAGGTGGTGGGAGGGGTGCGCGCCGACGAGTGCGCCGCGCTGCTCCGCGCCTTCTTCGAGCGCCGCCGCTAGCGGGGCGCGGGTGCCGCGCCCCGCGCACCTTCTGCGAGCGGGGTCACTGTTGGTGCGTGTCGCGCGCCCGACACGCACCAACAGTGACCCCGCTCCGGCGGCAGTGGACGGGGTGCCCCGCCGGGGTACCCCGCCGGGGCGCCCCGCACCTCACGGCCAGCGGGGTCACTTAGGGAGGGTGTCGGCGCGGTCGCGCGGCGCAACACTCTCCCAAAGTGACCCGCGTGGCGGAGGCGGAGGCGCCGAGACGCCCCGGGCCCCGTCAGACGCGGGGCGCGACCGTGACCGGTTCGGCGGCGAACGACACGACGACGCGGTCTCCTGCGCGGAACGACTCGTCGGCCGCGTGCTGCGACGCCAGTTCGGTGCCGTCGTCGAGCTGCACGACGGTACGGCGAATGGGCCCGAGGAACCCGCTCGACAGGACGACCCCGCTCAGCGGCGTGGCGAAGGATCCCGGAGTCTCTGCCGCGAGCCGCACGTGCTCGGGGCGCACATACGCCACCACTCGGGCGCCGGCCACGCCGGTCGTACCGGTTCCCGCCGGAGCGATCGTCGGGAGTCGGGCGCCGCGGATGTTGACGAGCTCCCGTTCCTGCGTCGCCTCGAGCTGGTTGGAGAGCCCGACGAAGTCGGCGACGAAGGGCGACGCCGGCCGGCGGTAGAGGTCTTCGGGGGTGCCGAGCTGCGCGATCCTGCCGCCCTCCATCACCGCGACCCGGTCGGAGATGGCGAGCGCCTCCTCCTGATCGTGCGTGACGAATACGGTCGTGATGCCGAGGTCCGTCTGGATCATGCGGATCTGCTCGCGGAGCCGCACCCGCACCTTGGCGTCGAGCGCCGAGAGCGGCTCATCGAGCAGGAGTGCCCGTGGGCGAGTGACGAGCGCGCGCGCCAGGGCGACGCGCTGCTGCTGCCCGCCGGAGAGCTCGTGCGGGAAGCGCTCCGCGAGGTGGGTCAGCCCGACGATCTCGAGCATCTCGCCGATGCGTGCGACGCGCTCGGCCTTCGGCACTTTGCGCATGCCGAGCCCGAACTCGACGTTGCGCGCCACAGTTAGGTGGGGGAAGAGCGAGTACTGCTGGAAGACCATGCCGATGTCGCGTCGGTTCACTGGCACGCCGGTCACGTCGTCGTCGCCGATGCGCACGTGTCCGGACGTCACGTCTTCGAGGCCCGCGATGCAGCGCAGCGCCGTCGTCTTCCCGCAGCCCGACGGGCCGAGCAGGCAGACGAGTTCGCCGGGTTCGAGCGCTAGGTCGATGCCGTGCAGCACGGTGGTCGCCCCGTACGCCTTGGTCACCTGTTCGAGGCGCACGGCGGCGCCCGATCGGGTCTGGGTCATCGTGCCGTTCATGAGGAGGACTCCTGGGAAGTGTTCGAGCGGGAACCGCGTCGCGTGCGACGGCGCGGAGCGCCCCCGGTACTGCTGACGAGGAGAAGAACGAGGAAGGCGCCGACCAGCGAGAGCAACGATACCGCGACGGCTACGAACGGATCCGACTTCGAGATCTGCAGCAGCGCCGTTTGGAGCGTGACGCGGTTGAGCAGTGAAGACACGGTGAACTCGCCGAGCACGATCGCGATGGTGAGGAGCGATGCCCCGAGCAGCCCGCGCCGCACTCCGGGCGTGACGATCCGCACGAGAACGGTGCCCCATCCGGCACCCAGCGACCGGGCGGCCTCGGCGCGAGTGCGGGCGTCCATGCCCTGCAGGTCCGAGTTGATCGCTCGGTAGGCGAAGGGCAGGACGAGCACGCCGTAGGCGAGCGAGAGGGTCCACGCTCCGGAGCCGACGACGGAGCCGAGTGCGCGGTAGATCGGCGCGAACCCGACGACGAGCACGATGGCGGGGATCGCGATGGGCAGCACGGTGAGGAGGTCGAGCGCGCGTTCGAGTCGGGGAAACCTCAGGTGCACGAGCACGACGGTCGGGAAGAACACGCCGAGCACGATCACGAGAGTGAGGACGGCGAGGAGGAAGGAGTTGCCGAGGCCCTGGAACAGCGGCCGGTACGCGCGGGCGTTATCGGGGTCGAAGAGCGCGAGCCAGTGGTCGGGGCCGTACCCGCCGGCGGTCTGCCGCAGCGTGAACTCGAGCATTGCGAAGAGCGGAATGAGGAAGACGAGTCCGATGACGCCGACGACGGCGTAGGCGACGCCTCGTGACGGGCGACCGGGCATGCGCGTGCTCATCGCTGCCACCGCCCCGCACGGGCCATGAGTCTGCCGTAGGCGAGCATCACGACGGTCATCACGACGATCATGCCGAGCGCGAGTACGCCGGCAGTCGCAGAGTTCGATCCGCCGGTCTCACCGATCAGTGCCGCGCGGATCTGCAACGGGACGATCTGCGCGCCCTGGCTGATGAGTGCGGCCGCCGTGGCATACGACGAGAACGCGTTCGCGAAGAGCAGGAGCAGCGAGCCGAGGAACGCGGGGGCGAGTACGGGCAGGCCGATCCGCCACCAGTAGCTGAAGCTGTTGCCGCCGAGCGTCGCGACCGCTTCAGCCCAACCCGGCTGCAGGGCGACGACGGCTGGCAGGAAGGTGATGACCATCAGCGGCACCTGGAAGTAGAGGTAGGGGAGGATCAGCCCTGGCAGTTCGTAGAGCCAGACCCCTTCGGCGTAGATGTCGACGCCGAGGCGATCGCGGAGGGTGACCGTGACGAGCCCCTGGATGCCGATCGTCGCCACGAAGGCGAAGGCGAGCATGACGCCGCCGAACTGAGCCAGCACGGAGCTCGCAGCATCGATGACGCGTCGGAGCGGTCCGTTCTCCGGGAGCCCGGCGAGCGCCCAGCAGAGGATCGCTCCGATCAGGGCGCCGACCACGGCGGTGATGCAGCTGACGCCGACGCTCGCGCCGAAGGCGCTGAGTGTCGCCGGCGCGGTGAGCACCTGGAGGTTTGCGAGGGTGAATCCCTGATCATCGGTGAAGCCGCTGCCCACGGCGAGCATCGTGGGCACGGCGAGGAACAGCAGGATGTAGACGGTGAAGGGGGCGAGCCCGATCAGCGAGATGAGGCGTTTCACGTGGGCTCCGGGCGGTCGGCCGAACTGAGATGACGATGGTGCAGACGCACGCGTGCGGTGGGGGCTGATCGCGCCCCCACCGCACGGATCGGGGACTACTTGATGGCGTCGGCCCAGCGCTCCCCGAGGAGCGTGTTGGCGGCGGCCGTGTCGTCTTCGGTCGGGGTGATCCAGTCGTCGCTGCTCGTGCCGAACGTGGCGGCCTCGAGGAGCGACTCGTCGACGGAACCGGCCTGCTGCAGCGCGTCGGCCCGCACCGGAACCGCATTCGCCTCGAGGTACAGGCTCTGCACCTCGTCGGAGAAGATCCACTCCTGCCACAGCCGGGCGGCAGCGGGGTTGGGGGCGTCCTTGTTGATGGCCTCGTTGTAGAAGGAGACGTACGCTGGCCCTTCGAGCACGGTGGTCTTCCAGCTGGGCTTGTCAGCGGCGGCCGCGATGTTGTTGAACGACCAGTCGAAGACCAGCGGCGTCTCGCCCGAGGCGATGGTCGCCGGCGTCGGGTCGACGGTCAGCAGGTTGCCCGCGTCCCGCAGCTCGGAGACGAAGTCGATGCCGGGGCCGAAGTCGTCGACGCCTCCGCCGTTCAGCGCGGAGATCGAGCCGACGGCGGCGAACGCCGCACCGGCCTGCGTCGGGTCGCCGTTGAGCACGACGGATCCCTGGTACTCCGCATCCAGCAGGTCGTCGAGCGCCTTCGGCTCGGCGAGCGCGTCGGCGTCGTAGCCGATCGACATGATCCCCGAGTAGTTGTTCACCCAGAGGCCGGTCGACTCCTTGTTGCCTGCGGGAATGTCGTCCCAGGTCTCCACCTGATAGGGCGCGAACTTGTCGAGGTTGTCGAGCGCCACCGCGGTGCCGAGGTCGAAGACGTCGGGCGCCGTGTCCTGCCCCTGCAGGTTCTCCGCGGCCTGGATCTCCTCGGCGCTCGATGCATCGGGCGACGCCGAGTTGACGGTGATGCCGTACTTGTCTTCGAAGCCGGTGATGATCTTGCCGTAGTTGGCCCAGGTCTCTGGCAGCGCGATGACGTTGAGCTCGCCCTCCTCCTGCGCCGCGGCCACGAGTGCATCCATGCCGCCGAAGTCTTCGGCGCTGGTGGCGGTGGCTGCGTCGGTCGATGAGCTCGATCCGCCTTCGGCGTTGCTCGCCGTGGAGCAGGCGGCGAGCGAGCCGCCGATGAGGAGGGCGGTGATCACGGCGGCGGAGCGCACAATAGCGCGAGAGGTCACGGGTGTTCCTTCCAACAGATGAGGTTCGGATCGCCGGGAGGCGCGTGCGGACTCGCCCGTGAGGGGCGGCCGATCCGAGACCCCACGCTAGAAGTGCGCGGTGGCCGGGACGGAGCTACGCGGTGGCTGCTGGGTGAACGGTTCGTGCACCCGATGCAGCAGGAGCGCGGATCGGGCGGTCAGTCGCTCGACAGCATGACGATCGAGCTCGTCGACAGTGTGGCGGCATCGGGGTCGAGGTAGACGTCGGGTTCGATGTAGATGACGCGTGCGGCGGGGACGGCCTCGCGCACGCGTCGCTCGGCGAGGTTGATGATGACCGAGACTTCGTTCATGGTCTTCGTCGGGGCGATGTCGACCTTCGCGCCGACCATGAACTCGTCGGGGCCGAGATAGAGGGTCTTCATGTGGATGATGCGAATGATGTCCTGCGACTTGAGGAGCGCCGCCTCGATCTTGGCGACGTCGTCGTCGTTCGCGCCCTCGCCGACCAGCAGGCTCTTGACCTCGATGCCGAGCACGATGGCGACGGCCACGAGCAGCACGCCGATCGCGACGGTTGCGATGCCGTCGAAGAGCCCGTTGCCGGTGAGTACCGTGAGGCCGACGCCGATGAACGCGAACACCAGACCGAGCAGTGCGGCGAGGTCTTCGAGCAGCACGACGGGCAGCTCCGGCGCCTTGGAACGGCGGATGAACTGGAACCAGCTCGAAGTCCCCTTGTGCGGCCGGCTCTCCCGCACCGCGGTGCGCAGCGAGAAGCTCTCGAGCACGATGGCGATGAGGAGCACGGCGAGCGGGAGCCACCACACCTCGAGCGCGTGTGGGTGCTGAATCTTCGACACGCCCTCGTAGACGGAGAAGACGCCGCCGATCGAGAAGAGCACGATCGCGACGACGAAGGCGTAGACGTATCTGACGCGACCGTAGCCGAACGGGTGCTCCTTATCGGCCTTCTGCTGCGCTCGCTTGCCGCCGACGAGCAGCAGTACCTGGTTTCCCGAGTCGGCGAGCGAGTGCACGCCCTCTGCGAGCATCGAGGAGGAGCCCGAGAACGCCCACGCGATGAACTTCGTCACCGCGATTCCCAAGTTGGCGAGTAACGCCGCGATGATCGCCTTGCTGCCGCCTGACGCGCTCATTCCAGATGCCTCCCATGATGGACCTCGAGTGTCCGAATTGCTGGCCCAAGTCTATGCCGGACCCCGCGTCGGGACGGTATGGAAACGGACAAGGTCAGCGTCTCATTCTGTCGGAGGTGCTCCATACACTGGGGGCATGGACGAATCGACAGCTCCCCGTACCACTGCCCGCCTGCCTCGCACCGCGATGATCGGTGTCGGTTCGATGGGAGGCGCGATTCTCGAGGGCCTGCGCGCACCCGACGTCGACATCGAGCGCCCGATCGTCGTGACGACGAAATCCGAGGCGAGCGCGCGGGCCTTCGCCGACGCGAGTGACGTGACGGCGACGTCGTCGGAGCGGGATCCGGACGCCAACCGGCGCGCCGTGCGCGGCGCCGAGCTCGTCGTGCTCGGCGTCAAGCCGTGGATGATGCGCGACGTCGTGCGCGAGATCGCCGCCGACCTGGAACCGGGCGCGGTCGTGGTGAGCGTGGCCGCCGGCGTGCCGAGTTCCGCGATCGAGGCCGAGCTGCCCGAGGGTGTGCCCGTGGTGCGGGCGATGCCGAACACGCCATCGACCGTCGGCCTCGGGGCAACGGGCATTGCTGGCGGCGCCTCGGCCACGTCGGAGCACGTCGCGCTCGTGCAGCGCATGTTCGCCACAGTGGGGGAAGCGCTGGTCGTGCGCGAGGATCAGATCAACGCCGTCGCTGCGGTGTCGGGATCCGGCCCGGCCTATCTGTTCCTCTACGCGGAGGAGATGACGGCGGCAGCGGAACGCGCGGGATTCGACGAGGATCAGGCTCGCGCACTCGTCAAGCAGACGATCGTGGGCGCAGCCCAGCTGTGGGCGCAGAGCGACGAACGCCCCGAGACGCTCCGGCGGAAGGTCACCAGCCCGAAGGGCACGACCGAGCAGGCCGTGCTCGAACTCCAGCGCGGTGGCTGGGCCGACCTCTTCGACCGTGCGCTCGCCGCCAACATCCGTCGCTCAGAGGAGATCGAGCGGGGGGAGTGAGCCGGGGTTCCGGGAGCGGAGACGCCGCGTTACAACGGGTCCTGGCGATGGGTGAGGAAGCAACGGAGCGCCTGCTGAGGGTCGGTGAGCGCGCTGCGGTGCTGGGGGCGGTGCAGGTAGAACTGCAGGATCGCGGCGACCGTCACCGGGTCTGAGCCCATCGCCTGAGCTGCGATGGTGCTCCGTCGGCCGCTGACCTCGACGATCGCGAGGTGCGCCCTGCCCGTGTTCACTGTCTGGATCAACCGGACCTCTTCCCAGCGAGGCTCTCTCAGGGTGATGCTCCGGGCATCCACGTTGGTGAACGTCAGGCCCCGCTCGTCGACCAGCAGACCGGGAGGCATGAATGCGTACTGTACGAGTCGTGCGAGGCCGTATGCGCCGAGCGGAACGAGTGCGAGCGCACCCCAAGCAATCCTCGGGAATTCGAACAGATTGCCACGTTGATCGACGATGAAGAATGCGTACGCGTACACGGCCGTAGCGACGCCTACGCCAAACGCGAACGATGCGACAAGTCCGATGAGGAAGTGCTGCAGGCGTGGAGAGTAGCCTAGCCGCAGGCCGACAGCGCGGGTGAAGTATCGGATGCGGTTCGGCTGCGCGGCAGAACGGTGTTCCGCCCAGAGCAATGCAATCCAGAGTGGCACGAGCGCGAGATAAAACGGTGCCACCGCGTACTGCCAGCTTTTTGGGTCGCCGAGCAGGCACACCGCGAAGTATAGGCCTATTGCGACCAGGAAAACTGCCGAGAAGTACTGGAACGCGCCAAACGTTCCACCGCGGACGATGGCCCGAGCGTCGGTGCCGACCGCGGGGAATCGCAGCAGGCGCGACGGACCCCAGGAGTTGCGGGCGCTCATTGGATCAGCGGAGGGCGAAGATTCGGGTCGAACCTCGCCCGCAGCCCGTATTCGTCGTGCAGGCCGGCATCAATGGCCTCTCGAGTGCGCAAAGGGACCCATGCTCCCCACGTAGCCTTCGAGACTGCGCTTCCGGCAGCGGAGCCACCGTATGCGAACACTACGGGAGCGGCGAGGCCCACCAGAGGTACGGTGCTTGCCGCTCCCCCGATCGCCGCTCCGACCGCTCCGCCGACCGCTCCGCCGACGGCCCCGCCCACGACACCAGCACCGACTTCGCCCGGCGACGCACCGCCCGCGAGCTCAACTGCGGCGCCGATGACGCCCGTCGCGGCGCCTCCGCCGCGCAGCAGCAGCTTGCCCGGTTCGAGGCGAGCGATCTGCTTCTCGACCTCTTCGAGCGCTGTGCGGTTGCCCGCCCGGTCGAACGCATCGACTCGTGCCTGGCGGCGCGGGTCGTTCGAACGGGTGTCCTTCCGGTGCTCGTCGTAGGCTTCCTCGAACGACCTCTGGCGCTCGATGAACTCGTCGAGGTGCGAGCCGACCCGCCGCTCCGCGTCAGTCAGGAGCGTTTCCAGAAGATCGAACCCGTTGAGGTCGAAGTGCTGCAGGATGCAATCGAGCCCGGTGATGCTCTGCAGCTCGCCGATGAGCGGAACGATGTTCTCGGCGATCCACGCAGATGTGTCGTCGAACCAGAGCGCGACGAGCCCGCGGATTTCGAGGAACATCTCGATCAGGTCGGCGTACGCTCTCGCCGACTCCGGGTCGGGCGTCAGGCACTCGCCGGTGGGCGCGAACTCCACCGGCGACTCGGGCGGCGTGATGAATCGTTCGGCGACCACGGTGATGCCGGCGGCCGCGGCGCGATCCGCATAATCTGCGAAGGTCGACCTCCCTCGAGAGATGTGTTCCGCGAACGCCGAGAACACGTCTGCGGCTTCGCGAGCATACGCCGAGATCGGCTCGCAGGCGAACCGGAGCTTCGTCGTCGCAGTGTGAAAACTCAGCACTGCCGCGCCCTGCCACGAGTACTGGATGTCGCTCTCCAGTCTCGACAACCCCACGGTCAGTTCGTCGACGCCCGCCGCCGCCGAGGTCATCCAGTCGACGACGCCCCAGATGGAGCGCGTGTCGCCGGGAATGTGCAGATCGATCGCCGGCATCATGAGAACGACAGGCCTTCCATCTTCGTGAAGACCTCCGCGGCGTCCGCGTCGCCCGCGAGCAGATCGTCGACGGCTGCGATGCCGAAGTCGAGGAGGCCCGTGAGTGCGATCTGCGCTTTCTCGGCGAGTTCGTGGATCGCCACCACGATGACGCCGACGTCGGCGGACGCCTCGCCCGCATCCGCAGCCGCTGGCACCGCCGAGAGCGCCGCGCGGAAATCCTCGCTCCGACGCTCCATCTTCGCGAAGAGCGACACCACCGCGTCTCTGTCGATCGACAGGCTCGTCATGACAGGCGCCCTCCCTCGAGCAGTTCGATCGGGATGGCGGGGTCGAACGCGACGAGGTCGAACGGCTGCTCGGCCTGCAGCGCATCGAGCGCGACGACCTCGACGACGGCCCACGCCTGCGACGGGCCGCAGGAGTTGACGAGTCGATCGAGCGCGGTGAACGCGAGGAGGGCGACGCGCTCGTCGGTGGTGCGCAGCCGCTCGGCGACCCGCGAGCCATCGGGCAGCAGTCGCACGGGGAGGTACAGCAGCGGCGGGACGACGCGCTGCGGATCGCGCGGTCGTGTGTTCGCGGCGGCTGCGCGCTCAGCTCTCGCTCGGGTACCGCGCAGGCCGCGGGTATCGTGCAGGGGGTCGTCGAGCATTGCGCACTCCGTGGTTCAGTAGGAAAACCACCCCCCCGGGGGAGAACGTACCCCGTTAGCCGCTTGAGTGCCAACACGCCTGGCGCAGCGGTGCGAGCGGCGCCCGCAGCCCTACCCGATCGCGGCGAAACGCTCCACGTCTGCGGCGGTGCCGCTCACGATGATCAGGTCGTGACGCGAGACGATCGTGTCCTGCGTCGCGTGGGTGAAGGGCTGCCCCGGCGTCTTCACGCCGACGACGGTGACGCGATAGCGCGTGCGCACGCCGCTGTCGCTGAGGGAGCGATTGCGGATGGACCGCGGCGGGTACATCTTCGCGATGACGTAGTTGTCGTCGAACTGGATGAAGTCGAGCATGCTGCCGCTCAACAAGTGCGCGACCCGCTCGCCGGCCTCGCGCTCGGGGTAGATGACGTGGTGCACGCCGATGCGCTCCAGGATCTTGCCGTGCGACAGCGAGATCGCCTTCGCCCAGATCTGCGGGACGCCGAGGTCGACGAGGTTCGCCGCGATCAGCACGCTCGACTCGATCGAAGCGCCCGTGGCGACGACCGCGATCTGGAACTCGTCCGCGCCGATCTGCCTGAGCGCCTCCATGGAGCGGGCGTCGGCCTGCACCGCGTGGGTGACGCGGTCGGCCCACTTCTGCACCAGGCCGGGGTCGGTGTCGACGACCAGCACTTCGCGATCCTGACGATCGAGCTGCCCGGCGGTGGCAGCGCCGAAGCGCCCGAGACCGATGACGATCACCGGGGCATCACTGCGAATATCAACCAACGATCGGCCTTTCTTCGGGGAGGCGGAACATGCGTGAGCGGCTCGTCGCTGCGACAGCCGCCGCCAGCGTAACGGTTCCCACGCGGCCTGCCCACATGGTAGCGGCAAGAATATACTTGCCCGGGTCATCGATCTCACTGGAGAGGCCCGTCGAGAGGCCGCAGGTGCCGAACGCCGAGATCACCTCGAACAGCACGATGTCGAGCGGTTCTCGAGTGAGGTGCATGATCGCGACGGAGGCCGCGAGCACGATGGTCGCGCCCCAGATGAGCACGGAGACGGCCACGCGCAGCACTTCGTTGGGGATGCGCCGATCGAAGGCCTGCATGTCCTTGTACCCGCGCGCTTCGGCATAGGCCGCGAGGAACAGTACGGCGATCGTCGTGACCTTGATGCCGCCGGCCGTGGAGGCAGATCCGCCTCCGACGAACATCAGCATGTCCATCACCAGCAGCGTCGACCCGTTCATGTCGGACGGGTCCATGACTCCGAGCCCGCCTGAGCGCGTCATCACCGACATGTAGACCGAGCTGAAGAGCGTGTCGCCGAGCCCCTGCGAGCCCAGGGTGCGGGTGTTGTTGAATTCGAGCCCCGCGATCGCGATCCACCCGAAGACGACGAACAGGAGCGTCGTCGTCAGCGTGAGCTTCGCATGCAGCCCGAGCCGCTTGTGCGCCCGCCAGCCCCCGCCCACCACATAGCGGTAGAGGGCGAAGATGACGGGGAAGCCGATGCTGCCGAGAAAAACGCCGACGGCGAGAACGCTGAGGAGATAGGTATCGGTCGCGAACGGTTCGAGACCGCCTGGAAGCGGCACGAACCCCGTGTTCGTGAAAGCGGATGCGGCGAGGTAGAACCCGTTCCACAACGCATGCCAGAAGGTGTACCCCTCTGCGATGAGGCGCGGGGTGATGAACGCGGTGAGCGCGAGCTCGATCACGACGAGACTCGTCGCGACCGCGGCCAGGAGGCCGCCGATCTCGCCGAGGCCGACGGCCTGGCTCTCGGACACGTCCCGCCCCATGCGCATCGGGTTCGTGTCTCCGGCGGCCAGCAGGCGCGAGCGCAGCCCCAACCGACGAGTGACGGTGAGGCCGAGGATGCTCGCCAGCGTGAGGACGCCGATGCCGCCGATCTGCAGGCCGCCGAGGATGAGCAGCTCGCCGAAGAGCGACCAGTGCGTCGCCATATCCACGGTGGAGAGCCCGGTGACGCAGATAGCCGATACCGCGGTGAAGAGGGCGTCGGCGAGCGGGGTCACCTCGCGCGTGCTGCTCGCGATCGGAAGCGAGAGGAGCGCCGTCCAGACCAGGATCAACCCGGTGAACACCAGAAGCGCCACACGTGCAGGCGATGAATGGATCAGGCTTCCGATCCACGACTTCAGCGAGAGCGCTCCGGTGAACCGGGCGCTCGCAGCGCGTGTCCTCACGACTCCTGCTTTCGGGGCGATGGTGAGAGTCGAAGCATGACGCGGCCTCGACTCGATGCTGTCATGGTACACATCCCGGAGTCCTCATGAGCGCGACACGTGCGCATGGCGCTCGCCGGCCGGGACAGATCCGGGCTCCTCCCACTACTCTGGTGCCTATGCCAGATATCTTCGGAGTCATCGCCGACGCGACCCGGCGCGACATTCTGCAGGCGCTGCTCGAGAGGCATGTGCAGCAGGCCGAGATGAGCGTGTCTGAAATCGTGGGCAGGCTCGAGATCAGTCAGCCCACCGTGTCGAAGCATCTCAAAGTGCTGCGCGAGGCCGAACTCGTGGTCGTGCGCGAAGAAGGGCAGCACCGGTTCTACTCGCTCGACCCCGAGCCGCTCGAGATGGTGGAGGACTTCGTGATCCCCTTCCTCTCGGCAGGGTTCGAGACGGAAGTGACGGTGGAGTACCTGTCGGAGAGCGGTGAGCGCGTGCACGGGCCCGGTGAGCACGATGAGTTCGACGAGGTGCTGCCCGAAGAGGCGACCGCGGCAGCAGAGCGGATCGGCCGGGCTGCGGCGCGTGCAGAGCACCGGGTGAAAGAACTCGTCGCGCGATTCAAACTGCGCGGCTGAGCGGCTCGAGGCGGCCGCTCGCACCGCTCGGTTCGCATCTGCGGCCGACGCCAGGTAAGATCTATGTTTTATGGGCCCCGACTCCCAGCGGCCCGAGAGACGTTGTGAGGTTAATGTGGGTTCAGTAATCAAGAAGCGTCGTAAGCGCATGTCAAAGAAGAAGCACCGCAAGCTGCTTCGCAAGACGCGTCACCAGCGTCGCAACAAGAAGTAGTCGACGCCGTCAGAAGACGGCCGATCGATGAAAGGCGCCGCCCATCCCGGGTCGGCGCCTTTCTCGTGCCCGGAATGTCAGACCGTTCTGGGTGCGCGTAGACTCGACGCATCATGTCTGCCGTACGCCTGACCCTCATCGGCAAGCCGGGCTGTCACCTGTGCGACGACGCTCGATTGGTCGTCGAGGAGGTGCGCGAGCGGCTCGATGCAGCCGGCGTCGCGACGACGCTCGACGAGCACGACATCACTCGTGACGCGGCCCTCGCCGAGCTGCACGCCGAGCACATCCCGGTGGTGCAGATCGACGGGCGACGTCACGCGATCTGGCGCGTCGATCCGGATCGCCTCGCCGCCGCCGTGACGAAGGCCGCCCGCAATCCGCTGCGTGCGCTGCGTCGCCGATAGCCCCGTATCCCCGACCGTACGTTCGCAACCCGAGGAGTCCCCATGGCACTGCGCCACATCGTCAGCTGGAAGTTCGCCGGAGAGACCCGGGAGGAGCGCGACGCGCACGCGGCTCGGGCCATCGCCGCCATCGAGCCGCTCCGAGATCTCGTGCCCTCGGTGCGCGCGCTCTCCGTGCATCGCAATGAGCTGTTCGACGGAGCGAACTACGACGTGACGCTCATCGCCGACTTCGACGATGAGGCGGGGCTCGCCGAGTACGCGTCGCACCCCGAGCACCTGCCGGTGATCGACCTGGTGAAGGGCATCGCCACCGCCAGGGCCGCCAGCGACTTCACGATCTGAGCGTCGGCCGCCACGTCCGCGTGCGTCCGCCGACGCCCGGTCGTCGAGCCGACGCCCGGTCCTCGAGCCGACGCCGTGTCGGAGCGCCGAGACCCGGTCGGAGTGCCGAGGCTCTATCCTGCGTACGAGATCTCGGGAGGGGCCGGGTGCGCGGGCAGGGAGTCGGCATCGGCCGGGTACGCGTCTCCCTCGTACGCGACGTAGCCGCGCTGAATCTCGATCTGGTCGGCCAGGTACTTCGCGTCGTGCCAGACGCCCCAGATGAAGCTCGACCCGCGGCGCGACTGCCACGGTATGCCGAGGAAGTAGACGCCGGGCTCGACGGACACCCCGCGCTGCTGCACCGGTCGACCGCGTTCGTCGAACGCATCGACCTCGAGCCAGGAGTAGTCGACGGTGAAGCCGGTCGCCCACACGATCGAGGTGATCCCCGCAGCGGCGAGGTCGAGTTCGAGAATGGGATTCGCGACGCACTCCGGAGTGGGCCCGAACGCACGCGCCTCAGGCTCCTCCGGCAGGTCGAGTCCGTTGCGCTCGATGTACGCGTCCGCCTCGTCGAGCAGCGACAGGTAGTTGTCGTCGCCGCGCGCGATGTTCGCGGCGAGATCGGTGCCGAAGCGCAGCACGCCGTCTGAGAAGGCGTTCGCGCGGCCGACGAGCGTGATCCCCGAATCGGCGAGCTCGCGGAAGTCGATCGTGCGGCCACCGTTCGCTCCGCTCACCGCGATCGTCACGTGCTCGGCGCCCTGCGGCGGTGCCGAGGCCTCCCACTTGCCGAGCACGCCCAGCCACCAGACGAAGTTGCGGCCGCGGTAGCGCTGAGGAGGACGGTCGTGGGGGCCAACGGCGAGTACGACGTCGCGGCCGGATCGCCGCAGTTCGTCGGCGATCTGCACTCCGGAGGAACCGGCGCCGACGACGAGCACACCGCCGTCCGGCAGCTGCTCCGGGTTGCGGTATCCGCTCGAATGGATCTGATGCACGCCCGCATCGCTTGGCACGAACGGCGGGATGGACGGATTCTGGAATGCGCCGGTCGCCGCGACGACGTAGCGCGCCCGGATCGGACCGGCCGATGTCTCGGCGATGAAGCCGGGCGCCCCTGAGGCTTTGCGGACGCTCGTCACGTTCACGCCGGTGCGGATCGGCAGCTCGAAGCGCTCCGCGTACTCCTCGAAGTACGCGGCCACGCGCTCCTTCGGTGCGAACGCGTCGGGATCGACGCCGGTGAACTCCAGGCCGGGGAAACGGTCGTGCCAGGCGGGGCCGTTGGCGACGAGCGAGTCCCAGCGCTCTGAGCGCCAGCGTTCGGCGATGCGACGCCGTTCGAGCACGATGTGCGCGATGCCCCGCTGGGACAGGTGTTCACTCATGGCTACTCCGGCCTGGCCGGCGCCGACGACGAGGACTTCGGTGGCCTCGATTTGCTGGCTCGTCATACGTTACTTCTCCACTCGCATCGCTTCGCTGCTGACGCGTTTCGGGCGCAACGCCCCGAGACGCTCCGGGCGAGATCCCTGCCCGGGTGCTTCTCAGACAACCTCACGAGACGAGTATCTGGCCAATACACGTTCGCGGTGCACTCGATCACTGCAGTAGATCGATCTCAGGGAGAGCATCGGATTTGGGGATGCCCCGGTCGCGGGACGAGGGAGGCTCAGTTGGGCGAGAACAGGGCGCCGATCGCCTCCTCGACGGCGCGCGCGCGGCTCGATCGCCGCACCTGCGCGAGCGACGACACCTCCATCGTGAGCCCCGCGGCGTCGTCCGATATCTCGACGGCGGCGATCTCGGCCCCGGCGTACGTCTGCGCGGTGCGCGGGCGCTGGTTGAGGATGGAGAAGCCGAGGCCCATGGCCACCATCGAGCGAACGGTCTCGTAGCTCGTGCTCCGGTATCTGAGGTTCGGGGAGATGCCAGCATCGGTGAGAATCCGCACGAAGTAGTCGCTGCTGCTCGGCAGATCGAGCAGCACGAACGGCTCGTCGGCGAGTTCCGCGAGTGCGATCCGTTCCCGCTGCGCGAGCGGATGGGAGCGTGCGAGGATCACGTGCGGCCGGAACTCCGCGACGAGGGTGTTCTCGATGCCGTCCCCGCTCGGGAGGTCGTAGGTGACGGCGAGCTCGGCCCTCCCGTCGCGGAGCGCCGCCAGGCACTCCGAGTGATCGCCCTCCAAGACGGTGACGTCGAGCCCCGGGTGCGTCTCGCGCACCGAGCTGAGCAGGCGCGGAAGCACGAACGGCGCGAGCGTCTTGAAGCAGGCGATGGTGATGGAGCCGTGCACCTCGCGCTGGTCGGAGCGGATCGAATCGATCGTGTCGTTGAGGGTGCCGAACAGGTGGTGCGCGTCGCGCAGCAGCGTCTCGCCGGCCGTCGTGAGGATGAGCCCCTTCGAGTGCTGACGGATGAACAGCGAGGCGCCGAGGGAGCGCTCGAGCTGCGTGATCGCCGTCGAGACCGCCGATTGCGCGACATGCAGCTCGGCACTGGCCGCCGTCATGTTGAGGGTCTTCGCGCACTCGGCGAAATAGACGAGTTGCGTGAGGGTGATCGGGAACCGTTGCACCATGTCGGGCCTCCTTGCTCGAACGAACGAAGCGTTCTCGCCGCCGCAGTCGATCTGATGAATAGATATGGTGAGTAACTTTTAGCTATTTTACAGATACCGGAATCGCTCGAAGAATGGGGGAAAGCCGGGCGTGAGAGCGCCACTCGACGAGGAGGATCCTGTGACGGAAACGACGCACGTGCGCCTGCGCAAGTTCAACACCAAAGAGACGTACCCCGAGCAGAATCTCGACAACGATCTCTGCCAGGCCGTCGTCGCGGGCGGGGTGGTCTACCTGCGCGGGCAGATCGGTCAGGATCTCGACACCCGGGAATCGGTCGGCATCGGCGATGTCGTCGCGCAGACCGAGCAGGCGATGTCGAACATCAAGATGCTGCTCGACGAAGCGGGGAGCCGCCTCGAAGACATTGTGAAGGTCACCATCTACATCATCGATCCGCGATACCGCGAAGAAGTGTACCGCACCGTCGGCAGGTGGCTGACAGGCGTCTACCCCGTCTCGACGGGCATCGTCGTGCAAGCGCTCGCGCGCCCGGAGTGGCTCGTCGAGATCGACGCGACCGCCGTGCTCAGCGAGCGGTGAGCGCATGACCTTCTCACTGCTGCTGCGCGATCCCGAGTCGGGAGAATTCGGATCGGCCATCTCGTCGTCGTCCCCAGCCGTGGCGGCCCGGTGCGTGAACCTCGCCGACGGCATCGGCGGTGCGCACTCGCAGAACGTCACCGACCCGCGGCTCGGGCACCGGATCATCGAGCAGCTCCGCGCGGAGGCGACGGCCGCTGAGGCGCTCTCGGCGGTCGTCTCCTCCACCGACCAGACCTCGATCGCATACCGCCAGCTGCTCGTGCTCGACGCCGACGGCAGAACCGCCGTCCACTCGGGGGAGCGGGCGCTCGGAATCTTCGGGGCGACGGAGCGCGAGAACGCCGTCGCGGGCGGCAACATGCTGGCGAGCCTCGACGTGCTCGATGCGCTGGTCGAGACGGCGCTGACATCGCACGGCTCGATCGAAGAGCGGCTGCTCGCAGCGCTCCAGGCGGCGATCGCCGCAGGCGGCGAGGCCGGGCCCGTGCACTCCGCCGGGATCTCCGTCGTCGCGAATGCAGGTTGGCGGGTCACGGATCTCCGGGTGGACTGGTCCGACGACCCGATCACCGAGCTCGGGCGCGCGCTCGACGAGTGGTTGCCGCAGCGCGACGCGTACGTGAACCGCGGGCTGGACCCGGCAGCCGCACCGTCGTACGGGGTGCCCGGCGATGAGTGACGCGCTGAAGCAGCGGATCGTCGCGCAGCGGGAGCGCATCGACGACGATCTCGTCGCACTCTCGAACCGTCTGCACGGCGACCCCGAACTCGGATGGCAGGAGCACCGCTCGTCGGCAGCGGTCGCCGCGGTGCTCGCGTCTCACGGATTCGCGGTCGAGCAGCCGTATCTCGGCCTGGAGACCGCGTTCCGAGCGACGCTCGGCGATCCGGAGTCCGCCGGGTTCACCGTCGGCTTCCTCGCCGAGTACGATGCGCTTCCGGGGCTCGGGCACGCCTGCGGGCACAATCTGATCGCCGCGATGTCGGCGGGTGGCGCGATCGCGCTGGCAGCGGTCGCCGATGAGCTCGGGATCGCCGTCGAGGTGATCGGCACGCCGGCCGAGGAGGGCGGGGGTGGCAAGATCGAGCTGCTGGAGCGCGGGGCGTTCACCGAGCTCGACCTCGCACTCATGGCGCACCCGGCACCCGTCGATGTCGCCGAGGCGCGTCCGTTCGCCGTCGCGCACTGGCACGTGCAGTTCGACGGCGTCGCGGCGCACGCCGCCGCGTATCCCGAGCGCGGGGTGAACGCGAACGACGCGTTCATCATCGCCCAGACCGCGATCGCACTCCTGCGTCAGCAACTCCCCTCCGGCGTGCGCGTGCACGGGGTGCAGACGCGCGGAGGCGAAGCGCCGAACGCGATTCCCGAACGCACGGAGGGGCGCTGGTACGTGCGCGCCGAGACGATGGAACAGCTGCTCGCACTCGAATCGCGGGTGCTGCGGTGCTTCGAGGCGGGCGCGCTCGCCTCCGGCGCGAAGCTGACCGTCACCTCAGAGAGCAAGCGATACGCCGAGATGCGCACCGATGCGGAGGCGCTCGCCGTCTACCGAGCCAATGCCGTCGCACTCGGCCGCGACTTCGACGTCCCGCCCGAGGCGGCCACGATGAATCGCGCCTCCACGGACATGGGCAATGTCTCAGCCGTCGTCGACGCCATCCACCCCTACATCGGAGTCGGCGGGGAGGCGTCCAACCACCAGCCGGCCTTCGCCGACGCGTGCGTCGGGCCGATCGCCGAGCAGACCCTCCGCGACGGCGCCACCGCGCTGGCGTGGACGGCCCTCGACGTCGCCCGTACGCGCGGGCATTCCGCGTAGGCCGCAGCCCGACCGGCACCCCCGCGAGCGCTGAATGCCCGCGAACCGCGAATCACCACATCCAGGAGCAAAGGAACCGTCAATGTCGACCTCCGAACCCATTCGAGAGCTCAGCGATCTCGTCGACCAGAAGAGCCTGCGCAAGAGCGTCGCCGCCGGCGCCATCGGCGTGCTGGTGCACTGGTTCGACTGGGCCGTCTACGCCTACCTCGCGGGCACCATCGCCTCCGTCTTCTTCCCCGAGGAGAGTGCGACCGCCGGCCTGCTCGCGACCTTCGCAGTCTTCGCGGTCTCCTTCCTCGTGCGCCCGATCGGCGCCATCATCTTCGGGCGGCTCGGCGATCGACTCGGTCGCAAGCAGACCCTCTCGATCGTGATCCTCGCGATGGCGCTCTCGACGCTCGTGCTCGGGCTGCTGCCCGGGTACTCCACGATCGGCATCCTGGCTCCGATCCTGCTCATCGCGACGCGCATCGTGCAGGGGCTGGCTGCCGGCGGCGAGTTCGGCAGCGCTGCGGCCTTCCTCGGCGAGTTCTCGCCGGCGAAGCGCAGAGGCTTCGGCGTCAGCTGGCTCGAGTTCGGCAGCCTCCTCGGGTTCCTGCTCGCCTCATTCGTAGTGTTCCTGCTGAACCTGGCCTTCGATCAGCAGCAGATCGCCGATTGGGCCTGGCGCATCCCGTTCCTCATCACGGTGCCGCTCGGCTTCATCGGCCTCTACATCCGCCGCAAGATCGAGGACACCCCCGAGTTCCAGCAGCTGCAGGAGCTCGAGACCGTCTCGCACGCCCCCGTCAAGGAGGTGTTCCAGCGCAACTTCAAGGAGTTCATCCAGACCTGCGGCATGGAGACCTTCATGAACGTCACGTTCTACGTCGTGCTCGTCTATCTGCTCACGTACCAGGAGGTGACCGTCGGCATCGATGCCGGCAACGCGGCGCTTCTCTCGACGCTCGCCTCCGCGCTCGGACTCATCGTCGTGCCGCTCGCGGGGATCGCATCGGATCGCGTCGGACGCAAGCCGGTGCTGCTCACGGCCGCGGTCGCGCTCACGGTGCTCTCCGTTCCGCTGTTCATGCTGATGAACGACCCAGCGCCGTGGGCGACATTCGTCTCGACGCTCGGGCTCGCCCTGATCCTCGCCATCGTGCTCGGCACCCACGCCGTCACCGTCGTCGAACTCTTCCCGACCCGCACGCGGCAGACGGGCCTCTCGATCGCCTACGCCCTCACGGCGGCGCTGTTCGCCGGCACCGCACCGTACCTGCTGACCTGGCTCATCGACACGACGGGCGATCAGCTCGTCCCCGGCTACTTCCTCGTCGGAGTCGGGCTCGTCGGCGTCGTGACGGTGCTCAGCCTGCCCGAGACCCGTGGCATCCCGCTGCTCAAAGCGCAGGATCTCGAGACGGCGACCGTGACGATCCCCGATATTCGCACCGCCGGTACTTCCAGCACTTCCAGCATCCCCAGCACTTCCAGCATCCCCGGCAATTCCGGCACCCCCGGCACCCGCATCGAAGGAGACCAGTCATGACCAGAACCCTCGCAGAGTGGCAGGCAGCCGCGGCCGCACTCGAATTCGATGGCCGACCGGTGATCGACGGCGTGAGAGTCGCCGCGAGCACCGGTGAGACCATCACCAAGACGAACCCAGCCACCGGCGCCGCTCTCTCGGAGATTCACGCGTGCAGCGACGTCGAGGTCGACGCCGCTGTCGCCTCCGCCAGGGCCGCCTACGAGTCGGGAGGGTGGTCGCGGGCCGGCGCCGGATTCCGCCGCGAACGCCTCCTCGAACTCGCGCGGCTGATCGAAGCGCGGGCAGATGAATTCGCGCTCTACGACTCTCTTGACATGGGCAAGCCGGTTCGCGAGTCCGCGTCGATCGACGCACCCGGATCCGCGGCCCTCTACCGCTTCTACGGCGAGGCCATCGAGAAGCAGGAGGATCTGATCCCGGTCACGCCGCCGGGGTCGACCGCGCTGGTGACGCGCGAAGCGCTCGGCGTCGTGGCGGTGATCGTGGCGTGGAACTATCCGCTCGAGATCGCGACGTGGAAGCTCGCGCCCGCGCTCGCCGCAGGGAACTCGGTCGTGGTCAAGCCTCCGGTGGAGGCCTCGCACTCGACGCTGCTGCTCGCCGAGCTCGCGATCGAAGCCGGCATCCCCGCCGGAGTGCTGAACGTCGTCACGGGGCGCGGATCCACCGTGGGACGTGCGCTCGGTCGGCACGAGGACGTCGATATGCTCGCATTCACCGGCTCGACCGAAGTCGCCAAACAGCTGCAGCAGTACGCCGGGCAGTCGAACATGAAGCGGCTCGCGCTCGAAGCGGGGGGCAAGAGCTCGAATCTGATCTTCGCCGACTGCGACGACCTGCGCGCTGCAGCCGAGAAGGCCGCCTTTGGAAGCTTCTACAATCAGGGCGAGGTCTGCTCGGCGAACTCCCGCATCTTCGTCGAGCGGGAGGTCTACGAAGAATTTCTCGCGCTCTACGCAGAAGCGGCTCTGGCGTACGCGCCCGGTGACCCGCTGGATCCTGCGTCAGGAATAGGTTCGCTCGTTTCCGAGAGGCACGCCGACGAGGTGTGGGCGACGATCGAGCGGGCCCGCACCGACGGCAGGATCGCCGCAGGCGGCACCCGGCCCGAGATCAACGGCTCGCGCGCCTTCATCGAGCCGACGATCGTGACCGACGTGCCGGCCGACCATGAGGTGCACACGCGAGAGATCTTCGGACCCGTCGCTGTCGTGACGCCGTTCGACTCGGAAGACGAGGCGATCGCGCGCGCGAACGAGACCCCGTTCGGCCTCGCGGCCTCGCTCTGGACGGGAAGTCTCTCGCGGGCGCACCGGGTGTCGCAGCGCCTGGTGGCCGGCACCGTCTCCGTCAACACCGTCGACGCACTCGGCTTCACCACCCCCTTCGGTGGATTCAAGCAGTCCGGTTTCGGGCGAGACCTGTCGGTGCACGCGCTCGAGAACTACACCGACTACAAGACGACGTGGCTGCAGTGGGGGTGAGCAGGCCAACTCTGTACTGATCCATCAACCTAAATGATCTAGATCACATCAAAAGACTATTTTACCGATCGATCGAGGCCTGGAACCATTGGGAACCAATGACGGTCTTCCGTCCAGTCACCGACGACTGAAAGGACACAGAACATGACTTTGCAGCCAGAGACGCTCTCGGATCACGAGGCCGCGGCCGAGGTGCCGAGCGGAATCGCCGAAATCGCCAAGCGTCATCTCGTGATGAACTTCACGCCGGCGAGCAAGTATCGCGACGATGATCTCCCGGTGTTCGTGCGGGGGGAGCACTGCTCCGTCTTCGACGAGAGCGGGCGCCGGTTCTTCGACGGTCTCGCCGGTCTCTTCTGCGTGCAGCTCGGCTACACCCATGGCGCAGAGGTCGGCGATGCGGTGCGCGAGCAGCTCGCCACGCTCCCCTTCCAGACGACGTGGAGCGTCACGCATCCACCCGCAGCCCTACTGGCGCAGAAGATCGCCGAACTCGCGCCCGGCGACCTGAACCGCGTGTTCTTCGCGTCGGGCGGCGGCGAATCGAACGAGGCCGCGATCAAGCTCGCGCGCCAGTACCACATCACTCGCGGTGACCACGCGCGGTACAAGTTCATCGCGCGTCGCGTCGCGTACCACGGCACCAGCTTCGGCGCGATGTCGCTCAACGGCATGACCGACGTGCGCAAGATGTTCGAGCCGCTCATGAACGGAGTGCGGCACACGCACAACACGAAGCGCTACCGTCGGCCTGAAGGCGAGACCGCGGCGCAGACCACCGAGTTCCTGCTCGGCGAGCTGGAGTCGCTGATCGTGCAGGAGGGCGCGGATACGATCGCTGCGCTCATCATGGAACCGCTGCAGAACGCCGGGGGCAGCCTGACGCCTCCGACACCCGAGTACTTCGCCGGTGTGCGCGCGCTGTGCGACACATACGGCATCCTGCTCATCGCCGACGAGGTCATCACCGGATACGGCCGTCTCGGGTCATGGTTCGGTTCCGCGCACTACGGGTTCCAGCCCGACATGATCACGTTCGCCAAGGGAATCGCGTCGGCGTACGTTCCCCTCGGCGGCGTCATCGCGAGCGACCGGATCATCGAGACCGTGCTGGACGGGCCCGTCGGCATGTTCAACCACGCGCTGACCTACGGCGGGCACCCCGTCGCGTGTGCAGCGGCGTTGAAGAACCTCGAGATCATGGAGCGCGAAGGCGTCGTCGAGAACGTCGCAACCCTGAGCCCGTATCTCGGTGAGAAGCTCGACGACGTTGCGACGAAGCACGCGAAGATCGTCGGCGACCTGCGCGGCGACGGCTTCCACCGCAGCTTCGAGCTGGTCACCGATCACGCGGCCAAGCGCTGGGCCGCTGATCCCCTCTCTGCGGGCGACTTCGTCAGCGGTCACCTGAATCCGGCGCTCGCAGAGGTCGGCCTCATCTGCCGCGTCGCGATCGACGCGGAGGGCAACCCGCTCGTGCAGGTGTCGCCGCCCCTGGTGATGACGCGCGACGATATCGACGAGCTCGCGTCGCTGCTCGACCAGGCCTTCACCATCGCCTCCGACGGAGCAGGCCTCTAGCGGCTGCGCTCGTGGGCGGCTCGGCCGAGCATCATCGTGGATGCTCGATCCGAGTCGCCCTTCACGCCTCACGCGGATAGCGGGGGCGATCCTGTGCTGCTCGGGACGGTTCCCGCGCGGCGAAGCCTCAAAGGAGAGAACCATGACGCAGGAACCACCCGTCGTCACGCAGACATTCGTGCGATTCGAACAACAGCACATCATGCCCATTCCCGAGAACGAGCGGACGGGCACGAACTGGTCGCTCTTCGCGATCTGGGTCGGGCTGAACATGATGCCTCTCACCGTGGTCACCGGTGCCGTCGCGAGCGGCGCGTACGGGCTGCCGATCGGGTGGAGCATCGTCGCGATTCTCGCGGGGAACGTGATCGGCGCGTTCGGCTCCGCCCTGCACGCCTCGCAGGGGCCGCATCTCGGGATCCCGCAGATGCTGCAGGCTCGCGCGCAATTCGGATATCTCGGAGCGAGCCTCTTCGCGCTGATCGCATTCGTGATGTTCATGGGGTTCTTCGCGAGCATCCTGATCGTCGCGAAAGATGCGCTCGCGGCGGTCTTCCCCGACTTCAACGGGACGGTCGCGATCCTCGCTTTCGCTGCGATCGGGATCGTGCTCTGCGTCTTCGGCTACGACCTGCTGCGCAAGACGATGGTGTGGTTGTCGATCGTGATCGCGGTGGCGGTCACCGTGTCGATGATCATGTTCTGGACGAAGCCGGAGGTGACCTCGCAGCGGGCGGAAGCCGCGTTCACCTACGAGGGCTTCTTCGCCATGCTCGCGATCGGCATCGTCTGGCAGCTCGCGTATGCGCCGTACGTCTCCGACTACTCGCGGTACCTGCCGAAGGCGACCGGACCGAAGACCGCGTTCTGGAGCACGTACCTGGGGCTCGTGGTCAGCTCGGTGTTCGTGATGACGCTCGGTGTGCTGCTCGGAGCCGCGAACCCGGAGAACCCGCTCGCGGCCCTCGGCGACTTCCTCGGCCCGGTCGGCATGGTCGTGCTCATCATCTTCGCGGTCAGTTCAGCGCTCATCAACGGCGTCGAGCTGTACTCGGCAGTGATGAACGCGCTCACGGTGATGCAATCGAACTTCAAGACCGTCATCACCTCCGGCACGCGGGTCTGGACCACGATCGTCTGCGGCGTACTCGCCACCCTCATCGCGATTCTGGGTCAGGGGGACTTCATGACGATGTTCGAGAGCTTCCTGACGCTGCTGCTGTACGTGCTGATTCCGTGGTCGGCGATCAATCTCGCCGATTACTTCATCGTGCAGAAGGGGCACTACGTGGTCGCGGATCTCTTCGACCCGACCGGTGGCCGCTACGGCAAGTGGAACGCCGTGGGGCTCTCGAGCTACGGGATCGGACTGCTCGCACAGGTCCCGTTCATGATCACCCCGCTGTTCACCGGGCCCCTCGCCGAACCGCTGCAGGGCATCGACATCGCCTGGCTCGTCGGCTTCGCGGTGACGGCAGCGGTCTACCTGCTGCTCGTACGCCGCCGCGCGCAACGCCGCACGCTCGAGCAGGACTCGGCGTCGGCCTCGGAGTCGCGCACCGCCTCGGAGTCGCACACCGGCTCCGCCTGAGCGCGGCGCGCCCACAGGGGTTCGGCGGGAAACCGGCGGTTACCGGGCCCCGTGGGCTGCCAGCCGGAAGAACTCGGGCGGAGTCGAGTGCCCCATCGCCGCGTCGGCGAGCACGCGACCGATCGCGGGTGTGAACTTGAACCCGTGGCCGGAGAACCCCGCACCCACGGTGATCGGGCCGACCGTGTCGAGCACGAATCTCCCCGAGTCGGTCGAGGTGTACGTGCAACTGATCTCGGTCGGCGAGTCCGGGTCGAGCCCCGGGAACCATTCGGTGACGTACCGCCGCAGCGTCGCGCGCTGGGCATCGCTCGCGCGGAACGTGCGGGCGTCGGGGTCGACGGTCTCTCCGACCCTGTGGAAACCGACCTTCACGCCTTCGCCGGGGCTCGGCATCCCGTAGACGGGAGCGGCGAAGCTCGCCAGCGGCTCGGGCGGCAGCAGATGGTTGAACGACGGCCACGGGATCGACGCCGATCGCGGCGCGAAATGTGCCGGATGCTCCTCGGTGACGGTGAGCGAAGGCAGTTCGATCAGGCCGTCGAGCAGCGGCGCCGTCCACGCGCCGGCGGCGACGGTCACATGGTCGGCGACCAGCTCGCGGATGCCGCCCTCGCGGCCGCGGCTCGTCACGCGCACCCGGGCGTCGTTCGCGCTCGGCTCGATGCGCAGCACCTGTTCGCCGCGCTCCACGATCGCCCCGTGGCGGATCGCGCTCGTCTCGAGCGCTGCGAGCGCACGTGCGGCGTGCACGATGCCGGCTTCCGCGCTGAACAGCGCGCCGCCTGCGAAGCGCATCCCCGGCCATCGGGTGCCCGCCTCGTCGGCCGAGAGCAGCGACACCGCAGCTCCGCGCGCGACGAGCGCATCGTGTGCGGACGCGACCACACCCTCGTCTCCATGCGTCACGAGGCCGTGGAGGCCGAGCAGCTCGGTGCGGGTCTCGGATTCGAGCGCGCGCCACAGCGTGGTCGCCTCGTCGAAGAGGTCGAGGTACGCGGGCTCGTCGTACGCGTTGTTGAGGTTGCGCGTCGAGCCGTGCGACGCGCCGCGAGTGTGGTGCGCTTCGAAGCGTTCGAGCAGACGCACGCTCGCTCCGCGGGAGGCGAGCTGCCGAGCCGTGGCGAGGCCCATGGCGCCGCCGCCGATCACGAGGTGGTCGGTGGGCTCGCTCACAGTCGTGCGATCTCTTGTCGCGGGCGTACGGCGATGTCGGTGAGCTGGACGTCTGCGGGAGCGTCGACGACGAAGCGCACGGTCTCCGCGACGGACTGCGGGCGGATGTATCGCTCGGGCCGGTACTGATCCGCCGGGATGCCGGCGCGCAGCATGTCAGTGTCCGTCTGCCCGGGAGCGATCGTGACGACGCGCACCCGGTGCGGTTCTTCGTCGATGCGCAGGACGTCGGCGAGGCCGCGCAGAGCATGCTTCGACGCGGTGTAGACGGCGCTGCCCGCGACCGGACGGGTGCCCGCGCCCGAACCGATGAAGACGACGGTCGCAGCGGCGGCGCGCAGGAGGGGGAGCGCTGCGCGGGTGATGAGCGCGGGCCCGGTCGCATTGCTGGCCAAATGGCGTTCCCAGGCCGATGCGTCGGCTGACTCGACTGAGAGATGCTCGCCGATCGCCGCAGCGTGCACGAGCACGTCGAGTCGGTCGAGGTCGGCGATCCTGCGCGAGAACGCTTCGTGGTCGGTGACATCGAGCTGCCACGCGGTGGCGCCGGTCTCCGCGACGACCGCGTCGAGACGCCCGGCGTTGCGCCCGACGGCGATGACGCGATGGGTGCGGGTGAGGTCGCGAACGATCTCGCGCCCCATGCCGCCGGAAGCACCTGTGACGAGAGCGATGGGGCGGTCGTTCGAACGGTGGTCAGACACGGTGGGCTCCTTCGAGTGGTCGGGGATGCGCGGCGGAGTCTGCGGCCGCGCCGCGGCTCGGCGAGAGCCCGGATCGGGCCCGTCGGGCGACGACGATGAGACTGCGCGCCACGCGATCGGTCTCGCGCAGCATCGGAGGATCGGTTCCCGGCATCGGGCTGATCACCGTGTCGTGGAGCGCCGCGTCGACCGGAATGCCGGCGACGTGCACCGCGTCGTCGAGCGAGCCGTCGGCGTGCACGAGCAGCCCGGTCGCCGGATCGATGTCGAAGGCGCCGGTCTCGCGGGGTTCGCCGGATCGCGCGCTGATGCGGAACGGCCGCGCTCGCCCGGCTTCGACCAGGCCGAGCGCGAGCGGGTCGGAGCTGTCGGCGAGGCGATGGAAGTGCATCCAGGAATCGATGAGTGTCGCAGCGGTCACCTGCGAATCGGTCACGCACGGCGACGCGGCCGTGAACCCCGCGTCGGAGATGGCGACACGGGCCCTCGGGCCGATGAAGCGCACGAACCCGGCCTCGGCGAGCGCCAGCAGCTGGCGGTTGCGGAACGCGGGCGGTCCGGATCCTGCCATGCCGCCGACGGCCATGAGCATCGCGAATCCCGAGGCTCTCGATTCGGCGTCGAAGCCTCCGAGCGAACCCACGCGGTTGGCGACCCCCCGCGCAGAGCTCACCGACCAGAGCCCCGCCTTCCAGGCGCTGTCGCGACCCAGCGCGGCCTCATCGAGATCATGGGACACGCGTCCCGTCACCCAGGCGTCGAAGGCTTCCGCGCTGTCGAAGACGTGTCGGACCGGGCGCATCTCGCCGAGCAGATCGAGTCGGTCGGCGGCATCTGCGATGAACGGCGCCACCGCGTCAGCCACGTCCTGTGCGACCGCTTCGAGCGCATCTGCGTCAGCGGCGTCGCGATCCGAGGCGGGGTTCGCGACGGGAGGGGCGGCGAGATGCGGTTGGATCGCGGCGGCGATCACCGTCTCGACGTCATCGGCGGTGCCCGACGTCGCGTCCGGCCGCACGCGTCGCAGTGTGCGGTAGTGGTCGAAGTGCGCGTCGGCGACGATGCGCGGCCAGAACTCGCGGTCGAAGTCGATGGGTCGAGGTGCCGTCGCCCAGTCGACGCCGGCGAGAAAGCGCTGCTCTGGTCGCGGGGGGAGCGAACCGTAGAGCGTCTTCGCGCGGAACGGGACTCCGCGCCCCGAGGTCACATGCAGCACGGGCTCGCGCCCGGAGGGCTCGTAGCGCAGCCCGCCGCGCGCCCGCGCGTCGGCGACGAACTCGCCGCCGCGCCCGAGCGTGAGCAGCGCCATGGTGTCGAAGAACCCCATGCCCATTCCGCGCACGATCACGTGCTCTCCCGAACTCACTCCGCTCAGGTCCTGCTCGACGGGGCTCGCCGGTCGCACCCACGACAGTTCGGGTCGCTCGGCGAGTACTGCTGTGAACTCGCGTTCTTCCGCTGTCTCGATGGTCGGCAGCCACCCGGTCGCGAGCACGACGGCGTCCGCTTCGACCGCACCGCCGTCGCGCAGGCCGATGCGCTGCCGCCCTGCATCGCCATGGGCCACGCTCACGGCGCGCTCGCGGTGGCGAATCACGCGCACGCCATCGGGCAACTCTGCGATCGCTCGCTCGAGGCACCACTCCAGGTACTCGCCGTAGAGTGCTCGGCTCGGGTGCGACTCCGGGCGGAACGCCTCGAGCTCGCGGCGGTACGCATCGGCGAATCCGGGTCGGATCGGGTGGGCGTCGACCACCGCAGCGTGCGCCGCCGGAATGCGGTCGATCGCCGCGGCGAGCGCATCCGAAACCATCGTGCGCGTCGCCGACTCGTTCGTCGGCTGCGTTGCGAGCGCCAGCAGCCCCCATTCGTAGAGTGTGGGGCCGACGCGGACCGGACCCGTGATGGAGCTGCCGGGCTCGGTGAAGAGCGTCACGGCGTCGGCGAGGGTGTTCATGCAGAGCTCGCGGGTCTGGTCGGTGCGCCAGATGCGCCCGGCGCCGAATGACGTCTCCTCGATGAGGTGCAGTTCGAGGTCGCGCGCGGGTGCGGCGCCACCAGTGCCCGCGGTGTCGGGCTCGGAGGCGGCTGCGTGCAGGTGGGCTCCGATGCGCTCGACGAGCGACGTGCCGCGCGGCCCGACTCCGATGATGGCGATCGTCGGCAGAGGGGTCATGGTTCCGTTATACGCGGCCGGGGGCCCGGATGTCTGATCGGATGACCGTTTATGACGCGAGGAGTTCATGAAGTTCTGTGACACCGAGGATTTCCGCTAGCTTATGAGAGCTATAACATTAGCCGGGTTGCCTGCATCATGACGCAGAGACAGCACCACAGATTCACGAGTTCGCAGAAGGAGCACCATGAAGAAGCACCGCATCGCCTGGATCGCCACGATGGCAGTAGCCGCGATGGCGCTCACCGGGTGCTCGGCGAACGCTGGCGGCGGCTCCGGCGACGGCGCGGCGCAGGAGGGCGGCACGCTCACCTACCTCGAACCGCAGACCTGGAACACGCTCTACCCGCCGGCCGCGGGCTTCTACCCGAACGGCGGCGTGGTCAACCAGGTGACGGATCGCCTGCTCTACCAGAACCCCGAGACGCTCGAGCTCGAGCCGTGGATCGCGAGCGAACTGCCCGAGGTGAATGCGGATGCGACGGAGTACACGTTCAAGCTCCGCGAGGGAGTGACGTACTCCGACGGCACACCGCTCGACGCGGAGAACGTCGTCAAGAACTTCGATCTCTACGGCAAGGGCGACACCGACCGCGCGCTGTCGATCTCCGAGGCCATCAACAACTACGACCACGGTGAGGCGATCGACGAGTACACGGTGAAGTTCTTCTTCACCGCCCCGTCTCCTGGATTCGCGCAGGCGACGTCGACGATCAACTCCGGCCTGCTCGCGAACGCGAGCCTCGACCGCACGAACGAGGAGTTCGGGCCGGGCAACGCCACCGAGATCATCGGCAGCGGGCCGTTCGTGATCTCGGACGAGCAGATCGGCAAGCAGACCGACCTGGCGGTGCGCGAGGACTACGACTGGGCGCCGGAGTCGCGCGAGCACGAAGGTCGCGCCCACCTCGATGCCGTGAACATCATCGTCGCCGGCGAGTCGAGTGTGCGCGTCGGCACGGTCACCTCGGGTCAGGCGCAGATCGCTCGATCGATTCCAGCACCCGACGAGGCGCAGTTCGCCGGCGACAACCTGGCGCTCGTGCACGCCGCCACGAATGGAGTGAACAACAGCCTCAGCTTCCGCTTCGCCCACGCCCCTCTCACCGACATCAAGGTGCGACAGGCGATCATCGCGGGCATCGACCGCGAGGCGATCGTGAGCACCCTCTTCACCGAGAACTACCCGCTCGCCACCGGCATCCTCGCAGAGACCGCTCTCGGCTACACGGATACTTCCGAGTTCTACGAGTACGACCCGGCGAAGGCGGAGCAGCTGCTCGATGAGGCCGGCTGGGCGCCGGGGTCGGACGGCATTCGTGAGAAGGACGGCGAGCGCCTCTCGATCACCTTCAACGAAGCGCTGCCGCAGCCTCGCTCGAAGGAGGTCGTCACCCTCATTCAGGAGCAGCTCGCAGAGCTCGGCATCGAGGTCGAGCTCTTCCCGGGCGATCAGGCCGCGCAAGACGAGGCGCGACTCGACGCCGACACGATCCAGGTCTACCACTCCATGGTCGGCCGCGCGGATTACGACGTGCTGAAGTCGCAGATCTACTCGACGAACCGCAACGCGAACCTGAACCTCGATACGGAGTCCGGGACCATCCACGACCCCGAACTGGACGCCGCGCTCGCCGAGATCGCCTCCGTGCCGACGGCTGAGGAGCGCGCCGCCGCATCCGCGAAGGCGCAGCAGCGCATCGCCGAGCAGGCCTACGTGCTGCCGCTCTTCGAGGAGCCCCAGGTCTTCGGGCTCCAGGCCTCCGTGCAGGGCTTCGCCACCGAGTCGATCGGCAGGCCCTCCTTCTACGACGTGCAGCTCGGCAAGTGAGTCGGGCGGCGCTGCTCCGACGCGTCGGCCAGGCGATCCTGGTCCTCGCGCTCGCGTACACCGCCGCCTACGTGCTGCTCGCGGCGCTGCCGGGCGACGCGGTGATGGCACGCTTCGGCAACCCCGACCTCGGGCTCTCAGCCGAGCAGCTCGCCGACATTCGGGCGAGCTACGGGGTGGATCGCCCATTCCTCGTGCGGTTCTTCGACTCGGTCGGGGCGTTCCTGCAGGGTGACCTCGGGTATTCCGTGCAGAGCGGGGCGGCGGTCTCCACTCTCCTCGCCGAGGCGCTGCCGTCGACGCTCACGCTCGCGGTGGTCGCGCTGATCCTCGCCGTCTTCCTGGCGGTCGTCATCGCGTTCACTGCGAGCTACGGAGCCGGCAGCTGGTTGCGCCGCGCGTTCCGCAACCTGCCGCCGCTCTTCGTGTCGCTGCCGGTCTTCTGGATCGGCATCGTGCTCATCCAAGTCTTCTCGTTCCAGCTCGGTCTCGTGCCGACGATCGGAGCGACCGAGCTGCAGGCGCTCATTCTGCCCGCCATCACGCTCGCCATCCCGATCGCGGCGCCCCTCGCGCAGGTGCTGCTGCGCAGCATCGACGAGGTGAGCGAGCAGCCGTTCGTCGCGGTGGTGCGCGCCAGGGGAGCCAGCACCAGTTGGCTGCTGTGGCGCAACGTCGCCCCGAACGCCCTGCTGCCCGCGATGACGATGGCCGGTCTGCTCTTCGGGGAACTCGTGGGCGGAGCGATCGTCACCGAGGCCGTCTTCGGACGCGTCGGCATCGGCGCGCTCACGGCGCAGGCGGTCGCCAACCGAGACACCCCCGTGCTGCTCGCGGTCGTCGTCATCGCGACCGTCGTCTTCGTCACGATCAACCTCGTGGTCGATCTGCTCTACCCCGTGCTCGATGCGCGGCTCAGGCAGCGCACCGCGCGCAAGTCGATAGGAGCGACCGCATGACCGCGATCGACGTCTCAGCCGCACGCGCGGTGCCGCCGACCGGGGCGCGCGCCTGGTCGTGGCGCGCCCTTCGGCGCCCGGGCATCATCGTGCCGGCGCTCGTGCTGCTCATCGCACTCGCGTGGGCCGTGGCCCCCGGGCTGTTCACCTCCGTCAACCCGACCGCGAGCGTCGGGCCGGCACTGCAGGCGCCGAGCTCCGAGCACTGGTTCGGCACCGACGCGACGGGGCGCGACCTCTACGCACGCGTGATCTACGGCGCTTCGCAGTCGATCAGCGCCGCGTTGATCGCCGTACTCGTCGGGCTCGTCGCAGGCTCGCTCATCGGCATCACCGCGGGCGCCATCGGCGGCTGGGTGGATGAGACCCTCATGCGCGTGGTCGACGTGCTGCTCGCGATCCCGACCCTGCTGCTCTCGCTCAGCATCGTGATCCTGCTCGGCTTCGGCACCGCGAACGCTGCGATCGCAGTGGGAGCCACGTCGATCGCAGTGTTCGCCCGACTGTCGAGATCCCAGGTCGTGAGCGTACGCGCGAGCGAGTTCGTCGAAGCCGCCTACGGCTCCGGCGGTACGTTCTTCGGGGTGCTCTGGCGGCACATTCTGCCGAACTCGCTCACCGCCGTGATCGCGCTCGCCGCGCTGCAGCTCGGTTCGGCGATCCTGCAGATCTCGACGCTCGGATTCCTGGGATACGGAGCGCCGCCGCCCACGCCGGAGTGGGGCCTGCTCATCGCGGAGGGGCGCAACTACCTGGCCACCTCGTGGTGGCTGACCGTGCTTCCCGGAATCGTCGTAGTGTTCGTGGTGCTCGCGAGCAACCGACTGAGCCGGGCCATCAGCGATGGAGGCAACGCATGAGCGTCGAACCGCTGCTCAGCATCCGCGATCTCGCCGTGCAGTACCGCACCCGGCAGGGACACATCGACGCCGTGCGCGGCATCGGTTTCGATGTGCGCGCCGGCGAGGTCACCGCCGTGGTGGGCGAGTCGGGATCCGGCAAGACCACGGTCGCCCAATCGGTCATCGGCCTGCTCCCCGCCAACGGGCGGGTGACCGCCGGCAGCGTCACGCTGAACGAGCGACGCCTCGGGTCGACCGAACTCGTCGGCCTTCCCGAGCGGCGCTGGCGCGACCTGCGCGGCCGATGCATCGGGCTCATTCCGCAGGATCCGGGCAACTCCCTCAACCCGGTGCAACCGGTCGGAAAGAGCATCAGCGAATCGCTGCGCATCCACGGTCGGCCGAGTCGCGACGAGGTGCACGACCGCGTCCACGCACTGCTCGAGCAGGTCGGCATCGATCAGCCGATCAAGCGGGCCAAGCAGTACCCGCACGAGTTCTCCGGCGGCATGCGTCAGCGCGTCCTCATCGCGGCGGCGCTCGCCAATGATCCCGAGCTGATCATCGCCGACGAGCCCACCTCCGCGCTCGACGTCACCGTGCAGCGCACCGTGCTCGATCTGATCGACCGCCTGCGCGAGGAGATGGGAACGGGCGTGCTGTTCATCACGCACGACCTCGCGGTGGCGGCGGATCGCGCCGACAGCGTGGTCGTGATGCGCGGAGGCGAGGTGCAAGAGTCCGGCCCGGCAGCGCAGGTACTGGCGAAGCCGTCGTCTGATTACACGAAGCAGCTCATGGCCGATGCGCCCTCGTTCGGCAAGCTCGTCGAGCGGGAGTCGATCGCTGTCGCATCCGTTCCCGGCGGTGCAGCTGCGACTCCCGCATCACCTGCGCCGGCGGCCCCGCTCGTCGAAGTGCGCGACCTGCATCAGGTGTTCGGGCGCGGCTCAGACGCCTTCGTCGCGGTCGACGGGGTGTCGTTCACGGTGGCGCGGGGCACCACCCACGCCCTCGTCGGCGAGTCGGGTTCGGGCAAGACCACCACCGGTCGCGCGATCGCCGGCTTCTCCGTTCCGACGGCGGGCAGCGTGAGCGTCGACGGTGCAGAGGTCACCGAGCTGCGGCGCTCCGGCCTGCGCGAGTTCCGGCGGACCACGCAGATGGTCTACCAGAACCCGTACGGCTCGCTCGATCCTCGTCTCTCCGTTGGGCAGACGCTCGCCGAGCCGCTCAAGAACTTCCGCATCGGCACTGGGAGTCGCGCGGATCGCGTCGAGCGGGTCGCCCACGCGCTCGAGATCGTCTCGCTGCCTGCCGAGTTCGCTCAGCGTCGCCCCCGCGAGCTGTCGGGCGGGCAGCGGCAGCGGGTCGCCATCGCCCGCGCACTGATCGTCGAGCCCGAGCTGGTGGTGCTCGACGAAGCCGTGTCGGCGCTCGACGTCACGGTGCAAGCGCAGATTCTTCGACTGCTCGCGCGCCTGCAGCACGAGTTGAGCCTCACCTATGTCTTCATCTCGCACGATCTCGCCGTCGTTCGCCAGATCTCCGACACGGTGACCGTGCTGCAGCGCGGCCGCCAGGTGGAGCACGGCCGCACCGAAGACGTGTTCAGCAATGCGCAAGACCCCTATACCCAGCGCCTCATCGAGGCGATCCCCGGCGCATCGCTGTCGTCGGGGCACTGGGAGATCTGACACTAGAAGGAGCACCACCGCAATGACCCTTCCCGCATTCGTCCACACCGACATCATCGCCGCACTGACCGGCATCTCCCCGGGCGACGCCCTCGATCGGGCGCGCGATCGCCGCCCGGAATCGAAGCAGCACGCGCAGGGCAGCTTCGAGGCGCTCTTCGTGCCGCTCGACGCCTCTGAGGTGTCGCTGGCCGAGCGGGCCGCGGTCGGGCTGTTCGTCGCGCGGCTGCACGAGGAGCCGGAGGCCGTCGCGTTCTACGGTGCGCTGCTGCGCGAGACGGGGGGTGGTGCCGGGCTCGAGCCCCTGATCGTCGCAGAAGCCGGGCGCGCTGCCGGGCAGGGCCCGTACGGGGCGTTCCGCGCGGAGAACGCCCCCGAGAGCGAAGCCGGGCCCGAGTACAGCGTCGCCTCGGTCGAAGCCGCCTATGCGCTGGGCGATCGGCTCTCAGCGGCGCTCGAGCACGCGCACATGCTGGTGCTCCACCCGCGCGACGCCGATCGTGAGCGCCTCGGTCGGCTGCTCGACGCCGGATGGAGCAGCACCGGTATCGTCACGCTCTCCCAGCTCATCTCGTTCCTCGCGTTCCAACTGCGCGTCGCCCACGGCTTGCGCGAACTGCGCGAGAGCGTCGGCGGCGCCGCGGCGACGCGCGCCGAAGACCTCCCGGCGCTCGCCGCCGACGTCGCCGCGGTGGCGCGCGAACGTGCAGGGGCGTCGACCGAACAGGCGCCGGTTGCGGCTGCAGAGGCACTGCCAGCTGCGCCTCGTGTCGACGAGCCAGCACGCTTCACGCAAGACGTGCTGGGGTGGAAGCCGTGGCTCGAGCCCCTGCCGGTCGCCGAGTTCACCGAGGCGCACTACGACGCGCTCGTGCAGCGCGACCGCGTGCACATGCCGTACTTCCGGTTGCTCGCGCGTGATCCCGAAGCGCTGCGGGAGCGCACGCTCACCGACCTCGACATCTTCTTCAACACCGACGCCGGGCTGCCTCGCGCCGAGCGCGAACTCGCAGCGGCCGCCGCTTCGCGCTTCAACGGGTGCGTGTTCTGCGCCTCGGTGCATTCGCGGTTCGCGACGGAGCAGGGCGCCGATCGTGCCGAGGTGCAGCGGTTGCTCGACGAAGGGGTGGGGGCTCGGATCTCGACGAGGATCGACGCCATCGTCGACGCGACCGTCGCTCTGACGGCGACGCCGCCGCGCTTCGGGCAGCCCCAGATCTCCGCCCTGCGCGACGTGGGGCTCGCCGAGCTCGAACTGCTCGACGCGATTCAGGCGGGCGCCTTCTTCAACTGGGCGAACCGCCTGATGCTCTCGATCGGTGAACCCACGACGGCCTGAGGCGCACCGCCGGCTCCCCGATCTATCGAGGAGCCGGCGGGGCCGAAGGATTGGTCTCCTGCAACTTGGCACTTGTGGACCTTGAGGCAGACCAATGCGGCCGGGCAAGCTGGTGCGTATGACCGAATCCCAGGCATCAGTGTCCACCGCAGCTCCGACCACCGGCTCGCCCCTCGTCAAGCGAGGCCTCGCCGACATGCTCAAGGGCGGGGTGATCATGGACGTCGTCACCCCCGAACAGGCGAGGATCGCGGAAGACGCCGGTGCCGTCGCCGTGATGGCGCTCGAGCGCGTTCCGGCGGACATCCGCGCACAGGGCGGGGTGGCGCGCATGAGCGACCCGGACCTCATCGACGGCATCAGAGCGACCGTTTCGATTCCCGTGATGGCGAAGGCCCGCATCGGGCACTTCGTCGAAGCGCAGGTGCTCGAAGCGCTCGAGGTGGATTACATCGATGAATCGGAGGTGCTGTCGCCTGCCGACTACGTGAACCACATCGACAAGCAGCGGTTCACGGTTCCGTTCGTGTGCGGGGCGACGAACCTGGGCGAAGCGCTTCGCCGCATCTCAGAGGGTGCGGCGATGATCCGCTCGAAGGGCGAGGCCGGCACCGGCGACGTCTCGGAGGCGACCAAGCACATCCGCACCATTCGCGGGGAGATCGCCCGCCTCTCCGCGCTCGGTCCGGATGAGCTGTACGTCGCGGCGAAGGACCTGGCTGCGCCGTACGACCTCGTCCGAGAGGTCGCGGCCGGTGGCCGCCTGCCGGTGGTGCTCTTCACCGCGGGCGGGGTGGCCACGCCCGCGGATGCGGCGATGATGATGCAGCTCGGCGCCGACGGGGTCTTCGTGGGATCCGGCATCTTCAAGTCGGGCGACCCCGCGAAGCGTGCCGCCGCCATCGTGCGAGCGACGGCGCGTTTCGATGACCCCGGCGTGATCGCAGAGGCCTCCCGCGGACTGGGAGAGGCCATGGTGGGCATCAACGTCGCCGACCTGCCCGCCCCGCACCGCTTGGCCGCGCGAGGGTGGTGACGGAGCCCCGCTCGGCACCCGTCGTCGGGGTGCTCGCGCTGCAGGGGGGCGTGTCGGAGCACGGCGACGTGCTCGAGCAGCTCGGCGCGCGCGTCGTGCTGGTGCGACGCGAGAGCGACTTCGCGGGTGCTGACGGACCGCGCATCGATGCGCTCGTGCTGCCCGGCGGAGAATCCAGCGCACAGGATCGGCTGCTCCGCCTCTTCGATATGGCTGAGGGCCTGCGATCGATCATCACGGAGGGGCTCCCCACGCTGGGAACGTGCGCCGGGCTCGTGCTGCTCTCCCGAGAGGTGCGGGATGCGGCACCCTCTCAGAGATCTCTCGACGTGCTCGACGTCGCCGTGCGACGCAATGCGCTCGGCCCGCAGCTGGTGTCGCACGAGGTCGACATCGCGGTCGACGCGGCTGAGGTGATCGGGCGGCAGGACGGCCGCGTGCGTGCGGCGCTCATCCGCGCTCCGGAGGTGCTTTCAGTCGGAATCGGCGCTCGCGCGATTTGCCGAGTCGACGGGCGCGTGCTCGGCGCCACGACGGCGGCGCCCGGGGGCGACTCGGACGCGGGGCCCGAGCGCGACACGGATGGCAGGATCGGCGCTCGCGACGCTCGGCGCAGGCTCGGTACGGTGACGGGCATCGCCTTCCATCCGGAGCTCACGGGCGACGCGGCCTTCCACAGGGCGCTCCTCGCGCAGGTCCGCTGATCGGCATGGCGTGCGGGCGCGGGGAAGGGGGAAGTGGAGGGTCGCGCCGGCCTACGTGCTGTGCAGGTGCAGCCGTTCGCCGACCGTGTTGAAGATGCTGATCACCTCGCACGGCGTCGTCCCCTCGGCCTGCATGAGGTGCGGCACCGTCGTGTCGAACTCCGCCGCCTCGCCTCGACCGAGCACGTGCTCGCGCTCGGCGAGTGAGAGGCGCAATCTGCCCGACAGCACGTAGAGCCACTCGTGTCCCTCGTGCACCTGCAACTCGCACTCGGGAGCTCCGGGGTGGTAGGTGATCTTGAACGCGCGCACCTCCGAGGCCTCCCGCGTGAGCGGAGCGATCGTCATCCCGTCGCGACGAATCGTGGTGCGGTGCACGCGAGGGTCTCGATCCGGAGCGTCGAGGAGGTCATCGACGCGGATGCCGAGCTGTCGGGTGACGGGGAGCAGGAGTTCGAGGCTCGCTTGCCGTTTGCCGGATTCCAGCCGCGAGAGCGTGCTCGTGGACATCCCGGCCCGAGCCGCGAGGTCCTCCAGAGTCCATCCGCGATCCTGCCGCGCGGCGCGCAGTCTCGGCCCGAGGCGCTGCAGTTCATCCATGATGCTCCTTGCCATTATCGCAAATCAGATTGCAATTATTGCACATTCCCCCGAGGCTGGGACCATGACGAATACTGAATGGGATGCCATTGTGATCGGCGGCGGGGCGGCAGGACTCAGTGCGGCGCAGGCGCTCGGACGTTCGCTTCGGCGCACCCTCGTGATCGACGGGGGCGCACCGCGCAACCGCTTCGCCTCTCACATGCACAACGTGCTGGGCCTCGACGGCACTCCGCCGCTCGAGCTCGTCGCACGCGGACGCGCCGAGGCCGAGACCTACGGGGTCGAGTTCCGGCAGGCGGACGTGCGCGGGGTGCGGGATACGAAGGGGGAGACCTCGTCCGCTTCCCTGGAGGCCGGCAGCCCGGGCGGTTCGATGTCCGTCGAACTCGGATCGGGAGAGGTGCTGCAGACGAGGGCTCTGATCGTCGCGACGGGTGTGACCGACGTGCTGCCCGAGATCCCCGGACTCGCGGAGCGATGGGGCACGAGCGTCCTGCACTGCCCGTACTGCCATGGCTGGGAGGTTCGGGGCAGGCGAATCGCGGTGATCACCACCTCGCCGCTCGGCATGCACCAGGCGAAACTGCTGCGGCAGTGGAGCGATGACGTCACCGTGTTCACGGCCGGACTCGTCGACGCGCGCGGCGACAGCGTGCTCGATGCCGATACCGAACGCGGAATGCGGGCCCGGGGCGTGCGCTTGGTCTCGGCACCGGTCGTCGAGGTCGTCGGATCGGGTGCCGATGTCAGCGGGGTGCGCACCGCCGACGGGCGGGAGTTCGAGATCGACGCGGTCTTCACGGGATTCGCCATGGTGCCGCAGGATCAGTTCCTCTCCGGCGTCGCGCTCGACCGCAGTGAGACCCCGATGGGCCTCACGGTCTCGGTCGATCCGATGCAGCGCACGAGCCACCCGCGCATCTGGGCTGCGGGGAACGTCGTGAGCGCCGCGGCCTCCGTGCCCCTCGTGATGGGTGCGGGCAACATGGCGGGTGCAGCGGCGAATGCCGCGCTCGTCGATGAGGATTACGCGCTCGCCGCAGCTGGGGCGAACTGAGGTGGGCGCGCACCAGCACGGGCCGCACGCCCCTGGCGAGCAGCGCTCGGGGGACGAAGCGCACGGGCACACCGATGCGAGCGCGGTGCCGTCGGATCCGGTGGCCTTCTGGGAGCAGCGGTACGGCTCGGCCGACCGGATCTGGTCCGGTGCGGTGAATCGTACGCTCGCAGATCTCGCACATGACTGGGCGCCGGGGCGCGCCCTCGACCTCGGAAGCGGAGAAGGCGGTGATGTGCTCTGGCTCGCGGAGCGCGGATGGGATGCGACTGGCATCGATCTCTCGTCGACCGCCGTCGCCCGGGCGCGGGCCGCGGCTGCGGAGCGGGGTCTCGCGCGGGCGCATTTCATCGCCGCAGACCTCGGCGAGTGGTGCGACGATCCGGCCGGCGTCGACGGCAGCGCATCACCGTTCGATCTCGTCACAGCGAGCTTCTTCCAATCACCGGTCGCGCTGCCCCGCGACCGCATTCTGCGGACGGCCGCTGGCCGCGTGGCCCCCGGAGGGCGGCTCGTGCTCATCGCCCACGCCGCCGCGCCCCAGTGGTCATCGCATCACGACGAGGACTTTCCGACGCCCGCGACGGAGCTCGCGGACCTCGGGCTGCGCCCGGACGCGTGGACCGTCGAGGTCGCAGAAGTGCGCGAACGCTCCGGGCGCGGCCCCGACGGAACGGCGCACCTGCTCAGCGACTCCGTGGTGGTGGCGCGGATGCGCTGACCGATGCGGGGAGCGGCGATGACGCCCCCGCCGGATCCCGCATTATCCGTTTTTCCCCCCGCACCGATACCTGTCCTACCGGTCGCAGGAGTCTATGAGACGACGCTTATCGGCGGACTGCTCAACGCGGCGTTGGGAGCGATTCGAACACTCTCTGTGGAGACGCGCGATCCCTCGGGCTGGATCTCGAACCAGCGTACCGTCACCGGCAGCTGGGTCGCGCTGGGCTTGCAGCCTCCGACGTGCAGCATGACGCCGGCCGCGTGAACGACGATGGCGCCCATCCGCCGGAGCGGAGGGCGCCATCGAGGTGTGCACGCGGTTACGGGAGCAGGCGATTCGGCCCGCGGAAGAGGTACGTGACCTCGCGAATCGACTGCTGCTTGAGCAGGAGCATCAGCACGCGGTTGAGGCCCATGCCGAAGCCGCCGTGCGGGGGCACCCCGTAGCGGAAGAAGTCGAGGTAGAAGCTGAGCTCCTTCGGATCCATGCCCTTCTCGACGGCCTGAGCTTCGAGCACCTCGATGCGGTGCTCGCGCTGCGCGCCCGTCGAGATCTCAGTGCCGCGGTAGATGAGGTCGTAGCTCTGCGTGAGCTGCGGGTTCTCAGCGTTGCGCATGTGGTAGAACGGGCGGATCGACGCGTCGTAGTCCGTGAGGAACACGAAGTCGTGGCCGAACTTCTTCTTGACGTGAGCCGCGATGCGGCGCTCGCCCTCCGGGTCCATATCGGCGTCGGCGCGAGGCACCTCGTAGCCCTCCGCCTTCACGATCTCCTTCGCCTCGGCGAGGGGGATGCGCGGGAACGGGCGCGACGGCACCTCGACCTCGATGCCGAAGAGCTTCTCGATCTCAGCGCCGAGCTGCTCCTTGACCGCGGTCAGGCCGGCGACGAGCAGCTCCTCATGCAGCTCCATCACGTCTTCCGGGGAGTCGATCCAGCTCAGCTCGGTGTCGATCGAGGTGAACTCGGTCGCGTGCCGCGACGTGAACGAGTGGTCGGCGCGGAAGGCGGGCCCCACCTCGAAGATGCCGCCGAAGCCCGCGGCCTGAGCCATCTGCTTGAAGAACTGGGGGCTCTGGGCGAGAAACGCCTTGCCCTCGAAGTACTCGACCTCGAAGAGCTCGGCGCGCGACTCGGAGGCGCTCGCCATGAGCTTCGGGGTCTGGATCTCGATGAAACCGCGATCGACCCAGACCTGGCGCAGCGCGTGCAGGAACGCGGTCTGCACGCGGAAGACGAGGTTCTGCTCGGGTCGGCGCAGGTCGAGGAAGCGCCAGTCGAGACGCACGTCGATGTTCGAGTCGCCGGCGACCGGGTTGTCGGGGAGCGAAGCCGTGACGACCTCGATCTCCTCGATCTGCACCTCGACGCCGCCGAGCTTCACGCGCTCGTTGTGCTGCAGCTCTCCGGTGACCGTCACGAACGACCCCTGGGTCAGTTCGGAGATCGTGGTGGTGCGGGGCACGAGCACGTCCGAGCGGGGGTTCTCGGGATCCGGCTCGCGCAGCACGCCGCCGTTGACGAGCTGGACGGCTCCCGACTCGTCGCGCAGCACGACGAACTGCACGTACCTCTGGTCGCGAACCTTCTCCACCCACCCGGAGACTCGTACGGTGCCGTCTTCGCGGGCGGCCAGGTCCTTGATCAATACACGCTCAGTCACCCGGACAGTCTAGCCGTCGCGCCACAAGGCGCCGTACGGGGCCGCAAAGTGAGATGGAAGGCCGCCTTCGCCTGAGCCCGAGCCTGCGCCTGACCCCGAGCGCACATCCGCCCTCCCCGCGCTCGGCCCCGAACTCCCAGACACCCCGAACGTACAATGGAGACGTGAGCGACAAACTGCTGCATTTGGTGCGCCATGGCGAGGTGCACAACCCGGATCGCGTGCTGTACGGCCGCCTTCCGGGTTTCCGCCTGTCAGAACGCGGTCACCAGATGGCGGAGGCCGCAGCACTCGAGTTGGCGGGCAGCGACCGGGTCGTCACCAAGCTCTTCGCTTCGCCGCTGGAGCGCGCGCAGCAGTCGGCGCGCCCGATCGCAAGTGCGCTGAGCCTCGAGATCGCGACCGAGGAACGCATCATCGAGCCGACCAATGCGTTCGAGGGCATGGTCAGCTCCGGCGCCGACCGCGCCTTCACGAAGCCGCAGTACTGGTATCGCTACCTCAATCCGTTCCGTCCGAGCTGGGGCGAGCCGTACCGGCAGATCGCGGATCGCGTGCGCTCGGCGATGAACGACGCCTGGGATTCGACGCGTGATGGCGACATCGTGATGGTGTCTCACCAGTCGCCGATCTGGATGGCGCACCTCGACATCACCGGAAAACCCCTGTTCCACAATCCATCATCGCGACGTTGCGACCTGTCGAGCATCACCACCTTCGAGAAGCGCGGCGAGCGCTGGTTCGAGGTCGACTACCGTACCCCCGCCGCCGGTCTGATCGACGACGCCGTAGATGTAGGAGCCGTATGAGCCTGCGACGCACCGCAACCGCTGTCACCCTGACGCTCTCGGCCGCACTCGTGCTGGTCGGCTGCAGCAGCGAGGGCGCCGACCTCGCCTCGCAGTACCAGGAGGGGAGCGACAAGGGCTACGTCTCCGGAGACGGCTCCGCGCTGAGCATCCCGGTGTCGGAGCGCACCGATCCTGTCGAGTTCTCCGGCGTGGACGAGAGCGGCGAGACGTTCGGCTCCGATGACACGGCCGGCGAGGTGACGGTCGTGAACTTCTGGTACGCGGGGTGCGCTCCGTGCCGCGTCGAGGCCCCCGATCTGGTCACCGCATTCGATGAGTACTCGGATGCGGGCGTGCAGTTCGTCGGTGTGAACACGCGCGATCAGGTGGCTCAGGCGCAGCAGTTCTCGCAGGAGTTCGACATCGAGTACCCGTCGATCATGGACAACGCGGGCGGCCGGTCCGTGCAGCGCGCCTTCGCCGGCCAGGTGCCGCTCAACGCGGTGCCGACGACCCTGGTGCTGGATCGCGAGGGTCGAGTGGCGCACCGCGTGCTCGGGCAGCTCGCGAGCGCCTCTCAACTGAGCACCTTGATCGACGAGACGCTCGCCGAATCGAGCGACACCGCCGGCGAGCAGTAGCGGTGGAGCACATCGTCGCCGACGGGCAACTGCTCGTCGCATCGCTCATCGCAATCGCCGCTGGGCTGCTCTCGTTCCTCTCCCCGTGCGTGCTGCCGCTCGTCCCCGGCTACCTCGCGTATGTTGGCGCGACCGCGGCAGCCCACGGAGAGCAGCGCGGGGTGGCGACTGCCGGGTCTGTCCCTGGAGCGCGCGCGCCGCGCGGTCGGGTGCTGCTCGGCTCGGTGCTGTTCGTGCTCGGCTTCACCGTCGTGCTCGTCGCGTTTCTCGCGGCCGCGGGAACGGTCGGAGTGTGGCTCCTCGAGTGGGAGTCCGTGATCACTCGAGTCATGGGCGCGGTGATCATCGTGATGGGGCTCGTGTTCGTCGGGCTCTTCAACCGGATGCAGACGACGAAGAAGATGCGCATCAAGCCGAAGCTCGGGCTCGCTGGGGCGCCGCTCCTGGGCGCGGTGTTCGCCGTCGGATGGACGCCCTGCATGGGCCCGACGCTCGGTGTGATCATGACGTTGAGCTTGCAGCAGGGCTCGGTGGCTCGATCGGTCGTGCTGGCGATCGCCTATTGCATCGGTCTCGGCCTCCCCTTCATCCTCGCCGCGCTCGGCTTCGGGTGGCTCACGCGGACCATGACATTCTTCAAACGGCATATTCGTGTCGTGAACCTGATCGGCGGCGGGCTGCTGATCCTCATCGGTCTCCTGATGGTGACCGGCCTCTGGAGCAAGATGATGTACGCACTGCAGGCGGTGATTGGCGGCTATGTCACGCCCCTCTGATTACGACGACGGAACCGGCGCGGGCGGGTCGCTTCGCGCCGAATCGCCCGAGCTCGGTTTCACCGGCTGGATGCGGTGGTTCTGGCGGCAGCTCACGAGCATGCGCGTCGCGCTCGTGCTGCTCCTGCTGCTCGCCGTCGCGGCGATCCCCGGTTCACTGGTGCCGCAGCGCAGCGCCGACCCGAACGGCGTGGTGCAGTACCAGGCCGATCACCCCAAGCTCTTCCCGATTCTGGACGCCTTCCCGATCCAGGCGTTCGACGTGTACGGATCGGTGTGGTTCTCCGCGATCTACCTGCTGCTCTTCATCTCGTTGATCGGCTGCGTCATCCCGCGCATCACGCACCATTGGAAGGCGTGGCGCGGCCGACCCCCGAAGACGCCGGCTCGCCTCGAACGCATGGCCGGTTTCTCCGAGGTGCGTCTGGTGAATCCCGATGCCAGCGACGAGGATCGCGCGGCCTTCGCCGAGCGCGCGGTCGAGGAGGCCGCTCACCTCCTGAAGAAGATGCGCTACCGCACCGAGATCCAGCGCGTCTCGCGTCGCGGCGTGGAGACCGTGTCGGTCTCGGCCGAGCGCGGGTACCTGCGTGAGACCGGCAATCTGCTCTTCCACATCTCCCTGCTCGGCGTGCTCATCAGCGTGGGCGTCGGTGGGATCTTCACCTTCAACGGGCAGAAGGTGCTCGTCGAAGGGGAGACGATGGTGAACCAGCTCATCGACTACGACACGGTGAACACGGGCCGGGCGTTCGACTCGACGAGCCTCGACCCGTTCGGCTTGAAGCTCGACTCGCTCGACGTCACGTACGTCACGCCCGATGACGGCAACACGCACGCGATCGGTCAGGTGCGCGACTACACGGCGAACCTCGAACTCATCGACCCCGAGGACGGAAGCGTCAGCGACGAGACGATTCAGGTGAATCACCCGTTGCGCGTGCACGGCTCCCCGATCTACCTCATCGCCAACGGGTACGCTCCGCGGATCACCGTGAAGAACGCGGAGGGCACCGTCGTCTACAGCGAGGCGATGCCGTTCATTCCGCAGGACAACATGACGATGACCTCGCTCGGCGTCGTGAAGGTGCCGTACGGCATCACCGATGCGGCGGGGGATCAGGTGCAGGTCGGCCTGCGCGGCTTCTTCTACCCGACCAAGGCCGATCTCGACACGGGCGCCTATACGTCGAACTACCCCGACCTCGAGAATCCGGTGCTCACACTCGACGTGTTCGTCGGCGACCTCGGCATCGACGACGGTGTGCCGCGCTCCGTGTATTCACTCGACACGTCGAACATGGAGCAGCTCACCGGGCGCGCGATCGACGCGGAATCGATCGAGCTCGTGCCGGGCTCGACCGCAGAGCTGCCGAACGGGATGGGCACGATCACGCTCGACGACGCGCCGCGCTACGCGTCGTTCGACGTGATGCGCAACCCGGCGCAGACCTACGTGCTCGTGTTCGCCTTGCTCGCGCTCGGCGGCCTGGTGTGGTCGCTGTTCGTCGCGCGTCGTCGCATGTGGGTGAAGGCGGTTCCCACCGAAGACGGCCTGGTGCTCCAGTACGCGGCGCTCGCCCGCGGAGACGACCCTGCGCTCGAGCGGGCAGTCGAGGAGCTGCGCGACAAGCATCGCGACCGCCTGTAGCTGTACGGTCCCGGATCGTTGTTGTGGCAGATTGCGGCGTCATCGACTCCAAGGTCACTGTCATCGAACGGCCACTGCCGGAAGACGGCGGAACCGTCGAAGTTGAAGTCACAACCGCAAAGCCTGGTGCGCGCGTGACCGGGTGGCTCGTCAGTTTCGACTACGACCACTGAGAGGTGAGAGCGGTGCTGTCAGCTCTTCCGTAGCTGAGGGTTGAGCTCGAGCATGCTCTCGATGGTGGGGTCGAGGAACGGCCCGATCGAGCCCACCGTCGCGACCCAAACGTTGTCTATGAACGCGAACCGGACCGGCATCGACTTCCGACGCTGCGGATCCTCATCGATGTACGTGACCCCGTCCGCCGTCTCACCTTCCACGAACACCGAGTCGTCGAGCGCGGACGTGAACTCCTCCCGCACCTCCGTGCTGAGTTCAGCGACGACCACGTCAATAATCCCGTCGGACTGCGGGTACGCCCATCTGCAGTGAGACAGCTGCTCCGCTGACTCGTAGGCAGAGACGGCAGCAGGTCCGAACGACTCAAGTGACAACTCAGAAAGCCGCTCAGGGCCGACTTCGACGTACTCCGGACGATCGTCGCCGAGGACCTGATGGACCTTCTCGAGCGGCAGCAGCACGTCGCAGCTCGGGACCACGATGTCCACTGGGTCTGTCACGTCTGTCGGTGCCGGTGCTGGGTCGGATGTGGGCCCCGTGCTCGCGAGCGGAGCGGGCTCCTCGGTCGGTTCTTCCGATGGCTCAGGGGCACACGCGGCTAACGCGCCGACAAGTATGAGGGCGGTCGCTGCGGTGAGGCCAAGACGGCGAAGCTTCATGCGTTCAATGTATCGAATCGGTGGCCCTCACATGCCGCCAGCCCGCCGGTTCACGGGGCGGCATAGTGATCACTCACTCATCCAACGTGACGCACTCTAACGGCGAGGCCGAGGCGTCAAAAGTCGTGACTTGACAGTTCCGTCAGGTAGCTAAATTTGACGGTTCCGTCAATTTGTAAAACTTGACGGTGCGTGCGTATTTGATAACTTGACCGTTCTTGCCTATTCTGCTGCTTAACGATACGATCAAGTCATGGCCAGACCGCCGATTAAGACTGCCCCGGATTTCGGGTATGCACTGCGCACTGCGCGCGAGGAGCAAGGTCTCACCCAGGTGGATCTGGCAGAGCGAGCAGACGTGTCCGTCAGGTGGCTTTCAAACTTCGAGCGCGGCAAGTCGCCTCGGGCAGAACTCATCAAGGTGATGCACGTGGCTAGGGCTCTCGGGTTCGTGTTCCAGCTAACCGAAAACGATGGAGATGCAGTTCAGTTTGCCGATGGCGTGCCCAGCTCCATTCACGGCATCGGCCTTCTCCCAATCGGCCTCACTCGAATCAACCGCATGGCCGCAGAGAACGCACTTAAGTCTCTTGGCGGCTCCAGAGGGGTCGATATTCTTAAGAACGTGTCACTCCCTAGCGTGGCGGATCTTGGCATCTCGTCGGTCTATCAGGGAGCACTGTCAGATGCGACGCGCAACATGGACTCGTCGATGTCCGCGATCTCGAAACGCTCGCGAACAGACGCACCGACAACCGGCGAAACTGATTCAGGGTCACCCGACGACGAACCGGAACTTAATGGCGAAGCGTGAGCTCAACGTCTTCTTATACGGCCAGAAAATTGGCGTTCTGTCTGGAAGTGCATCGCAGGTCCAGGGCTTCAAGTACGTCAAGAACTACTCGGGTCCGAAACTGTCGCTATCGATGCCACCCACCCTGCGAAGTGCCCCTCGGATCACAGCGTCCTCATGGTTTGAAGGCCTACTTCCCGAAGGCCATGAACTTCGGAGTTCGATGGCGAGTGTTCACGACTCTCGAGACACGACCACGTTCGGCTTACTCTCGATCGCTGGCCTTGACTGCGCAGGGGCGGTGCAGCTCGTCGACAGTGAGGAACTCCTCTTGCGCTCGGGGCGAGTCAATGAAATAACTGACGCGGAGATCGGGGAACGGCTCAAAGCAGCGGCGACGAATCAGCCGGTAAGTGAAGATGCTGAGCGGTGGTCGGTCGCCGGTCAGCAGGGAAAAATCGCTCTTCATCGAACTGAATCGGGCGTGTGGGCGAAGGCGGAAAACGGCCTTCCCACAACTCACATCCTGAAGCCCGGAATCACGCGGGTTGGCGATGACGAGTTACGTGATCAGGCGCTGATTGAGCACGTTACGCTCGACGCCGCTCGGCGGATGGACCTGTACGTCGCGAGATCAGAATTCTCCTACTTCGACGGTGTCCCGGCCATCGTCGTTGAGAGATACGACCGCGTTTGGGATGACGGGGAGTGCCAGCGGATTCACCAGGAAGATTTTTGCCAGGCTCTGGGGCTTGGTCCTGAGAAGAAGTATGAAGAAAACGGTGGTCCGAGCGTCGCGGATATTGCGGCGCTGATCGAGCGGACGGCCTCGAGTGCCGCGTTATCGGAGCTCATGCGGTACCGGTTCATGGAGATGGTTATCTTCAACTACCTCTCGGGGAGTCCCGATGCGCATGCTAAGAACTACTCGATGCTGTTGCTTCCAGACGGTGATTCGCTCCTTGCGCCGATGTATGACGCGGCATCGGGATTCGCGTTCTCTAAGCGCCGCGGAGGACTTAAATTCCCTCGGGCGGCGATGAAGATCGGGCATCACGACAGGTTCGGTATGTGCTCTGAAGATGATTGGAAGAAGTTCGCAAACGACGTGAAGTTCGACTTTGATCTGGTTCGGCGCGCTCGCGCGGTGATGGCTGAGCGGACTGAGATGGCTTTTCGCTCTGCCATCACGAACGCTCCTGCAAGAGAAGAGTCCATTAACCACTTACTTTCCAGCCCGATGCTGGAGAGGATCGGACGTATCTGCCGATCAGTTTCTGACGCCAACACAGGGGAAGCGGCAGTCATCGACCTGGCACACGAGTAGCGCACATCATCGGTGGCGTATCAGGCAGAAATGTCTCCAAGCACTCTTCGGTTGATCGAGAGAGGGCAAGGCGAGAGGGCTCGGATCGGCGCGCTTCTCTCATTCGCGCGGGTGCGCCGCTGGCGCTCGGGCTCGGCAGCCCCGCCGCGAACTACTTCGCGTCGTTGACCGCCGAGACCTTCTGCGAGAAGTAGACGGGGATCAGTGAGAGGAGGATCATCACGGTCGCCACCACGTTCACCTGGTTCACCTCATTGGGCCGCGCCATCTGGTTCATGATCCAGAGGGGGAGGGTCTCGACGCCCGGGGGGGCGGTGAAGATCGTCACCACGATCTCGTCGAACGAGAGTGCGAACGCCAGCAGGCCGCCCGCGATGAACGCGCTGCGGAACTGCGGGAACGTGACGAGCCGGAAGGTCTGGCCGATGCCGGCTCCGAGATCCATCGATGCCTCGTCGAGATTCGGGTGCATGCGGCGCAGTCGGGCGATCACATTGTTGAAGACCATGACGACGCAGAAGGTGGCGTGAGCGATGATCATGCCCCAGTAGCCGACGTTGATGCCCATGGGCTTCAGCACCTGGAAGTACGTGTTCGAGAGCGCGACACCGGTGACGATGCCGGGAAGGGTGATCGGCAGCACGATGAGCAGGTTGACGGTGTGCTTGCCGAAGAAGTTGAAGCGCTGCAGCGCGAACGCGGCGAGCGTGCCGAGCAGCAGGGCGAACGCCGTCGCGACCGAGGCCACGATCACCGAGTTCAGCAGGGCGGCGTGCACGGCGGGATTCGCGAGGGCCTTGCCCCACCACTCCAGCGAGAAGCCGGGGATCGGCCAGCCCGAGACGCGGCCCGAGTTGAACGAGTTCATGACGATCACGAACAGCGGGATGTACATGAACCCGAGCGCGATCACCGTGATGACGGCGAGCGCGACGCGCGTGGTGCGGTTCAGACGAAGCATGGCGGTCTCCTGCGAATCTCGGTCAGAGGTTGTTGAGCGCGCCGGTGCGGCGCACCGCGCTCAGGTAGATGATGACGAGCACGATCGGCACGAAGGAGAATGCCGCGGCGAGGGGCGGATTCAGATTGATGTTCTGCGCGATGATGCTGCCGATCATCTGCGTCGAGCCGCCCACGTACATGGCCGCGATGTAGTCGCCGAGGCTCAGTGAGAACGTGAATACGGAACCGGCGATCAGTGCGGGGAGGAGGAGCGGGGCGACGATGGTGCGGATCGTGCGGGCGCCGCTTGCGCCCAGGTCGGAAGAAGCGTCGAACAGATTGGTCGGGATCTGCGACACGGCGGCGTATACCGGAATCGCCATATAGGGGAACCAGAGGTAGACGAGGGTCAGGATGACGGTCAGGGTGCCGAAGCCGGGGCCCGTGATCCCGAAGGGCGATAGCGCCCAGTTGAAGAATCCCTCATCGGTCCACACGAGGCGCATGGCGATGATCTTCACGAGGTAGCCCGCCCAGAGCGGCAGGGTGACGAGCACGGCGAGTGCGGCCCGGAGTCTCGGCCCCGCGATTTTCGCCATGAACACGGCGAGCGGAATGGATACGGCGGCGCAGATCGCGGTGACCGCGAGGGCGATACCGAGTGTGCGCAGCGCCGTCGACAGGTAGGCCGGAACGGTGACGAGCTGCTCGAAGTTCTCGAGCGTGAACCCCGGCTTCACCCGCGAGGTGAACGGGTCGGTCGTCCAGAATGCGGTCATCAGCAGGAGCACGAGCGACAGGATGTACACGCCGAGCAGCCACGCCATCGGCAGCGTCAGCAGCGATGCGAGACGGCCACGCGGGTGGCGGTAGAGCGCTGTCGACACCGGTTTGGTGCGGCGCTCGAGGGTCGGCTGGTTCGACACGATGGTTCCTCACTGACGGGTCGTGGTGTGGCGGGTGGGGCGGGTGACCGGGGCGGCGTGCCCCGGTCACCCGCCGTCGGGCGGTCAGCCCTTGACGGTTGCCCAGGCGCTGGTCCAGTCCTGGTAGTTGGTGCACTGCACATCGGTGCGGCCATCGAGGCACTGGTCGATCGGGGTGGTCCAGAACCACACCTGCTCGAAGTACTCCTCGTCGGTCGCATTGAAGTACTCGCAGTGCTCGCGGGCTTCGTCGCTGGTCTCGCAGAACGCGGCGTTGGCGGGCGCCATGCCGAAGTTCATCGCGATCTGCCCGTTCACCTCCGGGCTGCTCGTGTAGTCCATCCACGCGTACGCGCAGTTCGGGCTCTCGGATTCGGCCGCGAGCATCCACGCGTCGGACCACCCCGTCGAGCCCTCCTCGGGGAGCACGCTCTTGAACTTCTCATCCTGCGTGGCCTTGCGCAGCACCTCCCAGGAGGTGCCGACGACCGAATTGCCGCCGGTGAACGACGTCACGTTGGTGGCGGGCGACCAGTACTCGGAGACCATGGTGTTCTGCTGCTGCAACAGCTCGACCGCTGCCGCCAACTGCTCTTCGTCGAGGGCGTACGGGTTCTCGATGCCGAGGTCGGGCTGCGTCGCCATGAGGTAGATCGCCGCATCTGCGATGTAGATGGGGCTGTCGTAGGCGGCGATGTTGCCGGCGTACGGGCTGTCCTCCTCCCACACGACGTCCCAGCTGGTCGGTTCTTCGGTGACGACGTCCGAGTTGTACTCGAGGATGTTCGCGCCGCGGCCGATCGGAATGCCGTAGACGTTGCCGTTGAGGGTGTCGTAGAGCTGGCCCTTCATCCCCTCGACGATGTCGTCGCCGAAGTTCGGAATCAGCTCCGTGTTGAGCGGCTGCACGTTGCCGTCGACGATCAGTCGCAGACTCGCGTCGCCGGAGGCCGAGACGAGGTCGTACTCACCGGTGCGCATGAGCTGGACCATCTCGTCGCTCGTCGCCGCCACCTTGCGGTTGACCTTGCACCCGGTCTCGGCGGTGAATTCTTCGGCCCACGCGGGCTCCACGAAGCCCGACCAGGCGACGATGTTGAGCTCGGACTCCATGTCTCCGAGCGACTCGAGCGCGGGGAGGTCGGGGACGTCGATCGAGATCTCTCCCGGTGCGGACTCACCGCCGCTGCTGGAACAGCCCGAGAGGGCGAGTCCGGCGGCCGCGACGAGCGCCGCCGGGATGGCGAGTTTCTTGTGCATCGTTACTCCTTCGTAGGCGATTGGGTACTGCGGGGGTGTCTGGGTGCGGGTCAGGCGCTGGGCACGAAGACCGCGTGATCGCGGGCGAACCGGAGGCTCACGGCGTCTCCGCGCGAGATGCTCGGGCTGGTGCGCGGCGTGTGCGTGTTCTGCGCTTCTGAGATGAAGCGGGTGCCGCTGGCGGTCTCGACGAGGTAGCGCGTGTGCGCGCCGGCGTAGACGGTCTCGAGGATGGTGCCGGGGAGCGCGATGTCTGCAGGGTCGAGTGGGGCGGTCGGGTCGACGAGCCGCACGCGCTCGGGGCGCACGCTGTGAGGGGTGCGTTCGCCGAGGATGCGCTGCGCCGCGTCGTCCGCGAGGAGGTTCGTGATGCCGAGGAATCTGGCGACGAACTCGGTGCGGGGGAACTCGTACACCTCGCGCGGACTGCCGACCTGCTCGATCTTCCCGTTGTTGAACACGGCGACTCGGTCGGAGAGCGTGAGCGCTTCCTCTTGATCGTGCGTGACGAACACGAACGTGATGCCGACCTCGCGCTGGATCTGCTTGAGTTCGAATTGCATCTGCTCGCGCAGCTGCTTGTCGAGGGCGCCGAGGGGTTCGTCGAGCAGGAGCACCTTGGGGCGCAGAATGAGGGCGCGAGCGAGGGCGATGCGCTGGCGCTGGCCGCCGGAGAGCTGCGCGGGCGAGCGGTCGGCGACGTGCGCGAGCTGCACTTGCTCGAGCGACTCCGCCACGAGACGACGGCGCTCGGCGGCGGAGACGCCGCGTACTTTGAGTCCGTACGCGACGTTCTCGGCGATGGTGAGATGCGGGAAGAGCGCGTAGTCCTGGAAGACCGTGTTGACGTCGCGGTCGAACGGCGCCGACTTCGTGACGTCGGTTCCGTGGAGCAGGATCGAGCCTGCGGTGGGCTCCTCGAAGCCGGCGATCATGCGGAGCACGGTCGTCTTCCCGGACCCCGAAGGCCCGAGCATCGAGAAGAACTCGCCGGCGCCGATCTCGATGTCGAGGTCGTTCACGGCGACGAGGTCGCCGAACTGTTTGCGAACGCCGCGCACCGATACGGCGATGTCCCCCTGCGGTACTGGGGTGGGGGCGTGGTGTGTCATACGGTTGCTCCTCAACGTCGCTGTCGGCCCGATAGATGAAACATAACATATGGGTTTATAGGATTAGAACGCGCTCGGAGTTCTCCGCATCACGGTTTGATCACGGAGTGGCGGCGGCGAAATCTCAGTTCGCTCGTGACACACTCGGTACGTTCGCGAGAATCGGAGGAGAACGGTGAGCGCTCAAATGCCGTCCGCGCCCCCGAGCCGGCTCCGCACGGCAGCGCTCGCGCCGATCGGCGACGAGGGCCGCATCGAGCTGGTCGAATCCAGGATCGTCCAGGCGATCTCGGTCGGCGCCTTCACCGAAGGCGAGCGGCTCCCCAGCGAGACCGAGCTCTCGGCCCTGCTCGGAGTCGCCGTGGTGACAGTTCGCGAAGCGCTGAGCGGATTGCGCCACCGCGGCCTCATCGAAACCCGGCGCGGTCGCAACGGCGGCAGCTTCGTGCGCCCGAGTCATGGCTCCGTCGAGGAGGTCAATGCGCGCGCACTGCAGGCGATGCCGCGCGTCGCGCTCGCCGACCTCGCCGTGCACTACGAGGCCGTCTGCTGCGCCTGCGCCGAATACGCGTGCCAACGCTCGACGCCGGAGGAGATCGACGTCGTGGCCGCCGTGATCGAAGGCGCTCGCGACCTCGATCGCGTCGCCTGGCGACGCCGCGTCACCGAGATCCAATTGGAGCTCGCGGCGCTCAGCCAGTCCGTGCGCCTCACCAAGGAACACGTGCGCGTGCAGACCGAGTTCACGCCCCTCCTCGCGCTCCAAGACCTCGACGAGGGAGCGCGACTGGCGACGCAGCGGGCGCTGCTCGCGCAGATCCGCGCTACCCGTGCGCGCGACATCGACGCGGCGCGATCCGCTATCCGTGCTTCCGTGCGCGCCTCGACCCGCTGGCTCGTGAGCCTCCGAACAGACTTGATCGCGGCGCCGCGCGATGCCGATCTTCGTGGCACACTGGAAGCGCGTCGTCGGGAGGGGTGACTCTCCGGCGACCTCAAAGAAGAGGAAGAGAGTGCCGTGACCGCCGCGCCTGATATTGCAGATGCCCCGCTCCGGGTGGCCCTGCGCCACGTCGATGACTTCTTCGATGGAGTATTCGCTCCGCTCGACCGGTGGGTGCCGTCGCTGGCATCGGCCCTGCGCCGCGAATCCGAGGCGGGCGCGCTGACGGGCGCCCAGCTCGCCGCGATCGCCAAGCCCGGCGCCCACCAGGTGCTCGACACCGAGGGGCGTCCGCTCTACGGCGCAGGATTCTGCGCGAGTGAAGAGCTCGTCAGCGAGGGGAACCCGCTGGCGTGGTGGCAGGGGCCCGAGCGCGCGCTGCTCGCCTCGTCCACGTTCGGCCCGGGCCAGGCGGCGATCGACCTCATGCGGCTCGAGTGGTACCGGGTGCCGGAGGCGACGGGGGACCGGCACGTCGCGGGCCCCTTCGTCGACTACCTGTGCTCGAACGAGGTGACGATCACGTCGGCGGTTCCTGTACTCGTCGGGGGTGACTTCTGGGGAGTCGTCTGCGCCGATGTCCTCGTGTCGTCGCTCGAGGACGCGCTGCTCCCAGTGTTCGTCGGGCATCGGGGCTCCACGCTCGTGAACGCGAACGGCCGCGTGGTGCTGTCGAACGATCCCGACTTCGAAACGGGCGACCGGTACCCGGGAGCGGACCCCGAGGGCGGGCTGAGCGAGCTGGATCGCTCGAACGTCGACGTGCGGGTGCTCTCGTCTCAGCGCTACCCGTTCTCGCTCCTCGTCACCTCCTGAGAGGGGACGCGCGCTACAGCAGGTGCCCTCCGCCCGTCACCTTCATGCGGCTGACGAGGTTCTTCACATCCTGAGCTCGGCTCTTCGACGTCACGAGCAGCACATCCGCGGTGTCCACCACGACGACATCCTCGACCCCGACGAGTGCGACGAGCCGGCTGCTCTCCGAGACGACGATGCCGCTCGACGCATCCGAGAGCACCTGCGCGCCATCGCCCAGCACCGCCAGATCACTGCCGCGCCCCCGGGTGAGCAGGTTCGCGACCGAGGCGAAGTCGCCCACGTCGTCCCAGTCGAAGTGGGCCGCGACGCAGACCATCTTGCCGGCGGAGGCCGCGGGCTCTGCGACGGTGTAGTCGATTGCGATCTTCGGAAGGGTGGGCCACAGGCGCTCGCGCACGTCGGCGCCGCGCTCCGTGGCCCAGGCGGCCGCGATCTCGCGCAGCGATTCGACGAGCGCTGGCTGCTGGAGGGCCATCTGCTCGAGCAGCACCGACGCGCGTGCGATGAACATTCCGGCGTTCCACAGGTATCCGCCGTTCGCGAGGTACCCCTCCGCCTGCGCGGCGTCGGGCTTCTCGACGAACTCCGTCACGTCGTACACGTCGAAGGGCGCCAGATCGCGACGCGCGTCACCGGTCGAGATGTACCCGAAGCCGGTCGCGGGGTGCGAGGGGTGGATGCCGATCGTGGCGATGTATCCCTGATCCGCGGCCTGCACCGCCGTGGTCACCGCGCGCTGGAATAGCACGTCCCCCCGAATCACGTGGTCCGCCGCGAACGAGCCGAGGATCGCGTCGGGGTCGCGCAGTTCCAGGATCGCGGCCGCGAGACCGATGGCCGCCGACGAGTCCTTCGGCTCGCTCTCGGTGACGAGGTTCTCGCCGAGCAGCTCGGGCAGCTGCTCGGCGACGGAATCCCGATGCGAGATGCCGGTCACCACCATGGTGCGCTCCGCCGGCACGAGCGGGGCGAGCCGATCCCACGTCGCCCGGAGCAGCGAGTCGCCGGACCCGGTGAGGTCGAGCAGGAACTTGGGGGCGTTCGCCCGCGACAGCGGCCAGAGCCTGGAGCCGACGCCGCCCGCCGGAATCACGCACGTGAGGCGTTCAATGGCTGGGATGCGCGCAGAGCTCTCGGTCATGCGCTCAGCCTACTGCGCGGCCCCAGGAGATCGACTCGCCTGCGGCACTGCGCTCCTGTGGAACGCCGAGCGGATTCTCGTCGAGCAGCGCAGCGGGCAGGAATGCGCTCGGCGCATTCTGGAAGGCGACCGGGCGGAGGAATCGCCCGAGTGCTGCGGTGCCGACCGAGGTGCTCGCGTCGTTCGTCGTCGCCGGCCACGGCCCGCCGTGCTGCTGAGCGGGCGTCACCGCGACGCCGGTCGGCCAGCCGTCGAAGAGCACCCGGCCCGCATGTCTGGAGAGGGCGGTGACCAAGTCTGAGAGCGCGGCGTCGGCTCCGGCCGCGGCCGATCGCTCGTGCTCTCCCAGGTGGACGGTGCCGGTGAGGGACCCGGTGATGAATTCGCCGACGAGCGGAGCGAGCGGCGTGCCATCCGGCACCTCCACGATGACGGAGAACGGGCCGAAGTGCTCCTCTGCGAGGACCTCGCTGTTGGCGCGCAGCGTCTCCAAGGTGACCCGCACGATCGTCGGGGTGACCCATCCGTTCCCGGCCTCGTCCACGCGACTCGTGCCGATGACGACCGGCTGCACCCCGTCGACCGCGAGCACGCGATCCACGTCCTCGAGGTAGGTGTCCGTGATGCGCGGACCGAGGAGCCGATGCTCGCTCGTGCCGAGTTCCGAGGCGCCCGCGGTCGCGAGCGCTTCGAGGAACGCGTCGTCGACTGCGGCGAACAGGAGTCCGGGCTTCGTGCACAACTGGCCTGCCGATCCCGCCACGCTCGCAAGATACTCGGAGGCGAGTGCCGGACCGCGCGAGGCGAGCGCCTCGGAGGTGACGAAGACCGGGTTCACGCTGCCGAGCTCGCCGTAGAACGGGATCGGTGCTGGGCGCGCCGCCGCGATGTCGGCGAGGATGCGGCCTCCGTGCGTCGAACCCGTGAACGACCCCGCGCGGACTCTGGGGTCGCGCAGCGCGGCGACTCCGGTCTGCTGGCCGTGGATGAGCTGAAGCGTGCCTGCGGGCAGCCCGCGGTCTGCGATGACGCGCTGGGCGAGCGCTGCCGTCGCCTCCGACAACTCGGGATGCCCCGAATGAGCTTTGACGATCACCGGGCATCCGGCGGCGAGAATCGCCGCTGAATCGCCCCCGAGCACGGAGAACGCGAACGGGAAGTTGGACGCCGAGAAGTTGAGGACCGGTCCAACGGGAATGTGCGTGCGACGCAGGTCGGGGCGCGCGCCGAGCACGAACTCGGGATCGGCTTCGTCGATGCGCGCGTCTAGGTGCGCACCGGAGACGACGGCGTCGGCGAAGAGCCGGAGCTGCACCGCGGTGCGCGTGACTTCTCCGCCGAGGCGAGCAGGGGTGAGCCCGGTTTCCGATTCGGCGATCGTGATGAGACGATCGCGTTCGGCATCGAGCGCATCGCCCAGTGCGGTGAGGAGTGCGGCTCGCGACCGCGGAGGGAGGACCGCCAGAACGGGCGCCGCGGACGCCGCACGGCTCAGAATCTGTTCGAGTGCTTCGGGTGAGGTGTGCACGATGATCTCCGTTTCACTGCTGAGTGGTGGTGCTGGTGCTGCTGCTGGGTTCGGCGGTGCCTGAGCGGGACGGGCGGCGCCGATGGACGGGCTCGCGCTCAGTCACCGGTGGGGTGGAGCGCCACGGTGAGATCGATCTCTACGGTGGCGTTCTTGGGGAGCCGGGGCACGCCGAGCGCGGTTCGCGCGTGGCGACCGGCTTCACCGAGTACCGCTCGGAGGAGCTGCGACGCCCCCTCGGCGACGGCCGGCTGGTCGTCGAAGTCGTCGCCGCTCGCGACGTACACCTGCAGCTTCAGCAGTTGCGCGACGCGGTCGAGCCCGACGGACTGCTCGATCTGGGCGAGCGCGTTGAGCGCGCACAGTTCCGCAGCCTGTCGACCGCGCGCGGCGTCCTCTCCCGATCGCACGGCCCCGGTGAACGCGACCCCGCCGTCGCGTTTGGGGATCTGACCCGACACGTAGGCGGTGTCGTTCCGCACGAGCACGGGGTCGTACGAATACGAGCCGGCTGCGACCTGCGGCAGCCGATGCCCGAGGGCGGTGAGGCGCTGCTCGGGGGTGGTGGGGTGAGTGGGCGATGCGCTCATCACTGAGCTCCTGTTCCTCGGGGAGCGGATGGAGTGGAGTGGTGCAGTACCGGTGCGCCGACGCGTCGGCGCGGGCTGGGGCGGAACATGCGTCCTCTGCCAGTGAAACCCTGGGCATTGTGTCGCGTCCAGTATCGTTTTTAGCTGGAGCGATGCGGTATTGGTATTGTCGGCAGAAATTCCCAATCACTGCCTGGTCGATGCCTCGAGGGACTTAATGGATGCTGAAAGAGTGTTAGACAGGTATCTTGAACGGCTTCAATACTGATGGTCATGCTTCGTCCGCCTCATCGTCGAGGACTCGTCGAGAGTGGATGCGCTTCCGAAACGACTCGCCCAGAGCTGGTCGCCACACGTCGAAATTGGGAAGGCCATGAACATCGATACTTCGAAGCACACGTCGGTCAGGGATCAGCAGAGCATCGCCGCTCCCTCGAGTCTCACAGAGACCATCTCCATCGCCCCGGCCGCGCGCAAGCGCGTCCTGCCCAGCGGGGTCGACAAAGCCGTCAAGGCGGCCATCGGCATGCTCGCGATCCTCGCCATCTGGGAACTCATCGTTCGCGTCTTCCAGATACCGACCTACCTGCTCGTCGGGCCCATCGCCGCGTTCGAGAAGCTCTTCGCTCAGCCCGACTACTTCGCCCACCACGCCTGGGTGACCGTGACCGAGGCGCTCGCCGGCTTCGCGCTCGGCACGGGGCTCGGGGTGCTCTGCGGAGCGACGCTCTTCTACATCCCGGCGGTGCGCCACTTCTTGTATCCGGCGCTCATCGCAGTGGACACCATCCCCAAGGTGGCGCTCGCGCCGCTGTTCATCGTCTGGTTCGGATTCGGGTTCGAGTCGAAAGCATTCGTCGCGATGGCGATCGCCTTCTTCCCCCTCGTCATCAACACCTTCGACGGGCTCTCGGCCGTGCCGAACGAGCTGAAGGAGCTCGCGCGCATCAACAACGCGAGCGCCTGGATGCGCATGCGGAAGATCGAGTTCTGGTACGCGCTCCCGTCGATCTTCTCCGGTGCCAAGATCTCCATCTCCCTCGCGGTCGGCGGCGCCGTGGTCGGCGAGTTCATCGCCGGCACCGACGGACTCGGCCAGGTGATCCTCCGAGCGAACGCGCAGAGCGATCTCGCCACGATGTTCGCCGCGTTCATGGTGCTCGCCGCCATCTCGCTCCTGCTCTTCTATCTCATCACCGTGATCGCGGCTCGACTGCTGCCGTGGCGCAATCACGTCAAGTAGCGCTTTCGATCCGCACCGCTCCGCAGCATCTCCGCTCGAGAAAGGAAGCCCGCACATGCGCGCACAGAAATCAACGGTCGCGGCAATGATCGCCGCCACCGCGCTCCTCGTGACCGGCTGCGCCGGTTCCGGCGCAGCCGGCGACAGCGGCACCGACCAGGTCAACTTCATGCTCGACGTCGCCGTACTCCCGAAGCACGCCCCCTTCTACGCCGCAGTGGATGCCGGGTTCTACGAGGCCGAGGGCATCGAGGTCGAGATCATGCCGGGCTCGGGATCGGCGAACACAGTGGCCTCCGTCGACACCGGTCGCGTCGACTTCGGATGGGCCGACTACAACGTCTCCATCCTGAATCGGGCCCAGGGCGCATCGATCCGCCAGATCAACCTGGTGCAGGGCAAGTCGGCCTACGCCGCGCTGGCGCTGCCCGATTCCGGAATCTCGGACTGGGACGATCTCAAAGGAAAGACCGTCGCGACCGAGGGCAACGGTGCCATGGTCGCGATGTGGCCAGCGGTGCTCGACAAGCTCGGGTGGAGCGAGGGCGACGTCGAGATCGTCTCGGCGGCCGGGGAGGCGAAGATCCCGGGCCTCATCGCAGGCCAGTGGGATGCGAACCTCGCGCTCTCCGTCTCCGACGGGCCGACGCTCATCGCGGAGGGCTACGACCCGGTGATCCTCAACTGGGCCGATCTCGGGCTGCTCTACTACGGCAACGGCGTCATCACCTCAGACCAGACCATCGACGAGAACCCGGAGCTCGTCGAGCGTTTCAACCGAGCGACGCAGCGAGGGTTCGCCTGGGCATGCCAGAACCAGGAGGAGACCGCGAAGTCGTTCGACGCGAAGGTGCCGGGCTTCGACGAGGCCGCCGTCGCCGACGCGATCTCGGGCCAGTGCGATCTGATGTGGGACGACGAGAACACGGAGAACGGGTTCGGCACCATGAGCGATGCGGGGGTGCAGAAGCAGATCGATCTCGCCGCGGAGTACCTCGGACTCGAGAATCCCGACGACGTCTCGCCCGCCGACATCTACACGAACGAATTCCTCGAGCCCCTCGGACCCGACGAGCAGATCGAGGCGCCGACCGCGTGAGCGGGTGGCGGAAAGGACACCGATCATGACGATCACCGAACCGGTCATCAGCGTCCGAGACGTGGGGATGACTTACACCGCCAGGGGCGGCGCGAGCAATACCGTACTGCGCGGCTGCGATTTCGACATCGCCCCGGGCGAGTTCGTCTCCATCGTGGGCCAGTCGGGCGGCGGCAAGACCACGCTGCTCAAGATCATCTCCGGGCTCCTCGAGAACACGGAGGGGGAGGTGCTCGTGCGCGGACGCGGAGTGAAGGAGGCCCTGCGCGACATCGCGATGGTCTTCCAGAGCCCCACCCTGCTCCCATGGCGCAACAATCTCGCCAACGTGCTGCTGCCGATGGAGTTCCGCAAGCGCTCCAACAAGGAGGCGAAGGCGCACGCACTCGAACTGCTCGAGCTCGTGGGTCTCGGCGACAAGGCGAAGAACTACTCGTACGAGCTGAGCGGCGGCATGCAGCAGCGCGTCTCGATCTGCCGAGCCCTGGTCTCGCACCCCGAGATCCTGCTCATGGACGAGCCCTTCGGCGCGCTCGACGCCATGACGCGCGACCAGATGAACTTCGAGCTGCAGCGCATCTGGCAGGAGACGAAGCGCAGTGTGCTGTTCGTCACCCACAGCATCCCAGAGGCGGTATGGCTCGCGGATCGCGTGCTCGTCGTCGGGGATCGGCCCGGCCGCATCATCGCCGACATCAAGGTCGACCTGGCGAGGCCCCGCACCAAAGACACACGATACGCCGACGGGTTCGCGGAACTCGTCGCGCAGGTCGAGGGGCTTCTCGGCGTCGAAGCCGGAATCAGCTGACCGACAATCACGAAGCAGTTAGGAAGATACGCACTATGGCAAGAATCATCTGCGACCCGCAGGCAGTCACCGAGCGCTACGGTTTCGTCCCGAACGATCGCCTCCTGTTCTCTGCGATTCGCCTCGACTCGTTCCCGTTCGTCACGCCGCTCATCTTCGAGGACGCCCACACCGAGTTGATGCTCGCCCGTCAGCAGGAGCAGGGCAACATCGTGACCGGCGGCGGCGTCGACCCCGAGCGGATCCGCTTCTACGAGCCCTGGGTCACGATCGATCCCCGGCCGGTCGCCGACTTCCCGGCTGCCGCGAGTCTTCCGGCTCTCGTCAAGGAGCTCGTAGGAGAACGGCCGGTCGACCTCGATCCCCGTGCTCCGTACACGCACTACCTCAAGCTCAGCGGTGAGGTCGACGTGCGCGTCGACCTGCCCGGAGCGCGACCGGTGCACGTGTACGAGGTCGAGCAGGCAGCGGTGCTCGCCCGATTCGCGGGTTGGCGCGCTGCAGGAATTCCCGTCGCCGAGCGGCTCATCTCGGAGGTCGGGCACCTCGTCGGCCTGGAACGCGAGCTCTCGGCCGATGCCGACACCAGGTTCTCCGCGCTGTCCGACGTCGCGGACCAGCTGGGGGTCGACGCGATCCTGCTGTCTTCGGCTCCGAACTACTCGGAGGTCACGGGTACGGTCTGGCAACCGGGAACCGTCGCGCTGTGGGCCGACGGGCGCGTATTCGTGATCGCGGAGCAGCAGCTGCGCGGGATCGCGGGAACGCCCGCTGGCGCCTACGATTCGGCGGCCGAGGCCATTTCGGCGGTCGCGACCGGCCCCCGGATCGCCTTCGAGGAGCAGTGGGAGCAGTGCGCGCTCGGCATCCGCCTCACCGATGCCGGCTCCGTGCTGGTCTCCGCCTCCCGGGCGCTCGGCTCGTGGCGCGATGAGCGCGACGCCGAAGACCTGCCGTTCCAGGTCATCGCCGCCCGCGCCTCGACCACGGCGATCGAGCAGACGGTCGCCTGGGCCCACGAGCACCTCGATGCTGGCGAGACCTTCACCGAGAACGTGCTCTACGCCCGCTACCTGGAGTATCTCGACCGCTTCCGCAACGAGCAGCGCATTCCATTCGGCATCGAGCCCTACTTCACCAACCTGCACTCGTCGCAGCGCATGCTCTTCCCCGGTCCGCCGACGGAGTTCCCGCTCGACGCATCCACCACGTGCATCCAGCTCGACGCCGGCGTGAAGGTCGTGATCGACGGCGTGGTGGTCGCGACGAGCGACATGGCGCGTTCGGTGCTGCGCACTCCCGAGGGCCGGGAGGCCTACGAGATCCTGACGCACGCGGTGCGCGAAGTCATCATTCCGCAGTTGCGCCCGGGCGTGATCTGCGAGGACGTCCACGCGAGGACCCTCGAGCACCTCGCGACGGTGCGGCCGAGGATGCAGGAGATCGGTCTGCTCGGCGACGAGGTCGACTTCGACGTCGAGTACAGCAAGCGCAACGTCGGCCACCTCATGGGCAAGCAGGAGTCGTTCGCGAACGAGCTGCGACCGGGATACCGGTTCGTCTTGCGCGAGGGCTCGTACGGCGCGGCCGAGATCCCGTGGCGCTACGACCGCCATGCGATCGGCACGGAGGACCTCTGGTACATCGGGCGCGACCGCACCTACAACCTGACGCTGCGCGAGCAGTAGGACTCCGAGGGCTACTGGGCCTCAGCCGCCTCGCGGAGCTCGTGGACGATTCGCCGGGTCAGGGGCCGGGTGTCGTCCTCGCGCCAGACGGCGTGCAGTTCGATGGGCCGCGGTTCGCTCGTGACGAGCGGCGCGTAGGTGACGCCGGCGATGCCGAGCGTGGCCGCGGATTCCGGAACCAGGGCCACACCGGTGCCTGCGCCGACCAGGGCGACCATCGTCGACACCTGACTGACCGTGAACCGGTGCTTCCACCGGGAGATCGGCATCATGCGCGTCGCGATGTCGTAGAAGTAGCGCGCCTCGACGGGCGAGTGCATGATGATGTCCTCGTTCGCCAGGTCCTCGACTCCGATGGGACTCGTGCGGCGCGACAGGAGATGGCCCTCCGGCAGTGCGACGAGCAGCCGCTCGCGATGGATGCGCCTCGAACCGAAATGGGCGGGGTCGAAGGGCGGTCGACCGATCGCGACGTCGATCTCGCTCTTCGTGAGCGCGTCGAGCTGGTGGGTGGTGACCATCTCCTGCAATTCGATGGTCACGTCGGGAAGCGCGTGGGAGAGGCGCGCGAGCAGCGGGCCGAGCAGCGTGAACGCGCTCGACGCGGTGAACCCGATGCGGACGACGCCCGAGAGCCCCGCAGCGACCGTGCGCGCGATCTGCGGGGCCCCGTCGGCGATGGCCAGGATGCGGCGGGCCTCATCGAGAAACGCGCGACCGGCGTCGGTCAGCTCGACGCGGCGGTTGCTCCGGCGCAGCAGTTGCACGCCGACGATCGCCTCCAGGCGCTGGATCTGCCTGCTGAGCGGCGGCTGGGTCATCTGGAGCCGTTCGGCGGCTCTGCCGAAGTGCAGTTCCTCGGCGACGGCCACCAGGGCGCGCACCTGATCAAGCGTGTACGACACGTGCTCTCCTTCGCTCACCCCGGCCCGACCGCCGTACCGATCACCATACCTTTCGTGCATGAAATGATCCATAACGGATGTTGGACAGGTATCTGTTCTCCAACCTAGCGTGAAGGCATCGGATCCCCAGCATCCTGATCGCCCGCTGCGACGGTGCGTTTCCCACATTCCCCGGAGGTTGAACGTCGTGCCCAATTTGGAACCCGCTGCACTCGCGAGTCAGATCGGATCCGGACTGCTCTCATTCCCGGTCACCCACTTCGACGCGGAGCAGGAGTTCGCCGAGGCGACCTACCGCGAGCACATCGAATGGTTGAGCGCCTACCCGGTCGCCGGGCTCTTCGCCGCAGGCGGAACGGGCGAGTACTTCTCGCTCACGCTCGACGAAGTCTCACGCGTCGTCTCCGCCGCCGTGCAGCAGGTCGGCGGCCGCACCGCGGTGCTCGGCCCGGCGGGTGGCTCGGTGCGCGCGGCAGTCGAGCAGGCGCGGGCCGTCGAAGCGGCAGGCGGAGACGGCATCCTGCTGTTCCCGCCCTACCTGACCGAAGCCGGGCAGGAAGGTCTCGCGGCATACGTGGAGGCCGTGTGCCGGGCCACCACGCTGGGCGTTATCGTCTACCACCGCGCGAACGCCCAGTACTCCGCCGAGACCCTCGTGCGCCTCGCGGATCGGCTGCCGAACTTCATCGGCTTCAAAGACGGCGTCGGATCGATCGAGCAGATGACCCAGATCTACTCGACGCTGGGCGATCGGCTCACCTACGTCGGCGGGCTGCCCACAGCAGAGACATTCGCCCTGCCGTACCTGGAGCTCGGCGTCACGACCTATTCGTCGGCGATGTTCAACTTCGTCCCGGACTTCGCCATCGACTTCTACAACGCCGTGCGCCGTCGCGACCACGCATCCGTCTTCGCAGCGCTGCGCGACTTCGTCCACCCGTATCTCGACGTGCGCAACCGCGTTCCCGGATACGCGGTGTCGATCGTCAAGGCCGGTCTCGATGCCGTGGGTCGGACCGGAGGGCCCGTGCGCCCACCGCTGCAGGAGCTCACCCCGGAGGATCGCAGGGATCTGGCGCAGGTCATCGAGCGAGCGGCGGTTCCCGCGCTCGTCTGAGCCGCGTGAATCAGCGTTCGCGGTGCGAACCACGGAGCCGGGCGTGCGGAGCGCGCCCGGCTCCGTCTCGTCTCTGCAGCGGACGACCGCGACACGAGGCTGCATCATCAGACGAGCACAGGCGTCTCCCGGCCATCGGGCGCGTGCAGGAGCGCTCACGAAAGGTGTCATAATGGTTCCGCAGTGGATTCTCAGCCATGCTTGGTGACGGGGGTTCCCGCACATGGCGAGATGGCTATGTCAGCCGCCGGGTGACTCTCGGCGAAGCCCGACGAAGGAGGAAGCCCGTGTCAGCCCAAACGGCAGCAGCCGCACCGGTGGCGAGGAAGAAGGTCCGCCCTGGCGGCACCCTCTACCGCGGTAACGAGGGAATGTGGTCCTGGGTGCTGCACCGCATCACGGGTGTCTCCATCTTCTTCTTCCTGCTCGTGCACGTGCTCGACACCGCCCTCGTGCGGGTCAGCCCGGAGGCGTACAACGCCGTCATGAGCACCTACAAGACGCCGGTGATGGGCCTCGGCGAGGCCGTGCTCGTCGCGGCGATCGTCTTCCACGCCTACAACGGCATCCGCATCATCCTCGTCGACTACTGGAGCAAGGGCGCAAAATACCAGCGCACCATGTTCTGGGTCGTGATGGGGCTCTGGGCGGTAACCATGGCCGGCTTCCTGCCCCGCCACCTGATGAACGTCTTCGGTCACTGAGCGCGAGGAGAACAGACATGTCATTGACGATTGATGCTCCGCGCGCGAAGACGCCGGCGAAGAAGCGCACCAACTGGGAGAAGTGGGGCTGGGTCTACATGCGCGTTTCGGGCGTGCTGCTGATCGTGCTCGTGTTCGGCCACCTCTTCTCGAACCTCATGATCGGCGACGGCGTGCACGCCATCGACTTCGGTTTCGTGGGCGGCAAGCTCTCGCAGCCGTTCTGGAAGGTGTGGGACACCCTGCTCCTCTGGCTGGCGCTGATCCACGGCGCGAACGGCATGCGCACCATCGTGAACGACTACGTGACCCGTCCGCGTCTCGCCCAGGGATTCAAGGTCGCGCTGTTCCTGTCGGCCGCCCTGCTCATCCTGCTCGGCACCTTCGTGATCTACACCCTCGACCCCTGCCCCGCGGGAGCGGACCCGGCGCTCGTCGCGTCGTTCTGCCCGACGCCGTAGCCCCCGCGCGCAGCAACGGATTTCGAAACGAAGAATAGGATTCACGTGACCACAGACACCCACCAGGGCGAAGACGTCACCGTCAAGGACGGCGTCATTTATCACCAGTTCGATGTCGTCATCGTCGGCGCAGGTGGCGCGGGCATGCGCGCCGCGATCGAGGCGGGGCCGAAGGCCAAGACCGCCGTGATCACGAAGCTCTACCCCACGCGCTCCCACACGGGCGCGGCGCAGGGCGGTATGGCCGCGGCGCTCGCGAACGTCGAGGAAGACAACTGGGAGTGGCACACCTTCGACACGGTCAAGGGCGGCGACTACCTCGTCGATCAGGACGCGGCCGAGATCCTGGCCCGCGAAGCCATCGACGCGGTCATCGACCTGGAGAACATGGGTCTGCCCTTCAACCGCACCCCGGAGGGCAAGATCGACCAGCGCCGCTTCGGCGGCCACACGCGCGATCACGGCAAGGCGGCGGTGCGCCGTGCGTGCTACGCCGCGGACCGCACGGGCCACATGATCCTGCAGACGCTGTTCCAGAACTGCGTGAAGCTCGGCGTCAACTTCTTCAACGAGTACTACGTGCTCGATCTGGTGATGACCGAGGTCGACGGCGTGCGCAAGCCTTCCGGCGTTGTGGCGTACGAGCTCTCGACGGGCGACCTGCACGTCTTCCAGGCGAAGTCGATCGTGTTCGCGACCGGCGGGTTCGGCAAGATCTTCAAGACGACCTCGAACGCTCACACCCTCACCGGTGACGGCGTCGGGATCGTCTGGAGGCAGGGTCTGCCGCTCGAGGACATGGAGTTCTACCAGTTCCACCCGACGGGCCTCGCAGGCCTCGGGATCCTCCTCACGGAGGGAGCGCGCGGCGAGGGCGCGATCCTCCGCAACGCGTCGGGCGAGCGCTTCATGGAGCGCTACGCCCCCACCATCAAGGACCTGGCGCCGCGAGACATCGTGGCCCGCTCGATGGTCCAAGAGGTGCTCGACGGACGCGGTGCTGGCCCGCACAAGGACTACGTCTATCTCGACTGCACGCACCTCGGTGCGGAGGTGCTGGAGACGAAGCTCCCCGACATCACGGAATTCGCGCGCACCTACCTGGGCGTCGACCCGGTGACGGAGCCCGTCCCCGTGTTCCCGACCGCGCACTACGCGATGGGCGGGATCCCGACGAACAACGACGCGGAGGTGCTCTCCGACAACACCACGGTCGTTCCCGGCCTCTACGCCGCGGGCGAGTGCGCCTGCGTCTCGGTGCACGGCTCGAACCGCCTCGGCACCAACTCGCTGCTCGACATCAACGTGTTCGGCAAGCGCTCCGGCAACAATGCGGCCGACTACGCGCAGACCGTCGATTTCGTCCCGCTTCCCGAGGATCCGGCGAAGATGGTGCGCGAGATGGTCGAGGGCTTCCGCAACGGCACGGGCACCGAGCGCGTCGCCGATCTGCGCCGCGAGCTGCAAGAGGCCATGGACCGCGGTGCGCAGGTGTTCCGCACCGAGGAGTCGCTCACCGAGGTGCTCGGCGTGATCAACGACCTGCGCCTGCGGTACATCAACGTCGGAGTCCAGGATCGCGGCAAGCGGTACAACACGGATCTCCTCGAAGCGATCGAGCTGGGGTTCCTGCTCGACCTGGCGGAGGTGCTCACGTACACGGCCCGCAACCGCAAGGAGAGCCGTGGCGGGCACATGCGCGACGATTATCCGAACCGCGATGACGAGAACTACATGCAGCACACCATGGCGTATCTCTCCGGAGATCCCCACTCGGCTGACCCAGAGGATCACATCCGCCTGGACTGGAAGCCGGTCGTCGTCACCAAGAACGAGCAGGGCGAGTTGCGCTACCCGCCGCTGGAGAGGAAGTACTAGGTCATGAGCATTGCAACTGCTGAAGCTCCCACCGCCGAAGCTCCGGAAGCACCGAAGCCCTTCACGGTGACCCTGCTGATCCGCCGATTCGACCCCGAATCGGGTCGCGAGGCGTTCTGGGAGGACTTCGACGTCGAGATGTACCCGACGGATCGAATCCTCGACGCTCTGCACCGCATCAAGTGGGATCAGGACGGCACGCTCTCGTTCCGCCGGTCGTGCGCGCACGGCATCTGCGGGTCCGACGCGATGCGGATCAACGGCCGCAACCGTCTCGCCTGCAAGACACTGATCAAGGACCTCGACATCTCGAAGCCGATCTACGTCGAGGCCATCAAGGGGCTCCCGCTCGAGAAGGACCTCATCGTCGACATGGAGCCGTTCTTCGCGGCCTACCGCGAAGTGCAGCCGTTCCTCGTCTCGGGTTCGGCTCCCGAGGGCGGCAAGGAGCGTCTCCAGACCATCGAGGACCGCGAGCGCTTCGACGACACCACGAAGTGCATCCTCTGCGCGGCGTGCACGACGAGCTGCCCCGTGTTCTGGACGGATGGGCAGTACTTCGGCCCCGCCGCCATCGTCAACGCCCACCGGTTCATCTTCGATTCGCGCGACGAGAACGCGGAGGTGCGACTCGACATCCTGAACGACACCGAGGGCGTCTGGCGCTGCCGCACGACCTTCAACTGCACCGATGCGTGCCCGCGCGGCATCCAGGTCACCAAGGCCATCGCCGAGGTCAAGGCCGCGATCCGCACCGGGAAGACCGCGTAGGGCACGCCGAGGTTCGCTCCTTGGTTACAGTGGCTGAATGACGTCGCCCCGGAGTTCCTCCACACGAGTGGAGGACTCCGGGGCGACGCGCGTTTCCGAGGTCGTCGAACGCGGCAGACGGCGATGGCGATGGGCCCAGCAGCTGCGACCCGTGCGCACCTACATGCACTTCTCCGACGTCGGCGGAATCGTGCTCTCCGGAGGCATGAGCTACCAGGCCCTCTTCGCCGTCTTCGCGGCGCTCTGGTTGGGCTTCGGCATCTTCGGGATCGTGCTGCGGGGCCGACCGGAACTGCTCGAAACGCTGGTCGCCCAGATCAACCTCTTCATTCCCGGGCTCGTCGGGAGCGGAGGAGCCGTCTCGATCGACGAGCTGATGAGCGCACGCGCCTTCGACTGGTCGAGCGGCATCGCGGGGTTGGTGCTCGTGTGGGTCGCGCTGAACTGGTTCACGGGCACGCGCCGGTCGATCCGCATCATGTTCGGACTCGAGGTGCGTCTCTATCGGAACCCCGTACTGCTGAAACTGCGGGACTTCGTGCTCGCGATCATCTTCTTCGCCGCGATCCTCGTATCAGCGGCGCTCACCGTGCTCAGCTCCAATGTGGCCGACCAGTTCCTCTCGTGGATCGGTGCGGATCATGCGAACTGGTTCGTGGGTACGCTCGGCACCGTTCTGAGATATGCCGCGGTCTATGTGTTCGATCTCGTGCTGCTGGTCGCCATGCATCGCTACCTCGCCGAGGTCCGAGTGCCGCGGTGGCGCCTCATCGTCGGCTGCGGCCTCGGCGCCCTCGTGATGCTCGGACTCAAAGCGCTGGGCGGCGTGCTCATCGGCGGCGCCACGAGCAATCCCCTCCTCGCCACCTTCGCGGTGTTCGCCGGACTCCTGCTCTGGTTCAACCTCATCTGCCGCACGCTGCTGCTGACATCGTCCTGGATCGTGACGGGGATCAATCCGGAACTCGGTCTCCCGAACGATCAGTTCACTGAGTCGCGCAGTACGCCGGGGCACCGCTGAGCTCGTTGCTCGCTTCGAGCGGGAACAGCGTCCACGGAGACGCTCGCCCGTCGGCGAGGCGCAGCTGGATCTCGATGATCGCCGCGGTGGGGTCTCCGACCGATGATGCTCGCAGAGGGATCGGCGTGCTCGTGTACCACCGCGCATCGCCGAGGACCTGCATCTGCTCAGGGTGCTCATTCGTCTGCCCATGATCGATCACGCGCGCGAACACGAGTGCGCCGTGCAGCGCTGAGCGACCCTCGATGTAGACGCGCCCATCGCCGCACCGCGCCCAGCGGGGATCGAACGGAGTCAGCGACGGATCGCCGGTCTCCTGCGGAACGGGATCGGGATCTGGAACTGGATCGGGGCCGGGCTCGGGCTGCGGCTCAGGGGCCGGATCGGGCCGCGGGTTCGGCTCCGGAGACGGCTGCGGTTCGGCCCCCGGGCCCATATCGATGCCCGGTGTCGCATCGGCATCGGGTCCCTGGCTCGGAGGGGTATCGGTGTCGGCCGGCGTCGCTTCGACGACCGGCGAACCGTTCGCCTCAGTGTCTGCTGCGCCCTCGTCGTACGACCGGTCCTCGAACATCGCGCCGGCGTCGCCCTCCGCCGACTCGCTGCTCGACCGGTCGGCGCCGTCCCCGGTTCCCGGCTCCGATCCGTCTTCGCCGTCGCCGTCCGATCCCGCTTCGTCCGCTTCACTCGTCGGTTCGGAGGCGAGCGCCGGCGTGCTCGGCGCGTCGGACTGCGACAGGAAGAGCGCTCCGCCGCCGATGACGATCGCAGCCGCAGTGGCCGCGGCGATCAGCAGGGTGCCCGAAAGGCCGCTCAGGATGCCGCCGGTCGCAGTACCCGCTGCGCCAGCGCCAGACCCGGAGCCGCCGCCGGCAGGAGTGACTGGCGACGCCCCGCCAGTCGCGCCGTGCGGGATGCTCCCTGCGGGGCCCCGTGCGGAATCCGCGGCCAACCCAGCCGCAGTGGCGGGTGTCGTCCCGCCCACACCGCTCAGGAAGCCGAGCGTCGGGCCCCCTCCGAGCAGGACGCCGACGAGTACGAGAGCCAGCTGACGATTGAGGACGGAGTACTCTGCGGCGACACCTGCGCAGCTCTCGCACGTGTCGAGGTGAGCCGACACGGCCCGGCTCGCCGCTGCGGTGAGCTTTCCGCGCTGGTATCGCTGCAGATGATCGAGCGTGGTGCCGCATGCTGCATCGCGAAGCTCGCGATCGATGTGAGCCTCCACCCATGCCGACTGGAGCGCTTCTCGCGCCCGCTTCGCGAGCGCCGAGACGCCGTTGGCTGAGAGCCCGAGAATCCTGGCGACATCGCGCGGAGGCATTCCCTCGACTTCGGTGTACCAGAGCACGGCCTGCCACCGCTCATTGAGGCTCTCGAATGCTCGTGCAGCCGCGTTCCGGTCGAAGGCGCGGTCTTCCCAGGGGCCGGCCTCGGCGAACTCGGGAATGCGCTCCAGCTCGTCGCTCGTGTCCTCCGGCCGGCGCCAGACGTCTGCGGCGATGGTGCGAACCGTTCGGTACATGTACGGCCGGAAGGCCCCGTGCGGGCCGCGGCCGTCGAGAATGAGCTCGAGGATGCGCAGATACGCCTCTGAGACGATGTCCTCTGCAGAAGAGCTGGTTCCGAAGTGGCGAGCAGCCACGAGACCGGCCCGAGAGTGGCGCTGCCAGAGCACCGCGAACGCTGACGTGTCGCCCGCCCTGACGATGTCGAGCAACTCCGCGTCGGAACGCTCCGCGTGCGCTGATTCTGGCATTCGGGGTCTCCTCACGATCCGGCTACCCCTGTGAATGAAAGCTGCGCGAGCGCCGCCTTCTGATCACCGCGACCGTTTCGCGGAAAACCCCCACTTCTAGTATGCGTCGCACTCGCGCGAATCTCGAACGTGAAACATTTTTCGAGGTTTTCTCCAAGCGAGCGTCATGATCCGCCGATCTCCCCGTTATATGTCCGAGCTCGGTTCCCGTCTCCCCAACCCCAGGGACCCCCGGGGCGGGAGCCGAGCGCTCATCTCCGGCCCACCCCTCGATCCCGTTCTGGAGCAGACCGATGCGCACCGCTTCTCCGATCACCCGGCACCTGCGACTGATGGCAGTGCCAGCTGCGGCTGCGGTGACGATCGCCGGAGCGTGGATCGATGCTGCGATAGGGGTGCCGGAACGCACTCGCTCGTCCGACGCGGCCCCCGGCGCGTCATTCGCCGAGACCCTGATCTGCATGAGCGCAATCGGCGCGTTCGGCACCGCACTCCTCACCAGAGTCGGGGCGCGCAGGCGACGGCACCGACTCTGAATCAGCCCGCGCCAGGGAGCGGCGGCGGATCGCCGGCCCTGAACTCTCGCACAGCGGTTTACGCTGGAGACATGGAGCAGCAGCGCGCGGTGGAGCCATACGACGTCGTCGATCTCATCACGACCAAGCGGTTCGGGCGTGCCCTCGATCCTGATGAGATCGCCTGGCTCATCGACGCGTTCACGCGCGGCGTCGTCGCTCCAGAGCAGATGAGTGCGTTGCTCATGGCCGTGGTGATCCAGGGCATGGGGCGTGACGAGATTCGAGCCATGACCGAGGCGATGATCGCGAGCGGCGAGCGAATGGACTTCACGGCCCTCGGGCGACCGGCCATCGACAAGCACTCCACCGGCGGCGTCGGCGACAAGATCACGTTGCCGCTCGTCCCGTTGCTGGCATCGCTCGGGGTCGTAGTGCCGCAGCTCTCGGGACGGGGACTCGGCCATACCGGAGGGACCCTCGACAAACTCGAGTCCATTCCCGGTTGGCGGGCTTCGCTCAGCACTGAGGAGATGATCGCGATGCTCGCCGATATCGGAGGCGTGATCTGCGCCGCCGGTTCCGGACTCGCCCCGGCGGATCGCAAGATGTACGCCCTGCGCGACGTCACGGGCACGGTGGCGGCGGTGCCGCTCATCGCCTCGTCGATCATGAGCAAGAAGATCGCGGAGGGCGCCGGCGGGCTCGTGCTCGACGTGAAGTTCGGGTCGGGCGCGTTTCTCCCCGGGCTCTCGGAAGCGCGGGAACTCGCGACCACGATGGTGCACCTGGGTGCCGACTCCGGGCTCGAGACGGTTGCGCTGCTCACCGACATGGATGCGCCCCTGGGGCGCGCCGTCGGCAACGCGAACGAGGTGCGCGAGTCGATCGATGTGCTCGCCGGGGGCGGCCCGGGCGACGTCGTCGAGCTCACCCTTGCGCTGGCCGGGGAGATGCTCGCACTGGCCGGCATGCCCGACGTCGATCCCGCTCCCGCACTGCGAGACGGGCGGGCGATGGACTCCTGGCGGCGGCTCGTGGCCGCCCAGGGCGGCGACCCGCAGGCCACGCTCCCCGAAGCGCACGAGCACGAGGTCGTGCGGGCAGGATCGGACGGGATCGTGCAGCGAGTGGACGCCCGCGCGGTGGGCGTCGGCGCATGGCGGCTCGGTGCTGGGCGAGCTCGGCCCGGCGATCCGGTCGATCATGCGGCGGGGGTCGAGGTGCTCGTGCGCCCCGGCGACCGGGTCGTCGCGGGCGATGCGCTCTTCATCGCTGGGTGCGACCATGCGGGAAGGATGGCTCGCGGTCTCGAAGTGCTCCGCGGTGCAGTCGAGCTCGGGAGTACCGTTCCCGATCCTCGTCCGCTCGTCGCGGGTCGTATCATCGCCGACGGGTGACTGCGGAGGGGTGACTGCGACCGGTGACTGCGACGGGTGAGGACGCAGGGCTCAGGCCTGTCGAGCGAGGAGCTCCCCCAACACGTGAGGGATCGCGGCGGCTATCTCGAGGGCTATGACCGGGCGGCCTGAACCATCGGCCGATTCATCACCGGAAGCGTGGCGTGCCGCGCGATCGTGCAGCACCGCTGCGGTGGCCGCGAGGCGCGCCAGGAGGCCGGGATCAGAGCGCGCATCTGCGCTCCGACCAGCCACGAGGGCGCCGAGAAGCCCGGCGAGCACGTCACCCGTTCCCGCGCTCGCGAGCCACGGGGTGGCCGGGCCGGAGCGCCGCACCCAGCCGTCGGGGGAGGCGCAGATGGTCACCGATCCCTTCAGCAGCACCGTCGCGCGAACTGCCGACGCGAGCTGCGCAGCGGCTCGTGCCCGGGGCCCCGGCTCGATGCCGCGCGGATCCCATCCTTCTGGCAGGTCACCGAGCCTCGCGGATCGCCACAGCCGCTCGAATTCGCCGCCGTGGGGCGTGAGGATCAGGGGCGCGGCGCGCACCGAATCGTCGACGACGAGGTCGAGTGCTCCCGCATCGACCACCACGGCCGCGTCGCCAGCGAGCAGGCCGCGCAACTGGGTGAGTTCTGCAACCGAACGCGACGTCGCATCGGTACCCGAACCGATGACCCAGGCATCGCAGGGACGGCCCACCGGCGGGCCGATCACCGTCTCGGGTCGCGCCTCGAGCACTGCCGCCGCAGCGGTCGGCAGCCCGTACGGTGGCGCGGACTCGTCATCGGGCGGAACATAGCGCACCATGCCGACCCCGGTGCGCCACGCGGCGCTCACACCGAGCACAGCGGCACCCGGATAGTGAGCGGCACCGGTGCGCATGCCGAGCACGCCCCGCCGATACTTATCGTCATGCGGGCCGGGCGCTCGGAGCATCTCCGCCGCGTCGCGCTCGGTCCAGCGTGCGATCATGCCGACTGCGCTCCCGTCTGCAATCCCTCCAGATACTCGCGAACCGAGCGTTCGAGGTCGCCCAGGGAGTGCTCTGCCGCCGCGCGTCGCTCTGCGGCGGAGCCGACGTCGCTGAACGTATCGAGGTACACCTTCAGCTTGGGCTCGGTGCCGCTCGGCCGAATCATGACCCTCGAACCGTTCGCGAGGTCGTAGCGAAGCACATCTGCGGGAACCTCGGCTGCGCCGGGCACGAGCAGGTCGCGGGTCTCGACGACCGGCGACGCGCCGAGTTCCCGCGGCGGGTCCTCCCGCACGCGAGCCGACAGCGCGGAGGCCGCCGGCATCGACGGCAGCCGGAGCGTCACCTGGCCGCTCGCGAAGTGACCGAAGCGCTCGCTCGCCTCGTCGAGACGGTCCCAGATCGTGCGTCCCTGCGAGGCGAGCTCCCGAACCATGGCGACGGCATCGGCGCTCGCCGAGATCCCATCCTTGTCGCGCACGACCGCCGGATGGATGAGATAGCCGAGCGCCTCTTCGAATCCGAAGACCAGGCCCGGTACGCGCGATACCCATTTGAAGCCAGAGAGCGTCTCCGCATACGTGAAGCCATACGCCTCGGCGACGGCACGGAGCGCAGGGGAGGAGACGATGGTGCACGCCAGGGCACCGCTCACGGTCACCTGGCGCTGCTTCGCGCGTGCAACGGCCCGCTCCGCTGCGCGCCAGCCCAGCAGCAGGCCGAGCTCATTGCCCGTGAGACGCCGATAGCCCGACGCCTCGGCATCGTGCGGGGCTGCGAGGGCGAGGCGATCCGCGTCGGGATCATGAGCCACGATGAGGTCGGCGTCGACGGCGCGCGCCGTTCGGTATGCGAGGTCGAGTGCGCCCGGCTCCTCCGGGTTCGGGAAGTCGACGGTGGGGAAGTGGCCGTCGGGCAGCAGCTGCTCCCGCACGGGGATCACTCGGGGGAGGCCTGAGGAGCGGAAGACGCGCTGGGCGAGGTCGGCCCCCACCCCGTGCATGGCGGTGTAGACGACGCGGATATCGGTGTCGGTGCCGATGGGCACGCCTGGGGCGTCGAGTCGCTCCGGCAGACCGGCGAGCACGGCGGCCGACGTCTCCGACACGTAGGCGTCGGCGACACCGCCGCCCAGCACCGAGTACCCGTGCGCACGCGGAATCTGCCCCACCGGGGTGGCGGCGATGCGTTCGATGTGAGCGGCGATCGCGGCGTCCGTCGGAGGAGCGATCTGAGAGCCCGCGTCCTCATCGCCGAGATACACCTTGTACCCGTTGTCGCGCGGGGGATTATGGCTCGCAGTGATCATGATGCCCGCCGACACATCGAGGTGCCGGACGGCGAAGGCGGTGAGCGGAGTCGGGCCCGCTTCGGGCAGCAGGTATGCCGAGATGCCCGCACCGCTCATGACCTCCGCCGCGTCGCGCGCGAACGTCGCGGAGCCGATGCGCCCGTCGTATCCGATCACCACGGAGGGTGCATCACGGGACGCACGTCGCTTCGCCGCTTCCCAGAGGTATGCGGCGAAGCCGGCGGTGGTCTGCGACACCACGACGCGGTTCATGCGCATCGGGCCGGCGCCGATCCGCCCGCGCAGGCCCGCCGTGCCGAACGCGAGACGGCTGCCGAAGGACGCCGACAGCTCGCCGATGGCCGCTTCGTCACCGCGCCTTGCTCGCTCGATCAGCGCTCGGGCCTCGGCGCGCGTGCTCGCGTCGATGTCGGCGTCCGCCCAGGCCGTCGCCTCGGCGATCATCGTTTCCAGGTCGGCGGTGGTCAGCTTCTCGTCGTCGCCCGCATTCCGCGCAGCATCGGCTGCGCGCGCCCTCCGCGGAGAGTGTGTTTCGGATGATGCCATCGCGGCGTCTCCCTTCCCCTGGTCATGCCCGTTTCAAGCTACCACTCTCGGGCTGGAGCCATGCCGCCGTGCGATGATGGTGTGCGCGTTCGAACTGCGAATGCACCTGCGTCGAGGGGAAAGTCCTATGTGCTCACCGGTTCGTTGTTCCACGTGCAACAGAGTGACGTGGACCGGGTGCGGCCTGCACATCGAAGAGGCGCTCGCCGGGTTCGAGAAGGATCAGCTCTGCACCTGCGAGCGGTAGCGGTCGCGCGTCTGCTCTCGCTCACGTCAGGTCGGCGCTGGCCTCGCTGATCGAGTCGTCGGACGGCTCGAGATCACCGCACCCGATCGCTGCCTGGATCGCGAGCCAGCATTCTGCCGCGTCCTCCATCGAGGAGAGATTGCGATCGATGATCTTCTCGATGCGCGAGATGCGCGCGATCAGCGTCTGGCGATGCACGTAGAGCCGCTCTGACGCGCGGACCCAGCTTCGGTTCTCCTCGAGGAATGTTCTGAGCGTCTGCGTCAGTGCCGTGCCGCGCTGTTCGTCGTAGGTGCGGAGCGGACCGAGTACCTGCCGCGCGATGCGTCGGAGCTGATCGGGGTCGCTCGGCAAGAAGAGCGACGTCGCGTCGTGCTCGGCGTATGCGAGCAGCCGACCGGATTCGTGATTGCGGATCAGCGCGCGGCGAGCCTGCTGCACGGCGACGGGAAGCTCGTCGATCAGATGGAAGCGGGCGCTCGCACCGATCCCTCCATTGCGCTCTGCGAGGGCCTCGAGCACCGCGCGCGGTTCGGGACCCGACTCCACGAGGAGGAGCAGCTGGCCATCGCGCACGATGGCGAGCATCGCGGTGTCGGCTGCGGCGAAGAGCGACTGCGCTTCGGCGAGCGCAGCCCGCGGATCCTTCGGCTGTGCAACGGCGCAGATGAACGGCGCTCCCACCCCGAAGCCGGAGAGGAGGCGCGCTGCGGCCGTCGAGGGCACCGTCCCGTCGCAGAGCTCGGAGAGGAGGAGCGCTCCGTGCAACTGCTCGAATTGCTTGGAATCCGCTGCGGGGAGGCCGAGGGCGGCGCTCGCGACGACCCGGGCGACCATGCTGAATCGCACGTCGTGCGCGGTCTCGAGCACCGGGAAGCCGATCTGGGTGGCGTGCGCGAGGGCCGCAGCGTTGAACGGCGCCCGCATCATCGTGGCGTCGACGGCGATCGCGGCGATGCCCGCCGCGTACATGCCGTCGAGGTACGCGCACTGCTCGGCGTCGCCGCCCGGAACTGCGATGCCGGTCGTCATGACGAGAGTGTCCGGGCCCAACCAGCGCCAGGGGTCGGCCAACTCGCAGACGTGGGCCCATGACACCGGCCGATCTTCTCCGACACCCGGCGTGAGCGACGACGTTCCGATCGCCCGAAGCGCGAGGAGAGACCCGACCGTGAATGTCATGGCGTCTGCTCGCACCTCGGCGAGGGCGAGCCCGGCCCTCGCTCAGCAGCTCGCGACCGGGGCATCATCTCGGAGGGATCATGGCGGTCAGAATCGCCTCTGCCGCTCGGTACCCTGACGCGACGGCGCCCGACAGCGATTGCGCGGTCCCCGTGTGCTCGCCCGCGATCGCGACGCGTCCGGCCGGCTGCTCGAACGCCCGGGCGTCGCCCGTCTCCCAATCCAGGTTCGCGGCCGAGTACGAACCGCGCGCCCACGGATCGTCGGCCCAAGTGGTCAGGAGAACTTCGCCGTCGATCTCGAGCTCCGGTCTCATGCCGCGCAGCGCGCGCGTCCATCCCTCTGGCCCGTCCGCGACGTTCAACGCGCCGAGTGCGGCGGGCCCGCCGGCGAAGGACGACAGCGCATTGATGCGATGCTCACCGTCGACGGAGAGAGAGCGCCAGGACCACCAGGTGTGATCGGCGTTCTGCAACGCGATGTCTGCATCGACGCGAGCGAGCGGCACCCCCAGCTTCGCGGCGACCCCCATGAACCGGTGGTCGAGCGCGCGCTGCTGCTGCTCCGGCAGCGAGAACCCGAGGTCCAGCTCCCGCAGGAGCGGGAGCGGGACCGCGATGACGGCCGCGTCGGCGTCGAGGCGAGAGCCGTCATTCAAGTGGACCTGCACGCCCATCCCGGACTGGTCGACACCGGTGATCGGATGCTCGAGCCGCACGCGATCGCCGAGCCTGCGCGCCAGCTCGATCGACAGTGACTGATTGCCCCCGACGAATCGCCCGCCGTCTTCGATGTACCCGTTGGCGGTCGACGATTCGTGGAGCAGCACGGCCTCCGCGCTCACGAGGCTCGGATCCGCAGCGGCTGACGTGGTGGTGCGCCGATACACCGGATCGAGCCGGTAGTCGGTTCCCAGGGTTTCCGCGAACACGCGCTCGAGCGATACGCCGGCTTCGCCATCGGCGAGCATGGAGCGTAATACCTCCTGCACCCGCGCGACGGTGTCGTTCAGCTCGGCGAAGGTGATGACCCGGCCATTCACCGTGCGTCGGCCGTAGCGCACGTTGTGGGACATGATCGGCACCCCGACTTCCGCCGAGAGTCGGCGGATGGGGAACTCTGTGGGGAAGATGTACTCGCCGCCGCGCTCGGTCATCTCGCCATTGCCGAGCCGTTGCGACCAGGTGCGGCCGCCGACCCGGTCTCGGGCCTCGAGAACGGTGCACCGGTGCCCGGCCTTGCCGAGCTCCCAAGCGGCGGTGAGACCAGCGAGCCCAGCTCCGATGACGACGACGTCCATACGCGTTCCTCCTTGAACAGCGAGCGATGTACCTCCCCCATCGTAGGATCGAGCCTTCGAAGATGCGAAGTCGAGCAGCGGAATCAGGCCAACTCCTTAGGTTCGTACGATGCCGATGCGCCGATCCGTACGATGCTATGAAACTTCGCGATCGCGGTAACGAAGGGGTAACAGCAAGCGTCATCGGCGCACCGCCGCGGCTACCTTCGGGAAGACCCGCCGAGCCCGGATTCGTGCATGACTCGCACGATTCGGAAGCACATGCTTCGGACGCGGGGACCCGTCACGATGAAGTGAGGAACGAAATGACTATTCTAAAGAATGCCCGAACGCGGCGAGGAGTCGCCGTCGTCGCGGGTACGGCCGCGCTCGCACTCGCACTGATCGGGTGCAGCGGCGGTGGCGCCGACCAGGAGCCCCCGCCGGAGCGGGACCTTGGTACTCCGGTTGCGGGGGAGATCGCGGAGGGCGCGCTCGACGGCGCCACCTTGACGTTCGCAGGGTCGGGCGGTGTGTTCCAGGACGGTCAGACCGAGGCGCTCTGGGACCCGTTCGCCGCGGCGTCGGGAGCCACGGTCAATCAAGATGCGTTCGACGCGGGCAAGTTGAAGGCGATGGTCGACAGCGGCAACGTCAGCTGGGACATCGTGAACACGACCCAGTTCGATACTGCGCGCGGGTGCGGAACGCTCTACGAGGAGTACGACTACGACCAGATCGACATCTCGAAGATCCCCGAGGGCACGATCACCGACAAGTGCATGGTGCCTCAAATCCTGTACGGCCTCGTGGTCGTGTACAACACGGACGAATTCGGCGATGATCCTCCGACCAGCGCGGCAGATTTCTTCGACACGAAGAAGTATCCGGGCAAGCGCACCGTGAGCCAGTCGACCTACGTCGATCCGCAAACCGTCGAATTCGCGCTCACTGCACAGGGGAAGGATGTGCAGAACATCACCCCCGAAGACATCGAAGGCGCGTTCGACATGTATCGCGAGCTCGGCGACGACGGCATCGGATGGACGACGGGCGCCCAGGCTCAGCAGCAGCTCGAAGCGGGTGAAGCCGTCATGGGGCTCGTCTGGTCGGGCCGCGGATACGGAGCGGCTGCCGCAGGAGCCCCGGTCGCGCCGATGTGGGACGAATGGATGATCATGGTGGATTCGAACGGGATCCCGAAGGGCGTCACCGACAAGCAGGCTGCCTTCGCCGCCGTCAACTACTCGATCGGCGCGGAGCAGCAGGCCAAGATGACCGAGCTCACCTCCTACGGCGGGGTCAACATCGACGCCAAGCCCGAGGTGGACGATCAGCTGGCGGAGTGGATGACGACCGAGCATCTCGATACGGGGATCGCCCCCAACGTCGATTTCTGGGTCGAGAATTACGACGCCCTCGCGGCCGCCTGGGCCGGTTGGGCCACCGGTAACTGATCATCATGACTGAAACCACCGTCGCCGGGGGCGTCGCAGCAGCGCTGACCGCCGCCCCCGGCGCGGATGTCGATGGGCCGAAGCAGCGGGGGCCGAGAAATTGGCGCCCGCTGCTGCTGCTGGTCCCGGCATTCGTGATCGTCACGCTCTTCTTCCTCGCGCCGCTCGTCGACGTGTTCATCCGCTCAGTGACGGACCCGGTGCCGGGAATCCAGAACTACCAGTGGCTCTTCACCACCGAAGCGAACCTGAATGTCGTCATGCGCACGTTCGGCACCGCGATCCTCGTGACCTTCGTGTGCCTGCTCCTCGCGTACCCCTACGCCTACCTGATGACCATCGTGACCGACCGCACCCGCAACCTGCTGCAGCTGTTCATCATGATGCCGCTCTGGACCTCCATCCTCGTGCGCACGCTCGCGTGGATGGTGCTGCTGCAAGATACCGGCCCCATCAACGGGTTGCTGGAATCGCTCTTCGGATTGGGGCCGATTCCGTTGATCCGCACCACGTTCGGCGTGGCCCTCGGCATGTCGCAGGTTCTGCTGCCGTTCATGGTGCTGCCGCTCTACTCCTCGATGGCGAAGATCGACAAGCGCCTGCTGCCGGCCGCAGCGAACCTGGGCGCCAATCCGGTCACCGCGTTCTTCACCGTGTACCTGCCGCTCTCGCGGCCGGGCATCTTCTCCGGCAGCGTCACGGTCTTCATCCTCGGCCTCGGCTTCTACATCATCCCCGCGCTGCTGGGATCGTCGAAAGAGATCATGATCTCCGCGCTCATCCAGCAGCAGATCAGCGTGTTCCTGATGTGGGGACAGGGCACCGCGCTCGGTGTCTTCCTCCTGCTCTGCACCATTCTGATCCTCGTCATCGTGTCGCGGTTCAACAAGCACGGCAGCCTGTTTCCGGGGGTGGACCGCTGATGACCTCGAAGCGTGTTCTCGGCGTGTTCGCCGTGCTGATCGTGATCTGGCTGATCGTGCCGACACTCGTGATCGTGCCCATGTCGTTCAACGAGGCCTCCTCGTTCAACTTCCCGCCCAAGGGGTTCTCGACTCGCTGGTATGAGAACTTCTTCACCGATCCGAGCTGGTTGAAGGCACTGTTCTCTTCGCTCCAGGTCGCGGTGATCACGATGATCGTGGCGACGGCGGTGGGAGTGCTCGCCGCACTCGGCCTCTCGAAAGTGCGTTTCCGCGGAAAGGGTCTCGTCGAGGGGTACTTCCTGCTCCCGCTGATCGTGCCCGGAATAGTGCTAGCGGTCGGCCTCTACTCGCTGTTCCTGCGCCTGGACCTGCTCGGCACCCTGCCCGGCTTCGTGCTGGCGCACACGATCGTCTCGATGCCGCTCGTCATCACGAACGTGATGGCGTCGCTGCAAGGGCTCGACCCGCGGCTCGAACAAGCCTCCGCGAGCCTGGGCGCTGGCAAGATGCGCACGTTCTTCAGCATCATCCTGCCGTTGATCGCTCCCGGAGTGACAGCCGGCGCCCTGTTCGCCTTCGTCACCTCCTTCGACGAGGTGATTCTCTCCCTGTTCATCCAATCCCCCTCACTGCAGACGCTGCCGGTGAAGATCTTCAACAGCGTCACGCAGACCAACGACCCGACGGTGGCCGCTGTCGCCGTGATCACCATGCTCATGTCGGTGATCGTGATGCTCATTGCTCAATTCGCCACACGGAAGAGAAAGCGACCAGTCTCGTGAACGCTATGACCCACAGTGAGATCCCGGTGCCCGACGGGCACGAGCAGGAGCTGCGCGCCGTCGGTTTGAACACCTCGGCGATCCACTCGATCGGCGAGGCGGGCATCAGTCTGAATCGCGTGACGAAGCGCTACGGCGAGAGCACGGTGGTGAACGAGATCGACCTCGTCATCGAACCCGGCGAATTCATGACCTTTCTCGGCCCGTCGGGGTCGGGGAAGACCACGACGCTGAACATGATCGCGGGGTTCACCTCCGTCACCGAGGGGCACCTGCACATCTACGGCAAACCGGTCGCGAAGCTGCCGCCGCACAAACGCGACATCGGCATGGTGTTCCAGAATTACGCGCTGTTCCCCCATAAGACCGTCGAGGAGAACATCGCCTATCCGCTGCAACGACGCAAGCTGAGCAAAGCGCAGCAGAAGGAGAAGGTCGCCGCGGCGCTCGGAATGGTGAGAATGGGGGAGTTCGGCGACCGCTATCCGTCGGAACTCTCAGGCGGGCAGCAACAGCGTGTCGCGCTCGCGAGAGCGCTCGTCTACGAGCCGCGCGTCCTGCTGATGGACGAGCCGCTCGGCGCGCTCGACAAGAAACTGCGCGAATGGCTGCAGACCGAGATCAAGCGCATCCATCGCGAGGTCGGGTCGACGTTCGTCTACGTCACCCACGATCAGGAGGAGGCGCTGTCGATGTCGGATCGCATCGCGGTCTTCAACAACGGCAGGCTCGAGCAGGTGGGCACGTCGGAAGACCTCTACGAGGCGCCTCAGACGCTCTTCGTCGGGCGCTTTCTCGGCGAATCGACCGTGCTGCTCGGCAAGGGGATCGCGGTGGGGGAGCGCCAGACGGCGATCGAGGTCGCCGGCCATCGTGTCGTCGCAGACGGGCAATCGCGACACGAGGATCTCGCGATCCTGATCCGACCCGAGAATCTCCGGCTCGAGCCCGTCGGCACGGTTCCCGGAGAGTCGCAGAACGCGATTCCGGTGACGATCATCGATGTGACGTACCTCGGCGCCTCGCGGAGATACAGCGTGCGGTTGCCCGACGGGAGCGAGGGCGCGGTGCGGCTCGGGCAGGAGGCGCGCATTCACAATCGCGGCGACGAGGTCGCGATGATGTGGGAGGTCGCCTCTGGCGTCCTCCTCATCGACACGGGGGATGCCGGCGAATCGACGACATGAATCGCGAACGCCCGCGCGCACTCGGGAAACCGGGTGCGCGCGGGCGTCGACGAGCGAGCGTCAGGCGTCGATGTCGACGTCCTTCGTCTCCTTCGTGAGCAGCAGTGACACGAACGTCACGAGGCCGGCACCTGAGAGGTACAGGCCGACGAGCAGCGGACTGCCGTCGGCGAGGCCCCAGAGCCACACGGCGACGATCGGAGCGAGCGCGGCGCCGAGAATGGACGAGACGTTGTACGCCACGGCCGAGCCGGTGTAGCGCACGTTCGTCGGGAACATCTCGGGGAGGAACGCGCCCATCGGTCCGAACGTCAGGCCCATGAGCGTGAAGCCGAGCGCGAGGAAGAACATCACCATCGGTGTGCTGCCGCCGCCGAGCATCGGCACGAAGAGCAGACCGAACAGGACGATCGCGCCGGTCACGACGAGCAGGGTCTTGCGGCGGCCGAAGCGATCGGCGAGCGGGCCGGAGACGAGCGTGAAGATGCCGAAGAACACGACGCCGAACACCAGCATCAGGATGAAGGCGTTGTACGTGTAGCCGGCCCCGGGCACCTCCGCGTCGGTCGGACGCGTTCCGTACGTGAGCGTGTACGAGGTCATGAGGTAGAACAGCACGTACGTCGCGAGCATCGCGAAGGTGCCGAGGATCAGACCCTTCCAGTGGAACCGGAACGCTTCCGCGATCGGCATGCGCTTCACTCCGCCCGACTGCTTGGCCTGCTCGAAGGCGTGCGACTCGACGAGCTTGAGACGCACCCAGAGGCCGACGATCACCATCAGCGCTGAGAAGAGGAACGGGATGCGCCATCCCCATTCGAGGAAGGCCGCCGAAGGCTGACCCGGGTTCGCCGGATCGGCCAGCAGGTGGTTGATCACGTAGAAGAGCATGTTCGCGATGATGAAGCCGATGGGGGCGCCGAGCTGCGGGAACGTGCCGTACCAGGCGCGCTTGCCAGCCGGAGCGTTCTCGGTTGCGACGAGCGCGGCGCCGGACCACTCTCCGCCGAGTGCGAAGCCCTGCGCGAGTCGCATGACGAGCAGTAGCACGGCCGCCCACACGCCGATCTGCGAATGCGTCGGCAACAGGCCGATCGCGAAGGTCGCGATGCCCATCGTGAGGAGTGAGGCGACGAGCGTGGTCTTGCGGCCGAGGCGATCGCCGAGGTGGCCGAAGAAGATCGCGCCGACGGGTCGTGCGAGCATCGCAGCGCCGAAGGTCGCGAACGACGCGAGCAGCGCGGTCGTCTCGTTCTCAGAGGGGAAGAAGAGGTGCGGGAAGACGAGCACGGCTGCAGTCGCGTAGACGTAGAAGTCGTAGAACTCGATGGTCGTGCCGACGAGGCTCGCGAGAATCACGCGCGAGCGCGAGTTGCGAGGCTGAGTCGATGGGAGGGAAGTGGTGGCTGACACAGTGCGGCTTTCGAAAAGGATTGCGTGTGTGCGAGCAACTCAAACCCGGATCGGGCTCAGTGCGCGACGTCGGGCGTGCCCGCTTGTGGCAGACCCCGTAATAATACGCAGGATCCGCGCCGATTTCACTTCGGCGCGATCTTGTGTGAGCGCCCGACCACCATGATCTCGTGCGGGAGCTTCGAGAGGAAAGGTCACGAACATGTATCGCTCGTTGCGGGATCGAAGCGGCAACTGTACGGTGGGTCTACATCCACTGAACACTTTGTTCAGTATCCGCACTCGTGCGGTATAGCGGTTCGAGGAGGACCATGTCGGCAGATGATGCGCTGGAACTCGGACGCCGGGTGGCCGCGCTTCGCGAGGTGCGCGGGATGAGCCTGCGCGCGCTCGCCGCAGCCGCGGGCGTGAGTTCGAGTTTCTTGAGCCAGCTCGAGAACGCCCGCACGAATGCGAGCGTCGCATCGCTGCGCAAGATCGCCGTCGCGCTCGGCGTCTCGGCCGCGCAGCTGCTCGACGACAAGCTCGTGCACACGAGGGGCGTGCTTCGCGCTGCCGATCGGCCGACGCTGCCACTCGAGGGAGCCGACAAGTACGTGCTGTCGCTGCCGCCGCTGCGCAATCTCGAGGTGTACGCCGGGCACTTCGAGCCCGGAGGCTCGACCGGATCCGATCTCTACACGCACGGGCAATCGCAGGAGATGCTCGTCGTGACGATGGGCGAGATCATGCTCCAGCTCGGCGACGACCGTTACACGCTGCGCACCGACGACTCGATCGAGTTCCTGAGCTCGGTGCCGCACCGGGTGGCGAACGAATCGGACGCACCCGCGAGCGTGATGTGGATCAACAGCCCGCCGACCCCGGTCGAAGACGTCCACGTCGGCTGACCGAACCCGCCATCGCATCATGTTTGACCATCAATGGAGAGGACGCATCATGAAGAGACGAACCGCCCGCACACTGACGTCGGGCCTGGCACTCCTGGGGGCCGGGGCGCTGCTCGCAGGATGCTCGGCAGCAGGACCCGCCGCGGAGATCGACCTGGGCAGCGGCCCGGCGGAAGCCGGTGTCGTGAAGGAGGGCGCGCTCGACGGGCTGAACCTCACCTTCGTCTCCTGGGGCGGCGTGTTCCAGGAGGGCCAGATGGAGGCCATCGGCACGCCGTTCGCCGAGGAGTCGGGCGCGAATGTGCTCGAGGACGGGCCCACCGAGTACGCGAAGGTGAAGGCGCAGGTCGACAACAACGCCGTGACGTGGGACGTCGTCGACACCGACATCATCTGGGCGCAGAAGCAGTGCGGTGAAGACGGCCTGCTGATGGACATCGACACATCGATCGTCGACACCTCCCACGTGCCGGAGGGCCTGGTCGGCGACTGCTACGTTCCGGCGATGCAGTACGGCTACGTCATCCTCTACAACGCCGACGCATACCCGACGGCGCCGACCGGGTGGAAGGACTTCTTCGACACCGAGGCGTTCCCCGGCAAGCGCGCCATCGCGGGCTTCGAGGATGTCGGACCCGGGGTCTACGAGGGCGCACTGCTCGCCGACGGCGTCGCGGCCGACGAGCTGTACCCGCTCGACATGGACCGGGCGTACGACCGGATCGACACGATCCGCGACGATCTCATCTACTGGAAGACCGGAGCCGAGTCGCAGCAGATGATCGAGTCCGGTGAAGCCGACATGGCGCTCGTCTGGTCGGGTCGCGGCTACGCGGCCGTCGAGAACGGGGCGAACTACAAGCCGATCTGGAACGAGTCGCTGCAGATCGTCGAGGCGCTCGGCGTGCCGAAGGGCGCGGCGAACCCCGACGCTGCGATGGCCTTCCTCAACTACTACCTGGGCAAGGAGCAGCAGGAGAAGCTCACCGAGCTCACCTCCTACTCGCCCGTCCACGATGAGGCGCAGCCCGCGCTCGACGAACTCGGACAGGAGTTCCTCGTCACCGACCCCGCGATCGCCGACCAGATGGTCCCGACCGACGCGGCCTGGTGGGCGGAGAACTACGACGCGGAGCTCGAGCGCTGGATGGCGTGGCTGCAGGGATGAGCTGATACCCCGTGACCACCACGAATCTCCCCGTGGTGCGCGCCGCGAACACCTCGCGGCGCGCACCCGCCCGGGCGCTCCTGCTCCTGCTCCCCGCCTACGCCCTGCTCGTCGGAGTCTTCGCGTATCCGGTGTTCGAGAGCATGTGGCGCAGCGTCACCGAGCCCGAGCTCGGCTTCGGCAACTACACCTGGGCGTTGCAGAACCCCCAGAACCTCGAGATCCTCGGCCGCACGTTCGGCAACGCGTTCCTCGCGACCGTCATCTGCCTGCTGCTCGCGTATCCCTACGCCTTCCTGATGACGGTGGTCGGGCCGCGCGCCCGCGTCGTACTCGTCGTCATCTCGCTGATTCCGTTCTGGACGTCGCTGATGATCCGCACGTTCGCGTGGATCGTGCTGCTGCAGGATTCGGGCGTCGTGAACTCGTTCTTCGAGTTCCTGGGTCTCGGGCCCTTCCAGCTGCTCCGGAGCAACACGGGGGTGCTGATCGGCTTGAGCCAGGTGCTGATGCCGTTCATGGTGCTGCCGCTCTACGCGGTCATGAGCGGAATCGACGGCAGGCTCGTCACCGCAGCGCGCTCACTGGGCGCCCGCCCGTCGATCGCCTTCCTCCGGGTCTTCCTGCCGCTCTCGATCCCGGGTATCGCCGCGGGTTCGCTGATGGTGTTCATCCAGTCGCTCGGGTTCTACGTCACCCCGGCCCTGCTCGGCTCGCCGTCCGACAGCATGCTCGCGCAAGCCATCTACGCGCAGGTGAGCAGCCTGCTCGAATGGGGCAGAGGCGGTGCGCTCGGCGTGATCCTGCTGGTCGCGACGTTCCTCCTCCTCGCGATCGTGGGACTCATCGTGCGCTCAGCACGCCGTAAAGGCCTTGCCGTGGAGGTGTTCTGATGATCAAGATCCACCCTGTCACCCGCGTGGTGCTCTGGGCGTTCAGCGTGCTCGTCGCATTCTGGCTCATCGCGCCCACCCTGGTCGTGATTCCACTGAGCTTCACGGGCAAGGCGTCCTTCGCCTTCCCCCCGGAGACGTGGTCGCTGCAGTGGTACGAGTCGTTCTTCTCGAACCGCGCCTGGACTTCCGCGCTCTCGAACTCGCTGCTCGTCGGTCTGCTGGTCGCGCTGCTCGCAACCGTGCTCGGTCTCCTCGCGGCTCTCGGGCTGCGGGCGCTGACGAACAAGCGGATGTCGACGACGCTTCGCATCGGTCTGCTCGCGCCCATGGTGGTGCCCGGCATCGTTGTCGCCATCGGCATCTACGCCGTCTTCTTGAAGCTCGGGCTCGTCGGCACGGTCGTCGGGTTCGTGCTCGCCCACACGGTGCTCGCGCTGCCATTCACCGTCATCGCGATCACCGCTGGTTTTGCCGGCTTCGACGATCGACTCGAACTGGCGGCGCTCAGTCTCGGCGCGAGCCGGCTGAAGACCTTCCTCACGGTGACGCTGCCGAACATCATCCCCGGCATCGTCTCGGGGGCGCTCTTCGCGTTCGTGACGTCGTTCGACGAGGTCGTGCTCTCGCTGTTCATCAAGAGTCCGTACCTCAACACCCTCCCTGTGCTCATGTACGCGAGTGTCACTCGCGATACCGACCCGACGCTCGCCGCAGCCGCGACCGTCATTCTCGTGTTCACCACCGTGCTCGTCATCGGCGCGCTGGTGCTGACCGGAAGGAAAAATCGTGCCCGACGAGCGTAACCAGCGCGGTGCCGAGATCCTGCTCGCAGGGGTCTCGAAGCACTATCCGAAGTCCATCGCCCTCGACGACGTCTCGCTCAGAGTCGAGGCCGGCGAATTCATGACCTTCCTCGGCCCGTCGGGATCCGGGAAGACGACGACCCTCAACCTCATCGCCGGGTTCACCGATCTCACCGAGGGCTACGTCGAGATCGACGGCCGCCGCATGGACGATGTGCCGGTGCACAAGCGGGGACTCGGCATCGTGTTCCAGCACTACGCGCTCTTCCCGCACCTCTCCGTGCTCGACAACGTGCTCTTCCCGCTCAAGCAGCGCAAGGTGGCTCGGGCCGATGCGGCCGAGCGCGCTCGAGCCGCGCTCGTCACCGCCGGTCTCGAGGGATATGAGGATCGCCATCCCAAGGAGCTCTCGGGAGGTCAGCAGCAGCGCGTCGCACTCGCGCGAGCGCTCGTCTTCGAACCGAAAGTGCTCCTGCTCGACGAGCCGCTCGGCGCACTCGACAAGCAGTTGCGGGAGCGCCTCCAGCTCGAACTGCGCCGCGTGCACCGCGAGGTCGGGCGCACCTTCGTCTTCGTCACCCACGACCAGGAGGAGGCGCTCACCCTCTCCGATCGCATCGCCGTGTTCAACGAGGGCCGGATCGAGCAGGTCGGCACGTCCGAGGATCTGTACGAGCGCCCGGCATCGCTCTTCGTCGCCGGCTTCATCGGCGAATCCACGAAGGTCGTGAGCGACGATGGGCGGAACATCACCGTGGTGCGCCCCGAGCACGGCGAGCTCCACGCGACGCCCGACGGCGCGAGCGCGGGTCACCCGACGGTGCCCGTCACCGTGCGCCAGGCGATCTACCTGGGGTCCGGCTGGAAGTACGAGGTCGTGCTGCCCGACGGCTCGACCGGTGTCGTCCGCGGCACGCGAGGGCTCGACTGGCTGCACGGAGAGAACGAGTCGGCCTGGCTGAGCTGGAACCCGGGAGCGGCCTCGGTCTTCTCCGTCTGACACGCCGCGGCCGCGGCCGCCACATCACGCACCCCATCGCCCGACGAGGCAGAAAGACCGATATTCATGATCAATGGCAACGTTTCCCACTGGTGGCAGCAGATCGGCGCACCGACGCCGCGAGCGGAACTCCCCGGCAACCTGACCGCCGACGTCGCGATCGTCGGGGCCGGGTACACCGGCCTGTGGACCGCGTACTACCTGAAGCAGCAGCGTCCGGAGCTCCGTGTCGTGGTCGTCGAGCAGCGGCACGCCGGCTACGGCGCATCCGGTCGCAACGGCGGTTGGCTCACGAACTCCATCACCGGGGGCCGGGAGCAGTACGAGAAGACCCACGGCCGTGACGCCGTCGAGCGCTTCCAGCGCGCGATGAACGAGACGGTCGACGAGGTGATCCGTGTGACGGAGGCCGAGGGGATCGACGCCGACATCAAGCGGGGCGGCGAGTTCGGGGTCGCCTACACCCCGGCGCAGGAGGCCCGGATGCGGGCGTTCGCCGCGTCCGAGCAGCGCTGGAAGCACACCGATCTCGAGCTCCTGGAACGGCCGGAGGCGCAGGCCAAGATCAACGTCGCCCACACGCTGGGAGCCGTCTGGCATCCCCACGCGGCCCGTATCCAGCCCGCCAAGCTCGTCGCCGGTCTCGCGGCCGCCGCAGAGCGCCTCGGTGTGGAGATCTACGAGCGCACCCGCGTCGTCGAGATCGCTCCGCACCGGGTGCACACGACGCACGGCACGGTCTCCGCGGAATACGTGGTGCGCGCGACCGAGGGCTTCACTGCGAACCTCAAGGGCCTGCACCGGCTCTGGCTGCCCATGAATTCGTCGCTGATCGCGACCGAACCGCTCAGCGCCGAGGTCTGGGACGAGTTGCGCTGGAACCAGGGCGAGGTGCTCGGCGATTTCGCGCACGTCTACATGTACGCCCAGCGCACCGCAGACGACCGCATCGCGATCGGCGGGCGCGGGGTGCCCTATCAGTACGGGTCGAAGACCGACACGGATGGCCGCACGCCCGAGGTGACGGTGGAGACGCTCAGCGAGATCCTGCACCGCTTCTTCCCGCTGACGCGCGGGGCGGCGATCGACCACGTGTGGTCGGGGGTTCTGGGAGTGCCGCGCGACTGGGCGGCCACGGTCGGGCTCGACCGCTCGACGGGGATCGCCTGGGGCGGCGGCTACGTCGGCACCGGAGTCACCTCGACGAACCTCGCGGGCCGCACGATCGCCGACCTAATTCTCGGCAACGACAGCGAGATCACGGGGCTTCCGTGGGTCAATCACCGCGTGCGCAGGTGGGAGCCGGAGCCGTTGCGCTGGCTCGCGACCAAGGGGCTGTACGCGGCGTACGGACTCGCCGACCGCTCGGAACTCGCAGGCCGCAAGCAGACCTCACCCATCGCCCACATCGCCGACGTCGTCACCGGCCGGCACTGACGCAGCACACGTTTGGAGCATCATCCATGAGCACCACCAGCACTGTCCGCACGTACTCAGCGCACGGCACCGACGCGCTCGTGCTCGGCCCGCACGGACCGAAACCGACCGCGCTCACGCCCGGCCAGACCGAGGCCTCGACGGAGGTCTGGGACGACGGGCGCATCTCGACCGGACTGTGGGAGTGCACCGTCGGTGATTTCACCGCCGAGCGACTCGGGTACACCGAGATCTGCACCATCCTCTCGGGTCGCGTGACCATCGACGTCGCAGGCCACGAGCCGGAGGAATTCGGGCCGGGCGACGTCATGGTGATGCCGTCGGGCTGGATCGGGGTGTGGCGCGTGCACGAGCCGTTGCGCAAGCACTTCACGACGATCGCGGACTGACCGGATGGCCACGCGCACGGGTCGCAGATCCGCGATCGTGGTCGGGGCGGGGGCCTGGGGGCTCCCCGCGGCGCTCGACCTGCAGGATCGCGGGTGGGACGTCACCCTCGTCGAGCGCTTCGAACCGGGCGGCCCGTCGGCGTCGAACGGCGGCAGCACGCGGCTGTGGCGCCTCGCAGACACGCAGCCGTGGCGCGCTCGGTCGCTGCGGGGCACGCTCGACGCCATGGACCGCCTGAGCGAACGGTTGAAGGAACCCGTGTACCGCCGCACCGGTATGCTGTGGCGAGATGACGCCTCACTGCCGGCCGTGGCCGAGTCGCTCACCGCGATCGGCGAACCCGTGGAACGCATCTCGGCCGACCGTGTCGGAGAGGCGTTCGCCGGTCTGCGATCCGATGGACGAGACGCGCTCTACGTCGAGCAGGCGGGCGTCGTGCACATCCATCGTCTGCTCCAGCGCGGCCTCGAAGCGTTCATCGAGGCCGGGGGCACCTACCTGCCGCACACCCGCGTCACGGCGATCGAGCCGGGAGACGCCTCGGCCACGGTGCGGTTCGAGCGCGGAGAACACCGCTCCGCTGATCAAGTGCTCGTCGCAGCCGGGCCGGGAACAGCCGAACTGCTGCCCGGGCTCGGCATCGCGCTGCCGCTCACGCCCTACATCGAGCAGGTCGTCTATGTGGGCGACCCAGTTGGCGCGCCGCCCGCTCCCGACCTTCCGGGTCTCGTCGACTGCCCGCCGGAGACCCCCGCGGAGCACGGACCCGACTCGGCCGGCGTCTACGCGATGCCGAACGGCGCCTCCGGCTACAAGATCGGGCTCGACCGGCCCTTGCGCCCGCTTGCGGGAGGGACGCTGGGCGACGATCTCGATCGGCGCCCAGACCCCGCCCGCACCGAGACGATCCGAGCACGGGTCGCACGCGATCTCACGTCCATCGTGCCCCGGGTGCTCGGAACCCAGGTCTGCACCTGGACCGACTCGGGAGACGGAGACTTCATCATCGGCCGCATCCACCCGTCCGTCGTGCTCGCCTGCGGCGATTCCGGCGAGGGGTTCAAGTACGCTGCGTTCATGGGGGAGTACCTCGCGGCCCTCGTAGCCGGCGAACCGACGGACGCGGAATTCGACCGCCACTGGGATCCCGCACGGTTCGGCACGGAGACCGCGCCGCGCCGGCACTACAGCCCGATCGGCAGGCACTGACCGCTCTGCCGGCGCATCGCCAGCCACACCACCCATCGACCGCAACCGAGAACGGAGCACGGAGCACTATGGAGCATTCAGGAGGCGACCTCGCGCTGATCGGCGCGACCCTGCGCAGCAACACCGGAGAGGCCAGCGACGCGACCGCGATCCTCATCCGCGCCGGCCGCATCGAACTCGTCGGCACCGACGCCGAGATCGCCGATGCTGCCGCGCAGTTCGCGATACCGACCCGCGATCTCGGCGGTGCCACCGTGACGCCCGGCCTGTTCGACTCGCACACCCATCCGCACTGGGCGGCATCGGTGACCGCCGGGCTCGATCTCGGCGGGCTCGAGACGATCGACGAGCTGCGCGCTGCGCTCGCCGCTGAGCACGCGCGTCTCCCGGAGGACGCCTGGCTGCGGGGCTGGAACCTCGAGTACGAGGCCTTCGAGCACACCGGGCTGCGCGGCGATCTGCTCGCCGACGCCGCGCCCGGACGACCGGTCGCGCTCATCTGCTACGACTTGCACACCGGGCTCGCGACCGCCCCCGCGCTCGCCGCGGCGGGCATCACGGGTTCCAGAAACTTCGACGACGCGAGTGAGATCGTCGTCGACGAAGCCGGGGTCCCGACCGGGGAGCTGCGCGAGCCGACAGCTTACAATCTCGTATTCGATGCCGCGCCGCAGCCGTCGCACGACGATGCGCGAGACGGCCTGCGCGACATGTTCCGTCGGCTCGCCGCCGTGGGGCTCACCGGCGGCGCGATCATGGACGGCAAGGATGCCACGGTCGACCTGCTCGAAGAGCTCGAGGAGCGGGGCGAGCTGGATCACCGCCTGACGGTGCACCACTGGCACGCCGTCGGCGACACCGACGCCGACGTGGCGCGCGTCATCTCGGAGAAGGATCGCTCCGGCCGCCTCTGGCAGACCGGTGCCATCAAGCTCTTCAGCGACGGCGTCATCGATACGGGGACCGCGTGGCTGCACGAGCCCGACTCGTGCGGCGACGGGCGCGCCGCGTTCTGGCCGTCGTGGGAGCGCTATGGCGACGTCGTGCGCGCCTATCACGACGCCGGCATGCTCATCGCGACGCACGCCGTCGGCGACTTCGCCGTGAGCCGCGTGCTCGACGTGTACGCCGCCCTGCCGGCGCGTGACGGCCTGCCGTTCCACTCGATCGAGCACCTCGAAGTGCTCTCCGACGGGGACGTCGAGCAATTGCGCGGCAGCGGGGTGACCGCCTCGATGCAGCCGCTGCACATGCAGTGGCGATCCTCCGACCACAGCGACACGTGGGCGAAGCGGCTGGGCGAGGATCGGAGCCACACCGGGTACCGCGTGCGCGATGTGCTCGACGCGGGGGCGAGACTCGTGCTGGGTTCCGACTGGCCCGTGGCGCAGTACGACCCGCGCGTCGGCATGGCGTGGGCGCGTGGGCGGCACACCCCGGGCGACGCATCGGCGAACGTGTTCGAGCCGTCGCAGCGGCTATCCGGCGAGGAAGCGCTCCTCGCGTACACGCTCTGGCCGGCGCAGGCGAGAGGTCATGCCGACCGCGGCGTCATCGCCATCGGCGCCGTCGGCGATCTCACGGTGTGGGGCGCCGATCCGGTCGCGACCGATGCCGACGCGCTGCCCGAGATGCCGATCGTGCTGACCGTCGTCGACGGCCGCATCGTGCACGAGGGGTAGCCTCCTCCGCACACCCTGCGAGCGGGGTCGCTCTTCGTGCGTGTCGCGTCCATGACACGCACGAAGAGTGACCCCGCTGCGGTTTTCGGGGTGCTGCGGGCGTCGGGGCTAGGCGAGATCCGCCCGGATGCGCCTCGACTCACGCAAGCCGCTCTCGATCGCGCCGTCGACGAAGCCGCCCCACAGATTCGCGTTGTCGGTCGTCGCGAAGTGCACGGCGCCGTGCGGTCGCTGCAACTCGATGAGGTCCCGGGTGAGCTGCCCCGGGCGATGCGTCATCCACGTGTTCTGCGAGAGCGGATCGGTCATCCAGTCGTGCCCGGTCGCGCCGGTCACCTCGATGCCTGGCCGCAAGACGTCGACGGCGGCCTGCACGGCGGCGACGTCGTCGAGGTCGAGGCGCGTGTGATCCGGGCCGAATCCCACGAGCAGCGTGTAGTCGCCGTCTGCGTCTGCGCCGTAGTACTCGGCTTTGAGCACCGAGAGCGGGTCGTGCTGACTCGCGTACGCGAAGAACCGCGTGACGTGGCCGCGTGCCCGGATCCACGCCTTCGTGCCCTGCGAAGCGACGCGCTCTGCCGAGAGCCGCTGCCACGCATCGGGCAGCGGTGGGCGGAAATCGATCGTCGAGATGGCATTCGCCGGAAGCGTGGAGACGATGCGACGAGCGCGGATCCGCGAGCCGTCCACCAGCTCGACGCTCGCCCCGTCGGCATCGCTCTCCACCGCGGCAACGGAGGCGCCGAACCGGATCTCGCCGCGCACGTCTGCGGCGATCGCGGCGGTGAATGCGCTCATGCCGCCGACGACGCGGTAGGTCGCCGACGCCTCGTGCATGAGCTGCCAGTGCCCGCCCGTGGCTGCGACCCAGCGCAGAGCGCTCGACAGGCCCACCTGATCGAGCGGGGCGTTGACGTGCCCGACCCACACCGATTCGTTCGCCGCCCGTGCCTCCGGCGTGAGGTCGAGGGAGTCGATGCGATCCTGCACCGTGAGGCTGTCGAGCTGCGCGATGCGGCCCGTCGTCGGATCGACGCCGCGCGGGATCGCCTCTCGCGCATCGTCGATGATGCCCTGCTGCCCATCGTCGATGAGTGCCATGAACTCGGCGATGGAGCCCGTTCGGGAGACGCCGTCGGCACCGAGCCAGAACGCCTCCTCGGCGCTGGGGCTGCGCTCGATGTCGCGCCCGTAGCGGGTCATCTCGGCCCACGTGTGCGGCTGCACCCAGTGCACCCAGGTGCCGCCGAGCTCGAGATCGTGCCCGAAGCGGTGATCCGTCCAGGTGCGCCCGCCCACGCGGTCACGTGCCTCGAGCACCACCACGCTCAGCCCGGCGGTGCTCAGCTCTCTTGCCGCGATCAGCCCCGCGAACCCCGCTCCGATGACGACGACGTCGACCGACTCCATGCGCTCCTCCTCGAGTGCTCGTTGCCCCGATCCTAGCGGCGCTCGAGCTGCCGCGGCCTCATGCTGAAGTGAGTGGCGGCCCGCCTGTTCCCGCGGACCCGGGTCACTTTCGGAGGGTGTCGGACATGTGGTCGGCGTCGACACACTCCACAAGTGACCCCGCTGAAGTGAGTGGCGGCCCGCTGAGAGTGGCCGCCCGCTGAGCTGCGCGCAGCGGGCGGCGCGCCTACAGCTCCGCGACGACGCGTGTGAGCAGATCGGCGAGGCGGGGCTCGGCGGACCTGCCCTCGGCGAGCACCTCGGCGTGGCTCAGCGGATCCCCCATGCCGGCGGCCGGGTTCGTGATGAGCGAGAACCCGAGCACCTGCATCCCCGCCTCGCGGGCGGCGATCGCCTCGAGCGCGGTCGACATGCCGACGATCTGACCGCCGATCGTGCGCAAGTAGCGGATCTCGGCCGGCGTCTCGTAGTGCGGCCCTGGCAGCTGCACGTACACCCCCTGCTGCAGGCCCGGCTCGACGGACCGGGCGATGTCTCGCAAGCGCGACGCGTAGAGGTCGGTGAGGTCGACGAAGTTCGCGCCCTCGACGGGGGAGACGGCGGTGAGGTTGAGGTGGTCGCTGATGAGGACGGGCTCGCCCGCGCGGAACGCAGGATCGACGCCGCCGGCGCCGTTGGTCAGGATCATGATCTCGGCCCCCGCCGCGGCCGCGGTGCGGACGCCGTGCACGACGGCGCGGACGCCGCGCCCCTCGTAGTAGTGGGTGCGCGCACCGATGATCAGGGCGTGCTTGCCGCTCGCGAGCCGGACGGACCGGAGCGTGCCCGAGTGGCCGGGCACGCCGGAGACGTGGAAGCCGGGCACCTCCTCCGCGGGCACGACCGCGACGGTCTCCCCGATCACATCGGCGGCTTTGCCCCACCCGCTGCCGAGGGTCAGGGCGATGTCGTGCCGTTCCACGCCGGTCAACCGGGCGATGGCGGAGGCGGCTTCAGCGGCCAGGGCGGCGGGGGTGTCGGACGGTGCGGCGCTCATGCGCTCCAGCTTAGAGCGCCCGAGCACTCGGCCGCCGACGCCGTTCACGCTTCCGGGCGGAGGACGCGGTACCCGCGGCGGGCGTCGTAGCCGTGGATCTCACGCGTGTCGAGCACGGCCATGAAATCGAGCACCTCGGCAGAGATGACCTGACCGGGGACGAGCACGGGGAAGCCGGGCGGGTACGGCGTGACGAATCCGGCCGAGACGGGCTGCTCGCCTCGCCCGACCCGCTCGGCGAGCTCGGCGGGGGAGACATGCTCGACGGCACCGCGCTGCTGCCCCCGGAAGAACGCTGCGCGCATGTCGCCGTCGGGCAGCACCCCGTCGGTGGCGTAGCGCTGCGAGAACGCGCTGAAATCGGGCAGCGGCGGCATCAGCGTCTCTTCGGCGACGAGAACGTCGGGATCCTCCTGCGCCCTGGCCTCTTCGAAGCGCTCGGCGAGCTTCACGAGCACTTCGATGAGGTAGGCGATCGCGCTGCGGGAGGTGCCGATGTTCGTCATGAACAGCACCGTGTTGCGGCTCGTCTTGTTGACCTGGATGCCGTATCGGTCCATGAGGTGCTCGTGCTTGAAGGTGTCGCCATCGACGCCGGTGCGGCTGATCTCGATGGTGATGCGCGACGGATCGACGACGAACTCGTCGGTCGCCCATGCCTGCCACATCGATGCGAGCCCGTCGCGCAGCGGCATCGGGCGCCCGGCATCGCGGTTGGCTGCTGGCACGAGGTCGTGCGCGGTGAGCACCCGGAAGGTGCGGCGCAGCAGCGGGTGCCGAGCGATCGCCTGAGACAGGCTGGTCGCGAGATCGAGCTGGCGCTGCACGAGCTCGAACCCTTCGAGCTCAACCTGCCGACGCCCGATGTCGAGCGATGCGAGGATCTGATAGTTCGGCGACGTCGACGTGTGCGTCATGTACGCCTCGTGGAACGCCTCCTCGGCGTCGCGCACCCAGTCCTGGTCGTAGACGTGGATCATCGATCCCTGCCGGAGGGCGGTCAGGGTCTTGTGCGTCGACTGCGTCGCGTACACGCGGATGCGCGCGTCGGGCGCGGGGATCAGGCGCTCCGCGAGCCAGACGTCGTCGGCGGCGGGGGAGCCGGGGGTCTCGCCGCCCGAGGGGAACAGCCGTTCCCGCTGGGCGCGATATGCGGCGGCGTGCGCCGAGGTGCCGAGCTGCTGCTCGAGGCGTTTCGCTGCCGCCATCGCGGTGCGCCGCCGGGTCACGGGGTGGAACGCTGCGAAGGCGAACCAGGCCTCGTCCCACAGGAACACGAGATCGGGTTTGATCGCGAGGCATTCGGCCATCACGCGCTCGGGGTCGTACACGATGCCGTCGAAGGTGCAGTTGGTGAGCGTGATCATGCGGACCTCGTCGAGGCGGCCCTGGGCGCGGTAGTCGAGCAGGAGCTGCTTGATCCGGTCGATGGGCACCGCGCCGTAGAAGGCGAAATCGTTCAGGGGGTAGGCCTCGAGATATGCGGGGCGCGCGCCGGTCAGCATCACGGCGTGGTGGTGCGACTTGTGGCAGTTGCGGTCCACGAGCACGACGTCGTTCGGGGCCATGAGGGCCTGGTGCACGATCTTGTTCGCGGTCGAGGTGCCGTTCGTCACGAAGAAGGTGTGCTTCGCCCCGTACGCGCGGGCGGCGAGGTCCTGCGCCTTCTTGATCGCACCGGTCGGGGCGAGCAGCGAGTCGAGTCCGCCCGACGTGGCCGACGTCTCGGCGAGCAGCAGGTTCAGGCCGTAGAAGTCCGCGAGGTCGCGGATCCACTTCGACCCGACGACCGAGCCGCCGCGGGCGACGGGCAGGGCGTGGAAGACGCCGACGGGGCGCCGCGCGTGGTCCTGGATGGCCGAGAAGAACGGCGTGTCGTAGAGGTGGGAGACGCGCCGCAGCAGCGTCAGATGGAGCTCGAGCTGATCCTCCCGCCGAAACACGCGGCGGAAGCGCCGGGTGAGCGCGCCGGCGAGATCCTCGATGTGCGCTCCGGCGATCAGGTAGAGGTCGAGTTCGGGGCGGATCGCGGCGAGCGTATCGGCGAGACCCAGCACGCGCTGCACCGAGGCGAGCGAGCTCCGCGCCGGCGCGGCGCCCGGCACGACCTCGGCGCGGGCGAGGCGGATCGCCTCCTGCAGATCTCGGCTCAGCTTCTGCCGGGTGTGCTCGCTGAACCCGGGGCGCACGACGCAGGCGAGGATGTTCGGGTTGGTGAGCACGGCCGCGACGGCGTCGTCGGCGGAGGGCACGACGACGTAGTCGTAGACGAAGTCGTCGGCCGGGCCGCGCAGGCGCAGCGCCTCCGTGCGCAGACCGTCTCGATCCTGGCTCGTCGTCTCATCGACGACGAGCACCTCGAACCGCGGCCTCGGGTCGGAGTCGATGGTGAATTCTGCGCGCTCCTGCTCGTCGAGGAACTCGTCGCGGGGCTCGTCGGGCACGGTGTCGTGCCGCAGCCGGTTCACCACGCGTCCGATGCGGTCGAGCGCCGTGCGGTAGTCCCCGGCTTCGAGGAGTTCCCCGATCGCCGCGACGTAGCGTTGACCGAACCCCGCCCAGTAGAGCTCTATCGTTTCGAGTGCGCGCAGGTTGCGGTGCACCTCCCCGTCGGCGGCGAGTGCGTCGGCGGTGTCGGACTCTGTGGCGAGCCGTTTCACTGCGAAGCGGAGGTACTCCCACGCGTCGCTCCGCAACCGCCACGACGATGCCGGCATCCCCGGGTCTCGTTCGAGGGCGGCGGGGGCGTAGGCGGTGCGCGAGCGGAGCGTCGGAATCGGGATGCCGCCTCCGATCGAATCCTTGCCCGTGATGCCGTCGAACGCGGTTGCTGGGGAGGAGTCGATCCTCGTCATGTGTGGCGGTCCTTCCAACTTCATCGTATGGTGACGGCGCGTGCGCATGCGGCGGATGTGATCCCTTCGCGCGTGCAGGCTCGCAACTGTCGATCCTAAACGAACGCTCATGCGCGGTCGGCCACGTGACTCGCGATGACCACCGCCGGGTGCGCTCGTCGCGGGGCGTCGAATTCGCTGTGAGATCTTCCGATCAAGGTTAGGACGCCCTAAGATGAAGACGTGAACATCTCCGAACCATTCGATTTCCCCGAGGCGGTCTCGGTCGTCGATCCCGAGGGCATCGACTGCGTACTGGCAGCGGGGGATGCATCTGACCTGCCGCAGCTCGGCGAGTGGCTGCGCGGCCTTCCCGAGACGGCGTACGGGCGCGTGTTCGTCGAGGTCTTCTCCGAGATCCAGATCGAGGATCTCCCGGCGCCGCCGAACGTCGGCGTGACCTGGTTGTGCCGCGAGCAGCGCGAGCAGAGCACCCGGCCCGGTCTCGGCCGACGACGCGGCGAGGCGCTCGCGGGCGCGGTGGATGCCTGGTTCGACGAGTGGCTGTGGGCCGATGGAGAGGCCGTGCGCAACATCCAGCTGTGGATGGGCGCCCGCACGAGCTCCGTCATGCAGACCTACTGGATGGGACTGGATCGTCGGCTCGAGAAGCGCTGGCCCGGCTACTGCGAGCGCGAATGCCGTTCGGAGTGCCAGCGCGGCGAGTACCCCGGTTGATCGGCGGCCCCGTGCCGCGCGGCTGCGTAGACTTGCACTATGGCGAAAGCGAATGAACGTAAGCATCGGATCGCGATAGTCGGCGGAGGCCCCGGGGGCTATGAAGCGGCACTCGCCGGAGCCCAGCTCGGGGCGGAAGTGATCCTGATCGAGCGAGCCGGTGTCGGCGGAGCTGCGGTGCTCACCGATGTCGTCCCGTCGAAGAGCCTCATCGCCACCGCGAGCGCGGCGCAGAGCGTGCGCGACTCCGGCAAGCTCGGCGTGCAGGCGTTCGTCCCCGGTGGCGACGGAAAGCCGGTCCGCCCGGAGATCGCCGTCAATCTCGCGGCGGTCAACAAGCGTCTCCTCGCTATGGCCGGGGCGCAATCAGTCGACATGCTGCGCTCGCTCGAAGACGCCGGCGTGCGCGTGGTGCAGGGCGAGGGGCGTCTCGACGGCCCGAACGCCGTCGTGATCTCGACGGCTGCGGGCGGGGGCGGCACTGATTTCGATCGCATCGAGGCCGACACCATCGTCGTCTCCGTCGGCTCGAGCCCGCGCGAACTCGATTCGGCGAAGCCGGACGGCGAGCGCATTCTGACGTGGAAGCAGCTCTACGATCTGCCGAGCGTGCCCGAGCACCTCGTCGTGGTCGGCTCGGGTGTGACCGGCGCCGAGTTCGCGAACGCCTACCGCACCCTCGGTTCGGAGGTGACGCTCGTCTCGAGCCGCGATCAGGTGCTTCCCGGCGAGGACCGTGACGCCGCGGGCGTGATCGAGCGCGAGTTCACCCGGCTGGGCATGCAGGTGATGTCGAAGTCGCGCGCCACCTCCGTCACCCGCACCGAGAACGGCGTGCTCGTCGAACTCGAAGACGGGCGCACCATCGAGGCGACGCACTGCCTCATGGCGGTCGGCTCGATCCCGAACACTGCGGGTCTCGGCCTCGCCGAGGCTGGCGTCTCGTTGACCGACAGCGGTCACATCCGTGTGAACAAGGTCGCGCGCACGAACGTGCCCTCGATCTACGCGGCGGGCGACTGCACCGACTTCTTCCCGCTCGCGTCGGTCGCGTCGATGCAGGGTCGCACGGCGATCATGCACGCGCTGGGCGACTTCGTGCGCCCGATCGATCTGCGCAACGTCGCCGCGAACGTCTTCACCTATCCCGAGATCGCGACGGTCGGGTGGAATGAGAATTCGCTCGCCGAGGCATCCGATGTCGCGAAGGCCATCTCGCACACCATTCCCCTGAGCGTGAACCCGCGGGCGAAGATGATCGGGTTCACCGACGGCTTCGTGAAGCTGTTCGCGTGGAAGGCGTCTGGCACCGTCATCGGCGGGGTGGTCGTCGCTCACCGCGCCAGCGAGCTGATCTTCCCGCTCGCGCTCGCCGTCGAGCACCGGCTCACCGTCGATCAGGTGGCCTCGGCCTTCGCCGTCTACCCGTCGATGACCGGCGCGATCACCGATGCGGCCCGCGCGCTGCACCAGCACTGATCGGGGCGCGCCATGACGCACGATATCTCACGGCGACGCCTGCTGAGCGGGGCCGCGGGGGTTCTCGGCGGGGCCGCCGCCGTGCTGCTCGCCGCGTGCGCTCCGGTGGGTTCGCCGGAGCCGGTGGCCTCGGATGACGACGTGCAGGCCGAGGTGACCGTCACGGTCTCCGACAACCGGTACGAGCCGGCCGAGGTCGAGATCGCCCCGGGTCAGGCGGTGCGATGGGAGTTCGTCGGGCCGAACGAGCACGATGTCGTCGCTGAGGATCGCAGTTTCGTGAGCGAGCTCCTCGTCGAGGGCAGCTACACGCACCAGTTCTCTGAGGAGGGCGAGTACGCCTACCTCTGCTCGATCCACCCCGAGATGCAGGGCGTCGTCCGGGTCGTCGCGCCGTAGGGGCGGGAGCCGGGGGTCACCCGATCGCCCGCGGGTAGGGGGGCATCGTGACGAGCTCCGCGATCGCCGACCCTGCTCGGAACACCGACGCCTCGGCGAATGGGTGGCCGACGATCTGCACGCCGATCGGCACTCCCGACGGCGAGACTCCTGCGGGTACGGAGAGCACGGGCACCCGGTTCGCAATGTTGAACGGGCTGGTGAGGTGCGCCTCCCAGTAGTGCTCGAGGTGCCGGGTGGAGCCATCGCCATCGGGGACGTCGATGCCGTCGAGGTAATCGCCGTCGGCGTCGAGCATCTCCACGGCCTGCGTCGGGGTCAGCAGCACGTCGAGGCCGTGCATGGCCGCGGCGAGTTCGGCCTGCACCGCCGCGTCGAGCGCGAGCGAGTCGGGCAGGCTCACCCCGGTCGCGGCCCGCTCCGCGTCGGCGATGAACCGGCGAGTGTACGCGGCGAGTTGTGATTCGGTACCCGCGGTGAGCTGCGCCATCGCCGGCCCGAGAATGTGGCCGAAGTGAACGAACGCCGTGCGGCGCAACCGTTCGGTGGACCAGGGCAGCGCGACCTCGACGATGTCGGCGCCCGCAGCTTCCAGGGCCCGGGCTGCGCGCAGCGTCTGCACCCGGACCGAGGGAGCGACCGGATAGTCGCCCAGCGTCAGCGAGAGCCCCACGCGCAGCCCGCGGGCGCCCTCGGCGCCCCGGAGTGCTGCGATGAGCTCGCCATCGCCCTGGCGCCCCCAGGAGCCGTGGTCGGCGATGTGGCGGCCGCTCATCACCTCGGCGAGCAACGCAGCGTCGGCCACCGTGCGGGCCATGGGCCCGTCGCCGCGGTACCAATCGGCGGAGAGCGGTGGGATCGCGGGAATGCGGCCGTACGGGGCCTTGTATCCGACGGTGCCCGTGAACCCTGCCGGGATGCGGGTGCTCCCCGCGATGTCGGAGGCAGTGGCGAGCACCGCCATGCCGGCGGCGAGCGCCGCTCCGGCGCCACCAGACGAACCGCCGGGAGTGGCATCGAGGTTCCACGGGTTGCGCGTCACGCCCCACATGGGCGAATGCGTCGTGGTCGCGCATGAGAACTCGGGCGAGGTCGTGCGACCGTGGATCACGCCTCCCGCGGCGAGGATCCGCTCAACGACGGGGTGGTGCGCGTCGGCGACGGCGCCACGGCACGCTTCGAGGCCCTGCACGAGGGAGCGTCCCGCGATCCCGTGCTTCTCCTTCGTCGCGATGGGAACCCCGAGGAGCGGGGGGAGCGCATCGCCCGGCGCCGCGGCCGCGTACGCCGCGTCAGCCGCTCGCGCCGCCTTCCGCGCGGAGTCGGCGAGCACCTCGGTGAAGGCGTTGACGCCGCCGTGCGTCGCGTCGCCGTTCACCTCCTCGATGCGGGCGAGCGTCGCCTCGAGCAGCTCGCTCGGCGTGAGGTCGCCGCTGATGAAGCGTCGCCTGGCGGTGTGCGCGTCGATGTATGCGAGATCGAGATCTCGGCCGAGAGCGGTCGGTGCCATGGTCGTGCTCCGTCCACTCACGCGTTCGCAGGCGCGGAGGCCGGGGCCGCGACGAACTCCGCCTGCAGCGCTCCGTGCACCAGTCGCCAGCCGACCTCGGCCAGCATCGCGACGCCGTCGATCATGTCTTCGTCCCGGGTGTACTCGCGCTCGCAGTGGCTGACGCCGTCGACCGATGGGATGAAGAGCATCACCGTCGGTGCGATGCGGTTCATCGCGACCGAGTCGTGCCCGGCCATGGTGCGGATGCGGCGGGCGCCGAGCCCGAGTTCGGCGGCGGCGGCTTCGGCGAGTGCCAGGCCGGATTCCGGGTAGTGCTGGTTGTCGCGCACATCGAAGTCGCGGGCGGTGATCCTCAGACCGTAGGCGTCGGCGATATCGGCGATGTCGGCGAGCAGACGGTCGCGTGCGGCGAGCACCACGTCGGCGTCGTCGGCTCGGAGGTCGGCGACCAGGTGCACTCGGCGGGCCACGACGATGGGCGAGTTCGGCTCCAGAATCAATTGCCCCACCGAGGACACGAGGGTTTCCGGCTCGAAGTGCTCGGTGACCTCGTGCACTTTGGCGATCACCTTCGCGGCCCCCAGCAGCGCATCGTGCCGATCCGCCATGGCAGTCGCACCGGTGTGCGACTGCTCTCCGAGCACTTCGACGTCGAGCTTCTGCGTGTACCAGCTGCGATCCACCGCTCCGATGGGAATGCCGTCGCGCTCGAGAATGCGGCCCTGCTCGATGTGGATCTCCGCGTACGAAGCGATCTCCGGTCGCGCATCGGTGCCGAGGTAGCCGATGCCGGCGAGCGCCTCGCGCACCGACGTGCCCCCCAGATCCCGCACTTCGAGCATCTCGTCTTCGCGCTTGATGCCGGCGAACACGGAGCTCCCCATGATGGACGGGGCGAAACGTCCGCCTTCTTCGTTGAACCAGTTGACCACGGCGACGTTGTAAGCGGGGCCGGTGGAACCGGCTGCCGGGGAGGCTGCGGCCCGGTCCGCGATCCGCGCCGCTGCGTGCAGGCCGGCGATGACGCCGTACGCGCCGTCGAACCGGCCTCCGAGGGGCTGGGAGTCGAGGTGCGACCCCAGGAGCACGTAGGGCGCTCCGGGGACGAGCTCGACGAGCGCGAACTGATTGCCGATGCCGTCGACGCGGGTCTCCCAGCCGCGGCGCTCGGCGAAGGCGCGGAACCACTCGCGGGTCTCGCGGTCGGCGGGGGTCGCGGCTTGGCGGTCGACGCCGTTCGCCGGCGTCGCGCCGATCCGGGAAACGGCGTGAAAATCTTCGAGGAACGCGGTGTCGGTCATCGGGCAACTCCTGTCGCGGGCTTCCGCTTCAGCGGGTGGGTTTCGGGAATTCGTGTGAGCACGAGCACGAGGAACACGATGGCGGCGGCCGCCGCCATGTAGATGCCAGGGCTCGCGCCGAATCCGGTGGTCTCGACCAGCCACGTGCCGATGAACGGCGCGGTGCCGCCGAAGATGGCGTAGCCGACGTTGTAGCTCACGGCCGCCGACGTGAAGCGCGTGCGGGTCGTGAAGATCTCGACGAAGAAGGTGTAGCACCCGCCGCCGTAGACGCAGACGGCGCCGACGAACAGGAACTGGCCGAGAATCGCGAGGGGCAGTGATCCTGACGTCACGAGCATGAACGCAGGCACGGCGATCACGGCGATGATGGCGGCTCCGGCGATCAGCATCGGCTTGCGGCCGACGCGGTCGCCGATGATCCCGCCCACCGGAAGGAGCAGCGCGTAGAGCAGCATCGCAGCGGCATTGGCGAGCAACGAGCTCTCGCGAGAGAGGTCGCCCGCCGTCTGCACGTACGAGACGAAGTAGCCGGAGAGGAAGTAGAACCCCATCGCGGTGAGGCCCATGACCATGATGACCTGGAGCATCTTCAGCCAGTTCTCGCGGAACGCGTCGCGGATGGGAGTCAGTCGTTCCTCGCTCTGCTGCTGCTCGGCCTGCACCTCCTTGAACGCCTCCGACTCGTCCGTGCGCGAGCGGATCCAGAGCCCGAATGCCGCGAGCGGCAGCGCGAGCAGGAACGGCACACGCCAGCCCCAACCTTCGAACGCGTCGGCCGGCAGGCTCTGCGACAGCGTCAAGATCAGCGCCCCGCCGATGACGGAGGGCAGCGCGGTCGCTGCGAGGGTGATGTTGAGCCACAGCCCGCGGCGATGCTTCGGGGCGTGCTCGAAGACGAACGCTGGCGCACCGACCGATTCGCCGCCCGCCGAGAACCCCTGCAGCAGTCGGCAGAGTACGAGCAGGATCGGCGCGGCGACACCGATCTGAGCGTAGGTGGGCAGGAGGCCGATGCCGGCGGTGGCGACGCCAATGGTCAGCAGGGTGATGTAGAGCACCGGGCGTCGTCCGTAGCGATCACCGATGGCTCCGAAGAACAGGCCGCCGAGCGGGCGGATGAAGAACGCGACGCCGAAGGCCGCGAACGTCGAGAGCAGGCCGACGGCGGGGTTGTCGCTCGGGAAGAACAGGGTCGCGAGCGTGAGCGCGGACAGGCCGTAGAGACTGAAATCGTAGAACTCGATGAACTGGCCGACGCTGCCGGCGAGCAGCACGCGGAGGCGCTTCTTGTCGAGCTGCCGGCGTTCCGCGACGGGAAGGGGGCCGGTCGGCAGATTGACCGGGTCGGTCGGGGGCAGGGCGGTGGCGTGTTCTGATGCGCGCTCGGTCGCGACGGGGCGTGCTGGGTCGGAATTCAGCGTCATTGCGTCCTCCATGGATGTCCCGGCCGGGTCAGTTCGCCGCAGCGTGGGTGACCGGGTGCCCCAATCCTCGAAGACCGAGCAAGCCGCGTCTAATGGGAAGTTTCGTTGCCGCCGATCGACGGAGTCGATGTCTGCGCACGACCCTGGTAGATATCCCGGCACACTTCGATGAAGGCCTGGGCCTTGCGCGTCGAGGAGATGTCGCGTCGCTGCACCAGCGAGACTTCGGTGGGAGGAAACTCGTCGGAGAGCCGAAGCGGGACGACGCGTTTGCCCGAGTACGTCAGGCTCTGGTCGAGCCACTGGTTCAGGATCGAGTACCCGTGACCGCGGGCGACGTACGAGCGCACGGTCTCGTATCCGAGCGAGACGTGCCTGATGCGCGGTTCGAGGCCGAGCTGCCTGAAGAGGCGCAGGTAGTAGTCGCCGGTGTGCGGCAGATTGAGGAGGATGAAGGGATCTGCGGCGAACTCGCGCAGGCTAACGACGGATCGCCCCGCGAGCGCCTGCGCTCGCGCTTCGGGCACGATGACGTGCGGCGGCACACGGTCGATGACGGTGCGCGCGAATCGGTCGTCCACGCCGAGGTCGTACATCAGCGCCACCTCGCAGCGGCCGTCGTGCAGCGCCTCCTGCAGGCTGCCCTGGTCGCCCTCGAAGAAGGTGAGCTGCACTTCGGGGTACGCGGCCTCGAACCGGTCGAGAATCTCGGGGGCTCGGAACGGGGCGAGCGGAGCGTAGATGCCGACCGTCAGCTCGCCGGAGAGCGCTTCGCTCGCCGAACGCACGGACGTCGCGAGCATCTCGGCTTCCTCGAGGAGCGCGGGGCCGCGAGCGAGCAGCGCCCGCCCGGCCGGCGTCAGCTGCAGCCCGCGCCCTCGGTCGCGCGTGAAGAGCTCGACGGCGAGCTCGCGCTCGAGCTGCGAGATGGCGCTCGACAGCGTCGACTGCGTCACGCTCAGCTCGGAGGCCGCCGCCGTCATGTTCTCGAGGCGCGCGACCGCGCTGAAATAGGAGAGCTGCACCAGTGTGAACGCCGTCGTCATGTTCCCATGATCGCAGCGAACGATTTCAGCGCGGTTGCGGTCGAGCGGATGCCCGGGTGCGCGACGGCGGTCAGGCTCGCTGGAAGACCGCCAGCGACTCGAAGTGATGCGTGTGCGGGAAGATATCGAAGGCCCGGAGTCCGGTCAGTTCGTAGCCGGCGTCGCGCAAAGATCTCGTGTCGCGGGCGAGGGACACGGGGTCGCAGGCCACGTAGACGATGTTCATCGGTGAGAGTTCGACGAGCTGCGCGGTCACGCCGTTGCCCGCGCCGGAGCGGGGCGGGTCGAGCACGACGGTTCCGCGCCGCAGGCGATCTCGCACCGGTGCTGACGCCTTCAGCAGGTCCGCGAGGTGCCGATCGACCCTGGCGGTGTGCGCGAGTGCGCCGACGAGGGATGACAGATTCTCTGCAGCATCCTCGGTCGCGGCGGCATCCGACTCGACCGTTGCGATCTTCACACCGGTTCCAGCGGCCTCGGCAACGGCAGCGGCGAGCAGCCCCGCACCGCCGTACAGGTCGAGGTTGCCAGCTCCCGGCTCGAATCGACCGTCGGCGATGAGATCGGAGACGGCATCGCGCACGGCCGTGAAGAGCACCGCCGGTGCCGCGCGGTGCACCTGCCAGAACCCTCCGGCGCGCACGAGGAATCCGCGATCCTCCACCCACTCGTGGATCGGATCGCTCGCGCCGGAGCGCTGACTCTCCCCGCTGAGCGTGAGGAGCATGCGCGGATCGTCGCCCGACGGGTCGACGAGATCGACGGTCTCGACGCCCGGCATGAGGTCGGCGAGCGGCGCGATCTGGTTGACGCCCTCGGTGGCGAGCGGCAGGGACTCGACGGGGATCACGCGACGGCTGCGCGCAGCGTACGGGCCGACGGCCCCGGTCTCGGGATCCACGTGCAAGCGCACGCGCGTGCGATAGCCGAGACCCGTATCGGCCTCTGGTTCGTCGGTCTCTTCGTCGATGAACGACGGGGGCGGTTCGACGATCTCGGCGAGTGCGCTGGCCAGATCATCGTCGCCCTCGGCCGCGAACTCGACGCCGCCGAAGCGGCTCATCGCATCCGCGAGGACTTCGGCTTTGAGTGATCGTTGGCGTTCGAGCGAGATGTGGCCGAACTCCGCGCCACCTGCGCGATCCTCTGGAGCTCGGGAGATCGAGGCTTCGGCCCAGATGTGCTCACGGCGATCGGCTGAGGCGTCGAGCACCTCGACGGTCGTCGCGCGAGCGAACGACTTCTTCTTCGCGTCGGTCACGAGGGCCCGGACGCGTTCGCCCGGGATGGCGTCAGCCACGAAGACGACGCGACCCTCATGACGCGCGACACCGACACCGCCGTGAGCGATGCCGGTAACGACGAGGTCGACCTCTGCGCCGGGTTCGAGCGGGGCTGAGCTGTGCAATGCAGTCATGCCTTCATTCTCCCATTGCGCGAGGCCGACCTCGTGCCGCGGCGCGTGCGCGCCGCCATGCTGCGGCGGAATTACGCCGCGCGGTTGCCCTTGCGACCGGTGATCAGGCCCCAGATCAGCAGCACGACGATTGCGCCGCCGATTGCGACCAGCCAGGTCTCGATTGAGAAGAACTCACCGAGGTCAGCGCCGAAGAGCAGGCTTCCGAGCCAGCCTCCGACGAGTGCGCCGATGACGCCCAGGATGAGGGTGGCAATCCAGCCGCCGCCCTGACGACCCGGCAGGATGGCCTTCGCGATAGCCCCTGCGATCAGCCCAAGCAGCAAAAATCCGAGGAAACCCATGAGAACTCCTTCCGTTCACGGGGAGGCACGGTGCATCCCCATGAGCACAAGGTACGTCGGTTCCGGGCACATCGAATAGGGGGTTGTCGTCGCCGAAGGTGCTGGTGTAGCGCGCGCACGTATATCAGCCCTCGGGTCCGCTCCCACGCGGTGCCTCGGGCTTCCAGCGGCCGATTCCTTCCTCCCTCCGCAGTGTATGCAGGGGATCTGAGTGTGTACAGTGCGTATCTCGGGAATTGGCAGGGCGCCCTGGAGATCCCCTGCGCGACGGTCATCGCCGGTGGTGCGCCCACCGGCGGGCCTCGGCTCGCGCCGCGGATGCGACCGGCGCGAGCTCTAAACTGCAGGGCATGCGTCTCTATCTCGCGTCCACCTCACCCGCCCGACTCTCCGTGCTCCGCGGCGCGGGCATCGAGCCGGTGTGCTTCGCCCCCGACGTCGATGAGGAGGCCGAGGTCGCCGCCCGCGAGGCGGAACTCGGCAGGGCGCTCACGGCCCCCGAGCTCACCGAGCATCTGGGCCGGCTCAAGGCCGAGGACGTGGTGCGCCGTCACGGGCCCGACGGCACGGGCGAGATCGATGGCCTTGTGCTCGGCGGCGATTCGATGTTCTTGCTCGACGACGAGATCCTCGGGAAGCCGCACCGGCCAGAAGTCGCGCTCGCACGGTCGAAGCAGCATCGCGGACGCACCGGCGTGCTCCATTCGGGGCACTGGCTCATCGACTGCACCGCGGGGGCAACGAGAGCCGCGGCCGGCGCGGTCGACACGGCGACCGTGACACTGGCGAGCGACCTCGCCGACGCCGAGCTCGAAGCCTACGTCGCTACGGGAGAACCGCTCGAACTCGCAGGCGGCTTCGCGATCGACGGCCTCGCCGGAGCGTTCATCGAGCGCATCGAAGGGGCTCCGAGCTGCGTGATCGGGCTCTCGCTCCCGGCGCTGCGCCGGCTCGTCATCGAACTCGGGCACGAATACCCCGGCCTGTGGCGCGACTGAGGCGGTCGCGCTCGGTTAGTCGCTGCGCGCGAGCAGCGCGACGGTGAGCGCCGCGATCGTCGTGCCGTCGGCGAGATCGACGCCGAGCAGCTCTTCGATGAGCGCGAGGCGCTGGTAGAAGACGGATCGCGATAACCTCGCGCGCTGCGCGGCGAGCGAGCGATTCGTCGGGTGCGCGAGATACGCCCGCAGCACGAGCAGGAGATCGCCGCTGTGCCCGGGCCCGGAGCCGGAATCATGCGCGATGACGGGGCCGAGGGCTTCGGAGGCGAACTCCTGCACCTCCGGCGTCGCCGACAGTCCGCGCACGAGGTAGGCGAGCGCCTGCCGTTCGGCCTGCTGCACGGTGACTCTGCCGGCCGCGGCAGTCGGTCTCAGACGCCCGGCGGCCCGCACGCGTTCGAGCGACGTGATGAGCGAGCGGACGCCTCGGCCGGAGGCGCCGAGACCGAGGTGCGCGCGCCACCCCGGGGGCGTCGGGGAAGGGATGAGCATGTCGAGTTCGCGCGCCAGCCGAACGGCGAGCGGCGGTGCGGATCCCGACTCGGCGACAGCCGAGATGCGGGGGTCGTCGGCGGGAAACGAGAGGAGCGCGAGCAGCGGAGTGCGATCGTGTTCGCCTGCGGAGGTGCGGGAACCAGCAGAGGGCGCCGCGTCGTCGGTCGGATCGGGGACGAGGATCACGCGGCCCTCCGGGGCGACCGCGCGTCGCAGCGCCGTCTCGAGCACGGCGCGTTCGAGCGAGGAGTGACCGCCGAAATCCTCGGTGCCGCGCAGAGTCGCGCCGAGCAGCACTCGCCCGTCGATCGGGAGACCGGCAGCCGCGAGCTGCGTCGCGAGTTCGGTGTCACTGCGGTAGCGACCGTTGAGGAGAGCGTCGAAGAGGCGCTTGGAGCTCAATCGCAACCACTGCTCCCCGTCGGGGTCGGCGAGCTTGCCGAGCGCGAGCGCGAACGCTCCGAGTTCGAGCACGGTGCGTCGACCGGCTGCGTGCGGCGGCCCGGGGAGTGCGGAGAGGCGGCCCCACCGCTTTCCCTGCGCCTCGACGGCGACGGAATCGGCGCCCGCGGGCAGCGCCTCCGGACGCGTCGCGGCCCACGGGGCGAGCGCCGCCTGGGGGAGGAGCTCGCCCCCGGCCCAGGCGACCACGCGGCCAGCGGAATCCTCGAGCACGACCGGAGCGTCGAGGGTCTCGGCGAGACGCTCGACGACGTAATCGACCGGGCTGCGATTCAAGCCGAGCTCCGTGAGCATCGTGTGCACATCCGCGCGCGCCGCGAGCGCTTCCGTCTGCGCCGCGAGCACGCGCTGATGCACGCGCTGCGTGATCTGCACGAATCGCACTTCGCGGCGCAGCACGATCAGCGGGATGGCGTGGCGCTCGCACGCGCTCGCGAGCTCGGCCGGCGCGGCGTCGAAGTGGGCTCCGAGCTCGAGGATGGCGGCTGCCGGGTCGGCCGCGACCACCGCCCGGGCGAGAATGTCGAGTGCGTCGTGATCGGTCGGCCATCCGGCCCCGGTCGTGAGGATCAGCTCGCCGCCCTCCAGCAGTGCGATGGCGCCGGCGCCCGCGACGACGTGCGCCCAGCGAATCGAGCGATCGAGCCCTGCGCGGCCCGCGACGAGCTCGGGGGCGCCGGCCTGCAGCTCGGGAAGCGCGAGCGCATCCGCGACCGTCACCGGGGTCGCGTCCGTCCGTGTCTCTGTCATATCGAACAGATTGTACGGGAGCGAGCGAAATCGTGGATGGAATGCCGTCGATCACGACGAGCGGTGCTGTCACACTGGGTCGTGGCGGAGTCCTGGATTCCGAACAGATTGCCCGGAACGCGGTGATCACTCACACAGCGGCACACGCGGACGCGGGTGCACTCAGCAGAAAGCAGGCGAACGCATGGCACGCATCCCCCACGTCATCGGCGGCGAAAAGGTCGACACCGCGGAGCGCACCCAGCCGGTGTACAACCCGGCGACGGGCGAAGCGCAGCACGAACTGAGCATCGCGTCGGTCGAGACCGTCGAGCAGGCCATCGCAGCGGCGCAGGAAGCGCTGCCGAAGTGGCGCCGGACGAGCCTCACGAAGCGCGCAGACGTCTTCTTCAACCTGCGTCAGCTGCTCAAGCAGCGCACCCCGGAACTGGCTGCGATCGTCACCAGCGAGCACGGCAAGGTGCTCTCGGACGCTGCAGGCGAGATCGCGCGCGGCCTCGAGAACGTCGAGTTCGCATCGGGGCTGCTCCACCTGCTCAAGGGCGAGCGCGACGAGCAGGTCTCGACCGGCGTCGACGTGCACTCCATCAAGCAGCCAGTGGGCGTCGTCGCAGCGATCACCCCCTTCAACTTCCCGGTCATGGTGCCGCTCTGGATGATCGCGAGCGCCATCGCCTGCGGCAACACCGTCGTGCTGAAGCCCTCCGAGCGCGACCCCTCGGCCTCGGTCTTCATCGCGGATCTCTTCCGCGAGGCCGGCCTGCCGGACGGTGTGCTCAACGTGGTCCACGGCGACAAGGTCGCGGTCGACACCCTGCTCGACAGCAGCGACGTGAAGGCCGTCTCCTTCGTTGGCTCCACCCCCATCGCCAAGTACATCTACGAGCGCGCAGCCGCCAACGGCAAGCGCGTGCAGGCGCTGGGCGGTGCGAAGAACCACATGCTCGTCATGCCCGACGCGGACATCAACGTCACCGCAGACGCCGCGATCTCCGCGGCGTACGGTTCCGCCGGCGAGCGCTGCATGGCGGTCTCGGTCGTCGTCGCGGTCGGCGACGTGGCGGATCGCCTCATCCCCGAGCTCACCAGCCGCATCGCGAACCTCACGATCGGCAACGGCACGGATCCCGCATCTGAAATGGGACCCCTCATCACCCGCGAGGCCAAGGAGCGCGTCGAGGGATACGTCGCCGGAGCAGAGGCCGAGGGGGCGACCGTCGTCGTCGACGGCCGTCAGGCGCAGTTCGAGGGCGACGGATTCTTCACCGGCGTCTCGCTGATCGACCACGTCAAGACCGACAGCAAGGTGTACCTGGAGGAGATCTTCGGGCCGGTGCTCGCCATCGTGCGCGTCGACAGCTACGCGGAGGGCCTCGAGCTCATCAACTCGCACCAGTTCGGCAACGGCACCGCGATCTTCACCCGCGACGGCGGTGCCGCTCGTCAGTTCGAGTTCGAGGTCGAGGCCGGCATGGTCGGCATCAACGTGCCGATTCCGGTGCCCGTCGGCGCCTTCTCCTTCGGCGGCTGGAAGGACTCGCTCTTCGGCGACTCGCACATCTACGGCCCCGAGTCGATCAACTTCTACACGCGCTCGAAGGTCGTCACCACGCGCTGGCCGAACCCCGACCAGTCGAAGATCGACCTCGGCTTCCCGAGCAACCACTAAGGAGCGGTTCTTCATGAGCGACTACATCGACCTCAACGGCGCCGAGCAGAGCTTCGGCGACACCGAGGCGCAGCGCGAGGTGCGCGAGAACGATCGCCAGTACGTCTTCCACTCGTGGTCGGCGCAGGGCGCGATCAACCCGCTGCCGATCGCGAAGGGCGAGGGCGTGCGGTTCTGGGACTACGACGGCACCGAATACCTCGACTTCTCGTCGCAGCTCGTCAACCTGAACCTCGGCCACCAGCACCCGGGGCTCGTCAAGGCGATCCAGGATCAGGCCGGCCGCCTCGCGACCATCCAGCCCGCCATGGCGAACGACGTGCGCGGCGAGCTCGCCAAGCGCATCGTCGAGCACTCCTTCGAGGGCGCCCGGTCGGTGTTCTTCACCAACGGCGGCGCTGATGCTGTGGAGTACGCAGTGCGCATGGCCCGCCACCACACGGGGCGCCAGAAGGTGCTCGCCCGGTACCGGTCGTACCACGGGTCGACGTCGACGGCGATCACGCTGACGGGCGAGCCGCGCCGCTGGGCGAACGGCACGCTCGACGCCGGCGTCGTCCACTTCCACGGGCCCTACCCCTACCGCTCGGTCTTCTACTCGGAGACGCCGGAGCAGGAGACGGAGCGGGCGCTCGCGCACCTGCGTGCGACGATCGAGCTCGAGGGGCCCGCGACCATCGCGGCGATCATCCTCGAGAGCGTGACCGGCACGAACGGCATCCTCATCCCGACGCCCGGCTACCTCGCGGGCGTGCGCGCCCTCTGCGACGAGTTCGGCATCCTGCTCATCGCCGATGAGGTCATGGCCGGTTTCGGTCGCACGGGCCACTGGTTCGCCTTCCAGGCGTTCGACGTGCACCCCGACCTCGTGACCTTCGCGAAGGGCGTGAACTCGGGCTACGTGCCGCTGGGCGGCGTCGTCATCTCGGAGGCCGTGCACCAGACCTTCGACCAGAAGCCGTTCCCCGGCGGGCTCACCTACAGCGGACACCCGCTGGGCGCGGCTGCCGGCGTTGCGACCTTCGACATCTTCGAGGAGGAGGGCATTCTCGAGCGCGTGCGCGACCTCGGAGAGCGCGTCGTCGGGCCCCGCCTGCGCGAGATCGCGGAGAAGCATCCCTCGGTCGGCGAAGTGCGCGGCACCGGGCTGTTCTGGGCGATCGAGCTGGTGAAGGATCCCGACACCCGCGAACCGCTCATCCCGTTCAACGCGGCGGGTGAGGCTGCCGCTCCGTTCAACGCGGTGGTCGCGGCGTGCAAGCAGGCAGGTCTCTGGCCGTTCGCGGCGGGCAACCGACTGCAGGTGGCTCCTCCGCTGATCATCTCGGAGGAAGATCTCGTGAAGGGTCTCGACATCATCGACGAGGCGCTGAACGTGGCCGACGGGTACGTCGGCGAGTAATTCGAAACAGCAGCGCCCGCCGCCCCGGCCGGGGCGGCGGGCGCTGCTGCGTGCGGGCCCTCCTGGCGCCGGGCTGCTCAGCGAGCCCGCGCTGCCGCGATCGCGGTGACCTCGACGAGCATCTCCGGCCGTGCGAGCGCGGCGACCCCCACGAGGCAGCGCACCGGGCGGGTGCCCTCCGGCATCATCTCTCGGTAGACGGCGTTGAACGCATCGCGGTTCGCCGAGATGTCGCACAGGTGGATGGTGAGGTGGGCGATGCGGTCGAGCCCGGATCCGACCGCGGCGAGCTTGGCCTCGAGGCGCGCGAGTACGCGCCGGCTCTGCGCGTCGATGTCCCCGGTGACCTCCCCGTTCGCGTCGACGGGAATCGCGGTGGTGAAGGCGAGATCCCCGATGACCGTCGTTTGAGCGGAGAGCGCCGCCCCCGTGTCTTCGGGAATGCGGATGAGAGGTGCTGCTGCTGTGGTCACGATGCTCCTTGCTGGTGGGATGTCAGAACGCGGTTCCGGGATTCATGAGCGAGTGCGGATCGAGTGCCAGTTTGATGCTGCGGTGCATCTCCATGACGTCCTCGCCGAGGTCGAGCGCTGCGTACGCGCGCTTCAGCGAGCCGATGCCGTGCTCGCCGGAGACGGTGCCGCCGAGCGACAGCACCGTGTCGACGATCGCCGCCATCGCCGTCTGCAATCGCTCGCGCGCCTCGTCGTGATCCGCGTCGCCGACTTCGTCGACGAGCAGTACGTGCAGGTTCCCGTCTCCGAGGTGGGCTGCGATCCTGCTGCCGGTGCGTTCGAACCCCGAGGCGATCGAGCGGATGCCGGCCACGGCTTCCGCCAGGCGGGGGAGCGGCACGGAGACGTCCTGCGGCAGAACGGGCCGAGCGCCCGATGCGCTGACGAGCGCCTCGGCCGTCGGAGGGGTGCCTGCGGAACGCACGGCTGATCCTCCGCGGCGCACCGAGAGCACGCCGTCGAGATCGTCCGGCGACACCGTGTGCGTGCGTGCGCCGGCGGCTGCGAGCAGGTCCAGGAGCGCTGCGTGCTCCGTTTCGACGGCCGAGCCGTCCACCTCGATCATGAGCAGCGTCGGGTCGGCGCCCCACTCCGAGACCGGGCCGAGCAGCGGCGAGAGGGGCCCGGTGTCTCGCGCCAGGAGCGCGCCCGCGTCGAGCAGCTCGCACATGCTCGGCGTCAGGGTGTCGAGCACGCGGCCCGCGAGGGCGATCGCTTCATTCGCCGAGCCGAGGGCTGCGAGCGCGAGGCGGGATTCGACGGGGATCGGGCAGAAGGTGATGCCGACGCCGACGATGACGCCGAGCGTGCCCTCCGATCCGATCATGAGGTGCGTGAGGTCCAGGCCGGTGACGTCCTTGATGACGCGATGCCCGACAGTGACGAGCCGCCCGTCTGCGAGCACGACGTCGAGTGAGCGGATCCACCGCTCGGTCACCCCGTACTTCACGCACCGCAAGCCGCCCGCATTGGTCGCCACCGTGCCCCCGAGTGTCGCCCGGGAGACGCTTGCTGGGTCGGGAGGGTAGAACATGCCGTGCGGTGCGAGCATCTCGCCGACTTCTGCAACGGTGAGCCCCGGACCGAGGTGCGCGTAGCGGCCGGCGATGTCGAGTTCGTGGATGGAGCGGATGCCGGAGACGTCGATCACGAGGGATGGCACGACCGGGACGGCGCCGCCGACGAGCCCGGTTCTGCCGCCCCGCGGCACCACGGGAAGACCGTGCCGGGCGGCGAGGGCGACCGCCGTCTGGACCTCTGCGGCGCAGCGCGCTTCGACCACGAGACTGGCGGGCGCCGACGTGATCGGCGACTCGTCTCCGAGCTCCTCGATGCGTGCGGCGATCCGTGCACGGGAGCCGAGCTCTGGTGCGTGCGAGGTGATCGCATCGAGCAGGCGCGCGAGCACCGCATGAGCTGCTGCGGTGGCGTGCATCGTCGGCTTCTCCCTGTTCTTCTTGGCATCGGATGCATCGCATGCTAGCATCGCCCGTATTGCAGAACAAGATGGCGTCTGTTAATACAAGACAGCAGCCACCGAGCCCGAGGAAGTGCATGAAGAACCGTCAGGTCGAGACCCGTGGCCGCGCAGCCGAGATCGTCATGAACCCGCGCCGCCTGGGGGCGCTGCAGCCGGGCCGCCTGAGCGCGGCGCGCAGTCTGTACGCGAAGATGATCCGGGAGCACTGGCGCATCGAGCTCGTCTCGGCCGACATCGATCGCGTCGGCTCCGGCCGCGTGCTCTACCGCATCGAAGCCGATGGTCACGTGATGCACGTCGTGGCGTTCTCGGAAGAGCCCCAGATGGTGGACCGGAGCCCGCGCATCATCGGCTCGAGCTGGGACATCGTCGGAGCGCTCATCGACGGAGAGGTGAGCGACGCCGAGCTGGAGGACACCCGCACGGCGATTCCGCGGCTCTACGCCGGGCGGGCGACACCCGAGACACTCGTCTGGTTCCGCGCCAACCGCAGCATCCGCGTATTCGATCACGTCGTCGAAGCACTGGCGGCGGGGCAGCAGCCCGACGTCGACCGCATCGCCGAGGTCGGGTACCTGCTGCGCAACACCGGACTCGACGGCAACGGCACCTTCGGCACGAAGGACTTCCAGAACTACGGCCCCGAGCACCCGCTGGCGATCCCGTACTCCGCGCAGCTCTTCACCGCGTACATGATGCGCGAGATCTCCCTCGACCTGGTGAACCTCATCGCCCGCGCCCGCAGTGCGGAGTCCGTCGAAGCGGACGTCACGACGCGGGGAAGCCTCGCGGTCGGCAACGGTTCGGCGCTCGGGCTCGTCCTCCTCACGATGAATCGTCCGCAGCTGGTGAATGCGTGGATCAGCGGCTACGAGGGCCTGCTGGCCGACGTGCTCGAGCAGCGCATCACCCCGGACGTCTTCGCACGAGTCGACGAGCTGCTGCGCGAGGCGATCACCTTCAAAGAGCAGGATCGCACGGACTACGGCGTCTTCCCGTCGGGAGAGGCGGTCGCGGTCGATCTCGCCCTCATCCGACGCATGCTGCGCAAAGCGGAGGGCGCGCACGCCGCCGGAATCGCCATGACACTCGGCGAAGTGTCGCGGTCGATTCCGACCACCGTGACCCCGGACGCGCAGGAGATGTTCCATTCCCTCCTCCTCGAGCTCGCACCCGTCGAGCAGGTGATCGAGGCGACCCGCGCGCTCATCGTCGACGAGCGCAAGCAAGCCGACCCGACGGCCACCGTCGCCGACCTCTCCGCGCAGATATCGCGCGGCTACGCGTGGGTCTCGGAGTTCGCGGTCGCTCCGCACGAGGATCGCTCCCGCATCTGGTACAAATCCCGCAACTCGGAGGAACCGCGCAGCGGCCCGGTCGCGGAGGTGCCCGACCGCACGAACGATCTTGCGATCGACCTGATCGGCGGCGTTCGCGAGTTGCAGCACGCGCTGAGCGACGCGGCACCGAGCGAGCGGATCGGGCGATTCCTCGCGAGGCATCCGCAGCTCGGCCAGATCGTCGGCTACGTGCAGGCGACGGCCGACCTGCCCTATGCGACGCCGCACATGGACGTGCGCGACGACCGATTCGTGCCCGCCTACATCATCCGGCTCTTCAACGCGTTCTGCTACGGACTCGATAAGACCCGCGACGTGCACCAGCGCAATCTCCGCGGTCTGATCTTCGAGAACGCCCACTTCAGCAGAGATCTCGGTCTCGAGGCACGTGACTGGCGTTGGGCGGTCAGCGCATGAACGCGGAGGCCGGCGAGACGCAGGGACGCCAGAAGGCCGGCACTCCGGTGCTGCAGACGGGGATGAAGATGCTCGCCGCGATCGACATGCTCTCCAAATCGGAGGACGGGACCACGGTCTCCGTCTTCGCCGAGCGGATGGGGTGGGCGCGCGCCGCCGCGCATCAGTATCTGCAGACGGCCGTCGCGGCGGGATGGGCGTTTCAAGATGAGAGCGCCATGTACCATCTGAGCCTGCACGTGGCCGAGCTCGCGACGAAGGTGAACCCGGCGAAGGAGCTGAGGCCGGTGCTGCTGCCCGTCATGCAGGAGGCGGTCGCCGAGCTCGGCGCCCCCGTCTCATTCGCCGTGATGGAGCAGAGCAGCCCGGTGATCGTCGAGCGCGTCGAACCGGTCCGCGCGAAGTTCATCAGGCGCGGGTACGAGGCCAGGGTCTCCCCGAGGTCGTCCGCCTCCGGCCAGGTGCTGCTCGGATTCTCGGACGACGTCTACCGGGCGGTCGCCCGCGAGGCGGAAGTGCTCGACGATTCGGTGTACGAGCGCGTCAGACGACAGGGGTACGCGATCGTGCACTCCGAGTGGCTCGGCGATCTCATCACCGCCGTAGCGGTTCCCATCATGAAGGGCGGTGCGTGCGTCGGGGCGCTGAGCGTGATCACGGAGCAGGGGATCCTGCCAGACGACACCCTCATCACGACGATGCAGCGCGCTGCGAAGCGCATCAACAACGACCTCGCCGCGTAGCGGAGCAGCGAATAAGGAGAATGGCAGCAGTGGCTCTCGAAGTACAACAACGAAGTGTTCTCTCGGCCTTCGCTCACGACGATCCGGATACCCTCCCGAACACGGACCACATTCCGGCGCGCATCCGAATGTCTCGCCGCGAGCTCTCGCTGATCGTCGAGCGACTGATCATGGCGCTCGACTGCCCGCAGGGGATGTGGCCCGGCGTGCGCGATTTCGTGCTCGAAACGATCGCGGTCACCGGCGCTGCTGGGGTCGACGAATTCGAACGCGCCATCGCGGCTCGTGAACCGGGGCGCTCCTGGCTGAGCGCTCGTCTCACCCCGGACGGCATCGACGCCGGCGGTGAGAGCCTGCTGCTCGCCGGGGACGTGATCGTGAATGCGCTCCTCGCCTCGGCCGCCGACGATCCGGCGAAGCCCTTCGTCGTGACGGGCCTCGCATCGGTGATCGGGTATGCCGGGCTCGACGTGCGAGCGCGCTATCACGGGTACGCGCTGACCTCGCAGGCCGACCATGACGCAGGCACCCTTCGCGTCTCGATCGAGCGCTGCGACGCCGACCGCGACGCCGACGTCGTCCAGCTTCTGCGCGACGGCGTCGAGGTCTCGGGCGAGCAGTGGTGGCGCATCTACCAGCCGTCCAACTTCGCGCTGAGCGTCGAGTCCGAGCTTTCGCGCACGCACACCGGAGTGAGCGAAACGCTCCTCCACTATTCGGTCTGAACCCCGGGGGGAACCATGAATGTCGATAGTTTGATCTGCTCCCGGCTCGACCGCCGGGGCATCGAAGAGATCCGGGCGGGCGGTGTCGACGCGGTCACCGTGACCTGCGGATTCTGGGAGGACGCCATCGAATCCCTCGATGCGGTCGTCTCCTGGCGCGAGCTGGCCGATGCGAACAGCGACATCGCGCAGATCGTCGCGAGTGCAGCGGACATGCGCGAGGCCAGGGCCGCGGGGCGTCTCGGCATCGTCCTCGGATTCCAGAACAGCTCCTTCCTGCAGGGGCGCCTCGGGTTCGTCGAGGTGTTCGCCGACGTGGGTGTGCGTGTCGCGCAGCTGACCTACAACATCCAGAACGACATCGGGGGGAGCTGCTACGACCCGCACGACTCGGGCCTCAGCCGCTTCGGTGCGGAGGTCGTCGGCGAGATGAACCGAACCGGAATGGTCATCGACCTCTCGCACGTCGGCAACCGCACCTCGCTCGACGCCGTGCACGCTTCGAGCGTGCCGGTCGCCGTGACGCACGCGAACATCTTCGAGCTCGTGGAGCACCCGCGCAACAAGCCGCTCGAAGTGCTCCGGCCGCTCGTCGAACGCGGCGGGGTCATCGGTCTCACGACCTACCACAACCTCACGCGGGGCCGGATCGCGACTCCGGAGCTGTGGTCCGAGATGGTGGCGCGTTCCATCGATCTGCTCGGACTCACCGCCGTCGGCATCGGGACCGATGCGAACCAGCGCGGCACCGACGAGTACCGGGAATGGATGCGCCGCGGCCGCTGGAGCCGTCAGCCGCAACTGGGAGCATCGCCGCCGCCGGGGGTGGCGCCGTCCGAGCGCCCTGACTGGTTCAGCGGCCCGCAGGATTTCGGCCGTCTCGGAGCCGCCCTCGAAGCACGCGGGCTCGGCCGGGAGGAGCGCGAACTCGTGCTCGGAGGCAACTGGATGAATTTCTACACCCGGGTCATCGATGACGTCCGGGAGAAGCAGATGGGAGGGGTCGCATGAGTGCGTCACTAGCAGAGCGGACGCGACTGGGGGGAGTGAGCGTCGAGGGCGTATCGAAGATCTTCCGACGGAAGCGCCTCGAGATCCATGCGCTCTCCGAGACCAGCGCCGAGTTCGAGCAGGGCGAGTTCGTCTCGCTCATCGGGCCGAGCGGATGCGGCAAGTCGACGCTGCTGAAGCTCATCGCCGGTCTCGACTCCCCGTCGAGCGGTGAGGTGCGCGTCGGCGGAGAGGTCGTCTCGGGCACCCTCCCGACGGCGAGTGTCGCATTCCAGAAGCCGACCCTGCTGTCCTGGCGGAATGTGACCGACAACATTCTGCTGCCGATCGAGATCCGGGGCGGACGGCCGACGAAGGCCGACCGGGCGTACGCGTCGGAACTGATCGAGATGATGGGGCTCCAGGATTTCGCGTCGCACTACCCCCGCGAGCTCTCGGGAGGGATGGAGCAGCGCGCCGCGATCGCGCGATCGCTGATCACCCGCCCCGAGCTGCTGCTCATGGACGAGCCGTTCGGCGCGCTCGACGAGTTCACACGGGAAGACCTCAACGAAGAGCTGCTCCGGCTCTGGGGAGCCGAACCGAAGACCGTGATCTTCGTCACGCACAGCATCTCGGAGGCGGTGTTCCTCTCCGACCGGATCGTCGTGATGTCTGCCCGCCCCGGTCGCATCGTCGACGTCATCGACGTCGACCTCCCGAGGCCGCGCTCCGCGCGAACGAGGACCTCTCCCGAATTCAACGAACTCGTCAGGCGGGGCCGCGTGAGCCTCGAAGCCGCGAAGGCGGCCGGCGGACCGGCGAACGATGCAGAAGCAGGTGGCAAGTCATGAGTGCGACGAAGACGGAACTGATGCCCGTGCTCTCGGGCGACGAGGTGCGCAAGACGACCGGCCGCGAGGCGACCCTGCGGAGCGCCCTCGCCTCGACGAACGTGCGCGCGGTGATCATCGTGCTCGTGATCTTCGGGGGCGGCTTCTGGCTCTGGAATCTGAGCACCGAACGCGGCTGGGTGTCACCCCTGCTGCTGGCTCCGCCGGAGGCGGTCGGAGAGGCCCTCGCGCGCATGTTCTCGGACGGCACGATCTGGACGAACCTCGCGGCGACGGCGCAGATCACGATCCTCGGACTGACGATCGCCATCGTCCTCGCGCTGCTGATCAGCTTTCTCTTCGTCTTCTCCGAGTCGTTGCGCAAAGCCGTCTACCCGATGCTCATCATCATCCAGACGTTCCCGAAGGTCGCGATCGCCCCGCTGATCATCGCGGGCTTCGGATACGGCACGACACCGAAGGTGATCCTCGCCGCGCTCATGGCCTTCTTCCCGATTCTCGTGAATGCGCTGGTCGGCATGACGAACATCAACGGCGACCAGGTGAACCTCTTCCGGTCGGTGGGAGCGTCGAAGTGGCAGGTGATCCGCAAACTGCGCATCCCGAATGCGATCAGCTACCTGCTCCCGGCGCTCAACAGCGCCGCGGTGCTCGCGCTCATCGGCACGATCGTCGCCGAGTTCGTCTCCGCGCGCGAAGGAATGGGATTCGCGATTCAGGCGGCCGTGCAGACCGGCTCGGTCGGCACGACGTTCGCGCTGCTCTTCGTGCTCGGATGCTTCGGCGTCGCGATCTGGCTCACCATGGCGGCGCTCAACTTCCTTCTGCGCAAGTACCAGCGATAAGCGCTGGCACTCTGCACCACTTCGATCCACAGGCAATGTAGCCATCTCATAGAGGAGAACACCAGCATGAAGCAACACAGGATCACCGGAGCCGCGGCGTTCGCGGCGGTCGCAGCCCTCGCGCTCTCCGGTTGCGCATCGTCGGAGGGCGGCGCATCAACCGAGGGCGCGGCGGACCTGACGCCGATCACCTTCGCCGTCACCGACCAGACGCTCTCGGCCGCGACCGCGAGCTACGCGACCGTGCCGATCGATCTCGGCTACTTCGCAGACGAGGGACTCGACGTCACGATGCAGCCCGTCGAGACCGCGCTCTCGGGTGTGCAGTCCGTCGTCGCGGGCAACTCGGTATGCACGTACGCGTCCGTCGCCACGGCGCTTCCCACGGTGGCCGGCGATCCGTCGATCACCATCGTCGGATCGACGGCGGGCAACATGTTCCGAGTGGTCGCACCGAAGTCGAAGGGATTCACGTCGGTCGCCGATCTCGAGGGCAAGACGATCGGCAGCAACTCGGCGACGGCGACGGGCATCAACTACGCGATCGGCGGCATGGAAGCCGCCGGTGTGAGCGCGTCGAAGGACCAGTTTCTGCCCGTAGGGTTCGGCGCGCAGACAGCGCTCGCGTTCCAGCAGGGCGAGATCGACGCGTACTCGGCGTGGGACAGCCCGAACCTCGTCGTCGAGTCGCTGCTCGATGAAGAGCTCGTCAATCTCGACTCCGTGATGAACGACCTCAACGGCACATCCACGTTCGTCTGCTCCACCGAGGCCGTGGAGAACGACCCGGAGATGATCGCGGGGATCTGGCGCGCGTTCTACAAGGGCGCGGTCTTCGCCGAGGAGAACCCTGAGGCTTCGATCAAGCTGCACTGGGAGCGCTACCCCTCCGCGAAGCCGACCGAGGGCACTGACGAGGAGCAGCTCGCGCTCGCGGTGCGGCAGCTCTCGACGCGTCTCGAACTGACCGGCGGTCAGGGCAACTCGGGCCAGTACGGGTTGCAGACCGACGAGGACCTGCAGCAGATGGTCGATCTCCTGACCGAGTACGGCGTGATCGAGGGCGAGGCTGCCGACTACGACGTCGCCACGCTGTTCAACCACGACCTGACGGATCAGATCAACGACTTCGATCCCGAGGCGATCCGACAAGAAGCGAAGGAATACACGGCCGAGTAATGCGGGGATGCGCGTGACCGGCGCGCATCCCTCTTCCGCAACCCACACATCGAAAAGGTGCGCATGTCCGACCTCGTCGCGAACACCATTGTCACGCAGCTCGAACGTCGCGGGGTGCCCCGCGTCTATCAGGTGCCGGGGGAGAGCTTTCTCGGGCTCCTCGACGCCCTGCGGGACTCGCCCATCGACCTGATCACCGCTCGCCACGAGGGCGGGGCCGGGTTCATGGCCGTTGCAGAGGCCCGGCTCACGGGCCGGGCGGGCGTCGTCGCGGTGACGCGCGGGCCGGGCGCCGCCAACGCGTCGATCGCGATCCACACCGCCTATCAGGACTGCACCCCGCTCGTCGTCTTCGTCGGGCTGATCTCGACCCATGTGCGCGACCTCGAATCGTTCCAGGAGTTCGACCTCAAAGCCTGGTTCGGGAGCACCGCGAAGGCCGTGTTCATCCTGGATCATCCCGCGAGCGCGGCCGAACGCGTGGCGCGGGCCTTCGAGATCGCCGAGTCCGGCCGACCCGGCCCCGTGGTGGTCGGACTGCCGGAGGAGGTGCTCGTGCAGCGCGCCCCAGGCGTGGTCCCGGTACCGCGGACCGAGCGGCCGCCGCTCGCGCTCACCGCGGCGTCGGTCAGCGCAGCGGCCGGTGCGATCGATGCCGCCGAGCGCCCCGTGTTCGTCGTCGGCGGTGACGGCTGGAACGCCGAAGCGGCGGCGCTTCTGCGCCGCGTCGCCGAGCAGGCGGGCATTCCGGTCGTCTCCGACTTCCGCGCTCACGACGCGTTTCCGCACGAGTCCCCAGCGTGGGTGGGCAGCCTCGGCTTCGGCCGCAACGCCGGAGCGGCGGAAGCCTACGGGTCGGCAGACCTCGTGTGCTACCTGGGCACGGTGCGCCGGGATGTGCTCTCGGACGAGTACACGCTCGGAGGCGACGAGAGCTGCACGATCGTGGTGAGCCCGGACGCCGACCTGCTCGGACACGAGGGCCAGGTCTCACTGCAGTACGTCGCCGACCCTCAGGACTGGCTGCGAGCGCTGACGTCGGTGCGCGCGGCGACTCCGGCGCGGATCGATCGCCTGCAGCGCGAACGGGCCGCCTATCTCGAATGGAGCACTCCGGCGGCCGAGCGCACCGGGGAGGACGAGTGGCGCGGATCCGTCTTCGGGGAGATGCAGCGCCAACTCCCCGAAGACGCCATCATCACGGTCGGCGCGGGCAATTACGTCATCGGCGCGCTCCGATACCTGCACCACCAGCACCCGCGCACCTTCATCGGGCCCAGGAACGGGGCGATGGGGATGGGCGTTCCGGCCGCCGTCGCGGCCTCGCACGTGCACCCCGGCCGCACCGTGGTCGCGCTGGCGGGAGACGGGTGCTTCGGCATGAACGGTCAGGAACTCGCCACACTCCAGGCGACGGGTGGGCGGGCGATCATCATCGTCTTCGACAACGCAGGCTTCGGCACGATCCACTCGCACCAGGAGCGGCACTTCCCCGGTCGTCCGGCAGGGACGTCGCTCACGAATCCCGACTACGCGTTGCTCGCACGCGCGCACGGCATCGAAGCGAGCGCGATCAGCGATCTCGCCGACTTCGGACCGGCCCTTCGACGCGCGCTCGCCGCCGACGGATCGACCCTGCTCTGGGTGCAGCTGCCGCCCGTCCCGACCGGTGCCGCGCTGCCGACCGGTGGTCGCGAGCAGCCGTCGGGGGTGCGCGGATGAACGCCGTCGACGCGTCGGTCGAGCACGTGCTCGGCGCCGCTCATGCAGCCTTCGCCGACTGGCACCGGCAGAGCGTCGCCGCGCGAGCGCAGGTGCTGGCGCGCGCGGCGACGCTCTACGAGGAGCGCGCCGACGCCCTCGCCGAGCAGATGGCGCTCGATATGGGAAAGCCGATCGCGCAGGGTCTCGCGGAGGTGCGATCGTGCATCGCGATCCTCTCGTACTACGCGGACAACGCCGCCGACCTGCTCGCACCCGACCTCATCGCGCACGAAGACGGGAACCAGGCAGAGGTGCGACTGCAGGCGATCGGCGTCGTGCTCGGGGTCATGCCGTGGAACTACCCGCACTACCAGTTGATCCGGTGCATCGCGCCGAACCTGCTGCTCGGGAACGCCGTCGCGTTCAAGCACGCATCGATCTGCGGGGGGAGCGCGGCGCTGGTCGAGGCGCTCTTCATCGATGCCGGGGCCCCGCGCGGTCTGGTGCGCGACACCGGGTTCACGCATGCGGAGGTGTTCGCGGCGATCGCGCATCCGCTCGTCTCCGGCGTCTCGTTCACCGGCGGAGAACGTGCGGGTGCAGCGATCGCGGAGGCGGCGGGAGCCGCATTGACGAAGGTCGTCCTCGAGCTCGGCGGCAGCGACCCGTTCATCGTGTTCGATGCGTCGCGCGCACGCGAACTCGCGAGGCTCGCCGCGACGATGCGGCTCTCGAACGCCGGGCAGACGTGCGTCTCGCCCAAGCGGATCATCGTGCGACGCGATCTGCTCGACCAGTTCGTCGATGACTTCACCGCGGAGTTCTTCTCCGCGCTCCCCGGGGATCCATTGGACGGCGAGACCCGTCTCGGTCCGTTGTCGAACGAGACGGCCGCTGACGAGTTGCGCGGCGCGGTGCGAGCGGCGCAGCAGCAGGGTGCCGAGGTGCGGGGGTCGTTCGAGCGCGACGACGAGGATCCGCGCCGCTTCGCTCCCGTCGTGCTGCTCGAGCCGCTCCGCGAGCTGCCGGTCTGGCATGAGGAGCTGTTCGGCCCCGTCGCGATGATCGTCGGCGCCGACACGATCGACGAGGCGATCGAGCTGGCCAACGATTCGCCCTACGGCCTGGGTGCGACGGTGTTCGCGGATACGTCGGAGGCGGCCGAGCGGTGCGCGACCGAGATCGTCGCCGGCATGGTATCGATCAATCGCCTGAAGGGCGGCAGCCCCGCGCTGCCGTTCGGCGGGGTGAAGCGCTCCGGGTTCGGGCGCGAGCTGGGCGCGCAGGGGCTCCGGGAGTTCTCGAATCAGAAAGTGGTGGTGATCGACCGGGGGTAGCGGCTCGAGGCGCGAATGCCGCCGGCTTCGGTGAGTGATTCGGCTTCGGTGAGTGATTCGGCTTCGGTGAGTGAACTTCGTGCTGGATGGTCTCACCGGGGCGGCGCACATACACATGCATCGCAGTCCGATGTAATACGTGCTACTGTCTCTCTCGTGAGTGAGAAACTTTCCGAGAATGGTTCAGGTGCCGATGCGCTTGCTCTCGATCTCACCCGCGTCACCGGGCGATTCGCCCGCGTGGCCGGCCGCGTCGCCGGCGGCGGCTTCTCGCTCATCGCGTGGCGCGTGCTCGCCGAGCTCGAGCAGGCGGGCCCCATGCGCGTCAGCGCCCTCGCGCATCAGCAGCACGTTGCGCAGCCCTCGATGACGGGTCTCGTGCAGCGCCTGGAAGGCGAGGGATGGGTGAGCCGTGCCCCCGACCCCGCCGACGGGCGCGCCACGCTCGTCTCCGTCACGCCCGCTGGAGTGGAAGCCCTCGAGGAGTACCGGGCGGCCGCCGCAGCACGGGTGCGCCCGCACCTCGACGCGCTGTCCGACTTCGACCGGGCCACGCTCGCGCGCGCCGCGGAGCTCATGCAGCAGATCGGCGACGGCATCGACGCCCGCCCGGGCTAACCCGTCTCCCGTCCCGATCACCGCATGAACCGCGCGCCGAGCGCGCCAGACCACCAGGAGCAGATCACGTCCACCACCGCTGAATCACGACCGGGCACCGAGTCCACACCCGTATCGTCACCCGCCCAGAAGACATCGATCCTGCGCCAGCCCACCGCGGTGTGGGCGATCGCCTTCGCATGCGCCGTTTCGTTCATGGGCATCGGGCTGGTCGACCCGATCCTCCCCGCGATCAGTCACGAACTCGGCGCGAGCCCGAGCCAGACCATGCTGCTCTTCACGAGCTACCTCTTCATCACGGGCGCCGCGATGTTCTTCACGAGCTGGGTGTCGAGCCGCCTCGGCGTGAAGCGCACGCTCCTCGCCGGGCTGGTGCTCGTCGTCATCTTCGCCGCGCTCGCCGGGGCATCGGCGTCGGTCGACGCCATCATCGGGTTCCGCGCAGGCTGGGGCCTCGGCAACGCGCTCTTCATCTCGACCGCGCTGGCCGCGATCGTCGGCGCGGCCTCCGGCGGCGCTCGGCAGGCGATCGTGCTCTACGAGGCAGCCCTCGGCGTCGGGCTCGCGGTCGGACCGTTGGTCGGCGGAGTGCTCGGCTCGGTGTCGTGGCGCGGACCGTTCTTCGGCACGGCGGCGCTGATGGGGGTCGCCCTCATCGCGATCCTCGTGCTGCTGCGTCAGCCCAAGCCGGCACCGCCAGCCGACGCGGCCCCGCCCGCCGAGCGGGTGTCGATCCTCGCCGGTTTCCAGGCGTTGCGCAATCCTGCGCTGCGATCGCTCGCGCTCGTCGCGCTGTTCTACAACTTCGGATTCTTCGTGCTGCTCGCCTACAGCCCCTACCCGATGGAGGCCGCAGCGCATTCGCTCGGGCTCGAATTCGGTGCGCACGAGCTCGGCCTCGTCTTCTTCGGCTGGGGGCTCGCGCTCGCGATCACCTCCGTGCTCGTGGCCCCGGCGCTGACTCGCCGCTTCGGCCTTCGACCCGTGCTGTTCTCGATGCTCAGCGGGCTCACCGTCTGCCTCGTGCTGCTCGGCTGCTTCACCGGGTCGCTGACCGGACTCGTCGTGGTGGTCATCGTCAGCGGGCTCTTGCTCGGCGTCATGAACACTGCGCTGACCGAGGCCGTGATGGAAGCGACGGATCTGCCCCGGAACGTGGCATCGTCGACGTACTCGGGTGTGCGATTCATGGGAGGCGCCGTCGCGCCTGCGGTCGCAGGGCCGATCTCGGAAGCCCTGGGCGCCGGTGCGCCCTACTGGTTCGGCGCCGCGGCGACCGGCATCGCCATGATCATGCTTGGGATCGCGGGTCGTCACATCGCCCACATCGGTCGCCCGCACGAGACCCCGGTGGAGGAAGCGCAAGACATCACGTCGGGCGACGCGTAGCCGAGGTGCACCGGGCGCCCCCGGTTATCGGCGGTGTCGGCGGCGTCCGCCACAATAGAGGCATGGCTGAAACCGCGATCCCGCTCTTCCTCGACTGCGACCCGGGCATCGACGACGCCATAGCGATCGCCTATCTGCTGTGCCAGCCCGACGTCGAGATCGTCGGGATCGCCGCGAGCGGCGGCAACGTCTCGACAGAGCAGGTCGTGCGCAATACGCACGGCTGGCTCGCCCTCGCCGGGCGCACCGACCTGCCGGTCTTCCGCGGCGCGGTGCACCCCCTCGCGCGGACGGCGACGGCCGCGCGTGAGGAGGCGGAAGCGGCGACGGGCGCCCGCGCCTCGTCTGACGCCGCCGCGGACCCGGAGTACGCGGAGGTGACCCACGGCGATACCGGATCGGGGTACGCGACGCTTCCGCAGCCGACCAGCGCCACACGAGACGCCAGCGCTGCGCAGGCCTGGGTCGATGCGGCGAGAGCGCGCCCAGGCGAACTCATCGGCGTGATGATCGGCCCCGCCACGAACCTCGCCCTCGCCCTCGAGATCGCGCCCGAGCTGCCCCGGCTGCTGAAGCGGCTCTTCGTGATGGGCGGAGCCTTCAACTACCGCGGCAACACGCACCCGACGACGGAATGGAACGTGAGCTACGATCCGGAGGCCGCCGCCCGTGTCTTCGCCGCGTTCGGCGAGGCCTACGTCGCTGGTGAGGCCCCGTTCCCGCCGGTGATCGGGCCGATCGAGGCCACTGAGATGGTCGAGATGACGCCCGAGCGCCTCAGCCGCATCGTCGATGGCGCGCACCGCGCGTCGCCTCGATGGCGTGCGCTGCTGCACGAGATCGGGGAAGCGCTGCGGTTCTACTTCGAGTTCCACGAGGAGGACGGCCACGGCTACCTCGCGCACATCCACGACCCGTACGTCGCGGCGACGGCGGTGCACTGGGCGCGGAGCGCGGCAGCGTCCGTGCCGCCGATCCGCGGTGCGGGTGCCCCGCGCGACCCGGCCGAGGTGCAGGCCGAATCGCGCGGATCGGCGACGGCTGGCAGAATTCCCTGGGCGGAGACGGCGATCGCTCCGGTCGATGTGGAACTGACCGGAACGCTGACGCGCGGCGAGACCATCGCCGACTGGTTGGGTCGATGGAACCGACCCGCGAATGCGGAGATCATTCGTCGCGTCGACGCCGCACGCTTTCTCGACCACCTCACTGACACCCTGATGGAAGGACCGCAGCATGACCGCACGCGATAGCGTCTCTGGGCAGGGGCTCATCACCACGATGAGTCCCGGAGAAGCCCGCCCCACCGCCCCGAAGTGGGCGTACCTCCTCACCGCCGCCGGCGCGGTCGTGATCATCGCCACCTACGTCGCGGTGCTCGTCACGCAGCCCGCAACGCTCGGGCAGGACCTCGGCAACACCACCCTCTGGGTCATGGTCGGCTATCTCGCCGGTGCAGCGCTCATCGCCGCCGGCACGCTGCCGCTCATTCCGCGCAGCATCTTCGCGCTCATGCCGATCGCCATCGCCCTGAACATCACCGTCGGGCAGATCGTCGGCACACTGACTCCCATCCCGCTCTACCTCGACTCGCTCGGTTCTGTCATCGTCGGCGTGCTCGCCGGCCCGGCAGCGGGGGCACTGACAGGCGTGCTCGGCAATCTCATCTGGGGCGTCACCATCAACCCCACAGTCATCGCGTTCACCGCCGGTGCCGCCTTCATCGGCGCCGCAGCCGGCTGGGCCGCCCGGCTCGGCGCATTCCGGGCCGCATGGTGGGCCGTGCTCGCCGGAGCGATCGCTGGGATTCCCGGGGGCGCACTGGGCGCTCCCGTCGCAGCTTTCGTGTTCGGCGGAGGCCTCGGCGTCGGCACCGGCGGCATCGTCGCGACGCTGCAAGCGGCAGGGCTCGAGATGCTGAACGCGACCACGGTGCAGAGCCTCGCCTCCGACACCGCGGACAAGGCGATCATCTTCCTGCTCGCCTTCCTCGTCCTGCGCACCCTGCCGAAGCGCATCGTCAGCAGATATCCGCTCGCCATGCGCTCGCTTTCCGCCAGGCGCGCGACGACGACCGGCGTCTCCGGCTGACCATGGAGGATCGCCCGTTCGCCGCTGACCCGGTCGTGAACGCGGGCAGCGCCCCGCCCGACCCGATCGGTGCGGCGAACGGGCGACCCGGGATCCGCCGTGCGAGCCTGCTGCACCCGGCCACCGAGCTCGTGCTGCTCGCCTGCGCGCTCGTGCTCACCTACGGTATTCCGTCTCCGATCGTGCCGGCCGCGCTGCTCGTCGTGGCCGCCACGATCGCTGCGTGCTCTCCACGTGTGCGCTTCGCTCGCTGGAGCGCGACCGTCGCAGTTCTGGCCGTGCCGATGCTCATCATGGTCGGCATCATCCAGGGGCTGTTCTACCCGGGCGACGACCTCGAGGTGCTGTGGCGCTGGGGTGCGGCAGCGCTCACCGTCGAAGGGCTCTCCGTCGCTCTGCAGCTCTGGTTGCGGGTCGCGGCGATGATCGCCGTCTGCGCCCTCTTCGCGTTCGGCTCCGATTCGGCGCGCACGTTCGACGGCATGATCCGTCTGCGCCTGCCGCTCGGCATCGCGTACGTCTGCGCGACCGCGCTGAGCCTGATTCCCCTGCTGCGCGATCAGGTGTCGCACGCGCTCTCGGCGAGAGCGGCCCGAGGCTGGAACACCGCCCGGCTCCGCACGCGGGTGCGCCTCATGCCCGGCATCATCGGTGGCCTGCTGACGGCTTCGCTCGTCCAGCTCGACCAGCGGCACGACACCCTCGAGCAGCGGGGATTCGGGCGATCCCCGCGGCCGGCCGAGTTGCAGGATCACGCCGACGGCGCGCTGCAGCGCGCGCTCCGGTGGGGGGCGCCGATCTCGACGATACTGCTGGTGGCCGCCGCGCTCGGCGGCGTGCTGCAGGCGCCGACGGCATCCGAGCTGCTGGGGGTGCTCCGTGGCTGACACCCCGGTGCTGTCGCTCACGGGGGCGGGTTTCGCGTTCCACGGCGCCGAAACGAGCGCGCTGGCGAGCGTCGATCTGAGTATCGGCCCGGGCGAGATGCTCACCGTGCTCGGACCTCAGGGTGCGGGCACCTCGACGCTCTGCCGACTCGCGGCCGCGCTCCTCGGCGATCGCGGGGCGACGTCGGGCTCCCGAGCCGTGGGCGGCAGCGTCGCGATGCTCGGCGACGACCCCGAGGCCCAGCTGACGGGCATGACGAGCTACGTCGATGACGAGGTGCGACTGCCCGCACGGCTCGCAGGAAGTGCACGCCCCGTCGACGTCCGCGCCGCCCTCGACATGTTCGGCATGCAACGATTGATCGGCCGGCGCCTCGACACGCTCTCGGGAGGCGAACGGCAGCTCGTCGCCCTCGCAAGTCTCATGACGCTCGGACCGTCACTGCTCGTGCTCGATCAACCCGCGCTATCGCTCGACCCCGATGCCCGGCAGCGGCTCTCGCGAGCGCTTCGACGCTTCCGCGCATCCGGAGGCGCCGTGCTGCTCGCCGGGCACCAGCTCGACGAACTGGCGGAGACTGCGGATCGCGTGCAGTTCCTGCGGGCCGGTCGCATCGTCGACAGTGCGCACCCCGGATCGCTCACGGATGCGCTGCTGGCCGAGCACGGGGTCTGGAGCACGGTCGGGATCGCCCGCCCTGGTGGCGTCTCCGAGGAGCGCGAGCCCCCGTCGACTGAGGCCGCGTTCCTTGGGCGCGATCTCGACGCGCCTGGACTGCACGTGCACGGCCTCACCGTGGTGCGCGGGAGGTCGACCGTGTTCCAATCGTTCGACTGCGGCGTCGCTCGCGGCGAGGTGGCGACGATCGTGGGCCCGAACGGAACCGGAAAATCGACGTTGCTCCGTGCCATCGCCGGGATGCTCGACGCCGACCCGACGGTGCGCATCGCGGGTGAGGTGCACGTCGGTCGCACCGAGTTGCACGGCCTGCCGGCGCACCAGCGCGCGCGGTGGGTGGGCTGGGTGGGTCAGGATCCCGGAGCGCAGCTCTCGTCCGCGACGGTGCAGACCGAACTCGAGCGCGCCGTGCCGCTGCCGCCTCACCGGCGCCGAGATCGCGCGCAGCTTCGATCGGATCGCGCAGCGGCGGTCGGCCGAGTGCTCGAGCGGACCGGGCTCGCCGAGCACGCCGGCGAGCATCCCTACGACCTCGCGCCGGCGCAGCGCAAAGATCTCGTCATCGCATCGGCGCTGCTGCTGCGGGCCGAGGTGCTCCTCCTCGACGAGCCCACGCTCGGGCGAGATCTTGCCGGGATGCGCCGTCTGGAGCGCGTGATTCGCGATTTCTCCGCCGCGGGAGGTGCCGTGGTCGTCACGACGCACGACCTGCGGTGGGCCGGGCGCGTCGCCGCGCGCACCGTGCGCCTCGGGTGAGAGATCCCACTTCGGTGAGACCCAGAGACCGGGATCGGCCTCACCGAAGCCGGATCCCTCACCGAAGCACTGGCGCTGTGGCGCCACCGGGCGCGGTGCCCGAACGCGCTGCGTTCGAGCTCAGCGCCCCACCCCGCGCTGCGCTCCGTGGGCTGGCGCTGTGGCGCCACCGGGCGCGGTGCCCGTACGCGCTGCGTTCGAGCTCAGCGCCCCACCCCGCGCTGCGCTCCGTGGGCTGGCGCTGTGGCGCCACCGGGCGCGGTGCCCGAACGCGCTGCGTTCGAGCTCAGCGCCCGCCCGTCGCAAGCTTCATGAGGTCGCTGTCGAAGTCGATGCCGAGCTCGGTTCCCCCGGCACTGCCGTAGGAGTGCTGATAGGCGCCCCACGTCTCGCCGCGCACCGCTTCACGGAATCCGCCGTCCACGAGGGCGACGAGCTCCGTCGCAGCGCGCTCGATCCGCTTGCCGAAGTCGCGGCTCGTCCAGTCATCGGGAGCCGCGAAGAGGCCGGTCGGCACGGTGATGGTGCGGAGGTACGCGAAGAGCCCGCGCAGCTGGTCGTCGACGACGAGCGCATGCCGGGCGCTGCCGGCCGTCGCTCCGAGCACGACGGGCGTGCCGATGAGGAGGTCGTTGTCGAGCACCTGGAAGAAGGCGGTGAAGAGCCCGCTTGCGCCGGCCTTGTACACGGGGGTCGACGCGACGATCGCGTCGGCGTCGCGCATGACGTCGCTGGCCGCCTGCAGCGCGGGGGAGACGTGCTGGGTGACGAGCGCCGTCGTGACGTCTTCGGCGAGTGCACGGAGATCGACGAAGCGAACGCGCAGTTCGATGCCGCGCTGCGCTGCGAGCTTCGCTGCGGCTTCTGCGACGCGGTTCGCGAGCATCGTCGTGGTCGACGGGTCGCTGGTGCCGGCACTCACGACGGCGAGGGTGCGCGGGTGAGCGGTCGAAGCCTCTGGCGAGGGAGCGGCTGATCCTTCAAATGGTGTGTTCATGGGGTGCTCCTCAAGGAACGCGGTGGGAATGACAGGGTGAGAGACGATCAGTCGGGTGCGTCGCCGGTGACGAGCTTGCCGGCGAGGCGGCGCAGATCGTTCAGCTCTGGGGCGGTGAGAGCGGAGCCGAGCTGCCGTGCGACGCTTTTCGCGTGCGCCCGCCCGACCTGCTGCTGCAGGCGCTCCCCCTCGGGGGTGAGGCTGAGCAGCACGGCGCGGCCGTCTTGGGGATCGGGCTCACGCGCGATGAGCCCCCGCGCGGCGAGGCGCTCCACCATGCGTGAGAGCGCGGGCTGGCTGAGCAGTACGCCGCCCTGCACATCGCACATGCGCATGGGCTCACCGCGTTTGGAGAGCGTGTAGAGCACGTCGTACTCGCGCATGCTGATCTCCGACCACATGTGCTCGGCGGCGAAGGTGTGCATGAGCGCCGCGTGCGCCGACATCACCGATTCCCAAGCCTCGTTCGCGAGGCGCACATCGATACGAGTGGGCTGTTCCATCTCGCGTTCTCCTTCATCCTGCGGGTCTGACCGGGTAGAGGAGGGGTGCTGCCGCAGCAGCGCCCCTCCGCGAACGGACGGGGGATCAGGCGACCCCGAACGCCGCTCCCCGCTTCGCGGGTGAATCCTGGTACGGAGAACCCCCGGTGACATTGTCCCCCCGGTTCGCGTTCGGGCGGGGCTGACGCGGCGCCGCGTCGCCGTACTTGGCGGTGATGAGGTCGGCGTGAGACGGGGCTTCTGCGACCTCTGGGCCGCGGTCCTTCGCCATCTCGGCGCGCAGCACCGGGAGCACCTCCGAACCGAAGAGGTCGAGCTGCTCGAGCACGGTCTTCGTGGGGAGGCCTGCGTGATCGATGAGGAACATCTGACGCTGGTAGTCGCCGAAGACATCGCGGAATCCGAGCGTCTTATCGATGACCTCCTGCGGGCTGCCCACGGTCAGGGGCGTCTGGCTGGCGAAGTCCTCGAGCCGCGGCCCGTGGCCGTACACGGGGGCTTCGTTGAAGTAGGGGCGGAACTGCGACATCGCGTCCTGCGAGTTCTTCGCCATGAAGGCCTGCCCGCCGAGGCCGACGACTGCCTGCTTCTGCGTTCCGTGCCCGTAGTGCTCGAAGCGCTCGCGGTAGAACCGGACGAGGCGGAGGGAGTGCTCGGAGGGGGCGAAGATGTGGTTCGAGAAGAATCCGTCACCGTAGTAGGCGGCCTGCTCGGCGATCTCCGGGGTGCGGATCGAGCCGTGCCACACGAACGGGGGCACGTCGTCGAGCGGGCGCGGCGTGCTCGTGAAGCCCTGCAGCGGGGTGCGGAAATTGCCGTCGTAGTCGACGACGTCCTCGCGCCACAGACGGTGCAGGAGGTTGTAGTTGTCGAGCGCGAGGGGCAGCGCCGAGCGGATGTCCTTGCCGAACCAGGGGTACACGGGCGCGGTGTTGCCGCGTCCGAGCATGAGGTCCATACGGCCCTTCGCGAGGTGCTGCAGCATCGCGTACTCCTCGGCGATGCGTACCGGGTCGTTGGTGGTGATGAGCGTGGTGCTCGTGGAGAGCTTCAGCGTCTTCGTCATCGCCGCGATGTAGGCGAGGAACGTCGTCGGGCTCGAGGAGAAGAAGGGCGCGTTGTGATGCTCGCCGACGGCGAAGACGTCGAAGCCCACCTCTTCGGCGTGTACGGCGATCTCCGCGAGTCCCTGGATGCGTGCGGCCTCGCTCGGCGTCTCGCCCGAGACCGGGTCGCGGGTGACGTCGCTGACCGAGAAGATCCCGAATTCCATGATGTGCTCCTGTGTGTCTCGTCTTCTACGCCACTTATATGCGCCTGCATACAAATGTAACACGCGAGATGCTGGTTCATTCCCGATATCTTGGAGGCAATGGATGACACGGATCGCGGCGCCGCTGCCCGCGCAGAATCGCGTGGCCGTCGCACTCTCCGCTACGCCGTCGGCGGTGTCGCTCTCGCTGCGCTCATCGTCGCTGCAGGCGCGGCCGTCCTCGTCGGGACGGGCCAGGGGAACGGGGGAGGGCCGTCGCCGGCGCACGTGACCGACTCGTCGCCCCCGTCGCCCGCCCCGCCCCCGACTGCGGCGGGCAGCGCGCTGCCGGCTGCCGATGCCGCGTGGCTCCAGCGGGTCTCCGGCGCAGCGGACATTCCCGAGCGAGCCCTCCGCGCATACGCGATGGCGGCGTTGACGCTCGCAGACGAGCAGCCGGGCTGCCGGCTCGGCTGGAACATGCTCGCAGGCATCGGCAAGATCGAGTCCGAGCACGGCAGCATCGACGGCGCGAGGCTGCTGCCGAGCGGCGAGACGACGCCACGCATCATCGGCGTGCCGCTCGATGGCACCGATTTTCTCGCGACCCCCGACACCGACGGCGGCGCCATCGACGGAGATGCGCAGTGGGACCGCGCGGTGGGGCCGATGCAGTTCATTCCGAGCACGTGGGACGTGTTCGGCCGCGACGGCAACGGCGACGGGCGCATCGAGATCGACCAGATCGATGACGCGGCTCTGTCAGCTGCAGCGCTGCTGTGCGACCCGGGACTCGACCTCACAGTCGGCGAGCACTGGATCGCGGCACTCGACGGCTACAACCCGAGCGCGTCGTACAACAACGACGTGGCAGACGCCGCCGAGTACTACGCGCAGTTCGGCTAGCGGCTGCTGAGATGCGCGCGGGCGGCCGTTCTACTCGCTCAGCAGCGCCTGAATTCGGCGGACACCCTCGACGAGCGCCTCGTCGCCGAGTGCGTAGCTGAAGCGCAGGTACCCGCTCGGGCCGAACGCCTCGCCGGGAACGGCAGCGACCTCGGCTTCGGAGAGGATGAGGTCCGCGAGCTCCAGCGACGTCTCGGGCGTGACGCCCCGATAGGTCTTGCCGAGGGCCGACGTGACGTCGACGTAGGCGTAGAACGCACCCTCGGGCGTCGGGCAGTGGAATCCGGGGACCTCGTTGAGCTCGGCGACGATCAGCTTGCGCCGACGATCGAAGGCCTGCCGCATGGCCTCGATCGGCTCCTGCGGACCCGTGAGCGCCGCGATCGCAGCGCGCTGCGCGATGTTGTTGACGTTCGAGGTCAGATGCGACTGCAGGTTCGACGCGCCCTTGACGATGTCGGCCGGGCCGACCATCCACCCGAGGCGCCAGCCCGTCATGGCGTAGGTCTTCGCGACACCGTTGACGAGGATCGCGCGATCCTGCAGCGCGGGGACGGCCTCGACGATGGAGACCGCGCGCACGCCGTCGTAGGTGAGGTTCTGGTAGATCTCATCGGCGATGATCCACAGCCCGTTGGCCTGCGCCCACTCGCCGATCGCGCGCGTCTCCTCCGGCGAGTAGACGGCGCCGGTCGGGTTGGAGGGCGATACGAAGAGCAGCACCTTCGTGCGCTCGGTGCGCGCCGCTTCGAGCTGTTCGACCGTGACCTTGTAGTGCTGTTCCGCTCCTGCGAAGACCTCCACGGGAACGCCGTCGGCGAGCTGGATCGCCTCGGGATAGGTGGTCCAGTACGGTGCGGGCAGCAGCACCTCGTCGCCCGGATCGAGCAGCACTTGGAAGGCCTGGTAGACGGCCTGCTTCCCGCCGTTGGTGACGACGACCTGGGAGGGCTCGACCGCCCAGCCGGAGTCGCGCGCGGTCTTGTCGGCGATCGCGCGCTTGAGATCGGGAAGGCCCGCAGCTGCGGTGTACCGGAAGTTCTTCGGATCATCGAGTGCGGAGCGGGCCGCGTCGACGATGTGCTGCGGCGTGGAGAAGTCTGGTTCACCTGCCGCGTAACTGATGACGGGGCGACCCTCGGCCTGCAGGGCTTTCGCCTTCGCATCGACCTTGAGCGTCGCCGACTCGGCGATTGCGGAGATCTTCTTTGATAAACGGGAGATGTGGCTCACGATTCGATCCTATCCCCGGGCGGCGCCGTGCGGGTGCGATCCCACGGGATGCGGAGGATCGCCCGCCCGCGCCGCAACGCGGTGCCGGTCCGGCGAGTCGCAGCCCCGAGCCACGACGCGCCCGGGAGCACCCCGCTCGGTTCGACAGCGCCAGGCGGATCGCGTAGAGTGTTTCTCGGTAGTTGACTTCTGCCAAAATTTCCTATGCCGCCAGGGCTGGGAGATTGGGTTGAACACACCATAGGGCAGTGGCGCAATTGGTAGCGCAGCGGTCTCCAAAACCGCAGGTTGCAGGTTCGAGTCCTGTCTGCCCTGCCAAACCCGTTCGGCGCGAAAGCGCCGAACGGGGGCAACGGAAAGGACATGCGAGTGAGCAGCACCGAAGTTGAGGAGAGCGGCGGCCTTGTCGAGCGCGCCAAAGCCGATCGCGCCGCGAAGCGCAACTGGTTCAGCCGCATCATTCTGTTCATTCAGCAGGTCATCGCCGAGCTGAAGAAGGTCGTCACCCCGACCCGCAAAGAACTCATCAACTTCACCCTCGTCGTGATCGCCTTCGTGCTGATCATGATGGCGTTGGTGTGGGTACTCGACCAGGCGTTCGGATTCGTGACGGTCTTCCTATTCGGAACGACGCTCGGCTGATCAGCCGCCGAACGAACCGACCGTAGAGCAAGGAAAGCAAGTAGAGATGACGAGCGAGAACAATACCCCCGAGGCAGACCTCGACGCGGCACTCGACGCACTGGTGCAGTCGACGGACCCCGATGTGGACGCTGCCGTGGAGGACGCGCTCGACATCGATAGCGCTGAAGAGGCCGAGGCTGCCGCCAGCGCGATCGTCGACGAGGAGTCGGAAGAAGAGACCGATGAAGACGGCGAGACCGCCGTCGATCCCTACAAGGCCTTCAAGAAGGATCTGCGCCGCCGTCCCGGGAAGTGGTTCGTGATCCACACCTACGCCGGCTATGAGCGCAAGGTGAAGTCGAACCTCTGGAACCGTCGCGAGACGATGGGCGCGGTCGACGACATCTTCGAGATCCAGGTCCCCATGGAAGAGGTCATGGAGGTCAAGAACGGCCAGCGCAAGATGGTGACGCGCGTGCGCATCCCGGGCTACGTGCTCGTTCGCATGCATCTCAACGAGACCACGTGGTCCGTCGTGCGCCACACCCCCGGGGTCACGGGCTTCGTCGGCAACGCTCACAACCCCGTCCCGCTGCGCATCAACGAAGCGTTCGAGATGCTCAAGAGCACCGTCGAGCTCGAGCCCGCCGCCACGGCGAAGGGCAAGGCCGCCGCGAACGCCGCAGCTCAGGGCAACGTCGAGATCGACTTCGAGGTCGGCGAGACCATCACGATCAAGTCGGGCTCCTTCGAGGGGCTGCCCGGCACGATCAGTGAGATCAACCCCGCTGCTGGGAAGCTCACGGTGCTCGTCTCGCTCTTCGAGCGCGAGACCCCGGTCGAGCTGAGCTTCGATCAGGTCACCAAGATGGTCTAACCCCCAAACTGCAGGAAAGCCCCGCTTCGGCGGGGCTTTTTGCATGTTGCCTCGTTACGGTGAGCCCATGCACACGGGCGGAGCTGAAACACGGGCAGGCGGCGCTGTGCTCGGAATCGCAGCGGCGCTCGCCGTGCTCGGCGTCGCAGAACTCGTCGCCGCGTTCGTGAACCCCCGCTCGTCACCCGTGTTCGCCGTCGGGTCGCTCGCGATCGACCTCGCGCCGAGCTGGGTGAAAGACAGCATGATCTCCCTCTTCGGCACCGCCGACAAGGTGGCGCTGTTCGTCATCCTCGGCGTCGTGCTGCTGGTGCTCGCCATCGTGGCAGGTGCGGTGGAGGTGGCCTGGCGCGGGTTCGGGATGGTGGTCCTGATCGGGGTCTCCGCCGTCGCGCTGCTGGCGATTCTGACGCGCGCGGAGGCCACGCCGCTGTGGGCGCTGCCGACGGGGCTCGGGACGATCGCAGGACTCTGGGTGCTGCATCGCGGCCGACCGAAGGCTGTCGCGTGGCGCGCCGCAGTCGTCTCCCGGAACGCCGAATCGGCGCCCGCTGCCCTGCGAGACGAGCCGGGGCCGCATCGGTCGGCCGGAGTCGTGCACCCGAAGCAGCGCAGTGCGAAGTTCGAGAGGCGCAGCTTCCTGGTCTTCGTCGGCGCGACCTCGGCGGCCGCCCTGATCGTCGGCGTCGGTGCTCGGGTGAAGAACGCCGGCAGCGCCGCATATCTCGCGGCGCGATCGGCGATCAGGCTTCCGGCCCCGGCAACGGCGGCCCCGGCGGTCCAGGCGGGCGCGCAACTCGATGTACCAGGAATCAGCCCGCTGATCACTCCGAATGCGGATTTCTATCGCATCGATATCGCGCTGCAGGTGCCGAGGATCGACCCCTCCGCCTGGAGGCTCGAGATCAGCGGCCTCGTCGACACCCCGATGACCATCACCTACGACGAGCTTCTCGCGCTCCCGCTCGAGGAGCACATCACCACGATCGCGTGCGTGTCGAACACCGTCGGCGGCGACCTCATCGGCACGGCGACGTGGCTCGGGTATCCGATTCGCGAGCTCCTCGAACGCGCGGGGGTCTCGCGCGACGCCGATATGGGGCTCATCCCAATCGGGGGTGTAGGAGTTGGGGTCTGAAGCCGCCGGTCTCGAGCAGGCTTCGGGCGATGTAGTTGGTCAGGTTGCGGAACCCGAGTGCGGAGCCGCGCAGGTGTTCGAGCCGTCCGTTGAGTGCCTCGGTCGGCCCGTTGCTGGTGCCGGGTCGTTCGAAGTAGGCGAGCACGTCGGCGGCTCGCTTCTTCAGGGTCCGGCCCAGGGTGGTGAGCTCGGTGAGCACCTTGGGGACGCCGGCGCTGAGGTCGGTGATCAGCTTCTCCATGAGCTCGCGGCCGCGTTGCCGGTCCTCGTGGCGATAGGCGGCGATCATCCGCTGGTAGACACCCCAGGTCGCCTCGACCTCGACGTGAGCGTCATCAACGAACAGCGCGCGTAGCCTGTCGCTCTGCTTGTCGGTGAGCAGGTCCGAGCCGGTGTGCAGCGTGCGCCGCGACTTGTAGAGCGGATCGTCCCTGAACCCACGGTGCCCGTGGATCGCGAGTTGGACCCGGCGCCGGCACCTGTCGAGGGCGTCACCGGCCAGGCGCACGACGTGGAAGGGATCCATCACCGTGACCGCGTCCGGGATCTCCTCCGCAGCGGCGGTCTTGAACCCGGTGAAGCCGTCCATCGCGACCACCTCGACCGCGTCACGGAAGGCGTCGTCGCGGTCGGCGAGCCAGGTCTTGAACGCCGCCTTCGACCGGCCCTCGACCATGTCCAGCAGCCTTGCTGGGCCGGCGCCATCGCGGACCGGGGTGAGGTCGATGATCACGGTGACGTACTTGTCGCCACGCCTGGTGTGGCGCCAGACGTGCTCATCGACGCCAATCACCTTCACGCCCTCGAACCGCGTGGGGTCGTTGATCAGCAGCCGCTTGCCTTCGGCCAGGACCGCGTTGTTGGCGGTGTCCCACGCGACCCCGAGTCCCTCGGCGACACGGGCGACGGTGAGGTGTGCGACCACGATCCCTTCCAGCGCCCACCGCAGCCCGGTGCGCGAGAGCTTCGCGCGTGGCTCCGCCGCGGCGCTGGTGTCTTGGCGCCACACGTGTCCGCAGTCTGCACAGCGGTAGCGGCGCACTACAACTTCCAGCACGGTCGGTCGCCAGCCCAGCGGCTCGTGGGCCAACCGCCGGATCACGGTGTCACGAGCGGCGCCTTCGCTGCCGCACCGTCGGCACCACTGATCTGGTTCCACCACGCGGCACGCGAGGACCGCACGATCCGGTTCAAGTCGTTGCCCGATCACGCTCAGACCGAGGCCGTCGAGTCGAGCGAAGGCGGTCAGGTCAGGGCGGCCGAAGCCGGGCGGCGGGGTAGCGTCGGGCACGTCGAGGTCTTTCCGATGGATGGCGTAGGAACCTCCATCGTCGGGAGACCTCGACGTCTATCTGCGGACCGACTCGGCGGGGCGCGATCGTCTCGTGCGTTGGCGGACTACGGGAGCTTGGACGCGAGGACGTCGGCCGCCAGGATCTCGGGTGCTGCGCCGAGGAGGTGCTGGTTGGCCATCAGGGCTGCGACGATGGCGCCGTTGGCGTGGGCGTCGCGAGCGGCTTCGTCGGGGAATGCGTCGAAGATCCAGAAGGTGTCGGCGTGGGTCCTGACCGCGAACCAGACAATCGTTCCTACTTCTTCGTTGGCGAGTGCGACAGCGCCGGCGAGCAGATCGGCGACCGCGTCGTGCTGTCCATCGGCCGCGACGATCTTGGCGACGAAGGCATACGGAAGTGATGCGGGTGTGGACATGAGGGGTTCTCCTTGACGTCGGGGTTCTTCGTTGGACGAGTTCAGCGTATGACGAGCGAGGGCCGGTGGGGAGTGGCGTATACGGCAGTATTGCTATTGTTTACGTCATGCGTATCGGACTGATCGCGATCGACGGCTGCTTCGGTTCGGCTATCGCGTCGATCATCGACATCGTGCGGGTGGCCGACGGAGCCCGCGGCGATGTCGACCCGCGGATCGACCCGATCGAACTCGCCATCCTCGGACCGAAACGGCGAGTGACCACGACGGCATCGATGACCCTGTCGGTGGACCACCCGCTGCCGGAGTCCGGAGAGTTCGACGTGGTCGTCGTCCCTGCGCTTGGAACCCTCACGGCCGCCGCGACCCACGACGCCCTCCAGAGTCGAGATGCTCGTTCGGTCATCGCCTCACTCGGGCGCCTCGACGACGCGACCACCCGGATCGCCGCGGCGTGCACCGGCGTGTTCGCCGTCGCCGAGACAGGACGGATGCATCATCGGCGGGCGACGACCAGCTGGTTCCTGGGGCCGGAGTTCCGGAAGCGCTATCCGACCGTCGCCCTCGATCTCGACACCATGGTCGTGGTCGACGGGAACCTCGTCACCGCCGGCGCCGCCTTCGCCCACATCGACCTCGCGCTCTCACTCGTGCGATCGATCAGCCCCGACCTGGCCCAACATGTCGCCAAGCTCCTCATCATCGACGAGCGCCCGTCGCAGGCGGCTTTCGTCGCCTACGAACATCTCCGGCACGAGGACCCGATCGTCGTCGAGTTCGAACGCTTCGTGCGCGCCCGCCTGGACGAACCGTTCAACGTCGCCTTCGTCGCGCAGTCGCTCGGCACCAGCCGGCGCACCCTCGAACGACGAGTCCGTGCGGCGCTCAACCTCACTCCGCTCGGCTTCGTCCAACGGCTTCGCACCGAACGAGCTCGACACCTCTCAGCAACCACGGACCTCACCTCCGCCGAGATCGCGCTACGGGTCGGCTACGCAAACGCCGAGACTCTGCGCTCCCTCCTGCGCAGGGAGCGACGCCGTTCCTGACCTATCGCCATGCCTGTACCTTGTGTCCTAGCGCTCGGTTGGAACCACCTCTCAGCACGTCGCGTCGACGCTCCTGCGTCGCCCCTGGACTACCCACTCGACACGCCCGCAGCACAGCCCATGTGACGTGCCCCGGCTTCCCGGACGGTCGGGGTTGGGTGGCTGTGATGTCGCTGCGTTCTCGTCGAGAGGGTCAGCAGACCCGATCAGAGCCGATTGGGATGAGCCACGAAGGCGGTTAGGTCAGGGCGGCCGAAGCCGGCCGGCGGGGTAGCGTCGGGCACGTCGAGGTCTTACCGATGGATGGCGTAGGAACCTCCATCGTCGGGAGACCTCGACGTCTATCTGCGGACCGACGCGCCCGACCGACCTACACCTTCATCTGGGAAGAGCCCGATATGGTGCTGTCTTCCGGGCCGGACGGCTTCACGGCCGGCACGCCCCTCGAGACGCTCACCGACCCCGACCGCTATGCGCTTCTCGCGGTCGGGATGAACGGCGAGCCGCTGCCGGCCGAGCACGGGTTCCCCGCGCGCCTGATCGTTCCCGGCCTGTACGGATACGTCTCCGCGACGAAATGGGTCACGCGTCTAGAGGTGACGCGGTTCGCCGACGCGGAAGGGTACTGGACCCCGCGCGGCTGGTCGGAACTGGGGCCGATCAAGACGGCGTCGCGCATCGACACCCCGCGCTCCGGCGCGAACGCATCGGGCGATACCATCGCGATCGCGGGAGTGGCATGGGCGCAGCACACGGGTATCGACCGGGTCGAAGTGCAGGTCGACGGCGGCGAGTGGCAGCAGGCGACGCTGGCCTCAGCGATCTCGGACGACACGTGGGTGCAGTGGACGCTCGCCTGGCCGTCGAGCCCGGGGCGGCATACGGCGCGCGTGCGGGCGACCGACAGATCGGGCTACACGCAGACCGCGGCAACGGCGCCGCCCGCACCGAACGGTGCGACGGGTTGGGACTCGGTCGAGTTCACCGTGTGACCCGGGTGGTTCCCCCAACCGTCCCGCGCCCCCAGGTGCGCGATCCTGTTTCATCGGGTAGACTTGACTGGTTTGCGTCTGCGAACGCCCCTGGCGTGCGTCGATGCGGACGAGTACCGCATCCGGAACGGCCGGACTCGCGGGAGAGCTCGCACTGCCGTGCGAGCTCGATGGAAAGGAAACAATCATGGCTAAGGTCAAGAAGGTTACCGGTCTGATCAAGCTTCAGATCCCGGCCGGTGCAGCCAACCCCGCACCTCCCGTGGGTCCGGCGCTCGGTCAGCACGGTGTCAACATCATGGAATTCTGCAAGGCGTACAACGCTGCAACGGAATCCCAGCGCGGCAACATCGTTCCGGTGGAGATCACCGTGTACGAGGACCGTTCGTTCACGTTCGTGCTCAAGACCCCGCCGGCAGCCGAGCTGCTGAAGAAGGCGGCAGGCGTGCAGAAGGGCTCCGGCACTCCGCACACCGTCAAGGTCGCGAAGGTCACCGCAGAGCAGGTTCGCCAGATCGCCGAGCAGAAGCAGGCCGATCTCAACGCGAACGACATCGACGCTGCGGCGAAGATCATTGCGGGCACCGCTCGCTCCATGGGCATCACGGTCGAGTAAGGGGCATCGGACATGGCACAGAAGTCGAAGGCGTACCGCGCCGCTGCCGAGAAGATTCAGGCAGACAAGTTCTACACTCCCGCTGAGGCAGTCGCCCTGGCGAAGGAGACCGGTTCCACCAAGACCGACACGACCGTCGAGGTCGCCGTCAAGCTCGGTGTGGATCCCCGCAAGGCGGACCAGATGGTTCGCGGCACCGTGAGCCTGCCCCACGGCACCGGCAAGACCGCGCGCGTCATCGTGTTCGCGGTGGGCGCTGCTGCTGAGGCGGCAATCGCTGCCGGCGCCGATGAGGTCGGCGGCGACGAGCTGATCGAGAAGGTGGCCGCAGGCTACACCGACTTCGATTCGGCTGTCTCGACCCCCGAGCTCATGGGCAAGGTCGGTCGTCTGGGTAAGGTGCTCGGCCCCCGCGGCCTCATGCCCAACCCGAAGACCGGCACCGTGACCCCGGACGCAGCCAAGGCTGTGACCGAGATCAAGGGCGGCAAGATCGAATTCCGCGTCGACAAGCACTCCAACGTGCACTTCATCGTCGGCAAGGCATCGTTCACGGCCGAGCAGCTCGCTGACAACATCAACTCGGTGCTCGACGAGATCTCGCGTCTGAAGCCGTCGTCCGCAAAGGGCAAGTACGTGCAGAAGGGCGCCGTTTCGACGACCTTCGGCCCGGGCATCCCGCTCGACGTCTCGGGTCTGTAAGCAGAACCGTTCACGTCAGCCCCCGGCCGCACAGCGGTCGGGGGCTGACGTGTCTCCGCCGCTGTGGATAAGGTCCTCCGTGCGCTTCGCCTCGATTAGGATATTCACGTGACACACTGCTCCCCAGCCGCTGCAGCGCACCGACGCGCGCCGATGCAGTGCAGGCCGATTGCCGCAGGGGCGGCTCGTGCCTGAGCGCGCCCCAGTCGGCGCGCCCTCGATCCCGGGGTTCAGCTATGTGCGTCCGCTGGGGTCGGGCGGCTTCGCGCAGGTGTTCCTGTACGAGCAGGACATGCCGCGCCGCCTCGTGGCGGTGAAGGTGCTGAACGGCGCTGCGAAGGGATCGGCAGCCGTCGAAGAACTGCGGGAGGTCTTCGAGAGCGAGGCCGACGTCATGGCACGCCTGAGCAGCCACCCTTCGGTGGTCTCGATCTACCAGGCGAGCATTTCGCTCGAGGGGCACCCGTATCTCGCCATGGAGTTCTGCCCCGCTTCGATGGGGGCGCTCACCAAAGGGCAGCCGGCGCGACTCCGCGACGTGCTGGACGCGGGTGTGCGCATCGCGGGGGCGCTCGAGACGGCGCATCGAGCCGGTGTGCTGCACCGCGACATCAAGCCCTCGAACGTGCTGCTCACGACGCTCGGCCGCCCGGCGCTCTCCGATTTCGGCATCGCCCAGGTACTGGGCAGGCGCGAACTCGACGGGGAGATGGCGATGTCGATCCCCTGGTCGGCCCCCGAGGTGGTCGGATTGCAGAGCACCGGCAGCGTCGCGACCGAGGTGTGGTCGCTCGGCGCGACCCTCTACTCGTTCGCCGCGGGCCGGTCGCCGTTCGAGCTCGCGGATCGCTCGCAGAACTCCCGTTCGAAGCTCACCGAGCGCATTTCGAAGGCGCTGTACCAGGCGATTCCCGGTGCGCAGGGTTACGAGCGCTTCGACGAACTCATCGCGAAGGCGCTGCGGAAGAACCCGCACGAGCGATACGCCTCGATGGCGGAGTTCGGTGAGGCACTGCAGCAGCTGCAGCGCACGTTCGGCTACGACGTGACGCCGCTCGAGATCGTCGCGGAGGCCTGGCTGCCGCGCGCCGAAGCGGTGCCGGCCGGCACTCGCGGCCCCGTCGTGAGCACCGTCGGCCGCGTGACGCGCGCCGAGGCGCGCGCTGAGATGCTCGCGCAGCGTCGAGGCACGGACGACGACGGGCTGATCCTCGATCGACCGGCATCACCCTGGCGCGCTGGACTCATCGGAGCCGGAGTGGCCCTCGCCGTCGTCGCCGGCGCCGGGAGTGTCATCTGGGCGATGAGCGGCGGTGCCGGGTGAGTGCGGCGCCGAGCGAGGGGCGCGAGAGATTTCGGCGGCTGCAGTGGTGGATCGCCGGCGTCGTCTCGTGCGCGCTCATCGCCACGGTTGCGGTGATCGCGAACGGGTACGACGCCCGTGAGACCCCTCGCGCAGAGCCCGGCGTGTGGGTGGCTCGCGAGGCCGGGCAGTATGCGCGCGTCAACACCGACACGGGTGAGATCGACGTCGTACGCAAAGTGGCCGACCCGAGCGGCGTGCTGCAGTCGGGGGCGAGTGCCGCCGTGCTGTCGCACGGCAATGGTCGCGCGTGGCCGCTCGACGCAGGAGACCCCGTAGACCTCGGGGACCGCGCCGGAGCAGGCCAGGATGCCGCGACCGATGATGCCGAAGCTGCCGGCGTTGACGATGACGGGGCGACTGCCTCTCGGGTCTCCGACAGCGAAGCCGCCGACGACGCGGCATCGGAGGGCGCGGCAGCGGCGGTGCGCCTGCCCGACGGCACGCGGGAAGTGGTGAGCGCCGGGCGGTTCGTCGCGGTGCGCACCGAATCCGGCGCCGTCTACGCCGGTGAGCTCATCGCCGACCCGTCGATGACCGCGATCGGCGGGCCGGGCGGCTCAGCCGCCGACCTCTCCGGTGATGACCGCGCACTCGCCGATCTCGAGTCCCGCTTGACGTCGCTCGAACGCGTTGATCCTCTCGTGAACGAGGGAGCAGACGATGCGGGCGGCGATGCGGAGGCGGACACCGACGCCGAGAGCGTCGACGGCGGCTCGTCGTACCGCGCCGCCGCGATCGCCGTGACCGACTCGGGCCGAATGGCGCTCTTCTCGAGCGACGAGGACGCCGTGCGGGAATACGAGGTCTCGCGTCGGGAGTTCGTCGGCGGTGCAGCCGAAGTGCCTGCTGCAGCCGGTGACGCCCCTGCACCCCAACTCGCCCTGGTGAGCGGGGACTGGGTGCTGCTCGACCCCGAGAACGGTGAACTGTGGCGCGAGGGCGCCCCGGCGGCGACCCTCGAGCTCGATGGCTCGGCGAGGTTGCAGGCCAGCGGTGGCGATGGCACCCGGGAGGGCCGCACGGTGCTGATCGCCGACACCAGCGGCCTCACCGCGGTGGACACCGAGGGGGCCGCGGAGCGCGTCGTCGAGACCACCGGTACGCCGGCGCAGCCCGTGTACATCGGGGAGACCGCCTATGCGGCGTGGATCGGGCAGAACTCGGGAGCGCTCTGGACCACCGACGAGGGGGAGAAGCCGCTCGTGCTCGACGATTCGGCACGGGAATCGGGCGACCTGCTGCCGGTGATCCGCTCGAACGGTGAACGCGGCGTGCTCAATGAGATGCGCACTGGCATGCTGTGGACGCTGCCAGGAGGCGAGCTGATCCCGCTTTCGCAGTGGACCATCTCAGATCCGCCGAAAGAGGATCGCGGCACGGTCGTCGTGGAAGACGTGACCGAGCAGGTGCCCCCGACCGCTGTGGACGACGCATTCGGAGTGCGCGCGGGGGAGCCGGCCCCGCTCCCCGTGCTGCTGAACGACTTCGATGCGAACAAGCGCGATGTGCTCACGATTGTGCCGGAATCGATCGGCGAGCAGGGTCTTCCCGAGTCGTTCGGTGCGTTGCAGCTCATGCCGGACGGGCAGTCGCTCACCGTGCAGCCCGCCGCCGACGCGAGCGGCAGTGCGACCTTCACCTATCGGGTGACTGACGGCGGGCTCGTGTCTGAGCCGGCGACCGTCACCCTCACCGTCGCAGACGAAGACGTCAACACGGCGCCCGCATGGTGCCCGGTGGAAGGCTGCCAGCGCGAATGGCGCGTGCCGTCGCTGGCCCCGGGCGGCACCCTCGTGTACCCCGTTCTGGAGGGCTGGGTCGACCCAGAAGGCGATGTCATGACGCTGGCTGCGGCCGAGGCTGCGCGGTCGGAGGATCCCGTGCGCGCGATCGTCACCGCCGACGGGCGTCTCGGCATTCGGCACACGGATCCGAATGCCGGCGCCTCCGACGTCGCCCTGCGCGTCACCGTGCGCGACGGCCGTGGTGAAGAAGCGCAGCGGGAGCTGACCCTCGCCGTCGACCCGAGTGCGACACCCGAGTTCACGGCGACGGCGACGACCATTCAGGTGGGCCGGACCGCGACCGTGCGACCGCTCGACCGGGTTGCCGGCGGGTCGGGTTCGTTCGCGCTGCTCGACGCCACCGACCCGAGTGGCACCGTCCAGGTCGCGCCGCAGCCGGCCAGCGGCGCGGTCGAGATCAAGGCGGCCGCAGCGGGTACCGCGGCCGTCACCGTGACCGTGCGCGACACCGTTACCGGCGGCGAGGTCACCGGGCAGCTGCGCGTCACCGCCACTCCCGCCGGACCACCACTCGCGCTGCCGGCACTGCGCGCGTTCGTGCGACCGCTCACCGACGCGACGGTGGAGATACTCGATGCGATCCCCGGTGCCGCCTCTCGGTCGCTCTCGGTGGCCGGCGCCGACATCGCCGACGGCGACCTGCAGGCCGACATCATCGATCATGCGCAGGTGCGCGTCGCGGGCAGCACCGCGGATGGCGGTGCCGGCCGGATCGGTTCCGTCGATGTCACCGTCGCCGAGGGAGAGGCGCGGGCGAAAGGCAAGCTCACGGTGTTCCAGGTTCCGGACACGGGCGCCACCGGTGCGATCGCGGTGGCAGACTCTGCTACCGTCCGCGCCGGTTCGGTCGTCGACATCCGTGTGCTCGACAACGACGTGGCGGCCCCCGGAGAGCGCCTGCTGCTCGACCCCGAGATCGTCGGGTCTGGAACGAAGGGGGAGCTCGCATTCGCTTCGGGCAACGTGCTGCGATATCTCGCACCGAAGCAGCCGGGCACCTATCGACTGAGCTACACCGCGTACGGGGCGAGCGATCCGGCTGCAGGAGACGTGGGCTCTGTGATCGTGACAGTGTTGCCCGACGGCTCGAACCGCGATCCCGAGCCCGCCGCGGTGAAGGCGCGCGTCAGCCCTGGCTCGACGACGCAGGTGCGCGTGCCGCTCTCCGGGGTCGACCCGGACGCAGACCGAGTGCGTCTCGTCGCGGTCGACACCGACGCCGAGGCCGCCGTATCGGCGACCGTCAACTCGGCGGGCAACGGATTCGACATCGCGGCGCTCGCGAGTGCGACCGCGGGCTCCGCGCAGCTCTCGTACACCGTCCGTGATGCGCAGGGAGGATCTGGCACCGGCGTGCTCACGGTGATCATCGTGCCGTCCGCGGAATCCAGCGCGATCGTCGCGTCGACCGACTACCTCCGTCTGACACCGAAGAGCGACCCAGCGGTGGTGCGACCGCTCGACAATGACATCGATCCGTCCGGCGGCAAGCTCACGATCGAGTCGGTCGTGCCCAATGTCGCAGGCGGCGCGAACAGCAGCGAAGCGAAGCAGCTGGCCAAACGACTCGACCTCTCGAAGCTCTCGGAGGGGCGCGTATCCGTGCAGCCCGGCGACGATCTGGGCGCCGTCTCCTACCGGTACACGATTCGCTCGGAGACCACGAAGAGCACCGCCGACGGTCTCATCGTCGTGCACACGTCCGAACGCGTGGGAGCGCAGGCGCCGACCATCAGCGACACGGTGCTGAACGTGCGCGATCGCGCGGAGCTCGCGGCCGGCGGCGTCGACGTCATCACCGACAAGGTGCGCTGGGCGACCGGCGACGTGTCCACCCTGCGGATGTCGCTGTGGGCTGGCTCTGGTGAGGGCTACCGGGTCTCGGGTTCGAAGATCTCGGGCGAGTACCGGGCGAGCGGTGACACGGTGGTCTTCAAACTGTCGGGTACCGACGCGACCGGCCAGGACGTCGCATCGTACGGGCTCCTCATCATGCCTCCGCTCGACGAGCTGCGGCTCACGCTCAAGCCCGATCTGCAGCCCATCAAAGTCGATGAGAACGAGCAACGGGAGGCCGCCGTCGGCGACCTCGTCGACATCGGATCCGGCGATCGCGTCGAGCTGCGCCGCGAGCCGTTCGCTGTGGGGCGTGCGCAGGCCACCTGCGAGGCGGTATCGAGCGACCGCCTGCGATACTCGGCCGGTCGCGAAGCTCCGTGGAATGACACGTGTCTCATGCAGGCGCGACTCGTCGGACAGAAAGCGTGGACGACGCTGCCCGTACCCGTCGTCGTCGTGCCCGACGAACCGTCGGTGCAGGCAGCGCCGCTGACGCGCACCATCGACCCCGGCGCGAATGCGAAGATCGAACTGGCCGACATGATCACGTGGCAGGGCGGCCGCGAAGGCGACGTGTCGAAGCTGAAATTCGACGTGTCGGGCGGCAGCTCCTTGTTCACGGTGTCGCAGAGCGGGGCATCGCTCGCGGTCGAGGCCCGTGCCGACGCGGTCCCCGGGAGTCAGGAGTCGCTCTCGGTGTCGGTGAGCGGCGCCGGAGAATCGCGCGCCCCGTTGACGCTGCGCGTCGGTCAGGCGCCGCGCGATCTGCCGAGGGGCGCGACCGTCGCGCTGCAGTGCACCGTCGGGAGCGACTGCCGCGCCGAGCTCGTCGGCGTCTCCGGGGAGCACGACCCCTTCGCGGGCAAGAGCGGCGGCGGGCTCAAACTGGCCGCAGTGAGCGGTGCCGGGTGCTCGTACGGCAGTTTCACGCGCGTCGGCGACTCCGGCGTCTCGGTGTCGTGGCCGGGAGGCCCCGAGATCGGCGGCACGTGCCGCGTCGGCTTCACCGTGGTGGACGCCCAGGGGCGCACCGGCGAAGGCGTCATCGAGTTCGACGCGCAGGGGATCCCGAGCCGGCCCAGCATCCAGCAGACCGGATACACGGCCGATAGCGCCAGCTTCACGGTGACGCTCGGCGGCAGGGCGGCGCACCCCGACGTGTCGGGCGTCACCCTCTCGGGCGGTGGCTCGACGAGCTGCAACGCGGTCGGCGGCTCCTCGTTCCAGTGCGTCGCCACCGGGCTCGCCAACGGCGAGAAGCACGAGTTCACCGCCGTCGCAGTGAACGGCGTCGGCTCGTCCGCAGCATCCACCTCGGTGACCGCGTGGGCGTACGCAGCCCCTGCCGCCCCGAAGGTCACGGTCGAGTCGATCAAGAACCCGGGGAACCAGGATCAGTCGACCGGTGGAGTGCGACTCTCGGTTTCGGGCTCGAACGACACCAGGCAGTTCGCCGTTTCATACCGGGGCGTCGACGGCGGCACGATCGACGGCTCGCAGGGGAGCCGGGACTACCCCGGGCTCTCGGTCGGGCCGATCTCGTTCACGGTCACCCCGACGACCAAGTTCGACGTTCCCGAGATCGGCGGCGGATCGAACACGGGCGCCGCGGCGCAGGGCGACGGGTTCGTCATCGGTGCTCCGCGCTTGAACAGCGCCACTCTCACGAGCACCGGCGACACGTCCGCCGCCGTCGGCGTCGACGCGGCCGGTGCGCACACCGGAGAAGCCGTCACCACGAAATATGCGATCGCGCGGGCGTCGCAGAGCATCGGCAGCTGCACGGACGGCGGCCAGAACTCCCCGAACTTCACGGGATTGCAGAAGTATCGCTGGTACCACGCGAGAGTGTGCATGCAGAGCGAATACGGAGTGAGCGTCGCGGAGACAGGCCGAACGATCATCGGTCGCGAATTGGACGCCCCCACGGTGCGATTCACCATCGCTCAGGACCCGGTGGTGAGCGGTACGACGGCGACGTACGATTTCGTGAAGAACGGAGATGAGATCGCGCTCGAGATCACGAAAGCTGATGGAGCCGAACTGCGCTTCAGCAACACGGGTGATGCGAGGTTCGTCTTCGAACCCGGGATGACCGTGATGCAGTGCGCCGGTGACCCGAACGACGGCGGCAGCTGCTCGTCGAGCTCCGCAGTTCAGTGGCGGAATGCGCCGAACCCGATCACTGTTCAGCTCAAGCCGGACCCGGGCGTCTGCTACGACGCGTCGAATCCGCCGAACGAATCAGAGCTGCGCGAGATGTTCACCTTCACCGGTGCAGACCAGCAGTACGCCCGGCCGCAGGCGGGCACCGCGACGGGCACGAATATGCCTGTCGCAATCTCCTGGGGCGGCTGGAGCAATCCTTACCAGCTCAACGCAGCGACCATCAACGTCCCAATATGCGCAGCGCCAACACCGCCGGACCCGGGCGGCGATCCCGACCCGGAGACTCCGCCGCAGACCCCGTAGTTCTCGTCCGCACGCACCACGTTTCGACCCGCCCCGCCGAAGGAGCCGCATGACCTCCCAGCCGCAGACCTCAACCCACGCCATCACGCCCGATCAGGCGCAGTGGGTCGCGCAGCTGTTCGCCACCACGGCCGACGCGATGGAACAGGCGATTCATGGCAAGCGCCGGGTGGTCGAGCTCGTGATCGCCTGCGCGCTCGCCGGCGGCCATGTGCTGCTCGAAGACGTGCCCGGGACGGGAAAGACGGCGCTCGCACGAGCGCTCGGTCAAGTGATCCAGGGCACCACCTCACGGGTGCAGTTCACCCCCGACCTGCTGCCCGGCGACATCACCGGCATCACCGTATTCGACCAGCGCGTGGGCGCCTTCGAGTTCCATCCCGGTCCTATCTTCGCGAACGTCGTGCTCGCGGACGAGATCAACCGGGCGAGCCCGAAGACGCAGTCGGCGCTGCTCGAGGTGATGGAGGAGGGGCGCGTCACCGTCGACGGCACCAGTCACGACGTCGGCAGTCCCTTCCTGGTGATCGCCACGCAGAACCCGGTCGAGCAGGCCGGCACGTATCGGCTGCCGGAGGCGCAGCTCGACCGCTTCATGGTGAAGACCTCGATCGGCTACCCCGATCAGGCCGCGATGACGCGCATCCTGCAGGGTGATCGCCTGCAGCAGCACCCGCTTGCGCCGGTGGTGAGCACTGGTATGGTCACCCAGGCGCAGGAACTCATCAGTCGCGTGCACGTCAGCCCGCTCGTCGCCGACTACGCGGTGCGTCTGGTCGAGGCGACGCGGCGAGCGAGCGAGGTACGTCTCGGCGCGAGCGTGCGCGGAGCGCTGGCGCTCGTGCGCCTCGCCTCCGCGTGGGCGGCGGCGAGTGGGCGGCACTACGTCACGCCCGATGACGTGCGCGATCTCGCGATGCCGGTGCTGACCCATCGCCTCGTGCTCGAGCCGGAGGCCGAATTCGACGGGGTCACCGCGGCCCAGATTCTCGGTCAGATCATGCTCGATATCGCAGCGCCCCAGGAGAACGGCACCGCGTGAGCCTCGACACCTCGCGCGCCCCGGTTTCGAACACCGGAACGGGAACGCGTGGCGGCACCGCCACGCGGTTCGGCGACACCGTGCAGGGCACCGGCCGCGGTGTCACGCGTCGGCGTCGCGCGGCCCGACGCTGGTGGCGTCGCAATCGCCGTCGTCTTCGCCGTCAGTGGCGCCGCGTGCGTGAGACGGTGACGCCGACGGGCTATTTCGTGCTCGGGGTCGCGGTGCTCTCGGCGGTGCTCGGCGCGACGCTCGGCTGGGTCGAGGCCTGGTTCGTCGCGATCGGTTTCGGCGTGCTGCTGCTGGTCGGCCTGCCGTTTCTCCTCGGTTCGCGGGCCTACCTGATCCGCATCACCGTCGATCGGCTGAGAGTGGTCGTGGGCGGCGAGGTCGCGCTTCGCGTGGAGGTCGAGAACGCCGGTGCGCGCCCTGCGCTGCCGGCCACGGCTGAACTGCCCGTCGGAGAAGCGCTCCGCGAGATTCCGATCCCATTCATCGGGCCGCACGCCACCGCAGCGGTGCCGGTGGGAATCCCTGCGGTCTCCCGCGGCGTCATCGAAGTCGGTCCGCTGACCCTGGCGCGCCGTGATCCGCTCGGGCTCGTGCGCCGTGAAATCACTTGGCGCGACCGCCATCTCGTCCACGTGCACCCGCGCACGGCTCGACTGCCGCAGGGGTCGGCGGGGCTCGTGCGGGATCTCGACGGTGCGGCCAGTCGTCGTCTCACCGATTCCGACCTCTCGTTCCATGCCGTGCGCGAGTACGTGCGCGGCGACGCGATGCGACACGTCCACTGGAAGTCGACGGCGAAGACCGGAACGCTCATGGTGCGCCAGTACGAGGAGTCGCAGACGGCGCGCGCAGCCATTCTCTTCGACGCGTCGCGCGAGGAGTACGCCAGTGATGAGGAGTTCGAACTCGGCGTGAGCATCGCAGCGTCCCTCGGGCTGCAGGCCGTGCGCGAGGGGCGGGAGCGCTTCATCGCATCGCAGTGGGCCCCGGGACGTGTCCGTCCGAGCATCGACGGTCTCGAAGAACTGCCGTCGAGCACTCCGGCGCAGCTGCTCGACGCGTGGGCCGAGCTCGAACCCGCCGTCGACGCTCTCCCGATCGAACGGCTCACACGGAGCCTCGCAGAGTCGCGGCGCCCGCTCTCCATCGTCGCGGTCGTCACGGGTTCGGTGCCGGATCCGGCGCGCCTGCGCCGCGCCGCCGCAGCGTTCACCGAGGACGTGCGCGTGCTCGTGGTGCGGGCGGAGGTGCTCGCCGATCCTGCTGCACGATTAATCGACAACTGCACCATGTTCACGGTCGGTGCGATCGGCGATCTCCCGCAGCTGATGGTGCGAGGGGGTCTGTCGTGAGCGACATCCCATCCGAAGCAGGGCCGCGTCGTGCCGCTCGCGGGGCCGCCTCCGCGCGCCTCCGCTCCCCGAAGCCGAAGCGCGAGCCGCGCGCTCGCCGCCCGGCTCGGGGTCGCCGCACGCGCACGAGCCCTGCCCTCGTGGCGGGTGCGGCGGTGCTCAGCGCCGTCGCCGTCATCGCAGGCGCACTCTCGGTCATGCCGATCTATCGCACTCCGTGGGTGTGGCTCGTCGGCGGTGTGGCTTGGGCATCGGCCTTCGGCATCGTCTGGCTCGGTCGCCGCCTGCGATGGGGAGTCGGCACCGTCGCAGCCCTCATCGGCGCCTTCGTCGTCGGAGTGGTACCGCTCGCCGTTCCGAGCGCACTCGGCACCGGCCCGCTGGGACTCCTCAGCGGACTCGTCGATGGTCTGGCGACCGTGACGCTCGGGTGGAAGCAACTGCTCACCCTCACGCTCCCCGTCGGCATCTATCAGGCCGTGATGGTGCCGTGGTTGCTCGTCGCCATGGGAGCGACGGCGATGAGCGCGGCTCTGGCACTGCGCGGGGGCCGTCTTGCGCCGCTCGCTGCCATCCCGACGCTCCTCCCCGTCGCCTTCGGGGTCACCTTCGGCTCGTCGCAGGTGAGCGCGCCCATCGAACTCGGCGCGTTCACCGTCACGGCTCCTCGAGAGCTCGCGCTCTGGGCGGTCGTCTGCGTCGCCGGGGCGATCTGGGTGGCGTGGTCTTCGGGGATGGGTCGCCGGCGCGCCCTCCGTCTCGGTCGTTCCGCGCAGCCGGCCGAGGGTGCGGGCGGGGTTCGCCGCAACGCGGCGGTGCGCGCGATCAGCGGAGTGCTCACCGCGCTGGTCGCTCTCGGGATCGGCGCCGCCGTCGCGCCGCTCGCGAACGCCGACCGAAACGTACCGCGAGACCGCGTCGATCCCCAGCTCGTGGTGCGCGAGCAGACCAGCCCACTCGCAGGGTATCGCGCCGCGAAACGCGACGAAGCCTTCGCTGCGCCCATGTTCTCGGTGCGAACCGAAGGCGCAGCTCCCGCGAGGCTGCGCATGGCGGTACTCGACGGGTACGACGGCGTCGACTTCTTCGTCGACGCCGGCCTCGACGGGCGCTTCACTCGCTTCCCCAGCGGCGAACCGGTCGACGACCCCGTGACGGTCTCGGTCGAGATCGCAGAGGGATACGACGGCATCTGGTTGCCGGTCGCCCCGCCACTGGCGGCGCCGCTCACGTTCGACGGGCCGCGATCCGGCGCTCTGGGAGACGCCTTCTACGTCAACCGCGCGAGTTGGGCAGCGATCGCCGTTCCTGGCGGTCGCGGCGTGCGCGCCGGCGACGGCTACACCGGCGAGATGAGCGCTGCCGCAGATCGCGAGCCGAGCGGCGACCCCGTGCAGGACGCGCCGTTGATCGATCTCGAACGCACCCCGCAACTCGCGCAGTGGCTCGACGCGCAACAGCTGCCGACGACGATGGACGGACTGCTCGAGGCGATCCAGCGTCTGCGCGACCGCGGCTACTTGAGTCACTCGCTCACCGATGGAGCGGGCGAACGCGAATGGCTCGAGACCGCCGCGACGGAGTACGGCACCAAGTTCGTTCCGAGTGCGGGCGGCCATTCGATCGCGCGCCTCGAATCGCTCTTCCTGCAGCTCAACGAGCAGCAGCGCGCCGCCGGTGAGGGTGCCGACGAACGGGCTCTCGTGGCGGGCATCGGCGACGACGAGCAGTTCGCCGCCGCCGCCGGCCTCATCGCTCGGGCGATGGGCTTCGAATCACGGGTGGTGCTCGGCGTCCGCCTCGGCGATGACGACGACGCCGGCGTGCCAGGCGTGCCCGCCTGCGCGGAGGTGTGCACCGGGGAGCACCTCGCGGCGTGGGTCGAAGTGCGGGGCGACGGCGGAGCATGGGCGCCGGTCGATGCCAGCCCGCAGGTCGAGACGCCGCCGAGCACGCTCGAACGCGGCGAGCAACTGCCGGAGTTCCCGTCCGTTCCGGAGGAGCGCGATGCGAGTCAGGCTGATCCGCCCTCTGGCACGAGCGGTGACGCGAACGAGCCGGCGGACTCGACCGACCGGAACGCGTTCGCCGCGCTCTGGCCCGTGCTGCGCGCGGTCGGCTTGTCGCTGCTCGCGCTCGTGCTGCTCGCCCTGCCACTGCTCTTCCTGCCCGTCGCGAAGCGGCTGCGCCGCAAGCGTCGCCGGGCCGCAGCCTCGCCGGAAGAGCGGGCGCTCGGCGCCTGGGACGCGTTGATCGACGGACTCGCCGACATGGGCCGCGTCGCCGCAGAGCCCGGCAGCCGCCGGGACGTGATGGAGCAGCTGGGCGTGCCATCGGGCTCGTGGCTCGCGTGGACCGTCGACCGGGCGGTGTATTCTCACGAGGGAATCGAGGGAAGCGACGCCGACCAGCTGTGGACGTTGGTCGATGAAGAACTGGCGGCACGACGAGCGGAACTCGGGATGTGGAAGCGCCTGCGCGCCGAATACTCGCTGCGCTCGCTGCTGCCATCAGCACGTACACGACGCGTCGCGCGCCCGCTGCGACGCGCGAACGCAGGAGGACGATAATGCGAATCGGAAATGCGCCAGAGGTGACCGCTGCCGTTCGCACCGACCCCGGCATGCTGCGGGCCGTGAATGAGGATTCGGCGCTCCTGGAGTTCCCGAGCTACCTCGTCGCGGACGGAATGGGCGGGCACGAGGCCGGAGACCAGGCGAGCCGCGCGGCCGTCGACGCGTTCGCGTCAGTGATCCGCCCCGGCGAGCTGTCGACCGTGCGCGATGTCGGCCTCGCGCTCGAGGCCGCCCGCGAAGCGGTCAGCAGCATCGCCGCTGACCGGGAGCGGGGTGCGGGGTGCACGCTCACCGGGGCGGTACTCGTGCGCCACGAAGGCCGCGCCTGCTGGCTCGTGCTCAATGTCGGCGATTCTCGGGTGTACCTGCACCGCGGCGCCGAGCTGCACCAGGTGACGATCGATCATTCTCTGCGCGACGAGATGATCGCCGGCGGGGCGAGACTCGACGCTCTGCCCGGTCGGAACGTCATCACGCGGGCCCTGGGGTCAGCCGACACCACTGCCGACAGCTGGTTGCTGCCGGTCGAAGACGGATCGCGGCTGCTGATCTGCTCGGACGGGCTCACCACTGAGGTCGACGATCAGCAGCTGCGCGCCGCCCTCACGATGGGCGGGCAGCCCGAGGCCGTGGTCGAGGAGCTCGTGCAACGCGCGAACGAGGCAGGCGGGCGCGACAACATCACGGTGCTCGTCGTCGATGTGCTCTCGGGCGGTTCGGCGTGGCACGTGACCTCCGATCCGGGATCGGAGGTCGACACCGAGAGCGAGGACGATCGCACGCTCACTGCGACCGTGCCGAGGCGCGCGCAGTGAACGAGTCGCGGGAGCCGAGCGACGAGACGGTGGTCACCCCTCGGCAGGTTCCGTCCAAGGCGCCTGACGAGACCATCGTGACGCCCCGTCGCGCCCGGCGGGAGGCGACGGACGAGACAGTTGCCGTGTCGGGCGCGTCGCAGTCCGAGCGTCACGACGAGACCATCGTGACGCCGCGGGCGTCGCAGGCAGCATCGGCGGCGCCCGCGACCCCCGCAGCACCCCGCGCCCTATCGCGAAACCCGGCGCCGCCCGTCGACGAACCGGCTCCCCTCGAACTCCCGCCCGAACTCGCAGCCCGCATGTTCAAATCGCCGCTCGACGCCAGGTACCGTGTGCCGGAGGCGCCGAGCCCGGCACCTGACCATGCGCTGCCCCGCCGAGGGGTCAGCCCCGCGCTGCCGGTGATGACCTCGCAGCGTTCCGGCCGCCGCTCCGCTTCGGGCACCGACACTGACGCGAATTTCGGCCCGCCGCCGGAATCCCGCCCGGCGCCGCCCCCGGCGGATCGCACGGGCGTGCGATCGACCGCCCGCGCGAACCGGCGTTTCGGCATCGGAGCGGTCGTGGGGTTCGGGAGCAGCCTGATCGTGGCGGTCGGCGGGCTCTGGTTGGTCGCCGTACTCGCCTTCGGCTGACCCTCCGATCCGGACCGCCGGGGCAACGGCGAGGGTCTCTCAGCGAGACGCGGAGTCGTTGCGCGGGCGGCGGCGCAGGATCGCTCCGAGGCCGAAGAGGGACACGAGCCCGGCGGCGACGACGGCGATCGCAGTGATGAACGCCGCGTTCCCCGGCTCCGCCGGCTCGGGGGCGACGCGCGTACTGCTCGACGAGAAGGCCGCATCACTCGTGTCGGCGAACGGGCTCGTGGGTCCGCGCGTGGTGGAATCCGGGCGCAGGTCGAGTGCGGCAGCGGGGCGGATCACGCCCCACCCCACTTGGTCGTCGCGGGCGTCCGGGTTCGACCGCGCGGCGGTCGCCATGAGTCGATACGCCCATCCCTCGGGGCCTTCATCGGGGTACTCCTCCGCGAGCAGCGCGGCCGCGCCCGCCGCGTACGCGGTCGCGAAGCTCGAAGACGGGGCGTCCGGCGCGTAGCGGCAGTCGCCGCCGCCGGTCGATGTGGTGAGCACGTCCTGCCCGGGAGCGGCCACTTCGATGTGCTGGCCGTGAATCGAATCCGAGGTCGGCAGACCGTTCGCGTCGACCGCGGTGACGGAGAGCGCCCCGGGGTACGCCGCCGGGAAGCGCGGGGAGTCTTCGGTGTTCTCGGTCGTGCTCCGGTTGCCTCCGCTGGCGACGACGAGGGAGCCGCTGGCCGCGGCGTTCGCGGTCGCATCGCGAAGCGCAGGGGTGTCGACGTCATCGCTCAGCGCGACGACGATGACCTGCGCGCCGAGGTCGGTGGCGCTGCGTATCGCCTCGGCCAGACGCTCGGCGTCGGGCCCGAACCCTGCCCGTTCGCTCTCCTCGTCGGTGCCGCGGAAGATGCGCAGCGACACGATCCTCGCATCCGGCGCGAGGCCGACCGCGCCGGAGGTGTCGGCGGGGCGGGCGGCGATGACGCCGGCGAGCGCAGTGCCGTGGCCCTGAGGGTCGCCGAGACCGTCCGGCCGCTCCCCGTCGCTGATGAGCGACGTGCTTCCCGGCGCGAATGCATCGGCGAGCTGCGGCCGTGACACGTCGACGCCGGAGTCGATGACGGCGACGGTGACGCCCGCCCCGGTCGGCGCGGCCGCCCCGGTGTCCGCGGTGCCCTGGGGAGCCCAGCCCATCGCGGCGAACGCGCTCGGTGGACCGGGCAGACGCGCCATCACACCGACGCCGCACTCCTCAGCAGCGGATGCCCGGACCGGCGCGACGACGTCGGGGGCGGCCATCAGCAGACCGGAGGCGATGGCGGATGCCAGCGCGAGAGCGCCGACGCGTCGGAGCCCCCCGCGATCCGGAACCGCGCGGCGTCGGCTCATCACTGCGCCTCCGGTGTCGCCCCTGCGGCTTCCGGTGTGAGCGCGGGCCCGGCGGGCAGGAGGAGGATCCAGGGCGCCGGCACGGTGGTGATGTCGCTCGCCGTGTAGCCGAGTCGTGCCGCGCCCGAGGCGGGGTCGCCCGGAACCGCGTAGGCGGTGCCGCCGCCGTCGACGAGGGTGAGCGTGCCCGCCGCTCCGCCCCGCACGAGAGCGCCGCCGTCCTCCGAGACGGTGACGCGCGTGTTGCCGGTCTCGGTCACCGCTTCGTCATCCACGCCATCGCGGTCGTCGATCGCCGATCCGCCCTCCGCGAGTGCTGTGCGCTGCTCGTTCGCATCACCCACGAGCGTTGCGCAGGGTGCCGTGGTACCGGTCAGCGGGGTGAGCGTCTGCTGCGGCCAGTCATCGGCGCCAGCCGCATCGGCCGAGGGCAGGACCCCGATCTCCGCCGGACTGATCTCGACCTCGTCGCCGAGCGCACCCGCGCCGCCGCCGAGCAGGTAGAGGCGGTAGGCGAGGTCGCTCAGCCGCGAGAGCGATCCATCGGCCGTGAGCAGGTAGCGTTCGGAGTCACCGCCGCCCGTGGGGCGGATCACCGATCCAGCTGGCAGGTCGACGCCCTCGATGGTGCCGCGTCCGTCGAAGGTCAGCGGCTGCAGATCGGAGCCGCGCGTGAAGAGTGCGAGCCATTCGCCGCGCACCTCGACGGTTGCGGCGGCGTCGAGACCGATCGCTCGGAGCACGGCCGTGCGATCCTGCTCGGGCACCAGGTAGCTCGTTCCGCCCGAGACGACGTAGGTCTCGCCGTCGCGCTCGACCACGATGCCGCTGCCGTCGGCCGCCGCTCGCATCTGCTCGTCGCCCACGTGCACGGATGTGGCGCCGGGAGTGGCGCAGGCCGCCCATCCGGCGCCGTCGAGATGACTCGTCTCCGGCAGCGTGTCGGGGGCGCCGAGAATACCGACCGTACCGCCGATCGGTATCCCTTCGAGTGCGCCCTGCTTCACCGTGACCACACTGAATTCGCCCTCGGGAATCGCCATGCGGGCGCTCACGGTGTTGATGACGGGGTGGAGCTCTCCCGCGACGCTGATGTACCGGGCGCCCGTGTCGCTCGCGACGATCAGACGATTGTTCTCCCAGCCGCTCGGCAGCTTGGGCTGCATGAGCCCGATGAAGACTCCGGCCAGAATCACCATCGCGGTCAAGGCGATACCGGCGAATACCGCTCGCAGCGGCTTCGCCGGTTCCAGCTCCTTGCCACCGGGAGCACCGCCGATGAAGGCGGACAGGAGCCTGGCCTTGCTGAAGTTCTGCGCCTCGAGCAGGTCCTTTTTCGTCGCCACGGGTTACGCGAGCCCTGCGGTGATCGCACCGAGCGGGAGCAGCAGCGCCAGCAGGACGACCTCGATCGTGTCTCCCAGCGTCGTGATGCGCATGCGCGCGCGTTCGCTCAGCAGTGTGAGGCCGGAGACCAGCCCGGTGGCGATCAGCAGGCCAGCGAGCAGCATGGGGGCCTGCTCTCGATGCGAGAGGATCGCGGCCACACCGGTCACCGCGAGGATCGCGGTGCCGCCCGCGAGCAGCACGATGACGGAGGCGCGACGCGCCGACTGCCGGGACTGGAACATCAGGACGGCGCCGCAGATGAGGGTGAGCACCGTCCCGATCCAGCTGGAGCTCGCCACGACAGGGGTGGCCAGGAGCACGGCGATCGCGAACGCGATGCGCAGGGCGACGAGCAGTCGGTGCCCGGCGTCGACTCGGGCGGCGACGCGTTCGGGGTCGACCGGGGGCGGTGGATCGAACATCTCGTTCTCGGTCATCGGCGAGATGACACGAATGCGGGTGCTGCTGAGCGTGAGCCAGGGGAGCGCCCCGGCGAGGAGCCCGGCACAGGCGACCATGATCGCGTACGGGCCAGACGGGTCGACGCCCGTGATGCCGACGATGCCGGCCGGTACGACGAGCGCGAGACCGAGCGCCACGGGGAGGAGCAGCATCTCAGCGGGTTTCGTCGCGAGCAGGAGCGCAGCACCGCCGCCCGCCATCAGCCCGAGCCCGGCTGCCGCGAGTGCGAATCCCCACAGGGGCTGGTTCTGCGCGATGAGATATCCGGTGAGACCGGCGAACGTCGCCGCAGCGAGGCCGAACCCGAGTCCGGCCTCGTGCTGACGGATGCGGCACAGCGTGGCGGTCAGGGCGAGCAACACGAGGGTGCCGACCCCGGCGATGATGGCCGGCAGGTACGACGTGGAGGGTTGCAGGGCGAGGAGGATCGCGCTGAGCGCAACGAGCGTCAGGCTGACGGCGGTGGCCGTGCGAGCGGCATCCTCCGGCCGCCAGGCCGTGTGATGGGCGCTGGTCGCATCGATCACGGCTTCGACGACATCGTCGTACCGGCGGGGGACCGCCACCAGCTGGCCCCGCGTGAGCGTGAGTATCTCGCCTTGGTCGACGCCCTGCGCGATCGCGCCGCGCGTGGGATCGAGCTCCGAGCCGTCGGCGCGTGTGAGACGGTAGCCGCCGTGCAGCAGCGTGGCGTCGAGTACCCCGAGACCGCGTGCGACGCCGGGCAGCACCTCCAGGAGGGGCAGGCGACCGGGTATCGCGAGGTCGACTCGGCGCTCAGCATGCACGACCGATAGCCGCACTACGGCGCTCGTGTCGGTCGCTTCTGCGCTCACGTACTGCCTCCCCATCCGAATGATCGGGCTTTCCCCAGGTTCCAGCAAGCATCCTAGTGCGGATCGGGCCTCTCCGTCCCCTCGATCGCATTCCGCAGGGCGGCGCTACACTTGCTGGCGTGAGTCAGCCTGCGCCGCACCTGCGCCGGATCGCGCTCGATGCGGCGGGAGACCGGCACGATCTGGTGGTGCCTCAGAACGAGGCGCTCGCCGGAGCGCTCGCGGCGATCGGCGTGCACCTCGGGGCAGGGGAGCAGGTACTCGGCCCGGACGGCTCCGTCGTCGACACCGCCACCAGCGTTCGCGAACTCCGCGAGGGCGGGCTCTACGCCGTGGCCGGCGCGGCCGGTTCCGCCGCCGCGCGTTCAGGCGCTTCCGACCGCAGTGCGAACGTCAGCTCGCTGCCGTGGGCTCTGACCGGGTTCGGCCTTGCCGGAGCCGCGCTGGTGACCGCGGCCCCTGAATCGCGATGGCCGACGGTGATCGTGCTCGCGCTCGCCGCCGTCGCGGCTCTGGCGTCGAATTCGTTCGAGCGCCGAGGGCGCGGCGCGGCGTTCGCCTCCGCACTCGTGCTCGCCGGGATCTCCGCCGCGATCGCCGTGTGGCCGAGCGTCGCGGGCACGCCTGGTCTTGCCATCGCGGTCGGCGCGGCGAGCGTCTCAGTGCTCGCCGCCATGCTCGGATTCGTGGCGAGTGCGCCACTGCTCCGCGCCGCGGCGACGCCGATCGTGGTGATCTCCGCACTCTTCGCAGCTTTCGCGATGGTCAGCCCTGCGCTCGGCTGGTCGCCCGCGCAGCTGCTCATCGTCGCCGGTGCCGCCGCCGCGGTCGGATTTCGCGCCGCGCCGAGCCTGCTGGTGGGCGTGGATCCGGGCTACCACATCGACTACGGGCGCTTCATGGTGCTGCGGTGGACCGTGCGCGGCCGGGTGCCCGAGTACATCGAGCGCGTCGACGAGAGCCGCGTGCGCGACCTCGTCGACGCCGCAGAGGCGCGTCTCGCCTCGACCGTCGTCGCCCTGTCGGTCATCGCAGCTGCGGGTATTCCTGCAGCTGTCGTGCCGTTCCGGAGCGGTGATCTGGTCCAAGTGATCTCGGCCGCGGTATTCGTCATGTGGATGGTGCTCGGTCTGCTCCTCACCTCCCGCCGAACGGCCGCGAACATTCTGCGTGTGCCGCCGCGCGTCGCCGTCGCGGTCGGACTCTCCGGGCTCGCCGTCGGAGTGGCGCCGATCGTCCCGGGCGTCATCGCCACCCTCGTCGCAGGCCTCGTGCTGGCGGCCGGGGTGATCGCGGCCGCTGTCATCCCGCCGCTCGCGCGAGGCGAGCGGTCGCTCGGCTGGTCGCGCACGGGAGATATCGTGGACAGCATCGCGGTCGCCCTGGTGCTCCCCTCCGGAATACTGGCTGCCGGAACGTTGAACCTATTGCAGGGAGTGCTGGCCGCATGAACGATGGTGCACGCAGGCGCAGTCGTCGAGGATCCGCGCAGCCGACCCGCGCGTCCGCAGTGGCGCGCCCGCAGCCGACGCAGCCGCCCTCGTCGCCCGCTCAGCACTCCGTGCCCCAGCGCGCGCAGCATCCGCGACCGCCGGTTCCGGGCGCGCCCGTCGGCGGCGCTGCGCAAGGTGCTCCCGCCAGGGGAGTGCCCGTCCAGGGCGCCCCGGCGCAGCGGGCCGCAGCGCAGCGCGCTACTGCCAGACGTGCCGCTGAGCGGCGCGCCGCCGGTCGGCCGGCCTCCGCTCAACGGTCGGATATCGGCCGGGTGAGCGCGGCGCTCGCCCGCTCGCGGGCCTGGGCCCGCCCTGCCGGCCTGGGGGCCAGACTCGCCGCGTACTCGATCGATGCCGCGGTCTGCTTCATCCTGGCGGTCGCGGCCTGGCTGCTCACGGGCAGCCTCCTCGTCGGCGGCCTCGTGCTCGCCGAAGCCGCGATCATTCTGCTCGTCGTCGAAGCGCGGACCGGTGCGACGGTCGGCAATCTGGCGCTCCGTCAACGAACCGCACGCGATGACGCGCCCTACTCTCCGGGCATGGCCCGGGGCCTCGTCCGCGGCCTGGTGCAGGGCGCGGGCAGCTTCGCCGCTTTCATCGGCGGCTGGGTCATGGTCGCGACGAGCGCAGCCGATCCCGAGCACATGGGACGCAGCCTCGCGGATCGCGCTGGGCGGACGCTGGTGGTCAAGGTTCCCTCAGCTGCGGAGCGCGAACTCTGGTCGAGGAACGCAGAGGCGTGGGCGCTCCAGGCACCGGTGCGTCCCGCCGATGCGCCGCCCGCCCCCGGCACGATGGCGGGGGCGGGCGGGCATACTCCAGAAGCGTCGATGCTCGCTCACCAGCAGGCCGTCGCCCCTCAGGCGCAGCTCGCGCACGCCGGGGGAGTGCCGATCGCGCAGCCGACGCCTCCGGTGACGGCGCCCCGTGCTCCGGCAGCGGCGACGGTCGCGAGCGCCGCAGCGCCGCCGCTACCGCCAGGAGTGGTCGCCGTCGACGCACCGGTCGCCGCAGCGCCCGCTCCGCGCGAGGTGGGGACGCTGCTGCTGCTGAACTTCGACACGGGTCAGCGCGCGCAGTTGCGCATTCCGACGGTCGTGAATCTCGGGCGACGGCCCGAGGCGAGCGACCCCGAAGTCCAGCTCGTCGTCGTGGAGGATCCTGACGGGTCGGTCTCGAAAACCCATCTCCGTCTCGAATACCGTGGAGACAGCGTCTGGGTCTCGGATCTCGGGTCGACCAACGGATCGGAGATGGTCGATGACACGGGGGCGACGAGCGCCCTCGTGCGCGGGGCCCGGGTGCGACTCGAAGACGGTGCGAGCGTGCGCATGGGTCAGCGCAGCTTCACGGTCGCGACGATCACGGGTGAACTGTAGGTGACGGTTCGCCGACGGCGGCGGCGCGAAGCGGCTCCGTCGCTGGTCGGGCTGCACTTCGGCGGAGTGCGAGATGCGGCTGAGGGGAGTTGTTTCTTGGCGTCTGCGCCGAGTATCGCGTACCGTCTCTACTGGCGGCCTCGCTCAGAGCGAAACGTCATCACGTCATGTGCTCCGCAACGGGGCCGAATCGTTGAGAAGGAGGAGTCGACATGGCTCAGACCATTTCCGCTGAAGAAGGGGCCCTGCGCAGAGGGCAGCAGGCTGTCGCCGAGGCGAAGTCGGGCATCGATCAGCAGACCAAGAAGGTGCGCGGTGATATCGAGCAGCTTCGCGGGTACTGGAAGGGTTCCGCCGCGGGCGCGTTCACGCAGCTCATGCAGCGCTGGGACGCCGAGACGGTGAAGCTCAACAACGTGCTCGTCGAGCTCGAGAACTCGCTGCGCGGCACCGAGCAGGATCAGTCGGCCACGGAGCAGGAGCACCAGCAGGCGATCTCAGGTCTCGGCGCAATGATGTCGGGCAACTAAGCACACACCGAACACTTTCAAGGGGAACGAAGAATCATGAGCATGCAGTCAATGTCGGTGCAGACCGCACAGGTGAGCGCGCTGGCCGCCGAAATCCGTACCGGATCACAGGGGATCCGCTCGGAGATCGAGCGACTCGAATCAGAAGTCGCGAAGCTCCGTGGGGCGTGGAGCGGTGAAGCGCAGGGCTCCTACGATGTCGCACAGCGCAAGTGGACGCAGTCGCTGAACGAGCTGCAGGCGCTGCTCGAGCGCATCTCGGGCAGCACTGAGCAGATCGCCCAGACCTACGACGCCAGCGACGCGCGCAACGCCGGACGCTTCGCCGGTTGATCTTTCCGGCCTGACACGGGTGTGAGGAGTCGCGGACGGAGATTCGCGAGCCTCACACCCCGGACGTCGTTGGCCGGCGGGACGCCGAGCACGAGGAATCACCATGTCGAGTGATTGCATAAGTTACGATCCCTCCGCAATGGAAGCTGCGATCGCGAACATCGCCGAGTGCGAGAACGCGTTGCAGCGGACTGTGGAGTACGCCCGCGAATACTGTTCGCTCGAGGGTGCCTTCGGGCTGCTGCTGCAGCCCCTCCAACCCATTCACAATGGTGCGCGCGACGCCGTCATGAACAATCTGCAAGCCCTCGGCGACACCCTCGCCGTGACCTCGCAGAGCGTGCGCGATGCGCTCGAGGACATGGGCAACTGCGAGAAGCACGTGATCGACATCTGCCAGTGCCACGAGGGCGAACTCGACACGGTCTGCCCGACCGAGCCGGGCGGCGAGCAACCGGCGCCCGCACCTGCTCCCGCTCCTGCTCCGGCTCCTGCTCCCGGCGGCGGATCGCCCGGAGGCGGCGGATCGCCCGGAGGCGGCGGATCGCCCGGTGGCGGCGGATCGCCGGGCGGTGGCGGGGCTCCCGTGGCGACGTCCGAGGTGACGACACCCGAGGTGGACACACCAGAGTTGCCAGAACCGCCGACGCCGGGCGATGGTGAGTCCGACGATGAGTCGCCCCACGACGAAGACGGCGACAACGCCCAAGGCGAGCGCCCAGACGGGCATCCGGAGGGCTGCTGCTGCGAGGCGTGCAACGCGTTCCATCCGAGCGGATGCCACTGCGGCGTGTGCGAGGGGCACCCGGTCGGGTGCCGCTGCGCGTCGTGCGATATGCATCCGGGCGGGTGCCAGTGCGCGGCCTGCGCCATGGACGAGACCCAGGTGGGCTGCCATCCGGAGTGCTCCGGATGCCAAGACGGCGTCGCGCATGTGCCCGAGTGGGTGCGCGAGCTGTTCTTCGGCGATCGCGAGCCCTCCCCTCAGGAGCTCGCGGACCTGCAGGAGCTGTGGGAGAACCGGGAGCCGGTCACTCCAGTGCGTCCCGGTACGGATGACGTGCGGCTCGTCGACGCCTCGCTGGAAACGCAGCCCGGCACGTCGTCGAAGACGGGGATCGCCTTCGATCTCGACGCGCTGATCACGGCCGCGTATTCCGATGCGCCCACTGTGGTGACCGATCGCACGGAGGTAACGGTATGAATGCGTACGCTCCACCCCTCGGCATCGACACGGTGCTGACGCCGCCGACGCCCGCGACGGTGCTCGAACAGACCATGTGGCGCGTCGAGCACCAGAGCGCATCTGGTCTCGGCATGATCGACACGGTCGTCAGCCTGCTCGTCGGGTTCAGCCCGCTCGAGGAATGGGTGCACAAGCCCTTCGTGGGCGATTGGCGCTCGATGGAACTCGCAGCCGAGGCCTGGCCGCGGTGCGGACAGGCGGTACAGCTCATCAACGAGCGCGTGTCGTCGTTCGGCGAATTCGTCACCGATGACTGGCAGGGCGAAGCCGCCTACGAATTCGGACGCTGTCACGAGCGCCTCGGCGAGCTGCTCGACGGGTTGCCGCAGCAGTGCGAGCAAGCCGGTGTCATGGATCAGCAGCTGGCGAACTTCGCCCGCGGCATCCTGGAATTCATCAACGAGGTGATCTCGGGAATCGTGTCGTTCGGGCTCGACCTCCTGTCGATCATCGCCGTGCCCGTTCTCGGTCAGATCAACGCCGCGAAGGTGCTCGCGATCGCCATCCCGATCGTCGCCGGCTGGGTCATCGAGGTCATCGACCTCTTCAACGAATTCCTGGGATTCATCGAGGCGGTCATCGCGATTCACACGGGCATCGCGAATCTGCTCGGTGGCGTGCGAAGCGCGTTGTCCGGTCTGACGGCGGCCGCATCGATCGGTCTCGCGGTCTACGAGACCGTGAGCTCGGTCGTGGGCGGCGTGCGAGACATCAGAACGATCAGCGGCGGCTCGGGGGGTGCTGGCGGCGGCGCACCCGGCGCTGGCGGCTCGGGGGCTGGCGGCTCGGGCTCCGGCTCGCAGCCGTGAACGTGATCGTCACTACGCAGGACCAGGAGACGCAGGGATGACGAGAGATCCAGCAGAGGCCATCGCGCAGCTGCAAGCCGCGACGGCGCAGCTCGACGCGCGCACTCGCGCGATGGCCGCGGCGCGCGAGCAGCGCGAGGCAGCACGTCGGGACGAGGCCGTGAAAACGGCTGAGGCGCGCCGTCGTGGTGAGCACGGTCGTGATTGGCAGATCTTGCAGCAGCGCATCGACCTCGGTCAGACGAGTGAGTTCGCCGTACTGCAGGGCCTCGACCTCTCGACCGAGGCGCGGGCGGTGCGCACGGCGATGGGCAAGACGTTGGGCGAGCTCGAGGATGCTGCGGAAGAGGAGCACGAGGGGCCGGTGCCGCTCACGCCAGAGATGGTCGAGGCTCAGCAGCGTCTCGTCGAGACGCTCCAGCGGTTGAGAGAGTCGACGAGGGCGAGCGGACTGCAGTGATGTGCACGGGGGAGAACAGGGAGACAGGGTCATGAGCGGAAAACGGATCGGCCTGGCCGAGGGCTTCGGAGATCTGCTCGGCACGCTGCGCGCGATCCAGGGGGACTACCCCAACAGGGCGGAGATGGCGTCGGTGAGCGGCATCAGCTCGGGGCTGGGACGCGAGTATTTCTCCGCGCTCGAGCAGGGCGGACGGCAGATATACGGTCAGGTCGAGAAGTTGGACGACGAACTGCAGCGGATTCAGGAAGCCATGAAGCTGGCGGTCGCGGAGCAGCAGGCAGTCGATGCAGAAGCGGCCGCCACACTGAACGCGCTGCTTGCCGACGTCGAAGATCTCACTCACGATGTGACGGGATCGCAACCTGCCCCTGAAACGCCGAAGACTCCGCAGACTCCGAAGAACCCTGCCGGTGAGACCGAGGACCCCAACTCCGGTACGGAGTGGATGCTGTGATCCGGCGCGGAGTCAGACTTTCCAGCGGCGCGTTCATGCTGGCTTCGGCCGTGGTTCTGATGAGCTACGCATCGCCGGCGGTGGCCGCACCGGTGGGTCCCGGCGAGCGCTCGGATCTGCTGTGGAATGCCAAGCGATGGCTCGATTACGCTGCGCTTCAGGAGGAGGGCGTCACGGGCGAGGGCGTCACCGTGGCGGTGATCGATGAGGCCATCAACACCGAGGTACCCGAGCTGGCGGGGGCCGACGTGGAGGTGCGGGGAACCACATGCGTCGATCCCGAAACCGGCGAGCCCGTGCAGATCGAGTCGACGGACCCGGCGATCTCGGAGCACGGGACGAACGTCGTGTCGATGCTCGCGGGGTCTGGGACGGCGGAGGACGGCGGCCCTGGAGCTGCGGGAATCGCACCGAAGGCTTCCGTCTGGTTCTACGGAGTCGGTGACGTCGAAGAAGTCGACCAGTGCGAACTTCGGGATCCGACCCGGGCCGATGGAGACATCGATCTCGCGCGCGACATCAGCCTCGGCGATGGGACCGAGATCTACGAGAATCCGAGCGGGGAGGGTGATGCGACCGCTCTCGCCGCGCGTGCGGCGATCCGCGACGGTGCCGACATCGTGTCGGTGTCGGTGCTCAGCGGACTCGGCGACTGGGATCAGGTGTTGATCGAAGCCCAGGCGCGTGGGGTCGCTGTTGTGACGGGCACACCCAATCCTGATACGGAATTGGGGTTCATCGGCGGCCCGTGGCTCACGAATGGTGCAGCGCCCGTGAGCGCGATCGACGCGAATGGCGAACTGCTCACGAGTGCAGCGACGGGAGACCGGGGCTCCGGATCGTCGAATCTCGCCTTCGCCGCACCTGGTGCGTCCCTCCTCGGTGTGGGCGATGAGTCCGCGTGGGGGCCGACGCGGATCGACGGGTCCTCGTATGCGGCGCCCATCCTCGCGGGGTCGCTTGCACTCATCATGCAGAAGTATCCCGATGCCACGGTATTTCAGGCACTGCAGGCGATGGTGCGCACGACCGGCGCCGGTGGTGAGCACGAGCCCGTGTGGAACGACACCCGGTTCGGCTACGGGTACGCGAACCCGAAGAGCGCCCTCGAACTGGATCCGCGAGAGCTCCCCGACGTGAATCCGCTGTTCGTCTCCGATGTTTCCGATTCGAGATGCGCGGCACCGGACGGCTCGGTCGGCACCGTGTCGGAAAATGGCGACAAATGGGCGTGCGAGTGGTCACTCGGGCCGTTCCCGCCGCAGGCTGAAGCCTATGCAGCCGTCGTGAACGACGGTGCCCAGGTCCTCTCAGACAGCGGCGAGCGGGTCGATTCGGTGTACGGGCAGGCCGCCGATGCCCCGAGTGAAGCGACCGGCAGTACGCTGTGGGTCTGGATCGCCGTCGGAGGCGGAATCGTCGTACTCGTGCTGATCGCAGTCGTGGTCCTCGCCACGAGAAAGCGCCCGCGAGCAGAGAATCATCATCAGACTGTAGGAGGCGGACATGAGCGCTGAGGAAGAACTGCACCATCTCGCATCCGGCGCGTCGTGGCACCTCGACAAACTCTCCTGGATGCAGGAGTCACTGCGGAACGTCAAGACGCGAACCCAGGAGGTGCGCGAATCGATCGAGAACGGAGAATGGTCGGGCACGGCGGCCAGCGTCGCTGCCGCGCATCTGCAGGCCATGGAACTGACCTTGCAGAACGCCCGGAGCTGGCTGGACGACATCGAGAAGATCATTCCCAAGCACAGTGAGCTGATCCGGGAACGGGCTCAACAGGAGATTGAAGCGCTGCCGATGGGAGGCCTCCCTTCCACCGTTCGCGACGCGATCGACCGTGGGCAGCCAGAGGCGATGACCGCCTACGGGTTGATCGGGCTCGGAACCGGTCCCGTGGGAGTCGCGGTTGCGAGCGCGTTCTTCCAGGAGCGCCGGGAGGAGGAGGCCCGCAAAGCTGTGGATCGGATGAGGAAGTTCGTCGTCGAGCGCTCTGAGGAACTCGACCTCGCGATCCGCACCGGTTTCGATCGTGTCGATCCGAGCGATCCGAATATCAAAAATCAGCCCACTGGTGACCGCGACGGCACCTCGTCTCCGGTCACGGGAGGCCCTGGCCCGAGTGTGCCGCCGCCGGTCGGCCGAAATCCGGGCGGAGGCGGTCCGACGGGTACCGGCCCCGGATCGGGCGGCGGCGGTTCGGGCGACGTTGGGGGACCGGTTGATCCGACCGGACCGAACGGCCCGGACGGTCCGAACGACCCCACGCTCCCGCAGCCGCTCGACCCCGACTGGCCGCCGGTGATCACGGACCCACCGCCCTTCGACCCCGACGGGCCGGGTTCTGATGGCCCCGGCGGCCCGGAGGATCCGAATTGGACCGATACCGGGCAGCGCCCGAGCGTCGACAGCAACCTCGACGGGTCGGCGGTGCGCAGCGGTCTCGGGGCAGCCGGGCTCGGCGCGGCCGGTCTCGCGGCGGGAGCGAAGCTGGCGGGCGCGGGCGGCGGCAGTTCCGGCTTCGGCATGGGCCTCGGCGCGGTCGGCCCCGGAGGGCTCGGCGCGGCTCCCGCCGGGGCAGGCCTGACCGGCGGCGGCGGCCTGCGCGGTGCGGCGGCGGCGGCCGGTGCCGGAGGATCGGGTGGCGGATCCGGCGCATCGTCGAACACCGCCGGCTCGGGCCGCGGCGCGCGCCCTGGAGGCATGATGATGGGCGGCGGCGCCGGCGGCGGCGCTGAGAAGAAGTCGGCCCGGTCTGGATTGGGCGGGTACATCGCTCCCAAGCTCGAGGACGAGGGCGACGGCGGACCGGCAGCACGTGCCTCGCGCGCCGGCGGCCGCATCCCGGAGAGCGACGGCAGCTGAGGGGAACGCGGGTAGCTCGGCCTACTGGCCCGCGACCCAGAGCTGCCAGTTCTCGGCCGAGAGCGCAGCGGAGGATGCCGCGGCGACCTCGGAGATGGGTCGGCCCTCGGTGACCGAGTCGACCGCGAGCGCCCACGGGTCGCCGCCGTTCTCAGCGACGAAGAGATAGTACGATCCGGCGGCGTCGTAGGCTTCGAGCGCCCCGGCCTCCTGGTAGATGCGCTCGTCGGAGAACACGTCGACGCCCAGCGACGCCACCGCGGCTTTCAGCTCCGGATAGGCGATGAACTGCGCGGCGCCGGAGGCGTACTCGGCATACCGGGCGAAGCCCTCGAGCGCCGCCGTCGAGGTGGCCCAGCTCTGGGACGGCGCCGCCGTGTAGTGGATCGCATGGGCGAATTCGTGGATGAAGACCGCGCGCCGGTCGAAGTCGGCACCGGGCCCCAGTACGACGGTCGTGCCGCCGGTCGCCTGACCGGTCGCGATGCTCGGGTCGATGATCTCCGAGCCCTGGGGGCGATAGCTCGACCGGGCGAACCCGGCGGCGTCGATCTCGCCCTCCGGTTTCTCCAAGTTTCCGTACCGCCACCGCTCGAGACGTTCATTGCTCGCCGTGATGCCCGAGGTGAAACCGGTTTGCGGCACGTCACCGCCCATGCGCGTGGCGAGTTCGAGCGTCGTCACTGCCGCCTCTTCGGCTTCGTCGATGGTGCGCGTCACCAACTCTCGCTCGTCCTCCAGTGCGAACAGCACGACGTGGTCGCGTCGCTCGACGTAGATCTTGCCGTCGTCCCAGGGCTGGATCACGTCGCGCGGCACGAAAGAGGTGATGCGCAGCGAATCGCCGCTGCCCGTCGTCGTGATGCGGTAATAGCTGCCCTGGGTGAGAATCAGCCCAGCGTCGGCCGCCCCGCTCCCGCGCATTTCGTTCGCAGGGAAGCCGAGGTCGACGCCGATGTTGACCAGCTGGGACCCATCGGCGTCGGTGTTCGGGGCGATGAAACCCGTGGTCCAGCCGAGTGCGGACAGGTTGTCCCACCACAGCGCCAGCTGCGCCTGCGCGTCACCCTCCGCGTACGAGAGGAACAGCTCTCGATCGTGCTGCTGCAGGGCCTCGTTCATGTCGAACCACGCCTGATCGTAGCTGCTCGTCTCAGCGTCGTAGTCCTCCTCGACCCAGGCTGGGGTCGTGTCGCCAGCCGGCACCGCCGCTGCCTGCCCCGCCGGGTACGGGGTGGGCCAGTTCAGGGCGGCGACCGAACCTGCGACGCCGAGGCAGAGCACGGTCGCCGCGATGACGATCAGCTGGGCCAGTCTCGCCCGGCGGTTTCTTCGACGCGGCTGCGTCGCAACGTCGCCGCTTTCGCGGGAGGCACCCGCGCTGCTCGTGTCTGCGCTCATTCGCCCGCCACCTCTGCGACCTGGATGAACCGGAGCGTCTGGCCCTGCACGCCTGCGCCACCGCTCGGGGTAGCCGCGATCGTGAAGACGTACTGCGTATCGCCCATCGTGATCGGGTATTGGGAGAGCGGTGGCAGCGTGTCGTAGCCGACCTCCGCTCCCATGACGTCGTCGGGGATCGTGCTGAACTCGTTCATCACCGGAAACTTCGCAGCAACCGCCTGCGGGTCGAGGTCGTCGGGGCGCAGTCGGGCGTCCCCCTGTCGCACCAGGCACGAGCTGCTGAGCATGCCGTCCTGACGCGAGAGCTGAGACATCTCCAGAATCATCGATTTCGGGTCGGCGCAGACGCTCTCGTCGCTCCCGGTGCCGGCATCGGAGAACGTGGTCTCGAATTCGTCGCCTGCGATGTCGAAATCGATGGTCGATCCGGCCGCGATCCCCGCCACGCGCCAGGGGCCGACGGCCGAGGGCGCGCGCGATGCATCGGAGGCGCTCGGCTCGTCGTCTCCGTCGTAGTAGAAGGGGCGGGTGAGCCAGAGGGCCTGCGTGAGTTCTGAGGTGAACGACTCGCCATCGACCGTGTAGTCATAGGTGAGAGCGACGGGAACGGACACAGTGTCCGCAGTCTGCGGTTCGCCGGTGAGGTAACTCGACCCGGCGTTCGCATAGACGAAATCGCCGGGGTCGTATCGGTAGTCCAGGGTGAGGCCGAGCTGCTCTGCTGAGGCGATATCTCCGTAGAGCGGGGTGGCGCTGTCGTCGGTCTCGGGATGCAGCGCTGGGTCGGCTGCGTCGCGCCACGCCGGATCACCCGTCGTCGCAGCGGCGAGGAACTTCTCGACGGCCGCCGCCGCGCCGCCCTCGAGTGCGTGCGCCTTGGCGCCCGCGAGCCAGGCGAGCGCCGGAACCGTCGCGATGACCAGCAGAGCGCACACGATGAGCGTGATGATCGTGCCCGTCGTCCAAGCCCGCTCGTGGGGCGGTCTGCGAGCCCGCGCGTATGCGGGCCGGACATGCGGGTGCGCCGGGTCGGCCTGGGGCGCCTGCGTCGAAGCCGGGGCGAGGTGACCGGTCCAGCCCGATCCGTCCCAGTAGCGCAGCATGCCGCTGCCGGCCGGATCCGGGTACCACGCGGCCGGCGGCGTCGCGGCCGTTCCCTCAGCGAGCTCCACCGAAGTATCCCTTCATGCACGTTTCTCATCAGCGTCGACGCTCGCGTCGACCGCGGATCGGGGCGCTGCGCCGATGACCCGCTCCTGTCCGAGAGCTTAATCGTTCCCGAGGTGGCGCGACGGGGGAAAAGGGCTGCATCCGCGTCGGGAGCCGTTGGTAGTCTGAACCGGTGGCAGCACCAGGGAACGGCCGGGCCGAACACCGGCTCGAAGGAGCACATCGATGAGCAGTCGACTCGCGCCGCCGCGCGTGCCCTCCGGCAGCGTCAATCTGCAGGCGCCCCCCGAGATCGAACCCTCCGAGGGAGGCAGCAGTCTGCTGACCTCGGCGCTTCCGATGCTCGGCAGCGTGGGCGCGATCATCATGGTCTCCGTGAGCAACGCCGGTCCGACGGGCTGGATCACCGGTGGAATGTTCCTCATCTCGGCGCTCGGGTTCGTCTTCGTGAACGGCTGGCGGCAGCGGGCGACGCGGCAGGCATCGATTCTGAGCTCGCGCCGCGAGTATCTCGCGTACCTCACCGATCTGCGCGACACCGTGCGCACCGCGGCGAAAGCGCAGCGCCGCGAGCGCAACTGGCGCTATCCCGCCCCTGAGACGCTGAGCTATCTGGTCGAAGACGGTACCAGGGTGTGGGAGCGCGGCGCTGCAGACGACGACTTCCTCACGGTGCGCGTCGGAACCTGCGAACAGCCGCTCGCGCTCACGCTGGTCGCCCCAGAGCTGCCTCCGATCGCAGATCTCGATCCGGTGGCGACGACGGCGGCGCACCGCTTTCTCGCAACGCATGAGACCCAACCGGACCTGCCCACCTATGTGCGCGTCTCGCATTACCGGAGCGTGCAGCTCGTCGGCGACGACGTCGGTCGCATCCGGGGCCTGGCTCGGGGCATGATCTGCCACCTCGCAGCGCTGCACAGTCCCGACGACCTGCAGATCGTCATCGCTGCCGGCCCCGAATCGCTCCCGCAGTGGGAGTGGGCGAAGTGGTTGCCGCATGCGCAGTCCACCCGACTCAGGGACTCGCTCGGCCCGGCTCGGATGATCGGCTCGGATCTCGACACCCTGCTCCGCATGCTCCCGGCGGATCTGCGCGAACGCCCGCGATTCTCGGCAGGCGGGGGCTCGCCCTCCAGCGGCCCGCACCTCCTCGTCGTCGTCGACGGCGCCACCGTGCCGCCCAGTGACTCGGTATTCGCCGGTGGCCTGCAAGGAGTCACCGTGCTCGATCTGCCGAGCGCTTGGGACGACAACGACGATGCGTACACCGCACGCGTCTACATCGGCTCCGGCACTGCAGAGGTGGCAGAGGGGCGCACGCAGGCGCAGACCATCGCGCCCGACGACATGAGCCTGGTCGAGGCGGAAGCGGTTGCGCGCCGTCTCGCACCGCTGCACCGAGAAGGCGGCGGCGGAGGGTCGGTATCCCGAGCGAGCAAGCGACAGCAGGAGCTGCTCGAGCTGCTGAGCCTGCCCGACGTTCGTGATCTCGACCTCGAGCAGCAGTGGCGATATCTGCCCGAGCGAGACCGGCTGCGCGTGCCGATCGGGCAGGACACGAATGGCGCCCCGCTGATCCTCGACCTCAAGGAGTCCGCTTCGCAGGGCATGGGCCCGCATGGTCTGATCATCGGCGCCACGGGCTCGGGCAAGTCCGAAGTGCTGCGCACGCTCGTGCTCTCGCTCGCATTGACGCACTCGCCCGAGCAGCTCAACTTCGTGCTGGTGGACTTCAAAGGCGGTGCGACATTCGCAGGCATGGCCGACATGCCGCACGTGTCGGCGATCATCACCAACCTGGGCGAGGAGATCAGCCTCGTCGACCGCATGCAGGACGCCCTGCAGGGCGAGATGACGCGGCGTCAGGAGCTTCTGCGCTCGGCGGGGAACTTCGTGAACGTCGGCGAGTACGAGAAGGCGAGAAAGAACGGTCGCAGCGACCTGCCGCCGTTGCCCGCGCTGCTCATCGTCGCCGACGAGTTCTCCGAGCTGCTGAGCGCGAAGCCCGAGTTCATCGAATCGTTCGTCGCGATCGGCCGCTTGGGTCGTTCGCTGCACGTGCACCTGCTGCTCGCTTCGCAGCGACTCGAGGAGTCGCGCCTCAAGGGACTCGACACGCACCTCTCGTATCGCATCGGCCTGCGCACCTTCTCGGCGGCTGAGTCGCGCACCGTCATCGGCGTACCCGACGCGTATCACCTGCCGCAGGAGCCGGGCGGCGGTCTGCTCAAAGTCGGCAGCGATGACAACCTCACCCAGTTCCGCGCGGCCTATGTTTCCGGACCACCGCCCGCACGACGCGTGATCGCAGCAGACGATGCGTCGGCTGCGCCGGGCGCGGTGCGCATCACCCCGTTCACGGCTGCTGCGAAGCAGCTCACCGACCCCGCCGATGAGGCAGCGCGTCAGGCCGCCGAAGCCGAGCGTCGAGCCGAGGAGCTCGCAGCGGCAGAACCGGAGGAGACGCGCAGCACCTTCGAGCTGGCGGTCGCCCGGATGTCAGGCATCGGGCCGGCCGCGCACCAGGTGTGGCTGCCTCCGCTGGAGGAGCCGGCGACGCTCGACCAGCTGCTCGGAAAGCTCGCGGTCAGCTACGAGCTCGGCCTGCACGCTCCCCGCTGGCGCGAGCACCGCAGACTCACGGTTCCGGTCGGCATCGTCGACGTGCCGCTCTATCAGCGACGGGACGTGCTCACCCTCGACTTGTCGGGTGCCGCAGGGCACGTCGCGATCGTGGGTGCTCCGCTCTCCGGCAAGAGCACCGCGGCTCGGACGCTCGTCTCGGCGCTCGCGCTCACGCACACCCCGCACGAGGTGCAAGTGTTCGTCATCGACTTCGGCGGCAGCTTCGCCGGGCTGCGCAATCTCCCCCATCTCGCCGGCCTCGCCACGCGAGGCGAGCCGGAGGTGATCCGTCGCACGGTCGCCGAGGTCACGTCGCTCCTCAACGCACGAGAGGCATACTTCCGCGCGCACGGCATCGACTCGATCGACACGTACCGTGCACGGCGCGAGCAGGGAATCGTCGACGACGGCTACGGCGACATCTTCCTCGTCGTCGACGGGTGGGCGACGCTCCGAAGCGATTACGAGAATCTCGAGGCTCCCGTGCAGCAGCTGGCGGCCCGCGGCCTCAGCTTCGGCGTGCATATCGTGCTGACGGCGAGTCGCTGGCTCGATATCCGACCCAATGTCAAGGACCTCATGGGCGGGCGCATCGAGCTGCGACTCGGCGACGCCGCCGACTCCGAGGTCAACCGCCGTGCGGCGGCGAACGTATCGGCGTTGCCTGGTCGCGGCCTCGATCCCTCCGGCCTCCAGATGCTCACCGCCCTTCCCCGCATCGACACCGACACGGCAGCAGAGACCCTCGTCGACGGCGTTGACGACCTCGTCGCAAAGGTCAGCAGCGCCTGGCAGCGCGAGCAGGGCCCGAAACTGCGTCTGCTGCCGGAACGGCTGCCGCTCGACGAACTGCGGCAGCATCCGGCCGCGAACCCCCAGCAGTTGCTGCTCGGACTGGACGAGGCAGAACTCGCGCCGATCGGCATCGACCCCGCTCGCGAACAGCACCTGTTCTTGTACGGCGACTCGGGTTCGGGCAAGTCGTCGATGCTGCGCGGCATCGTGCACGAGATCACGCGTCGCTACGAGCCGGGCCAGGCCCGCATCTTCATGATCGACTACCGGCGCGCGCACCTCGGCGAGATTCCCGAGGACTACCTCGGGGCCTACCTGACGACCGCCGAGCAGGCCGCCGGTGCGGTGAACCAGCTCGTCGAGTTCTTCCGGGCGCGGCTCCCCGGACCCGACGTGACGGCAGACCAGCTGCGCAATCGCAGCTGGTGGACCGGGGCCGAAGGGTACATTCTCATCGACGACTACGATCTGGTGGCCACGCAGCAGGGCAACCCAGCGGCACCGCTCGCGCAGCTCCTGGCCCAGGCCGGAGACCTCGGACTGCACGTCGTCGTGACGCGCCGTTCCGGCGGCGCGTCACGTGCGGCGTACGATCCGATCCTGCAGGGCATGACCGATCTCGGCGTCACCGGCATCCTGCTGAGCGGAAATCCCGAAGAGGGCCAGCTGATCGGAAAGGTCAAGGCGATTCCGAGCGCCCCGGGTCGCGCACAGGTCATCTCGCGGTCGCGCGGGTATCAGGTGGTGCAACTCGCGTACGCCCCATCGTCGCAAGACGCCCCGCATGACGAGTCGTGATCGCCGGGATTCTCGAATGGGCCCCAGAACGGTACCCTGTCAGAGTTACCGCCGCGTCGCGCCCCGATCGCGAGGCTGCCGTGCCGATCGGCAGCCTGCCACATCGCCCAACGGAAAAGAGTGATTCATGGTCTACGAGAATTCGACGCAGCTCGGTGCTGGGTTCTTCCTCGTCTTCGGTGTCTGGTCGCTCGTCGGCCTCGCGGTCTACGTCTGGTACCTCTGGTCGCTTTCGCGACTCTTCCCCTACCTGGGACTGCCCTCCGGGTGGGGCTGGATCCCGCTCTGGAACCAGTGGCAGCTGATCCAGCGGGGCGGTCTCCCGGGCTGGCTCGCGCTGTTCATGATCGTTCCGGGTCTCAGCATCATCGTGCTCGTGGTCTCGATCATCGCGATTCACCGCATCAACACCGAGTTCGGCAAGGGCGCCGGTTTCACGGTGCTCGGAGCGTTCATCCCGCCGTTGTGGGCGACCCTCTTCTCAGCTCAGCTGCGGGATCGAGAGTTCGACGCAGCGGGATACGCCGCCGCCGGCTACCCCGCGGCTGATGGCTTCGGGGTCGACGGAGCCGGCTACGCCGGTGCTCCGGCGTACGGGACTGCCGGCTTCGCGCCGCAGCCCGCAGCGGGTCAGCACGATCCCAGTTGGCAGGGCCTGCCTCCGGTGCCGCAGCAGCCGGCGGTTGCGCAGGACCCGTGGGCCGCAGCCCCCGTGCCGGAACCCGCGAATGGCGGATGGCAGCAGCCCGCGCCCCCGCAGCCGGTGCAGCGCCAGCAGCCGGTGCAGAACCAGCAGCCCGTGCAGAGCCAGCAGGCAGGGTCGGGCGCGCAGCAGCCGGTCGTGAACAACTGGGGGTTCAGCAATACGACAGAAGGCGATTTCGAGCGTCTCGCGGCTGAGGGAGTCGCGCCGCGCGCGCCGCAGCCACTCGGCGGGGAAGCCCCTCCGCGCCCCTTCTCCTGGCCCGCCGTCGAAGACACCAACGTCGAGCACGAGTCCGGCCCGATGGTCCTTCCCGAGCCGTCAGCCGCAGTGCTGTCGCAGGCTCCCGAGAGCGACCAGCGAGCAGCGCCCGCTCCACCCCCAGTGCCCGCGCACCCTCCCGTGAGCCCGGGGGCGGAGCCGCTTCCGACGCCCGCCCCTGAGCCCGCTCCGGAGCCGTCGATCTTCGACCGTGGCGCTCCAGCCCAGCCGGCGGCCGAGCCCGCAGCCCAGTCGGCGGTCGAGCCCGCTGCGCCGCCGACGCCCGAGCCCGCTGCGCCGACTCCCGCCGCCTCCGTCGCTCCACCCACTGCTCCGGTCGCTGCATCGGCGGCTCCCGCCACGACGCCGTCGGTGCCCGTTTCTGCCATGCCGCCGGCCGCGCCTCCGGTCGCGCCTCCGGTCGCCGCACCGGGCGGGCTCGACGAAGATCACACGGTCGTCGTGTCGCGACGCTCGCGGTGGGCGCTCGAACTGCCCGGCGGCGAACTCCTCGAACTCGACGGCGACGACATCGTCATCGGTCGCAAGCCGGAGGCGCGTGAGGCGTCGTCGGTGCTGCAGATCACCGATCCGACGCGTACGACGTCGAAGTCGCACGCGCGCCTGCGCCGCGCAGGCGAGGACTGGTCGATCGAGGACCTCCAGTCGACCAATGGCGTCTCGCTCGTCGGCGCCGACGGAACCGCGACGCAGCTCGAACCGGGCCGGGTCGCTCCGGTGACGGAGCAGATGATCATCGGCACGCTCGAGGTGCGGTTGCGCCAGCTGTAGCAGGGGCAGCGGTGCGCCTCGGGTCCGGTGCGCCCGATGGGGCACTGCAACGCCCCGCACGGCGCCAGCAGCAAGCTGAGTGATTTGTCAGGAGTGACACGCTGACTCCACAGGCCGCCGGGCGTAGGGTGTCTTCTGTTGGGCTCAGCCGCCCTGCACGACCACATGGAGGTACGCGATATGAAGGTCATCAGCTACAACTTGCGGAAGAACCGCGCCCTCAGTGAGCTGGATGCGCTCACGGACGATCACGGCGTCGATGTGCTCTGCCTGCAAGAAGCTGAAGCCGTCGCGCTTCCCGCACGACTCGGGCACCTCTCACTCGTGCACGCGACCGAGCGCAACCGCCTCGGTCTTGCGATGTACGTGCGCGACGGGCGCTTCCACACGCGCTCCGCCCACACGTTCCAATTGAAGAAGTCACTGCACGACCGTCTGCTCGCCCCCGCTCACGAGCGTCTCCTGGGCGTGCGGATGCATGATTCGGAGTTGCAGCGCGACCTGGTCGTCGCCTCGTTCCACGCGGCCCCGCTCACGGCGCTCAACTCGCTGCGCCGGCATCAGATCCACGCCGCCCTCGCCGAGCTGCGCCATCTCGGGCCCGGTCTGCCGGCACTCATGGTCGGAGACTACAACTACCCGGTGTTCAAAGGACGCCTCGATACCGAGATGCGCGACACCGGCTACGAGCTGAGCCTCAGCGACAAGCGCACCTACACGCGCTACAAGATGTTCCGGGGCCACTTCGATTTCGCGACCTCGATGGGCCTCGACATCGACAGCGTGCGTACGCTCGACCGCGGCACGTCGGATCACCTTCCGATCATGGTGACCGCCTCGATGTCCGAGATCCCGGCGCTGCAGACCGCTGCCGCATAAGGCACCGCCTGCGTCCTGCGACGCGACATTCCGGACCTCGGATGCGGCTAGCGGCCAGCCCCGTCGTACAGGGAGAGGAGGCCGCCCGCCGGGGTCGCCGTGTGACGGGACAGATGGTTGCGGTGCTTCGCGCTGTTCTCGACCACGAATGTCGCCATGGTCGGGAGATACCGGTCGTCGGCGCTCTCGATGACGGTGCCGAACTCGTTGTAGGCGAGGCGGCGCACCCGCAGCAGTGGGCTGCCAGGCGCGATGTGCAACTGCTCCACCTCGAGCGGGTGCGCCGCGATCGCGTCGATGACGTGGCGCGCGCGAGTCGGGACGATTCCGACGTTGGCGAGTGCCTGCGTCACGCTGCCGTGCTGGAAGTCGGTGCCGAGCAGGTGCTTGCCGATCTCATACGGGAACAGCGAGCGCTCGAGCATCGCAGGTTTCTCGTCGAGGTAGCGCACGCGGATGATCTCGATCACCGGTGCGTCCGGGGCGATCTGCAACTCGCGGGCGCACTCCTCGGTCGCTGATCGGCGACTCGCCTCGATGACGCGTTGGCCGGGCGTCAGCCCCAGTTCGCGGGCCCACTCGCTGAACGAGATGAATGTATCGAACGATTGCGGGGGAGCGGTGTGCTGCACACGAGGCGGGGTTCCCCGGCCACCCACGATCATGCCGTCGGCGCGCAGAGCGGCGAGCGCTTGGCGCACGGGGCCGCGGGATGTGCCGAACTCGGCGATGAGCGATTTCTCGCTCGGAACCTTCTCGCCGGGCTGCCACGCGCCCGTTCGGATGCGGTGGATCATCTCCTCGTACAACTGCACGTGGAGCGGCGATGAGGTCGTCATGTGGCCACTGTATAAGTCACGACTTGGTTACGGCCGCCCGTGGGGTAACGGCTGCGTGAACGATCGGCGAACGGCGGGTGAGACGAAGGGGCCGGCCCTACTGCGGGGGAGGATCGGCGGAGTCGACTCCCGTCGGCGTCGGCGTCGGCGTCGGTCCGGCGCCGTCGGATTCGCCTCGGTGGTCCCGCCCGCGGCGGGGCCCGAAGGGCTCGCTGCTCATACCGTCGGCGGATGCGTTGAACCGGTGCAGCGAGACGCGCAACTGCTCGAGCTCTCCTGGGCTCCAATCGGCGAAGCGCTCGTGGTACGCGTGCGCCCATTTCTGGCGGATGGCACCGAGCAGCTCCTCCGCCTTGGGGCTCGGCGTGAGCAGTACGACACGGCGATCCTCGGCCGCTGGCTGCGTGTCGACCAGTTCGAGCTCGCGCAGCTTCGTCACCTGCCGGCTCACCATCGCCTTATCCATGTCGAGCATCTGACTGATCCCCGTCGCGGAGATCGGGCCTTTGCGCAGGATCAGCTGCAGCATCATGATGCCGATGCCTTTGAGCTCGGGGTCCACCTCTTCCGCGTACCGCGCCCACCGAGTGCGCGCGAAGGCGAAGACCTCGGAGAACTCAGCGATGATCTCGGAGATGCCGTCGTGGTTCGCGGCATCCGTGGCGGGCTCGCTGGCATCGTGCATAGCTACTAGTGTGCCGCGCCCAGCCCGCTGCCGCGCCCGGCGCGCTGGAGTGTTCCCGCGCGTCGGTTCATCTCGCGCTGCGCAGGCGCCCGGCCCGCGGCGCGAATGCGCACCCGCGGCAATGCGGCAGAATGGAGGCGTGAGTCGGCGTCGCACTGCGCCGACGACGCGAACCCGAGAGGCGAGACGTGACGCAAAACGGCAGCATCAAGATCGGCGTGATCGGTGGCGGGCAGCTCGCCCGCATGATGGTTCCCCCGGCGATCCACCTGGGGCTGCGCATCAGCGTGCTCGCCGAGAGCGAGGGAGCGAGCGCCGAGCGTGCTGCTGATGTCGTCGGCGACTACCGTGACGCCGAGACGGTGTACGCGTTCGCCGAGACCGTCGACGTCATCACGTTCGACCACGAGCACGTGCCGCAGTCGATCCTGCACGAGCTCGTGTCGCGCGGCGTCGCCGTGCACCCGCGCCCGGAAGCGCTGCAGTACGCGCAAGACAAGATCGTCATGCGCGAGAAGCTCGCAGAGCTGGGCGTGCCCATCCCGGACTGGACCGCCGCCGCCGACGAGACCGATCTCCAGGCCTTCCTCGACGCGCACGGCGGACGAGCCGTGGTGAAGACCGCGCGCGGCGGGTACGACGGGAAGGGCGTGCGCGTCATCTCCGACGCCGCAGAGGTCCGCGACTGGTTCACCGCGCTCGCCGAAGACGGGAACGGCGGTTCTCTGCTCGTCGAAGAGCTCGTCGATTTCGTGCGAGAGCTCTCGCAGTTGGTCGCACGTCGGCCGAGCGGGGAGACGCGCACCTGGCCGGTCGTCGAGACGATCCAGCGCGATGGCGTCTGCGCCGAGGTGCTCGCGCCCGCCCCGACCGACCGTGCCGAGGTCCTCGAGCAGGCCGCCGGCATCGGTGCGATCGTGGCCGAGGGTGTCGACGTCACCGGTGTGCTCGCCGTCGAGATGTTCGAGACCCGCGACGGTCGGGTACTCGTCAACGAGCTGGCCATGCGTCCCCACAACTCGGGGCACTTCTCCATCGAAGGGTCGGTGACGAGCCAGTTCGAGCAGCACCTTCGCGCCGTCGCGGACCTGCCGCTCGGCGATACCTCCATGACCGCGCCCGCAGCGGTCATGGTGAACGTGCTGGGCGGGCCGGCCGAAGGCCCGATGCCGGTGCGATACGCCGAGGCCCTCGCTGCGCACCCGCGCGCCAAGTTTCACAGCTACGACAAGCAGCCGCGGCCTGGACGGAAGGTCGGGCATGTCACCGTGACGGGCGAGCAGCTCGACGCGGTGCGCGCGGAGGCGGTCGCCGCTGCCCAGCACTTCGAGTGATCCTGCGCGCCGATACGATGGAGAGCATGGCTGAATCCTCCGCACCCCTCGTCGGCGTCATCATGGGCTCCGATTCCGATTACTCGGTCATGACCGACGCCGTGCAGGTGCTGCGCGAGTTCGGCATCGCCCACGAGGTCGAGGTGGTCAGCGCGCACCGCACCCCCGAAAAGATGGTGACCTATGCTCGCGAGGCCGCCGCCCGCGGTCTCCGCGTGATCATCGCGGGTGCGGGCGGAGCGGCGCATCTGCCCGGCATGGTGGCGTCCATGACGACGCTTCCGGTGATCGGCGTTCCCGTGCCGCTGGCGAAGCTCGACGGACTCGATTCCTTGCTGTCGATCGTGCAGATGCCCGGCGGCATTCCCGTGGCGACTGTGTCGATCGGCGGCGCGAAGAACGCAGGGATTCTTGCGGCGCGCATCCTCGGCTCATCCGACACGACGATCGCGAAGCGCCTCGCCGACTACGCCGACGGCCTCACTGCCGCCGTGGGGGAGAAGAACGACGCGCTCAAGACGCGCATCGCCGCCGAGTAACCGTCGACCAGCCGCGACCCAGCGCAGGTCACTGGCACGAACGGCAGCTCACGCGAGCTACAGGTTCGCGTGGGTCTCCCAGAGGTTCCAGGCCGAAGCGCGCCAGCTGAACCCTCGGCTCCGGTCGCATGCGAGCACCGTGAGCGTGGGCAGGGCACCGGTCTGGCCGACCAGGTCGTGGTACTCACGGGCGAATGCTTCCGCGGTATCTCCTGACACGCCCGCATCGAGAACGAGCTCCTCCGTGGCGGGGTGGCCGGCGTGCACCACTGGCACGGCCGCGTCGAGCGCGGCGAGCACGGTGTAGCCCGTTCCGGCGAACGACTGCGGCTGGACGAGCACCAGGGCTGCGGCGAGCACTGCGCCCACGTCCGAGAGATCTGCGATGCGCACCGTGTGCACACGGCCCTGCAGGTCCTGCGGGATATCCAGTGCGGATTCCCGGTCCTTCTCGCGGGTGGTCGCGCCCTGCGGATCCAGGCCGTCGAGCACGACGAGCGGCGGAAGGCGCTCGTCGCTGCGCATCGCGTCGAACACCCACTCGAGTCTGCCGTGCTCGCCGGGTCGGGCCGTGGTGACCGCGAAGCGATCGGGGAGCCCCCACGCGTCCCGGCGCTCCGCAGCGTCAGCGGGCGCGGCGAAGGCGGAGGGTGTGGCGAGCGGGAACACCTGCACCGGGAGGTCGCTGCCGTACTGCTGCTGCAGCACGCGCGCGGTGGCGTGCGTCGGAGTGAGAATGATGTCGGCGTGCTTGACGGCCCGTCGCGCGAACGCGCGGAAGAGGCGCGCCTGCGAATTCCCGAGCAGCGACGGCGCCTCCCAGGCGATGCTGTGCGGAATCGTGACCGAGGTCTGCGAGCCGTCATCGTCGCCGCGGGATCGCAGCGGCATCATCGGAGTCAGCGCGTGCACGAACTCGCCGTCGAGAGGTCGAGCGGTGGCGCCGTTCTGCCAGACGAGCGGCAGGACGCTGGCGCGCAGCGGAAGCATCTCCGTGGCGAGTCGCGGAGACGCGAAGTCCGGCATCTCGCCGCCGCGAGCCAGCAGGTATCGGGCGCTGCAACTGCGTGGAGCGGTTTCAGCGACCGCCTGTGCGAGATCACGAGCCGCTGAGGCGTGCGCCGCGGCTTCCCAATCGGGGAACGGGTCGGCGATGAGGGTGAGCGTCGCCAATCGAACTCCCCTCGAATCGTCATCTCACGTGCGTGCGGTACGAGCCCGCACTCCACATTGTATGGAATGCGAAGCTGAGAGCGGCTGTGCGCCACGGCGTAAAGCACTGGAGTGAGACGTAATTGCAACAATTCGGGGCGCGCTCCGAGTTTTCGCGCTCTCGACGTGTCTCGCCGATGCTCCAGCCGCTCACGCAGGCGGGGTGAGCGAGCACCGGTCGGCACATTCTCGGCACGCAAAGCAGATCATTGCGGTGCGGCTTGAGGTTTCCCCCACGATCCGCGAAGTACCCTGTCCCCATGCGTGTTTTGTTGACAGGCGGCGCCGGCTACATCGGCTCGCACACTGCACTCGTTCTGATCGAACGCGGCCATGAGGTGATCGTGCTCGACGACTTCTCCAACAGCAGTCGCGAGGCGGTGCGGCGCGTCGAGGAGCTGAGCGGGGCGACGGTGCAGATCGTCGAGGCCGACCTCGCCGACCGGGATGCGGCGCGGAGTGCGCTCGCAGATGTCGCCTTCGACGCGGTGATCCACCTCGCCGGGCTGAAGGCCGTCGGCGAATCGGTGGCGCAGCCGACGCGGTACTACCGGGTGAACCTCGATTCCACGATCGTGCTGCTCGACGTCCTCCGCGAGCGCAGCATCACGAACTTCATCTTCAGCTCATCGGCCACCGTGTACGGCGACCCGCAGTACTCCCCGATCGACGAGGCGCACCCCGCGGGCGTCGGCCTCACCAACCCCTACGGGTGGTCGAAATTCATGAACGAGCAGATCGTGCGAGATGCGCAGGTCGCGTGGCCCGAACTCGGCGCCGTGCTGCTCCGCTACTTCAACCCCGTGGGGGCGCACCCCTCGGGGCGCATCGGGGAGGACCCGAGCGGGATCCCGAACAATCTCATGCCGTTCATCGCGCAGGTCGCGGTGGGCAAGCGCGAGCGGCTCAGCGTCTTCGGCGACACGTATCAGACCGTCGACGGTACGGGCGTGCGCGATTACATCCACGTGATGGATCTCGCCGAGGGGCACGTCGCGGCGCTCGAGCACAACACCCCCGGCGTCTCCACTTACAATCTCGGATCGGGCATCGGCTCGAGCGTGCTCGAGGTCGTGCGAGCCTTCGAGACGGCCTCCGGCCGGCCGGTCCCCTATGCGATCGAAGCGCCGCGATCGGGTGACGTTGCGGAGACGGTGGCAGATCCGTCGCTCGCGAACACCGAGCTCGAATGGCGCACCACCCGCGACCTGGCCGAGGCCTGCCGCGACTCGTGGAACTGGCAGTCCGGGAACCCTGCGGGATACCGCGCATGACGCTCGACCTCGAGCGGCCGCTGCGCCACCCCGATCTGGTGTCAGAACCGCTCATGAGCAAGCGAGCCAGATGGCTCGTGATCCTCGGCTTCATCCTGCCGGGGACCGCTCAGGTGGTCGCCGGCAACCGCCGCCTCGGTCGGTTCGGGCTCATCGCCACGGCGATCCTCGTCGTCGGAGTCATCATCGCGGGCGTGAGCCTGGTGCTCGCGCGCACGGCGACGCTCACGTTCTTCACGAACAGCATCGTGCTGCTCGTCGTGCAGTGGTTGCTCTTCATCTACGCGGTGATCTGGGTGGTGCTCGGCATCGACACGCTCCGGCTCACGAAGCTCGTGCGCGTGCAGCGCGGGTGGCGCGTTCCGGTCGCGATGCTCTCGGTGCTGCTCACCATCGTCCCCGCCGCTGGCGCCGCCTGGGCCGGAAACGCCGTCGGAGCCGGCCGCGGGCTCATTGGCGACCTCTTCCGCAGTGCACCGGCGGTCGCGCCGGTCGACGGCCGGTACAACATCCTGCTCCTCGGCACAGACGCCGGATCGGACCGCGAGGGCCTGCGTCCCGACAGCATCTCGCTCGTCAGCATCGACGCCGAGACCGGGCAGTCGATGATCGTCGGACTGCCGCGCGAGCTCAAGGACACCCCGTTCCCCGAGGGCTCTCCTCTCGCCCCCGTCTATCCGGAGGGATACTGCGACGAGGTCAACAACTACGAGATCGTGGACGGCGGCGGCTACTACTGCTTCACCACCGGCAACCTCAACTCGCTCGTCACCGAACTCGAGGATTCGGGATCGCCGTCGTACGACGGCATGTACGCCGACGCCGTCTCCCAGGGATCGTCGCCCGGCATCGAGGCGACCAAGGACGCGGTCTCGGGGGCGACGGGACTCGAAGTGCAGTTCTACGTCCTCGTGAACATGGACGCGTTCGAGAGCCTCATCGACGCGCTCGGGGGCATCACCATCAACGTGCAGGAGCGCCTGCCGATCGGAGGCCAGGTCGACGAGATGACGGGCGAGCTGGTCGGCGTCGAAGGCTGGATCGAGCCGGGCGAGCAGCAGATGGACGGGTTCACGGCGCTCTGGTACGCCCGATCGCGGTACGGGTCGGCCGATGGCGACTACGCGCGGATGCAGCGGCAGCGCGAACTCCAATCGGCCATTCTCGCGCAGATGAATCCGCAGAACGTCCTCGCGCGATTCCAGGAGGTGCTCTCGGCGGGTTCGCAGCTCGTTGACACCGACATCCCTGACTCCATGCTCGGCCGATTCGTCGACCTCGCCGCCGACGCCCGCGGGTACGAGCCGGTCAACGTCGAGCTCGTTCCGCCCGCGATCGACCCAGAGGCCCCGGACTGGGCGACGGTGCAGCAGCTCATCGCCGATGGGATCGCCGCCTCGTCTCCGGCCGAGGAAGAGGCGGGCTAGACTTGCCGGGTTTGCTCGAAACGCGAAGGAGACCGATCGCATGCGTGTGACCGCCGTGCTGGTGGCCTACAACCGGCGAGAACTGCTGCGGGAATCACTCGCCGCTCTCGCCGCGCAGAGCCGACCCGTCGACCGTCTCGTCGTGGTCGACAATGCGTCGGACGACGGATCGGTCGAGGTCGCCGCCGAGATGCTGGAGGCCTGGGGCGAGCGTGCGCGTCACATCGAGCTCACCGAGAACACGGGCGGCGCGGGAGGGTTCGCGACCGGGATCGCGGCTGCCGTCGTCGAGGACGATACCGACTGGGTCTGGGTCATGGACGACGACACCGTGCCAGGGCCGGATGCGCTCGCGGGAGCCCTCGAGACCTACGAGCGGTACCGCGCGTCCGGGCCGGACGACCTCGCCGTGATGGGCTCACGCGTCGTGTGGACCGACGGGGAGGACCACCCGATGAATACGCCGAAGCCGAAGATCCGCGCATCGGAAGCTGAGCGCGCGCGGGCCGCGTCCGTCGACGCCATGGAGATCCGTTCCATCTCGTTCGTCTCGGCATTCCTGCGCGCCGCCCGCGTCCGCGAGCAGGGTCTGCCGATCGCCGACTACTTCCTGTGGAACGACGACTTCGAGTACTCGGCGCGCCTGCTGCGCGGCGCGCGCGGGCTGTATGTTCCGGCCTCGGTGGTCACGCATCGCACGGTGAAGCGGGGGTCGAGCGATCAGGATCCGGGTCCGCGGTTCTTCTACGAGGTGCGCAACAAGCTCTGGGTGTTCCGGCGGAGCCCGGCACTCTTCGGGTGGGAGAAGCTGCTGTACTCCGCCGCGACCGCGCGGCGCTGGTTCCGAACCTTCCGGGCGTCGCGCGATCGCGCGCAGCTGCGCGACTGCCTGCGGCGCGGGTGGAAGGCCGGGTGGCTCACCGCGCCGCGGTCGACGCGCGACGTGCTGCGCAACGCGGGGGTTCCCGTCGACGTGATGTACGAAGTCGAGAAGCTGTCGCGGTTGAACGACCGGTAGGTTTCAGCCGGTCCAGTTCGCGCCGCGTGTCAGAGCACCGTGATGTCGGTCGCGCGCCAACGTTCCCTGCGGTGTTCGAGGCGGATCGCCACGACGGTCGAGCGCGAGTCGGTGTGGAGCACGACGGTCGCCTCGATGATGTGGGGGAGCGGCGTGCTGAGATGCGCTCGGCCCGGCGTCGCCGTGCGCCGTCGACGGTCTCGCGTGAGGGCCTCGCGTTCCGCGCGGAGAGCTCGTCGCGCTTTCAGCGCAGCAGCGACTTCCGGAGTGATCCAGCCACCGAACTGCGCGACCGACCGCACCCCCTCGAGCACCTCGAAGGCGTACACCGCGAGACGCTGCACGAATGCGTCGGGAGGTGGATCGACCGGTGGACCGTCGAGCACCGCGCGATGACCGGGCACCCGTGACGGCGACGGGGAGCGTGCGGGAGGTGCCGCACCGAGCCCGCTCGCACTCGGCACGACATCCGGCACCGCGTGGAGGTGACTGCGCGCGTGGGCGCGCGGCTGCTGCGGAACCGCGCGCAGCGTACGGTCGTGCTGGGGCGTTGGAGCGGAGGCAGGCATGACGGGTCCCTTCGAACGGATCCGCGCGCCGCTCCCGTTGCGACTCACCCTCACTGCACTGCCGGATTCGAGATGATGTGGTCATCACCCTATGCACTGCGCCCTATGGGGTGTCAAGAACTCCCGGATGGCGGGAGACACCGCGCCCGTGCTTTCAGACGCGGATCTCGGAGTTCGCTCCCGGACGCGGTGCTCTAGTCTGGGGTCGTGGCCACACTGCGCAATCTTGCAACGAAGTACTCCTCCCTCGATGAAGAGGAGATCGAATGGCTCGAGCTGCTCACGCTCGATCTGCGCCTGCTCGCGGATCTCGCCCTCGGCGACGTGGTGCTCTGGGTGCCGACGAGTGACGAGAACTACCTCGCGATCGCCCACAGCAGGCCGGCAGGTTCGGTGACGCTCTTCTACCGCGACGTGATCGGCGATCTGCTGCGAGCCGACTGGCGCGAACTCGTGGACGAGGCGATGACCAGTACGAATCCGACGGTCTCCACGTCACCGGCCTGGTATGAAGAGAATCCGATGCGTCTTGCCGCGTACTCCGTGAGTCGCACCGATGCCGACGGAGAGGTGCAGGGTCCGTTCGCCGTCATCACCGTGCACACGAGCGTGGCCGATACGCAACCGGCCTCTCGCATCGGAGCCGCGTTCCGCGAGGTCGCGGCTGACCTGCTCGGCATGATCCAGAAGGGGATGTTCCCCGTTCCCGGGAGCTCCCGCGGAGGGGAGCAGGGCGCGCCGCGCGCAGCCGATGGGCTCGTGCGCATCAATCTCGACGGGGTCGCGACGTTCGCCAGCCCGAACACCCAGACCACGTTCTCGTCCCTCGGGTTCCGGGATGAGATCGAGGGCGAGAACTTCAGCGAAGTGGTCGCCGACATCGTGAAGGGGCAGTTCGACACCAACGAGTCGCTGCCGCTGATCGCGCAGGGCAAGATCGCGAAGCGCGTTGAGATCGACACGCACGGACATACGATCACATTGCGTTCGATACCGGTCTTCCGCGACGGAGCCCGCGTCGGCGGCATCGTGCTGACGCGCGACGTGACCGAGCTGCGCCAGCAGGCGCAGGAGCTCATCACGAAAGACGCGACGATTCGCGAGATCCATCACCGGGTCAAGAACAATCTGCAGACCGTCGCATCATTGCTCCGCGTGCAGGCCCGCCGCGCCAGGAGCGAAGAGGCGAAGCAGGTGCTCGGCCAGGCCATGCGCCGGGTCGCGGCAATCGCCGTCGTGCACGACACGCTGTCGACCGGGCTCTCGCAGATCGTCGACTTCGACAAGGTCTTCGACCGCGTGATCGGGCTCGCCGCAGAGGTGGCCAGCCTGCACAACACGACGGTGCACCCGCACAAGGAAGGGGAGTTCGGCGAGCTGCCCTCGGAGTACGCGACCCCTCTCGCCCTCGCGCTCACCGAGATCGTGACGAACGCCGTGGAGCACGGACTCGCAGGCCGCGAGGGCGAGGTCTTCGTCACCGCCCGGCGTACCGATGAGCAGCTCACGGTCGAAGTGGTCGATACGGGCACCGGGCTTCCCGGCGGCACGGTCGGCGACGGGCTGGGCACGCAGATCGTGCGCACGCTGATCGAAGGCGAACTCGGCGGGAGCATCACCTGGGGCCCGGACGCCGGCGGTGGCACCCGCGTCGCGATCCAGGTCCCGCTGCATTGGATCTCAACGCAGACGCGGGAGATCCCGCGGGTGCCAGCCTGATCCCTACCGCCGACGCCGGGTATCGCGACGGCCGCGGATCAGCACGGCGAAGCCGACACCGAGCAGCAGGACGCCCAGCCCGATAATCGTCGCGGTGATCCAGCCGGCCGCGTCCAGGCCGCCGCCGCCGAGCACCTGCTGCGAGATGTATCCGCAGAAGACCAGGATCAGCGCTCCCCAGACGATGGGCCCCGTCCGCGGGCTCGGCCGCGACGGTGCGCGATCGCTTGCAGCAGTGTTTCCGGCCGCGCGTTCGCCCGTCGGCGCCCCGAATGCGTCAGGCGTTTCGCGTGCGTCCGGTCGAGGTGCGGCGGCTGCGCTCGGTGCGCTCGGTGCGCTCTGGCCGGCAGATTCTCCCGGACCGCTCTCCGCGTCGGCGGGAGCCGCTGCGACGCCGCTCGCGGGCGGTGGCGTCAGCGGAATCCTGGCCGTCGTCTCTTCATTCGTCCCGGGGCTCGTAGATTCGACGCTCATGAGTTCATCTCCAGTTCCAGGGCTTCGAGCTCCTGTGCGATATCGGTGCGCTCGTCTTCCAGGCTCCGGCGCTCAGACGGGCTGAGGCCCGGTTCTGCGAGCTTCCAGTCGAGCACGTCGAGCTGGCCGTCGAGGCGATCGGCCTCCTGCTCCAGACGCCGATCCGCGTCCGTGTCTGCAGGGGTATCGACCCCTGCGCGCTCGTTCTCATCCGCCCTCTCGGCATCCCGCCCGCCCGCACCGCCCGTGACGTCGACGTTGCCCGCGAGCAGCGTCACCGTGACGACTGGTGCCGCGTCCTCGTTGTCGGGCGTGACGTTCGATCGGATCTCCCGCGAGATGAAGGGCCCGCTCGTCACGATCTGGGTCGCTCGAGACGAGTCGAGGTCGTTGCGGCCGGATTCATCGATCCGTCCAGCGAGTACGCGCGCGTGCACGATGACCGGAGACGACGCAGGAAGCTCGATGGTGCTGCGACCCGCGAGCACCCACACCTCGAGATCATCGGCGCCGCCCGCTCTCGTCTCGATATCCCCGAGATCGACCGTGGTGTTGCCCGCGAGCACGACGGCACCGGTCTCCGCTCCGGTCACATGCAGATTGCCGAACGGCTGGAAGCGAGTGCCCCAGGGGAGCACGACGGTGATGAGCAACGCCACCACACCGCAGAACGAGAGAAACCCGATCCACCCGGTGTACCGACCGCGTGTTCCGGCGACGATCAACGACAATGCCAGCACGGCGAGCGCCGCGATGAGGCCCGTGATGAGCGCGTCGGGAGCGACGCTCTCGATCGAGAGCGGACCGTGCACTGAGGTCGTCCACAGTGCCGCGAGTCCGCCCGCGAGCAGCGCGAGTGCCAGGGTGATCACCGTGTGGGCGGCTCCCAGCCGATGCGCGTCGTGGTGCTCCGCGTAGCGGGCGCTCCACGCCTCGGTCTGCTCGCCGACCTCTCGCCCCCACTTATCGGCAGCGGCGCCCGCGCGGCGACCCCAGTCAGCGGCGTCCCGTGCGACGCGGTCGGCGCTCTCGCTCGCCCGCGCGGCGAACGATGCAGCGGAATCGGCGGAGTCGTGCGGGGTGCGGGCGTACTCGCGGTCGGCAGCGCGATCCGCGTGATCCGGATCGGCCCCGGCCTCTCCTGACGCCGCGTCGTCGGCACCGGATGCGTGTTCGCCGTATTCTCGGCCGCGCTTGAGCACGATGCTCCGTACCCAGAAGAACCCGAGCACGAGGATCGCGATCCAGGACAGCCAGGCCGCTGTCGCAGTGACCCATCCGGGAATGCCGAGCGACCCCCAGACGCCCCAGCTCCACACGCTGAACAGCGGGTAGGCGTCTCCAGGGCTCACGAGGCCGAGAATGCCCGGAACGATGACGACTGCCGTGAGGATCACGGCGACGACGATCATCCCGGTCTCTGCTCGCCCCCGGATGATCTCCTCCACGTGGATGCGGCCGTTCGCGTCGGGCAGGAGGAGCCAGCCGATGAGGTAGAGCAGAACGCCAGGGCCTCCCAGCAGCGCGAGCACGATGAAGATGCCGCGCACGATGATGGGATCGATCCGAAGGCGATCTGCGATTCCGGCGGCGACGCCGGCGAACCACCGGTCGCTGCTGCGGGTGATGCCGAGACCGCGCAACCAGGTGAAGAAGCCCTGGCCCGCAGGCGGCACTGCGGGGCCCGGTGTGGGAGGTGTGGTGTCCATGGTTCGAGTCTGGCTGAGACGGGAATGCTCGGCCATGGGGGATCACCCTGATCCTTCCCTGATCCCGAGACCCCGAGACCCCCACGCGTCGCGTGACCTGATTGGATGGGGGCATGGCCGATGCTCCTCTCACCCGCTCGCGCGATGACCGCGTGCTCATGGGCGTCTGCGGGGGACTCGGGGCGCATCTCGGCGTTTCGTCGCAGACGGTGCGCATTGCGATGCTCGTGCTGACCGCGCTGGGCGGAGCCGGGGCCGTGCTCTACCTGTGGCTCTGGGCCACTGTGCCGTGGAACGGCGACGATGCGGGCATCGTGCCGCTTCGACGGGCGCTGACCCCGCCTGCTGCCGCGACGTCCACTGCGTCTGCTGCTCCCGCCTCGGCTGCTGCTCCCGCCTCGGCTGCCTCGGCTCCGGCAGCTGCAGCGACTCCGGCGGCCCCGTCGGCGACAGCGCCATCGGCACCTGCGACGCGCATGCCCGCGGCGCAGGTGCCCCCCATCGAACTCGGAGCGCCCGCAGCCGACACTGCGAACGAGCGCCGACCCCGCTGGCCCATCGCCGAATTGCTGCTCGGCACGTGTCTGTTGCTGGCGGGCGCCGGTCTCGTGCTCGAGCGACTCGGGGTGCAGCTGCGACTCGAGCTGTTGCTCCCCGCACTCGCCGTACTGGTGGGCGTCGGCCTCACCTGGTGGCAGATCGCAGATCGCGACCGCCCGGATCGCCATGCGCTGCCGCGAGCCCTCGGGGCCCTCGCGCTCGTCGCCGTCGGTGTCCTCATGTTCTTCGTCACCGCCCGCGAGCCGAACACCTGGACCGTCATCGGCGCGGCACTCGCGGTGCTCGGAGGCGTCGCCCTTGCAGTGGCGCCCTGGCTGCTCCGCATCAATCGCGAGCTGATGAGCGAGCGCGCGGCCCGAGCTCGTGAGGCCGAGCGCTCCGACATCGCCGCGCACTTGCACGACTCGGTGCTGCAGACCCTCGCGCTGATCCAGCAGCGGTCGGAACCGGGCAGCGAGGTCGCCCGGTTGGCGCGAGGCCAGGAGCGGGAATTGCGCGAGTGGCTGTTTCGTGCGGCCGATGGAGGCGCCCCGCAGCCGCGCGAGGCCGTCGACACCGAGCTCCGCGCGCACGCCGCAGCGCTCGAAGCCGATCATCCCGTGCGCTTCGAGGTCGTCTCAGTCGGAGCGGGCGAGGGGCTCGTCGCGCCGGCACCCATCGTCGCAGCGGCGCGCGAGGCGATGCTGAACGCCGCGCGTCACGCGGGCGGCGACGTCACCGTCTATCTCGAAGCGACGCAGGATCGGGTGACGATCGACATCACAGACCGCGGAGTCGGGCTCGACCCGAACGACCTTCCCGAGGGGCGAATGGGCGTGCGCGAGTCGATCCTCGGCAGAATGGAACGAGCCGGTGGGCAGGCTCGGATCGTGCGCGGTCCGGGCGGGGGCACCTCGGTACGGCTCGGGATTCCCCGGCAGACGCCGACCGAACCCGCGGGAATGACGCACCATGAGACCGCGCAGAACGAGGAGACCCGATGAATCGCGCACCGCACGAGATCCGCATCGTCATCGTCGACGACCATCAGATCTTCCGCACCGGTCTCCGAGCCGAACTCGGGGACGAGCTCGCGGTGGTCGGCGAAGCCGCGAACGTCGACGAGGCGGTCGCGGTGGTGACGGCGACCGTGCCCGACGTCGTGCTGCTCGACGTGCACCTGCCCGGCGGCGCCGGCGGTGGCGGGGCCGAGGTGCTGCAGCGTCTCGCGGGCAACCCTGCGACGCGCGGCATCCGTGTGCTGGCGCTGAGCGTCTCGGACGCGGCCGACGATGTCGTGCAGGTCATCCGCGCCGGCGCCAGGGGGTACCTGACGAAGACCGCATCCGGCGCCGAGGTGACGGCAGCGGTGGGGCGGGTGCACAGCGGAGACGCCGTGTTCTCGCCGCGGCTCGCGGGGTTCGTGCTCGATGCGTTCGGCACGGGCGGCGGGGAGACCGCGGCGCGAGACGATGAACTGGACCGTCTCTCGGCGCGCGAGCAAGAGGTGATGCGCATGATCGCCCGCGGCTACGCCTACAAGGAGGTCGCAGCCGAGCTGTTCCTCTCGGTGAAGACGGTGGAGACGCACGTCTCGAACGTGCTGCGCAAACTCCAGCTCTCGAATCGGCACGAACTCACGGCGTGGGCGCTGTCATGGCGCTTGCTCTGAGGGAGCAGGCGAACTGAGTCCGCCGCCCTGCTACTGCCAGCCGGGCACCCACTGGTGCGCGCGCCAGAACCACTCGGCCATCGGCGCCCCGGACCAGACAGGGAGGAACAGGACGGCGAGAGCGATGCAGGCGACCACATACAGGGCGACCGCGATCCGGATTCCGAGCAGAGTCTCGGGCGAGCCCCCGCCGGGGCCCTCGAACTCGCGTCCGTGCTCGCTCGCCGCCGTCACACCGCTCGCCGCCGCATGGCTCGCCGCCGCATCGCCGGCCGCGCTCGCCGCCGGATGCGGTTCACCCGCGCTCAGCCGAGGTCGCATGCGCACGCGGCACAGCAGCGCGAGCCCCATCGCGAGAGCGATCGCCGAGAACGGCGTCAGCACCACGGCGTAGAACTGGAAGACCGCGGAACGCGACACGGTCAGCACCCACGGGAGCCACCCCGAGAGGTAGCCGACGACGACGAACGCGCTCGCGGTCACCAGCGGGTCGGGCCCGCGGCGCGCGCGGAAGACGATGACGCAGACGAGTGCGATGAGCGCGATCGCGCCACCCCAGGTCACGAGCGGGTTCGGCAGGGGCGACACGACCGCTGCGCAGGCCGACCACGGGCACCCAGCATCAGAACCCCAGCGGGATTCGTACATCCCGGTCGGGCGAAGCGCGAGCGGCCACGTCAGCGGATGGGAGGCGTAGGGGTGCGGCGCGCTGAGCGACCGGTGCCAGTCGAGCATCTCGGCGTGATACTGCAGCAGCGCCGGCCACCATGCTTCTCCTGCGGTGCGGCTCCACCCGCCGGGATTCAGGATCCAGCCCGCCCAACTGGCGACGTACACGAGCACAGCAGCGGGGAGGGCGACCAGCCCGGCGACGACGGCCTGCCACGCAGCGCGCGGCACGGCGTGGCGTTCCCGTGCCCGGAGCCGGACGACGAGATCGCGCACGGTGATGAAGACGAGGAAGGCAGCGAGCGGGTACAGGCCGGACCATTTGATCGAGGCCGCAGCGCCGAAGGCTCCCGCGGCCGCGAGCAGCCACGGGCGGCGCCAGAGCACCGGAACGCGGGGCGGCGGTGGACCGGAGCGGTCACGCTGATCCGGCGTCGTCGCCCGTGCCCCGGTCCATTCGATATCGCGCCAGACGCACAGCGCGCCGATCGCGACGGCGAGGGTGAGGAAGCCGTCGAGCAGACCCACTCGCGTGAGTACGACGTGCACTCCGTCGATCGCGAGGAGGAGACCCGCGGTGCATGCGACGACGACGCTCCGGGTGATGCGCCAGCCGAGGCGCATCGTGACCGCCACGGTGAGCACGCCGGCGAGCGCGACCGCACTTCGCCACCCCCAGCCGGAACCGGGCCCGAACACGAGCACTCCGAGGCCGATGAGCCACTTGCCGAGTGGAGGGTGCACCGCGTTCGACGGCTCGTCGGAGAAGCCGAGCGCACGCGACCCGCTCATGTCCGGTTCGTCATCGGGCCAGGTCGTCGGGTATCCGTGCGCGAGCTGGCTGATGGCATCCCGCACGTAGTACAACTCGTCGAAGACGAGCACCCCGGGACGGCCGAGAGCCCAGAACCTCAGCGCAGCAGCGATCGCGAGCACCAGTGCCGGTGCGAGCCAGTGCAGCCAGCGGTTTCGCATCACGGCTCCAGCGTACGGCGCACCTCCGACGCGCGGCGCGCGGGCTACGATGGTGAGGTGATTACGCGGCTCAGCTCCTACTTTCTCAAGACCCTCCGAGAAGATCCCTCTGACGCCGAGGTGGCGAGCCACCGGCTGCTCGTGCGCGCGGGCTACATCCGGCGCCAGGCCCCGGGAATCTTCGGGTGGATGCCGCTCGGCTTGCGGGTGAAGGGCAAGCTCGAGCAGATCATCCGCGAGGAGATGGTCGCCGCCGGTGCGCACGAAGTGCATTTCCCCGGACTGCTGCCCCGCGAGCCATACGAAGCCTCCGGTCGGTGGGATGAGTACGGAGACGCCCTCTTCCGCCTGCAGGATCGCCACGGCGCCGACTACCTGCTCGCACCGACGCACGAAGAGGTCTTCACCAACATGGTGAAGGACATCGTGACGTCGTACAAGGACCTGCCGCTGGCGCTCTTCCAGATTCAGGACAAGTACCGCGATGAGGCTCGGCCCCGCGCCGGCCTGCTGCGCGGCCGCGAGTTCACGATGAAGGACGCCTACTCGTTCGATTCGACCGACGAGGGGTTGCACGCGAGCTACGAGCGCCAGCGCGCCGCCTACGAGCGCATCTTCACCCGGCTCGGTCTCGAATACGCCATCGTCTCCGCCGACGCTGGCGCGATGGGCGGATCGCGCAGCGAAGAATTCCTCCTGCCGACGTCGATCGGCGAGGACACCTTCGTGCGCTCTGCCGGCGGGTACGCGGCGAATGTCGAGGCGTACTCCACCCCCGTTCCCGAGGCCATTCCGTTCGACGATGCGCCGTCGGCCGTCGTCTACGACTCGCCCGACACCCCGACGATCGACACCCTTGTCGCCCACACGAACGCGGTGCTGCCGCGCGAGGACGGGCGCGCATGGACCGCCGCCGACACGCTGAAGAACCTCGTGCTCGCAGTGACGCCCATCGGCGGCGAGCGCGAGATCGTCGTCGTTGGCATCCCCGGAGACCGCGACGCCGACATGAAGCGCGCGGAAGTCGCGTTCCCTGGCGCTGAGGTCGAGCCGGCGACGGCCGCGGATCTCGCCCGCCACCCCGGCCTCGTGAAGGGGTACATCGGGCCGGCGCGCATCGACGACCAGGGCGGGATCACCCCTGTGCTCGGCGCCGAGAGCGCTACGGGCCTGCGGTACCTCGTCGACCCGCGCGTCGTCGCGGGCACGACCTGGGTGACCGGGGCGAACGTCGAAGGCCAGCACGTCGCGCATCTCGTCTTCGGGCGGGATTTCGTCGCAGACGGCACGGTCGAGATCGCCGACGTGCGCGACGGCGATCCCGCTCCCGACGGATCAGGGCCGATCGAGACCGCTCGCGGCATGGAGATCGGTCACATCTTCCAGCTCGGCCGCAAATACGCTGAGGCACTCGGGCTGAAGGTGCTCGACGAGAACGGCAAACTCGTCACGGTGACCATGGGCTCGTACGGCATCGGAGTGACTCGCATCATGGCCATTCTCGCCGAACTGCACCACGACGATCGCGGGCTGATCTGGCCGGAAGCCGTCGCGCCGTTCAACGTGCACGTCGTCGCCACAGGCCGGGATGCGGCTGTATACGAGGTCGCCGAGTCGCTCGTCGAGACGCTCGATGCCGCCGGTGTCGAGGTCATCTTCGACGATCGCCCGAAGGTGTCGCCCGGCGTGAAGTTCGGCGACGCCGAATTGCTCGGGGTTCCTCGCGTGGTGGTCGTGGGCCGAGATGCGGCGGACGGTTTCGCTGAGGTGTGGGATCGGGCCGCCGGAACCAAGGAGAAGGTCGCGCTCTCCGACGTGCCCGGCCTCTTCGGCGTGCGCGTGTGATGTGAGGATCGCGGCCTTCGGTCGCGCAGGTGTGACGGGGCGTCGCTGCTGGTGCAGCGGCGCCCCGTTTTCCATATGGCCGCGCGGAGCCTCTCGCCGAATCACCGCATCGCATCGCCGCTCATACCGGAGTGCTCGCCCTCGTATACCGCAGTTATCCACATTCCTGCCGAGTGCTGTGCACTCCCGTCTCGCGACTCCATACGGTGGAAGTCATCTCCCGGACACTCCGGGCGATGACCATCAGCACTGACGCGAGCCGGGGGGATCGCGCGAGAGAAGGGATCCCCATGGCCAACATCAATGTGACCTACGGCGAGATGGAGCAGGCTGCTTCGCAGCTCGGCACCGGGCGCGACGAAATCACCGAGAAGCTTCGCGCACTGCAGATGCAGATCAACAATCTGGTCACCTCCGGTTTCGTCACCGACCAGGCGTCGGGCAAGTTCAACGCGGCCTACAACGACTACACGACGAGCGCGAACACGGTCGTGCAGAAGCTCTCCGAGATCCAGACCTTCCTCACGCAGACCGCGAATGCGATGCGCGAGATGGACGCCCAGATCGCCGCCAAGATCAACTGAGGCTGATCGGCTCGACTCGCAGCTCCGGTCGTGCTCCGGTTCGGCCGGGGAGCAATGGCACGCTGCGGGTCGCGCCGAGTCTCTGTGAAACGAGGGAATGACTATGCCTGACGGTCTGAAGATCTCCGACGCGGTGCTCGAAGCGGCAGCCTCACATCTCGTCGCTGCATCGCGTGTGATGATCGACGGAAACCAATCGTTGCCGGGCGGTGCTCCCGCGACGATCACGGGAGCCGGCGAAGAGATAGCGCGATTCATCACCGGACTCTCGACCGGCCGACTCGCCCTCGCTGACGCTGCGAAGACCGCGAGCACCGGGGTCGCCGGCATCATGAGCGACAGCTCTGATCTGGACGCGCGTCTGGCGAGCGCTCTCTACATCGGATTCGCCGTGAGGGGGACCGGGCGGTGACGATCTACGTTCCAGTCGACGGTGCGACGTTGCTCGAGGGCACGCCCGTAGTCGGGTCAGTTGACGAGATCAACGCGATCGGTCGATTCGCGCAGGATGTCGCCTCGGATGCGATGCAGTACGCCGCAGATGTGCAGAATGCTCGATTCACCCTCGGGTCGGAGAAGAGCACTGCCCTGGCGACCCTCAGCACGAAGATCAGCGAATTCCTGCTCCCGGGAGCAAACACGGTATTCCGGGCGGCGAGCGATGCGAAGAGCGCCCTCGACGCCTACGCGTCGGAGGTGGACCGGATTCATGACAGCGCAGAACGGACACGGCAGGGCGTCGACGAGGCCCTGTCGGAGATTCGTCAGTGCACCGTCCAGATCGAGAGCATCGCTTCAGTGATTCGCGTCGAGACGCCGTATGAGTGGTCTGTCGGGGCACCAGGCGTGATGCCCCGACCCCAGCTCGGAAGCCAGGCGCGAGACCTCGACGCCGATCAGCAGGAACTCGCCGTGCAGCACCTGCATTCGATGCACGAGCACGAATGGATGCGCGCCGCATCGATCTGGCAAGCCGCACTCGTGAGCATCCAAGATGCGAAGACGACGTGGTCGAACCTCATCGAGGAGCGTCGGAGAGCTGAGGAGCGTCTGATCGGTGCCCTCGACGACACCGCGATCGGGCAGCTCATCAGCGTGAGTTCCGACAGTGCCGAGGCGCGTAGATTCACCATCGCCGTGACCATATCCGGGGAGTTGTGGGGCACGAGTGAAGATGCGCCCGAGACGAAGAAGTCGCATCCGCTGCTGACGAAACTGCTCGGCACCGAATCGGGCGAGCTCACGTGGGACCACCCGCCCGATCCTGAAACCGTCGCGGCGAATTGGGCGGCACTGGAGCCGGTCGAACGCGAGCGCCTGATCGATGAGGTGCCATGGGTCGTCGGCAATCTTCCCGGTCTCCCGTATGGGGTCCGCGATGCGGCGAACCGCAAGATGGTGGAGTTCTACCAGCAGTATCCGCAGGCCATGACCCCCGAGCAGCTGCAGCTGCTGGCCGATATTCGGGAGATTCTGAAGCTCGAAGCCGATCAAGAAAAGCAGTTCGGAGAGGGAAGGCCGCCCATCCAACTCGTCGCACTCGATATGACGAGTGAGGTGCCGAAGGCTGCGGTCGGGTACGGGGGCCTGGACACGGCGACGCACACGACCTGGCAGGTCGCGGGAATGAACAGCGACGCCCATCTGGCGCTGGAAGGCTGGGATGAAGCGAGCCGGCACGTCTACAGCGCGCAGAACAAGGTGTCGGGGTTCTCTGGTTCGACCGCGACGGTGGCCTGGCTCGGGTACGACACCCCGAATCTACCGCAAACGGGCGACTTCGGGGTGCTCTCCGTGGACGCGGCGAGGGCGGGCGCGCCGCGTTTCGCGGCTGAGCTCGAGGGTGCTCACGCGGCGCGAAGTGTGGGCGAGTCCGGCCTCCCGGAGGTGAACGTGCTCGCCCACTCCTACGGCACCACGCTCGCCACATTCGCGCTGACCCTGATCGGGGAGGACCATCCGGTGGACTCGCTCACCATGCTCGGCTCCGCGGGTCTCGATACCGAAACGGTTCCCTCGTACGACGTGCTACGGGTACGGGAGATCGCAACTGGACAGAAGGCGATCTTCACCACGCACGCCTCGGGCGATCATCTGGCGCCGCTCGGGGCAGGCTTCTCTGGGCGCGGGCAACCGAACCCAGATGCGCGCGACCTCTTCCAGCTGCATCTGCAGAGCCCCGTGTATGCGGGAGGTCTCGCGTTCTCCTCCGAGGGCGATCCAAACCAGAATCTGAAGAATACCGACGGGCATTCCACGATCGGCGAAGGCGATAGCCGGGACATCATAGGAATGTCCGCGTCGGAAGGCCACGGGTACCTCGACGTGCGAACCCAATCTTTGGACACCGTCGCGAAGATCACCACCGGTCACATCGACCCGGATCTGTGGCGGTCGTTCACGCGCACCGCGGGAATGTGCGTCGAGACCACGGGCATCGGCCGCACGGTGACACCGATTCGAGTGACCTGCGAGGCCGAATGACGATGAGTTGGACCAGACCGAAACAGACGATGATTGTGGCGATAGGCCTCGCTGCAGTCATGATGCTGTCGAGCTGCATGCAGGAGGTGCCGATCGTGTCGAGCGAACCCGGGAATCAGACGACGAACATGACGCTGGACGAGCAGCGGGAATGGGTGGGAGAGCAGTTCGATGCTGCGATCGCCGCGAGTGGGGTCGCGGAGGGTTGGTACGACATTTACAACAATGACGTTCTGTGGGCACGCGACAGGCCCGAAGATCGCGCTCGGACTTTGAACTCCCTGTTCCCTCGCGACTGCGGTTCAGGAGGGCGGCTGGACGAGTCATTGAAGAACCTGAGCGCAGACGATCCTTTGGCCGCGGCTGCAGCGGTGCGTTCCTTCTGGGAATCGGAGGGTTGGGCGGTATCCGATATTCGCTCATACGAGTCAGATCCGTACTTCCGCGCCGACGGTGAGGACGGCGCGCAGCTGGCCTTCCAGGCATCGAAGGAGGGCATGTCCCTGGAAGTCGCGACCGCCTGCTCCGTGAACAACACGGTGACCAACTGGAGGCTCCACAGCGAGATGGAGAACGAATCGGAGGAATGAGCGGCATGCTCGGAGCCGCTCGCTCACGAGCCCACCACGGTATGCACGAACACCAGTGGCGACATCAAACGCTGCTGCAGGAAGGACACACACCATGCACGAACCCCAGGAATCGTCGCACAAGCCCACGCCGGCCTTCATCGGCGCCTCGTGGCTCGCGCTCCTGATCGGAATGTCGACGTACTTGATCGGCCTGTTCAATGCGCGGATGGAACTCAACGAAAAGGGGTACTACTTCACTGTGCTCATGTTCGGTCTCTTCGCTGCGGTCTCACTGCAGAAGACCGTGCGCGACCGTGCTGAGAAACTGCCGGTGACGAATCTCTACTATGGAATCGCCTGGTGCGCTGTTGCGCTCGCGCTCGGTCTCCTCGCGATCGGCCTCTGGAATGCGGGCAGCATGACGCTCAGCGAGAAGGGGTTCTACGGCATCGGATTCGCCATGAGCCTGTTCGCGTCCGTAGCCGTGCAGAAGAACGTGCGCGACCTCGCTCGCTTTCGTGGCGAAACGTCAGCACCCGGCGGTGATGAGGATACGGATGCTCCCCTGTACCGCTTCCAGAACACGCCCGTGGAGTGAGCGGACGCTGCACGAACAACTCACATGAAGCTGAAGCTCACCCTCGCCGTGCCGAACCTCGGTCTTCACGACGTGACGCTCTCATGCGATGTGACGGCAACGGTCGGCGACGCGGCACGAGCGCTCCTCAGAGCCGGTGTCTCCGGAGACGGACGACTCGCTCGCGCCGCGCAGACCCGTCGCATACCGGTCACCCTGCGGGGCAGAGCCGGAGCATCCGAACCCGTGCTCCTCCTCGACCCGATGTCACCGCTCGGCGCCTCCGGGCTGCAATCGGGGTGGATCATCGAAGCCGTTCCCGAGTTCGGCAATCGCAGCGCCGAACGACGGCTCATCGACGTCGCCGCATACCTCGAAGTGCTGACCGGCGCGCACGCCGGAGCGACCTACAGTTTGATCGCCGGCACGAACGCGGTGGGCCGCGACCCCAGCTCCCGCGTGCACCTCACCGATGCGAGCGTGTCGCGACGGCACGCCCAGATCGAAATCGTCGCCGGCCGTACGACGAGCATCGTCGTGCACGATCTCGGGTCCGCCAACGGCGTGTTGCTCGGCGGACCAGAAGGAGAGGCGATCACGGAGTGCCGTGTCGATCGACCCCGCGAACTCGCCCTCGGAGACGTCACGGTGCGGATCACGCCGGGACCGCCCGTGCCCGACACCCCGAGCTTCTCGCACCGCGTCATGCACGTCCGCGCTCCGCGCGTGGCCCCGATGTTTCCAGCATCGCAGCGCGAACTCCCGGCCCCGCCGCGCCCCGCGGAACGGAATCGAATCCCGATGCTCGCGATGCTGGCGCCGATGATGATGGGTGGCGCCATGTACCTCGTGACCCAATCGCCCATGAGCCTCATGATGGTCGCGTTCTCCCCGCTCATGATGATCGGATCATGGCTCGACACCCGCGCGGGAAGCAAACGCAAGCAGAAGCGCGACCTCGCGAGGTTCGTGGAATCACTCGCCCTCGATCGCGCTGAACTCACCGACCTGAGAACACGCGAAATCGAGGTTCGCGCCTCCGAGACCCCCACGCTCGCCGAGATCGCTGATGCGGTGCAGCACCGCTCGGGCCTGCTCTGGACGCGCAGACCGGAGCACCGATCCTTCCTCGAGGTTCGTTTCGGTGACGGTGAGCTTCCCAGTCGCACCGAGATCGCACTGCCCGCGCGAGGCGAGACCGACCTCGTGCAGTGGGAGGCGCTTCAGCGCGTCGAAGCGGAGTTCGCTCACGTCGCACCGGTCCCGCTGCTCGAGCGTTTCGAGCGGTGCGGGTCGATCGGCGTGGTGGGAGAACCGATCTGGGCGGAGGGCATCGCGCGGTCTCTCATCATGCAACTCGCCGGCCTCCACTCTCCGTCCGAACTGGTGCTCGCCTGCTTGGCATCGGCGCACCACGCGGGCGAGTGGGAATGGTTGAAATGGCTTCCGCATATCGACACCGTCACCAGTCCGATCCCCTCCTGGCAGCTGGCCGATGATTCCTCCAGTTCGGCGCGACTCATCACTGCTCTCGAAGGGCTGCTCGAATCCAGGCGGCAGGCGCCGAACCGCCGCCGAACCGTGCGGTCGCATCTCGAGGAAGAGACGCGCAACGACGAGGACTCCGGCGTTGCAGTCGGCGACCTTCCGGTAGTTCCAGCAGTGGTCGTGCTCGTGCTCGACACCGGGCTCATCGATCCCTCGCGCATCATCGCACTCGCGGAAGACGGCCCGGATCACGGAATGCACCTCATCTGGGTGGCCCCCTCCACGGACCGACTCCCCGCAGCATGCCGCACCTTCGTCGAGCTCAGCACCGCCGAAGGCCGGGTCAGCTTCGTGCGAACGGGCACCTCGATCCAGCTCCAACGCCTTGCACCGATGGAATCGCTGCAAGCACTCGAACTGGCGAGGCGCCTCGCTCCGGTAGAAGATGTGAGCGCACGTGCTCTGGATGAAAGCGATCTCCCGAAGACGGTGCAGCTGAGGGACTTGCACGGCACCGACCTGCTGGGCGGGGCAGAGCCAGTGGTGCGCGCATGGCACCAGTCCGGCAGCGTGTCCCGGAACTGGAAAGCCGGGGACGAGCGCGAACCGATCTCCCTCGCCGCCGTCATCGGCCAGAGCCCAGACGGTCCCGCTGTGATCGATCTGCGCACGCACGGCCCGCACGCACTCGTCGGCGGCACGACTGGAGCCGGGAAATCGGAGTTCCTGCAATCGTGGATCATGAGCCTGGCCGCGACGATCAGCCCGGACCGGCTCACCTTCCTGCTCGTCGACTACAAAGGCGGCGCCGCGTTCGCGGAATGCGTCGACCTTCCGCACACGGTCGGGCTCGTCACCGACCTCAGCCCCCACCTGGTGCGCAGGGCACTCGCGTCGCTGAAGGCGGAACTCCACCATCGAGAGGAACTGCTCGCCGCGCATGGCGCCAAGGATCTGATCACCATGGAGCGACGTTCGGATCCTGCGGCACCGCCAGTGCTCGTCATCGTGATCGACGAGTTCGCCGCGCTCGCTGCAGACGTTCCCGAATTTGTGGACGGCGTCATCGACGTGGCCCAGCGCGGCCGTTCGCTCGGGCTGCACCTCGTGATGGCGACCCAGCGGCCCGCGGGGGTCATCACCGACAATCTGCGCGCCAATACGAATCTGCGCATCGCACTGCGCATGGCAGACGAATCGGACAGTGCCGACGTGCTCGACGTCTCCGATGCGGCCTTCTTCGCCGCCGAAACTCCGGGCCGCGGCGCATTCAAGGTCGGCCCAGGGCGTATCGCCCACTTCCAGACGGGATACCTCGGAGGGCGAGCCGCACACAGCGCCCCTGGATCTCGTGTCGAGCTTCGATCGCTGGGCTTCACGGAGGGGGAACCGTGGAACATCCCACCGGAACCCCAGCTCGTACCGCGCCGTCGCGCGAAGCCTCCGCGGGATATCGAACAGCTCCGCGACGGCATCGTGGCGGCGGCGGTGAAGACCGGGGTCGCCGCGCCGCGCCGCCCGTGGCTCGACGCGCTTCCCGTGTCACTCGGACTCCAGTCAGTTCGGCAGCAGGCGAATGATCTGCTCCAAGACATCGACGATGCGCCGATCATCGGCCTGCGGGACGAGTCAGCTTCTCAAGCTCAGCGTCCGGTCGCGATCGACTTCGAAGAGACGGGAAACGTGGCCTTCATCGGCGCGAGCGGTACCGGAAAATCTACAGCGCTCATCACGCTCGCGGCCTCGCTGAGCACCCGTGCCGACGACTTCCCGGTGCAGCTCTACGCCATCGACGCGGGCGGGGGAGCGCTCGAGGCGCTCGACGTGCTGCCCACCGTCGGTGCCGTAGCCCCGCTCGCGGACTCGGAGCTCACCGCGCGCATACTGCGACACGTGCTCGGCCTGATCGGAGAGCGCGGCTCCCGCTACGCCTCAGCGCGGGCTGCCGGCCTGCGGGCCTTCCGCCGCACGCCGAACGGGGAAGATGAATCGCGGATCGTGCTTCTGGTCGATGGTGTCGCCGCCTTCCGGCAGGCGACCGAGACTCTCGGAGGGCCCACCTCCCCGATGCAGATGCTGGGCGAGATCATGTCCGCTGGACGCTCGGTCGGTGTGCATGTCGTGCTGACCAGCGACCGGCCCGCAGCCATCCCGGCCGCGATGGCGTCCGCGGTGCAGCAGCAGTTCGTGCTCCGCCTCGCGGGTACGCACGATTACCACCAGCTCGGTGTGAGCGCCGACGCGCTTGAGGGCGCGTCTGCGGGCCGCGCACTGATGGTGCGGTCGGACGACGAGATCCAGATCGCCCGCATCGGAGACGGAGACGGCTTGGGTGCGCAGGCGCACGGGCTCGAACGGCTCGCCGAACAGCTCAGAGGGCTCGGGGTGACGGAGGCCCTGCCGATCCGCAACGCGCCGACGCACATCGCTCTCTCGGCGCTCAGCGAGGACGCCGGTGGGCGACCGGTGTACGGCATCGACACCGATGATTTCGCACCGATCGGGATGCCTGCCACTGGGCTCGGCGTCATCGCAGGGCCTCCGGGCTCAGGCCTTTCGACAGCGGCTCGCGTCTGCGTGCAGGCGCTCCGGCGGTGGGCCGGTGCTCGGGGGGAGGCTCTCGAACGGGTGCTCCTCACCTTCACCCCGGATGGACTCTGCCGGCGAGACGGGTGGGACCACATCGGACTCGGCGAAGACGGGGTCAGGGAGCGAGCCCGGGCGCTGACGATAGCGCTCGGAGGGAAGCCCGGGGCCAGAAGATCCCCGCCTGGAGGAATCGGAGCCGGAATCGTCGGCGGACCCCTCGGGGCGCCCGGCGGTCTGCCTGATCCTGCCCGCGAGGAACCCGTGCCGGTCTTCCCGCCGTCGGGAAAGCGCGGAATCGTCGTGATCGAACGGCCGGCTGATGCGGAAGGCACCGAAGCGCTCCCCGAACTCATCGCGCTCGCGAAGGCCGCCCGGCGCTCGGACGTGCTCGTGCTGTTCGAGTTCGAGCAGGGCAGTGGGAGTGCGAATTGGGATCTGTTCAGCGCACTCAAGCAGCCGAACTGGGGGCTCGCGCTTCAGCCCGACAGCACCGAAGGGCAGTCGCCGTTCCGGGAACCGCTGGGCCGCGTGAAGCGCGCCGATTTTCCGGTCGGCCGAGGTGTCGCGATCGAATCAGGGCGCGTGCAACCGGTGCACGTCGCGTTTCCAGAGGACTGACCGACGAGGAGATGTGCTCGAAAGGCGATGAGCCGAGTGGGGTATCCTGAGTGGTCCGCCTGCGCGCGGACCATATTTGAATAGACATCTCAATACCACAGGAGGCCACTCGTGAAGATCGAACTCGTCACGCTGCGTCAGATCGAGCGTGAGAAGGAAATCCCCTTCGACGAACTGATCGAGATCATCGAGCAAGCGATTCAGTCGGCATACCTGCGCCATGCGGAGAACCAGAAGCTCCCCGTTCCCCGCGAGAGCGATGTGCGCGTGACCCTCGACCGGAAGAGCGGCGAGATCTCCGTGCTCATCCCTGAACTCGACGACGAGGGCCAGGTCATCGGCGAGTCGTACGTGACCACCGATGAATTCGGCCGAGTCGCCTCGAGCGCCGCCAAGCAGGTCATCAATCAGCGTCTGCGCGACCTCACCGACGACGCAGTGCTCGGCACCTTCAAAGACAAGGAGGGCCAGATCGTCTCCGGTGTCGTGCAGCAGGGGCCGAACCCTCGCATGGTGCACATCGACCTGGGCGAACTCGAGGCGATCCTCCCTCCAGAGGAGCAGATCCCCGGTGAGAGCTACGCGCACGGCACACGTCTGCGCGTGTACGTCACCAGCGTGTCGAAGGGCACGAAGGGGCCGCAGGTCATCGTCTCCCGCACCCACCCCGGACTCGTGCGCAAGCTCTTCGAACGGGAAGTGCCCGAGCTCGCCGAGGGGCTCGTCGAGATCGTGTCGCTGGCCCGCGAAGCCGGTCACCGCACCAAGGTGGCAGTCCGCGCGAAGCAGGCAGGAATCAACGCCAAGGGCACGTGCATCGGCGAACTCGGCAGCCGCGTGCGCGCCGTGATGAGCGAGCTCGGAGAAGAGAAGATCGACATCGTCGACTACTCGCCCGCGCTGCCGGCATTCGTCGCCAACGCGCTGTCGCCGGCGAAGGTGACCGACGTGTTCATGCTGAACGAATCGCTGAAGCAGGTGCGTGCGCTCGTTCCCGATTTCCAGCTCTCGCTCGCGATCGGCAAGGAAGGTCAGAACGCCCGCCTCGCCGCGAAGCTGACGGGCGCGAAGATCGACATCCAGCCGGATTCCATCATGAACGACTGACGCACGCGATTGATCGTGAGCGTCTGAGGCTCCCAGATGCGGCTTCGACTGAGAGCGGCGCCGCATCTGGGAGAGCAGAAAGTAGGAAGCTGGTAAGATGGTTCCGGTTCGGACCTGTGTCGCGTGTCGCAAACGCGCCCCGCGCACAGAGATGCTGCGGGTGGTGGTGCGCGAAGGTCGACTTCTGGTCGACGATCGCGCGGTGCTTCCGGGGCGAGGAGCGTGGGTGCATCCCGTGTTCCAGTGTCTGGATCGTGCGGTGACGCGAGGAATCCTCCTCCGTGCACTGCGAGTGTCGGGGAAACCCGACGTAAGTCCCTTAGAGAACAGGCTGAAAACACTCATGGACAACTAATGAGCGGCTCACAATGAAGCCCGTCGGCTAATTAATGGTTCTCGCCTGTCTGGCGTGAACCCAGACAGGAGAAAAGTGGCAAACCCACGCGTACACGAGATCGCTGCGGAGATCGGTGTCGATAGCAAGGTCGTTCTGGCCAAGCTCAAAGATATGGGCGAGTTCGTCAAGGCGTCCTCGTCAAGCATTGCGCCCCCGGTGGCGCGCAAGGTCAAGGCTGCCCTCGAGGCAGACGGTGTGACCAAGGCCCAGGGTGACGGCGATGCGGCTGCGAAGCCCGCCGCCAAGAAGGCTGCCGGCGCCCCGAAGCCGGGCCCGAAGCCCGCCCCGAAGCCGGAGCCCGAGGCTCCTGCCCCGGCCGAGGCCGCCCCGGCGCAGCCGGCGGCCGAACCCGCATCCCCGGCTGCAGAAGCGCTGGCCGAGATGAAGCCGGGCGGGCAGAAGCCCGGTGCGGCGAAATCCGCTGACGGGAAGCCGGGTGCGGCAAAGCCCGCCTCCGGGTCGAAGTCGGGTGGCCCCAAGCCGGGTGGCCCGCGTCCGGGCAACAACCCGTTCGCGTCCAGCCAGGGCATGGGCATCCCCCGTCCCCCGCGCCCGGGCAACAACCCGTTCGCCCCGAATCAGGGCATGGGTCGTCCCGGTGCCGGCGCTGCCGGGCGCCCGAACCCCGGAAACATCCCGCGCCCCGCTCCGCGCCCTCAGGGCGGCGGCGCAGGCGGCCCCGGCGGTCGTGCAGGCGGCCCCGGTCGGCCCGGCGGCGGTCGTCCCGGTGGCGGCGGTGGCGGTTTCAACCGTCCAGGCGGCGGCGGTGGCGCTCCCGGTGCAGGCGGCTTCGGCGCGCCGCGCCCGGCAGGCGGCTTCGCCGGCCGTGGCCGCGGCGGCCGCGGTGCAGGCACCGCTGGTGCGTTCGGCCGTGGCGGCTCCAAGAGCAAGGCGCGCAAGTCGAAGCGGGCGAAGCGGCAAGAGTTCGAGATGCGGGAGGCCCCGTCGCTCGGCGGTGTCAGCGTTCCCCGCGGTAACGGCAACACGCCGGTTCGTCTGCGTCGCGGTGCATCGCTCTCCGACTTCGCGGACAAGATCGACACGAATGCCTCGAACCTCATCACCGTCCTCTTCCACCTGGGAGAGATGGCAACGGCGACGGAGTCGCTCGATGAGGCCACGTTCCAGATCCTCGGTGACGAACTGGGGTACAAGATCCAGATCGTCTCTCCCGAGGACGAGGATCGCGAACTCCTCGAAGGGTTCGACATCGACATCGATGCCGAGCTCGAAGAAGAGGGCGACGACGTGCTGCAGGCTCGCCCGCCGGTCGTCACCGTCATGGGTCACGTCGATCACGGTAAGACCCGCCTGCTCGATGCGATCCGCAAGGCAGACGTCGGTGGCGGCGAGGCCGGTGGCATCACGCAGCACATCGGTGCGTACCAGGTGCACACCGAGCACGATGGCATCGAGCGCGCGCTGACCTTCATCGATACTCCGGGCCACGAGGCGTTCACCGCCATGCGTGCCCGTGGTGCGCAGGTCACCGACATCGCGATCCTCGTGGTCGCAGCTGACGACGGCATCATGCCGCAGACGATCGAGGCGTTGAACCACGCGCAGTCGGCGAACGTGCCGATCGTGGTCGCGGTCAACAAGATCGACAAGGAAGGCGCGAACCCGGAGAAGGTGCGTCAGCAGCTCACCGAGTTCGGTCTGCTCTCCGAGGAGTGGGGCGGCGACGTCATGTTCGTCGATGTGTCGGCGAAGAACAACGTCGGCATCAACGACCTGCTCGATGCGGTACTGCTCACCGCTGACGCAGGTCTGGACCTGCGTGCGAACCCGAACAAGGACGCACGCGGTGTCGCGATCGAGGCGAAGCTCGACAAGGGCCGCGGATCCGTCGCGACCGTGCTCATCCAGTCGGGTACGCTGCGCGTCGGTGACGCGATCGTCGCGGGTACGGCCTACGGCCGTGTTCGTGCGATGAGCGATGAGAACGGCGATCCCGTGCTCGAAGCCGTTCCCTCGCGTCCGGTGCAGGTGCAGGGTCTCTCGAGCGTTCCGCGCGCGGGTGACAACTTCATCGTCACCTCCGAGGATCGCACCGCCCGTCAGATCGCCGAGAAGCGCGAGGCTGCAGAGCGCAACGCGATGCTCGCCAAGGCACGCAAGCGCATCAGCCTCGAAGAGTTCACGAAGGCGCTCGAGGATGGCAAGGTCGAGTCGCTCAACCTCATCATCAAGGGTGACGTGTCGGGTGCCGTCGAGGCGCTCGAGGAATCGCTCATGAAGATCGAGGTGGACGATTCGGTCCAGCTCCGCATCCTGCACCGCGGTGTCGGTGCGATCACCGAGTCCGACGTGGATCTCGCCACGATCGACAACGCGATCGTCATCGGCTTCAACGTGCGCCCCGATGTCAAGGCTCGCGAGCGCGCAGCGCGCGAGGGCATCGACATTCGGTTCTACAACGTCATCTACAACGCGCTCGATGACATCGAGAACTCGCTCACGGGCATGCTCAAGCCGGAGTACGAAGAGGTCCGTTCGGGTGTCGCCGAGATCCGCGAGGTGTTCCGCTCCTCGAAGGTCGGCAACATCGCCGGTGTCATCGTGCGCAGTGGCACCATCACGCGCAACGCGAAGGCTCGTGTCATCCGCGAGGGCGTCGTCATCGCCGATGGCCTGGCCATCGAGTCGCTGCGTCGTTTCAAGGATGACGTCACCGAGGTGAAGACGGACTACGAGGCCGGTATCGGTCTCGGCAAGTTCAACGACATCCAGATCGGTGACGAGATCGAGACGACCGAGATGGTGGAGAAGCCGCGCGGCTGACACGCGGTGCTCGCCTGACAGGGGCGGGGAGGATCAGCTTCGGTTGATCCGCCCCGCCCCTGTTGCGTGCGCAGAACATGTTCTCGGCCCGTGGGAGGAAGGAGCCCACGCCGTCATGCTCCTCCGGGGGCGGGGCGTCGCCGTGCAGGAGATCCGCGCTCGTGCGGGCCGGTTGCTGCGATCGGGCCCGGGGAGCGCGGATCCCCTGCTCGAGCGATGAGCTACTGCTCGAGCGCGGCTATCCTGCTGGAGCGCGGATCTCCTGCGTGAGCCCGAGTGCGGGGCCGCGCGTAAGCGAGCAGGTACGACGAAGGCCCGCGCCGCCGAAGCGGGCGCGGGCCTTCGAGACGGCCGCGAGCAGTTACACGCGGTCGAAGCGCCGACCCAGCGGGCTGGGCGGCAAGACCATGAAGACGAGCACGACCAGGCCGCCGACGTAGGGGATGAAGCTCAAGAAGTAGAACGGGCCGGCGAAGTTCGCATCGTGGAAGCGGCGCCAGCTGATGGCGATGCTCGGCACGAGCAGGGCGAGCCCGATCACGATGAGGAGCCCGAGGCCGACGAAGAGGAGCGTGAGCCCCAGGCCTGCCGCTGGCGCGACGGCGGCCGAACCGTATCCGTCGCCGAAGCCGTCGTCGTACGTGGAGGAATTGTCGCTCGCGACCGCGAGCATCACGACGCCGATGATGTAGAGCGCCAGCGGAATGAGCGTGACCAGGAAGCTGAACAGTGCGACCCACCAGTACTCGCTCCGGGATGCGCGCCCGCTGAAGCCGGCGTAATTCTTGAGGAAGCGGCGGATCGCCTGGCCGAAGGTCGCCCCGTAGAGCGGGCGGCTGAGATCTTCAGGGTCGGTCGCGCCGTTGAACGGCTCGCCCGGGCCCGGCACGCCCGTCATGCCGGCTGCGTAGGCCGGAGCCGAGGCGTAGTGCGGCTGGGGCTGACTGGGGTACAGCGAGGCTGCGGGAGGGGCGTAGGGCGCCTGCGGCTGCTCGGGCTGCTGCGGGGCCTGGTACTGAGGAGCCTCGTACTGCGGCTGCTCTGGCTGCTGCGGGGCCTGGTACCGCGGTGCTCCGTACTGCGGCTGCTCTGGCTGCTGCGGGGCCTGGTACTGCGGGGCCTGGTACTGCGGAGGCGCGGTGTTCGGGGGTGTCGGCTGGTCGTCGGTCGGCGCGGAGCCCGGCACGGACTTGCCCGTATCGTGGCTCTCGGGCTGTTCCGGGTTCTCGGGGGTGGGTGGGTACGTCATGAAGACGCCTCCTCAACTGTTCGTCGCGTACGTCTGACTGCATCCATCGTAGGGGCATGCGTACGCATCGTCTGAGAGAAATCCGGCGGTAGTCTGGGTGCATGAGCAATCCACGGGCGGGAAAAGTCGCCGAGCGCATCCAGCAGATCATCGCACGGCGCCTCGAGAAGGGGCTCCGTGATCCGCGCCTCGGCTTCGTGACGATCACCGATGTGCGTGTCACGGGCGATCTGCAGCAGGCGAGCGTGTTCTACACGGTGTACGGCGACGAGCAGGAGCAGGTGGACACGGCGGCCGCGTTGAAGGCGGCGACGGGAATGCTGCGCACCGAGGTCGGCAAGCAGCTCGGCACGCGGTTGACCCCGGTGCTCGAGTTCATTCACGACGAACTTCCCGAAAGCGCCCAGCACCTCAACGAGCTTCTCGCGGAGGCCAAGCGGCGAGACGATGAGGCCGCGGCGCTCGCAGCTCAGGCGCAGTACGCGGGTGAAGAGGACCCGTATGTGAAGCCGCGCGAGGACGAAGACCGCTAGGGGCACTCCCTAGGGCAGGCGCGCCTGCCCGTCGAGCTCGATGACGAGGCCGTCGGCGAGGAGCGAGTCGTACGCGCGACGCGGTTGCTCCGGATCGCGGACGCCTCCCTCGGCTGCCGCGTCGAGCGCGGTCTCGCGGTCGACGGACGTGCTCGAGCGACGCAGCAGCGCCATGATCCGGCCCCGCACTTGGCGGTCGCTTCCGTCGAACTTCGCCTGCCTCGGTCGTTTCTCAGGTGCGTTGTCGGGGTAGCCGGCGCCTCGCCACTCGCACCATGCGGCCACGGGGCACTCGCCGCATCGCGGAGCCCGAGCGGTGCACACCGTTGCGCCGAGCTCCATCGCTGCCGCGTTGAACACGGCGGCCGACTCGCGAGATTCGGGCAGGAGCGCTTCCATATCGGTGAGGTCGCCCGGTGCAGGCATGCCGGCGGCTGCGCGGCCGTGCACGAGCCGCGCGATCACGCGCCTGGTATTGGTATCGACGACCGGATGGCGTTCACCGTACGCGAAGGCGGCGACCGCGCGGGCGGTGTACGGGCCGATGCCGGTGAGCGCCAGCAGGTCGTCGACGTTCGACGGCACCGCATCGCCGTGCTGCTCGCTGATCTCGACGGCGGCACGATGCAGCCAGAGCGCGCGCCTGGGATACCCCAGGCGATCCCACGCCCGTACCGCTTCGCCCGGCTCGTCGGCGGCGAGCGCAGAGGGTGTCGGCCAGCGTTCGATCCAGGCGACCCAGCGGGGGAGCACGCGCTCCACCTGGGTCTGCTGCAGCATGAACTCAGAGACGAGGATCGCCCAGGGCGTCACGTCGGCGCCACGCCAGGGCAGGTCTCGCGCTGCGCGCGCGAACCAGGCGCTCAGCGCCGCCGCGATCTCGGAGGCGACGTCTTCGGTCGGGTTCATCGGCTCCAGTGTAGGCCGCCTCTCGGATGCGGGGCGGCGGGAGGGCGCTGCCGCCGCCGGTAGGCTGAACGGGTGACGAACGACCCAGCCATTCTGCCCGCGCAGGGCGCCATTCTGCTCGTGGACAAGGCGGAGGGCTGGACGAGCCATGACGTCGTCGCGAAGTCTCGGCGTGCGCTCGGCACACGCAAGGTGGGGCACGCCGGCACCCTCGATCCCATGGCGACGGGCCTCCTCGTGCTGGGGGCGGGGCCGTCGACGCGCTTGCTGACGCATCTCGTCGGGCTCGACAAGACCTACCTCACGACGATTCGACTCGGGTACGCGACTGTGACCGACGATCGCGAGGGCGAGCGGATCAGCACCGCGGATGCGGGAGCCATGGGCGAGGTGACGCCCGAGCGCATCAGCGCCGCTGCGGCGGAGCTGACGGGGGACATCATGCAGGCGCCGAGTGCAGTGAGCGCCATCAAGGTGAACGGGCAGCGCGCCTATGATCGGGTGCGCGCCGGCGAGGCGGTCGAATTGCAGCAGCGACCGGTCACCGTGCACGCCTTCGAACTGGGAGAAGCTCGTCACGGGGTCGACGACACCGGGGCGCCTGTCATCGACATCGACGCGACGGTACGGTGCTCGACCGGCACCTACATCCGAGCCCTCGCGAGGGATCTCGGAAAGGCACTCGGGGTCGGCGGTCATCTGACGATGCTGCGTCGCACGCGCGTCGGCCCGTTCGATGTCGCGGACGCTGTCGGCACGGAGGCGCTCGCGCAGGGCGGCGCGCTGCCGCTCCTCGCTCCGACGTCGGTGGCCACGTCGCTGTTCCCGCGCCTGGATCTCGGTGCAGAGCAGACGATCGACCTCGGCAACGGCAAGAAACTCGAGGTGGATCCCTCCGTCGTCCCCGACGCCTCCATCGCGGCGGCCGTGGGGCCCGGTGAGCGTCTCGTGGGTCTGGTGCAGGTGAAGCGCGGTCGAGTGCGCGTCGTCACGAACTTCCCGGTGGAGACGGGAGGCGCTCCATGATCGCCTGGTACGGCGTCGCGGTCATCGTCGTCGCTCTCGCCGCCGCGGTGCTCTGCCTGGTGGAGGCGCTGCGCCGACGCGCGCCGAACGATTTCACGATGGGCGCCACGCTCCTCGTCGCTCTGGTGTTGATCGCGCAGGTCGTCGTGGCGATCGCGGCACCGGCCGCCGGCAACGCGCCCGCGGGGGATCCGCTCGAGTTCTGGATGTATCTCATCGTCGCGCTGATGCTTCCGCTGGGGGCAGGATTCTGGGCCCTGGTCGACCGCACGCGCTGGGCGAACCTGGTGCTCGCCGTCGTGCATCTCTCGGTCGGCGTGATGACGTACCGGATGCTGGTGATCTGGGGCTGACCTCGGATGGCGGTTTCGCGCACAGTTGCGACTCGCTGGCGTGTCCTCCACCCTCAATGCGTGATTGAGGGTTTAGAATCCTCAGCTTGACTTGAGGGAATCACAACGGTGTAATTATGTGAGCGCGGTTGCGAGCACGAGCCGCTGAAGTCGAGGAAGGGACGGGATGTTGAGCGACACTTCGCACACGCCGGTACCCGGCAACTGGTTCGTGGACCCGGTCTTCCTCGGCACTCCCGGGATCCGGCGCGATGACGAAGAGGCACTGTCCTGGCAGACGGACGCCCTGTGCGCGCAGACCGACCCCGAGGCGTTCTTCCCCGAGAAAGGCGGATCGACGCGCGAAGCGAAGCGAATCTGCGAGGGCTGCGAAGTCCGGTCGGAGTGCCTCGAGTACGCGCTCGAGAACGACGAGCGCTTCGGCATCTGGGGCGGTCTCTCGGAGCGCGAGCGCCGCAAGCTCCGCCGAGAAGCGATCTGATCAGCGCCCGGCATGGCTCCGGGGCGCGCACATGATCCGCGCCTAGACTTGCCGAGTGATGCGCACCCGAGTAACCGCCATCCTGGTCGCCCAGCGGGGCGGCGATTGGCTCGACCAGACGATAGCCGGCATCGCCGGGCAAACGCTCGCGCCCGCGAACATCATCGCGGTCAACAACGGCGGCTCTGACGACGTTCGAGAGCAGTTGCTTGCGAGCGGCGCGGACCGCGTGGTCGGCCTCCCATCGCGGCTGCCGTTCGGCGAGGCGGTCGCGCGCGCCGTGGAAGCAATGGCTCCGGCCTCCGATGAGGGCAATGCCGGCGTACGAGCGGACGCCCCCCTCACCAGGCAGGGGGAGGGACAGCCGAAACTGCTGCCGGGGACGGCTCCCGATGAGTGGATCTGGCTGCTCAGCGAGGATTCGTGCCCCGAACCTGCAGCGCTCGAGCGGATCGTCAGCAGCGTGCAGCGCTCGCCATCGGTGGTCGTCGCCGGGCCGAAGCTGGTCGACTGGGATCATCCCGACCGCATCATCGAACTCGGCCAGAGTCTCACTCGATACGGCTCGCGGTGGACCCTCCGCCGCCAGGAGCTCGACCAGCAGCAGTACGACCACATGCAAGACGTGCTCGGCGTCGGACCCGTCGGCATGCTCGTGCGCCGCGACGTCTGGGACGAGCTCGGCGGCTTCGACCCCGCCCTTCCCGTGTACGACGACGGCCTGGATTTCTGCGTGCGCGCCCGCCTCGCCGGTCACCGCGTCGAGGTGGCCCCCGCGTCGCGCGTACGGTTCGCCCAGAGCGGTGTGGCAGGCCCGCGCATCGATCGCAGGCGCTCCGTGCTCCGTCATGCGCACCGCCAGGCGCGCACCGCGCATCTGCATCGCCGGATCGCCTACGCCTCGCCCGTCGTCGCGTTTCTCACCTGGTTGTGCCTGCCGGTATACGCGCTGCTGCGGGTGCTGTGGGCGTTGATCCGCGAGCAGCCAGGGTACATGGTCGGCGAGTTCGTGGCGGCCTTCGCCGTCTTCTTCCGACCGCACGCGATCCTCGCCTCCCGTCGCCGCATCGCAGCGCACTCGTCGGCAGGCTGGTCGGCCGTGCGGCAGCTGCGCATCGACCCGAAGAGCGTGCGCACCGCACGCATGATCGACCGTGAAGCGATCCTTGCGTCCTCCGGGCGGCAGCGACGCGAGATGCACTTCATCTCGATGGGCGGACTCGCAGTCCTCTCCACGGCGGCGGTCGCCGCCGTCGTGCTGATGTGGTGGGCGTTCCCGCAGACGAGCCTCTTCGGGGGCGGTCTCGCTCCGCTGAGCCCGCTCGACCAGCTCTGGGCGAATACGCGCCCGATCGATGGGATTCCAGCCGATCCGTTCACCTGGGTGCTCGCGCTGATCGGGACGCTGACGTTCTGGAACCCGTCGCACGCGGTCGTGCTGCTGATGATCGTCTCGATCCCGCTCACAGCGCTCGGCGCTTGGATCTGGGCGGCTCAGCTCACCGAGTCGAAAGCGGGGCGAGCCCTCCTGAGTCTCGGGTTCGCGCTGAGCCCCGTGCTCCTGGGATCCATCGAAGCCGGCCGGCTGCAGACCCTCGTCCTCGCCGTCGTGCTCCCGTGGCTGCTGCTCGCGGCGTCCCGCTGCCGGGAGTCGTGGAGCTGGGCCGGAACGGCGTCACTGCTCGCCGCAGCCGCGCTGGCCTCCGCGCCGATCCTCATTCCCGCAGCGGTGATCATGCTGATTCTGGGGCTGTTCACAACCCTGCGCGGCGTCGCCCGCGTGCTGACGACCGCTCTCGTGCCGGCCATCCTCTTCGCGCCGAAGTTCTTCGCGAGCATCGTCTCGGGGCGCCCCCTCGACGTGCTCCTCGATCCGGGCATCAACTCTCCCTTCCAGCCGGGCACGACCTGGCATCTGCTGATCGGCTACCCCGAGTTCGGGCTCGAGGGCTGGGCCGGCATTCTCGACGGCATCGGCCTCGGCGGGCCTCCGGCCACGCTGCTCATCGGAGTACTGATGCTCCCGCTCGCGCTGCTCGCCCTGCTGGGCCTGTTCGCCGGGCGCGTCGCCGTGACGCTGCTGCACTCGGCGCTCGGCGCGCTCGGGCTCGCGACGGCCGTCGCGGCAGGGCAGCTGCAGCTCACCGCGGCAGGAGGCTCGAGCATCGCCGTCTGGACGGGCTCCGGGCTCGCGCTGTACTGGATCGCGCTCCTCGGACTCGCAGCGGTCGGCGCGGCCGCACTGCGGCGCGGCGCGACTCCGGTCGTCGCCGTCGCTCTCGCCGCTGCGATCATCGCGGTGCTCCCGGTCTCAGCGCAGCTCGTGCTGAATCGCGTGCCCTTCGCTCCGGCGAGCTCCCAAATGCCGGCGCTGGTGCAGGCCGCGGGAGAGACGGACTCCGGAGTGCGCACCCTCGTGATCACCGCGGAGGGCGATCATGCCGTCCGCGCCGAGCTCGTGACCGGGAGCGGCCTGCGTCTCGACGAGATCCGCACCGCGCTGACCACGCCGGAGGAGCGGGAAGCCGACCGCCAGGTCGCCGAACTCGTCGCAGGTCTCGCGAGCGTCGGCGGGCGCGACGTGACCGAAGCGCTGCAATCAGCGGGTGTCGGCTTCGTGCTGCTGCCCGTCGGCGGAGACGACGCGGAGCGCTCGGAGCTGCAGCGGGTGTTCGATCAGCATCAGGCGCTCGCGAACGCCGGACTCACCGATCAAGGACTGCTCTGGCGCGTTCAGCAGGCGCCTGGCCAGGATGCCGAAGTCGGCGACTCCGCAACTCGATTGGGAGGCACCTCGCTGAGCGGCACGACCGTCTGGGCGGTGCAGCTCGCGGTGCTGTTCGGCGTGATCCTGCTCGCGCTTCCCACCGCCGAAGTGACCTGGCGGCCCGAGAAGCGCAGGCGCCCATCGCGCCGGAAGAACCGCGCCACTCGTGCACGTTCGACCGCGGCGACCGAGGCGACCGCGCCCGCCGCGCCGGCCGAGTCTCGGGCTGACACGGCCGACGCGCAGACGGACCCTGCGGAGCCCACAGCGGAGCCGGCAGCGGAGCCCACAGCGGAGCCGGCAGTGGACCGGACCGCTGATGCGCCCGGCGAGCGGACGACCGATGAGACGAACGGAGACGGACGATGACCGATCGTTCACGGCTACTGCGCGGCGGCGCCCGGGCGGTCACCGGTCTGCTGGTGACGGCGGCGGCCGTCGGCGGCGTCGTGCTCATGGGCAATGTTCCGCTGCCGTCGGTGGTGCACGAACCGCTCGCGCTCACGGTCGATACGACGCAGGACACGGCGCGCACGCTTGCGTGCGCCGGGTCCTTCTCCGAACTCGGCGCCGACCCTGCGCGGCCGGGAGTCGCGATCCCCGTCGGCGAAGCCACGACCGCGGTATCCGGAGAAGCATCGGGCACTGCGACGCTCGCGCGCGGTGAGGGAACGGGCCTTCCGAGTGTCGTCTTCGCGCCGATGTCGCAGCCGCTCGCCGCGGCGCAGTTCCAGGCGATCGACACCGAGAATCTGCGGGGCGCAGCGGCGAGCAGCTGCGCGGAACCGAGCAATGAGCAGTGGATCATGGGCGGCGCTTCGTCGCTCGGCTTCTCGACGACGCTGAGTCTCGGGAACCCGGGCACGGTGCCGGCGACGGTTTCGATCGCCGTGTACGACGAGAACGGCGCAGTCGACTCGGTGCAGACGGCCGGAGTGATCGTCGCTCCAGGCACCCAGCAAACGGTGTCGCTCAACGGGTACGCGCCCGATCGCGAGCGGCTCGCCGTGCGCGTTGTGAGCACGGGAGCTCCGGTCACCGCGCACGTCGGGGTGGCGCAGAGCTCGGGCATCACCCCGTTCGGCGTCTCCGGGGCGACACCGCAGGTCGAACCGTCCACTTCGCTCGTCATCCCGGCGATCGAGAATGCGGACGGAGACGACCGCGGCCCGAACGATTCGGGTGAGGGGGACGCGTTCCCCTTCATCGTCCGCGCGCTCGCCCCGGGGGAGCTCGCCGGCACCGCATCAGTGCGCGTGCTCGACAAGAATGGGAAGAGCACCGAGGTCGGCGAGATCGAACTGGCGCCGAACGCGGTCGGAGAGCTGAGGGTCGGGACGCTGCCGGACGGTGCGAACGCGCTCGTCATCGACGCCGACGTTCCCATCATCGCGGGCGCTGCCGGTTCAGCCGACGATGCTGACACCCGGGAGCACGACTTCGAGTGGTTCGCTCCGGCTCCCGTCATCGCCGCCGACGCCGAGGTCGCCGCGCCCGTCGTGGCCGGTGGGCGTCTGGTCGTCGTGAATCCAGCGGACACTGAAGCAGAGATCACCATCGCGCGCGCGGATGGCAAGGGCAAGGACACGACCGAGACCGTCCGGCCGGGCGCAGCGGTCGTGCTGGATGCTCCGGCGAACGCCATCCTCACGAGTTCGGCACCCGTCCATGCAGGCGTGCGGTACGTGTCCGATTCCGCGATCGCCGGGTACCCGATCCTCGCACCCGATCCGCGGGACGGCACGCTGACGGTCTACCCGCGCTAGCCGACGTAGACTGTGGGCATGTTCGGTCGTCGTCGTGCTCCTTCTCGGGATGCTCCCGCAATGCCGTCGAGGGCGCGGGCGTCGCGGCACGGGCGGCGTCCGATCCGATCCTCGCTCACGGGCCCGGCGCTCCCCGATCCCGAGGGTCGCTTTCGACGCTTCGAGGCCGATGCCCGCGCTGCCATCGCAGTCGTGCAGGGGTATCTCCCGGATGAGTTGCACGGGGTGCGATTCGGCTTCCAGACCGCGCCTACGAGCGGTGGCGAGAGCCAGCTCCCGCTGCTCTACATGATCGACCGGCCGTCGAAGAGCATCGTGCTCTATCGGATGCCCATCCAGCGCGCGAAGACGCTGCACGTCGATGACGCCGAGCACCGGCGCGCGTTTCTCGAGTACTGCGTGTATCGCGCCGTCTGCGAGTATCTCGGCGCGGATCCGTGGGACTTGATTCCCGGTCGTTTCGAGCACTACTGACGTCGCCGCCATCGGTACGCCGAACCTCGCCACGAGGGCGGCCGCGCGATGCTCCGCGTATCCCGATGCTTTGCAGACATAATGGAGACTATGAGCGCGCGTATCTTGGTGGTAGACGACGACAGGGCTCTGGCGGAGATGCTGGGCATGGTGCTGCAGGCCGAAGGGTTCGTCACGGAGCACTCTGCCGACGGGGCCGATGCGGTCGAGAGATTCCGTGAGATGCGCCCCGACCTCGTGCTGCTCGACGTCATGCTGCCCGGACTCGACGGCATCGAAGTCGCGGAGAAGATTCGAGCCGAGTCGGGTACCCCGATCATCATGCTGACCGCTCGCACGGATACGCGGGACGTGGTGCGCGGCCTCGAAGCCGGGGCCGACGACTACGTCGTCAAACCGTTCAACCCGGCCGAACTCATCGCTCGCATCCGAGCCCGCCTGCGCGAGCCGCAGCAGGAGAGCGCCGAGTCGTTGCGGATCGGAGATCTGACGATCGATGTGTCGGCGCACGAGGTGCGCCGAGGATCCCAGTCCATCCCGCTGACGCCGCTCGAGTTCGATCTCCTCGCGATCCTGGCGCGCAAGCCGCAGCAGGTGTTCACTCGCGAGGTTCTCCTCGAGAAGGTGTGGGGCTACCAGTACAAGGCCGACACCCGTCTGGTGAACGTCCATGTGCAGCGCCTGCGCGCGAAGATCGAGCAGGATCCCGATCACCCGACCATCGTCACCACTGTGCGGGGCGTCGGGTACCGGGCCGGCACGCCCGTCGAGTAGGAGCGCCATGACGCGCTCCCGCCGTTCCCGCCTCGTCACCGCGCTCCGGCGGATCCGAGTGCGCTGGTTGCGATTCTCCGAGCCGGTGCTCGGAGGATTCCGCGCACGCTGGCGGCGGTCGCTCATGGTGCGCACGATGACGGTGACCGGGCTCGTCACCGGGTTCATCGTGCTGACCGCCGGCCTGTTCATCCTCGGCAGCGTCGCGAGCGACCTCTATTCCTCCCGGCAGGAGCAGGCGCTGCAGGACTCGGCGCGCGCGACGCTCGCGGCGCAGCGCCAGATCGACGCCTCGGATGCGTCTGATCGTGGCGCCCTCTCGACGCTGGCCGCCTCGGTGCGGCGCACCGTGCGAGACACGACCTCGAGCCAGATGGTCTACCTGCGCAGGCAGGCCGGTCAGGAGGTGTTCGCCGACGCACCGCCGCCCTCATTCACGAGCTCGCTGCTGCCGGAGGCGGTGACCCCGGAGCTCGCGCACGCCGTCGAAGCGGGCACCGCGGCCCAGTACTGGCAGGCCGTCACGTTCATCGAGGAGGATGGCTCGCCGTCGCCCGGCATCGTGGTCGGTTCGAGCGTCACCTTCCCCGCCGGAGCTGGCACCTACGATCTCTTCATCGGATACAACCTCGCCGACACGCAGGACACGCTCTCGTTCGTGCAGCGCACCCTCTTGATCACAGCCGCGGCGATGATGGCCTTCATCGGCATCCTGGTCTGGATCATGTCCCGCATCGTCTTCCGGCCGATCCGCTCCGCCGCAGCCGCGAGCCGTCGTCTCGCGTCAGGTGAGAGCGACGCGCGGATGCCGTTGCAGAACGATGAGCACTTCGACGTGCTCTCGGAGGGCTTCAACGAGATGGCCGAGACGCTCCAGATGCGCATCGAGGAGCTCGACCAGCTCTCCGAGATGCAGCAGCGCTTCGTCTCGGACGTCTCCCACGAGCTGCGCACACCGCTGACGACCGTGCGCCTGGCGAGCCAGGTGCTCCAGAGCAGCACGCACGGGCTCGAGCCGGGTCAGCGGCGCGCAGTGGAGGTGCTCGGCGGTCAGATCGACCGGTTCGAGACGCTCCTCGAAGATCTGCTCGAGATCTCCCGCTACGACGCCGGCCGCGTCACACTCGAGACGGAGCCGACGAACCTCGTCACCCTGGCGACCGAGGTGGTCGAAGGGCTGCAGCCGCTGTCGGAGGGCATCATCGAGGTGCGCGCTCTGGGAGGCTATTCGCCGATCGATGTCGACGCCCGACGCATTCGGCGCATCGTCTCGAACCTCGTCGGCAACGCCATCGAACACGGCGAGGGGCGGAGCATCGTGGTGTCCATCGACTCGAACGCTGCCGCGATCTCGCTGTCGGTGCGCGACTGGGGCATCGGCATGCGGGAGGAGGATCTCGCCCACGTCTTCGACCGCTTCTGGCGCGCCGATCCGTCCCGCAAGCGGACGCTCGGAGGCACGGGCCTGGGGCTGGCGATCGCACAGGAGGATGCCGCAGTGCACGGCGGCATCCTGGAGGCCTGGTCGCAGCTCGGTGTCGGTACGAACTTCAGGCTCACGCTGCCTCGTGGCGACGGCATCACGAGTTTCATGTCGCCGTTGCCGCTCGTCCCCGAAGACGTGACACCGGAGCAGACCGATCCGCAGGCCACGGGCGGTTGGCTCAGGCGCCCGGGCCGCCGCATCCGGAAGGAAGGTCGGAAGTGAGACGATTCCGCATACGGACGAGGGCCCTGGTGCTCGCGGCAGCCGCCGCAGCCTCGCTGGCGCTCACCTCCTGCACCGCCATCCCGAGCTCCGGCCCGGTGCAGGTCGGCGCCCAGGACCTTCAGCAGGCCGAGCAGCCGGTGCAGTTCAACGCGGCCGGGCCGGCTTCGGGATCCTCCCAGGAGGATGTCGTGCGCGGCTTCGTGCTCGCGGCGGTCTCGAGCGCCGACGATTACGGGACCGCGCGAGAGTTCCTCTCGCCGGACTATGCGAAGCAGTGGGATCCGTCGTCGAACGTCCTCGTCGACGATGGGAGCCGGCCGTACACGGAGAACGACGACGGCTCCGGCACGCTCGAGATCTCGGCTCTCGCAACCGTCGATGCCGAGGGCTTCATGCTGCCGGTCGAACCTGGTGCGAGCACCGAGCTGCGGTTCGAACTCGAACGCGTCGGCGGCGAGTGGCGGATCTCGTCGGCTCCGAACGGCATCATCCTCGATACGACGACGTTCACCACGATCTGGGCCCCGCATCAGCTGTACTTCGTCGGGCCGGGAGGCATCATGGTGCCGGAGACGCGCTGGTTCATGACGCGCTCCGCGCTGCCGACGGAGATCGTCAGCGCCCTCCTCGAAGGGCCCGGCGAGCGCATGTCAGGGGTGCTGCACAGCGGATTCCCCTCTGGCACGACGCTCGTGATGAACTCGGTGCCGATCGAGAACGGCAGAGCTCAGGTCGATCTCTCCGGGAACCTGCTCGAAGCCGGAACGACGGCGATGGCCGAGATTCGGCAGCAGCTGCGATTGAGCCTGCAGACGGTGCAGAGCGTCAACGGATACGACTTGTCGGCAGAGGGCACGCAGATCCGGTCGGAGGCCAGGAATGACGCCGTCGAACCGCGCCTGCTGAACGACGTCACCGATCCTGCGGTGCTCGTCGACGAGCAATTCGGGGCCATCGTCGCAGGTCAGTTCGTCGCCGCGCCGGGGTTCGCGACCTCGCTCAGCGACTACGAGCCGAGCGCGATCACGCTCAACCCGGAAGGGGACGCGGCAGCGATTCTCAACGCTCAGGGCGTGACGCGAGTGGACGCACTCGGCGTCGTTCCGATCGATGAGCGCGACGGGCTGCTCGATCCGATGTTCGACGCCTTCGACTTCATCTGGACCGTGCAGGCGTCGGCGCCTCAGACGCTCCGAGCGACGACCCGGGAGGGCTCGGTGATCGAGATCGCCGCTCCGTGGCTCGCCGGACGGACCCCGGTCGCCGTGCGCCTGTCGCCCGATGGCATGCGGATCGCGGCACTCGTGCGTGACGAGCAGGGGAGTCAGGTGCTGGTCGCCGGTGTGGAGCGGGACGCGGAAGGACTGCCGGTGCGCACCACCGACGAGGCCGACGTTCACCTGTGGACGAGTGGTGCGCCCGTCGACCTCGACTGGGTGGGGCAGACACGGTTCGCGGTGCTCTCGAAGGCCGATTCGACGAGTCGCGTCACCATCGGCGGTATCGGACTCATCTCTGCGGAGCAGGGCGCCGTGCAGGGGGGTGTGCAGCTCGCCGGCGGCTCGGCCCGCTCGCAGTTGCGCGTGCTGAGTTCGAAGGGCGACCTGTATGCGTCGCAGGGGAGCGGATGGCAGCGGGCCGTGACGGGCATCGAGCTGCTCGCGAAGCACGGGTAGGGGAGGGCCGCGCCGCCGTCGCTCACAGATCTCTGGCAGAGCGGCGCGCACCGCGGTTCTCCACCGAGTGTCCGTCCTCGCGGCATGCGGGAGTCCGTCTCGGAATACTCGACGCATGCCCACTCTCCGCGCTCAGCACCTCCGCGAGCTGGTGCTCGATCTCGCGGCGCTCGTGTGGCCGACCGCCTGCGTGGGGTGCGGTGCAGAGGATCGCGATTGCTGCGACGTCTGTCTCGCAGCGCTGGGCGAGCTGCCCGCCGTGCACGAGCGGGAGCTCGATGGGGTGCCCTGTTTCGCGGGAGGCAGCTACGAAGGGCCACTGTGCTCGGTGCTCGTGGCGTTCAAGCACGATGGGCGGGTGGGATTTCGCCGAGTGCTCGGAGCGGTGCTGCGCGACCCCCTGCTCAGTGCGATCCGGTGCGCGGCTCGCACCGAGGGCGGTGGGCCATCGGCTCCGCTCATCGTCGCGATGCCATCGCGACCGAACGGGGTGCGCAAGCGGGGGTACCGACACCTCGAGCTGCTCGTCACTGCAGCGCTCCGGGGCTCGCGCATTCCGTCGCTGCGCCTGCGCGCGCTCCGGACGACGCGGGGCAGGGTCGGGCAGGTCGGTCTCTCGGCCTCGGCACGTGAACGAAACGCGCGGCGCATCGCGGTGCGGCATTCGGCGCGGCACCTCGTTCGCGGGCGCCGCGTCGTGCTCGTCGACGACATCATCACGACCGGGGCGAGCATGCGCGCGGCACGGGAAGCGCTCGAGCACGCGGGCGCGAACGTCGTGGCGATGGTGGCGCTGTGCGTGGCCGGGCGACGCGATGCGCGAGGTGTTCCTGCGAAGTCGCGGGAGAATCCCTGATCCGGTGGAAACGCGTCGCGCGAGTGGAGTAGAGTTCGAGAAAGGCGTAACGGTGCGCCAGATGGCACACCCGCCCGAGTCTCCAGGGAGGTCACCATGGACGTGAACATCCGCGGCAAGAACGTCGGGATTACCGATCGTTTCGAAAGCTATGTCGAAGCGAAAACGGACAAAGTGGAGGGGCTGCTGCCCCGGGCCCAGGCGTTCGAAGTGAGAGTCTCTCGGCAGAGCGACCGGAGCCCTCAACACGGCGATCACGTCGAGATCACCCTCATCGGGCCGGGGCCCGTGATTCGCGCGGAGTCCGCCGGAGGCGACAAGTACTCGGCGTTCGACATCGCGTACGGGCGAGTGCTCGAACGCATCCGTCGCATGAAGGATAAGCGACAGGATCGCCGCGGCCGCGGCCGCACGTCACTGGCGGATGCTGCCGCCAACGACTTCGAGATGATCGATGTCACCCCAGCGCCCCTCGAAGTGCTCGAGGCCGTCGCGACCGGTGAAGTACCGGTCGTCGACTCCGGCGAGCAGGACTATTCGCCGGTGGTCATCCGCACCAAGGAGTTCCCCGCCGAGCGCATGGCCGTCGAAGACGCCGTCGATCGTATGGAGCTCGTCGGCCACGATTTCTTCCTCTTCATCGAGGAGGTCGGCGGCAATCCGAGCGTGGTCTACCGGCGCAAGGGGTGGAACTACGGAGTGATCTCGCTCTCCGAAGTCGAGTAGATCCACCGCGCCGCCAGCCGCCGGCTGGGCGGATGCAGCGCGCCGTTCTCGAACGGCGCGGCCGCGTTCCGCTCAGTCGGCGGTGGTGCGTCTGCTTCGCGATCTCCATGACCATCGCACCACGTTGGCGAATGCCTCGAGCACGATGCCGAGCGACATCTTGGAACGGCCATCGGCGCGCTCCACGAAGGTGATGGGAATCTCCGTGACGGGGCAGCCCATCCGCTCGAGCGTCCACGCGGTCTCGACCTGGAATCCGTACCCCTGCGAGTCGAGCGCCTCGAGATCGATCCGGCGGAGCCATTCGAGCTGAATGACTCGGAATCCGCTGGTGAGATCGCGCAGTCGCGAACCGAGCAGAGCGCGGGCGAACCATGTGCCGCCGCGGGAGATCCACCTGCGGTAGGCCGGCCAGTTGACGATCCGTCCGCCCTCCATCCAGCGCGTGCCGATCACGAGCCCGGCCCCAGCGCGTGAGGCCGCGACGAGCGCAGGCAGATCCTCCGCCCGATGCGATCCGTCGGCGTCCATCGCGACGACAGTGCGATACCCGTCGGAGAGCGCTGCAGCGAATCCGAGCACGTACGCGGTTCCCAGGCCGGATTTTCCAGCGCGGTGCCGAACGGAGACATGGGAATCGTCAGCAGCGAGCGCGTCGGCGATGGCGCCGGTCCCGTCCGGGCTCCCGTCGTCGACGATGAGGATGTCGGCCTCCGGAAGCGACCGCCGCACGCCGGCGACCACTGCGGCCAGCGAGTCCCGCTCGTTGTAGGTGGGGAGCACGACGAGCAGCTCAACCGCTGCAGGCGGCATGGCGTCCTTTCTCTGGTGATGAGCGACGCGAGCATCCGCACGCGGGGAGGCCGAGACGTATGGTTCCTCCATATTGGCATCTCCTCAGCCGGGAGTGAGCATGCAATTGCTAAGCTGAGGAGTTGTCACAATGTGGCAACGGCGGTGATCCCGAATCATGGGAAACCACACCGCGCCGAACGTACAGGAGAGACAACGTGGCGACAGTTCTCGAGAAGCTTCTTCGCGTCGGCGAAGGGCGCATCCTGAAGAAGCTCGAGCGGCAGGCGAAGCTCGTGGCGAATCTGGAAGGCACCTTCGCGGAGTTGAGCGATGAGGAGCTGCGCGAGGAGACCACGGAGTTCCGCGAGCGGCTCGAAAAGGGCGAGACGCTCGACGACCTGCTCCCCGAAGCATTCGCGGCGGTGCGCGAAGCTGCGAAGCGCACCATCGGTCTGAATCCCTTCCCGGTGCAGATCATGGGTGGAGCGAATCTCCACCACGGCAACATCTCCGAGATGAAGACCGGCGAGGGCAAGACCCTGGTGGCGACGATGCCCGCCTACCTCAACGCCATCGCGGGCAAGGGCGTGCACATCGTCACCGTGAACGACTACCTCGCGACGTACCAGAGCGAACTCATGGGCCGCGTGTTCCGCGCGCTCGGGCTCACGACCGGGTGCATCGTCTCGGGCCAGGACCCGGCGACGCGTCGCGAGCAGTACAACGCCGACGTGACGTACGGCACGAACAACGAATTCGGGTTCGACTACCTGCGCGACAACATGGCATCGGCCTCCTCGGAGCGCGTGCAGCGCGGGCACTTCTTCGCCATCATCGACGAGGTCGACTCGATCCTCATCGACGAGGCGCGCACGCCGCTCATCATCTCCGGTCCCGCCTCGGGCGAGGCCAACCGCTGGTTCGCCGAGTTCGCCCGGATCGCGCGGAAGCTCGAGCCGGGCGTCGACTTCGAGGTCGACGAGAAGAAGCGCACGGTCGGTGTACTCGAACCCGGTATCGAGAAGGTCGAGGATCACCTCGGCATCACGAACCTCTACGAGTCCGTGAACACACCGCTGATCTCGTTCCTGAACAATGCGATCAAGGCGAGTGCGCTGTTCACCCGCGACAAGGACTACGTCGTGCTGAACGGCGAGGTGCTCATCGTCGACGAGCACACCGGGCGCATCCTGGCGGGGCGCCGGTACAACGAGGGCATGCATCAGGCCATCGAGGCCAAAGAAGGCGTTCAGGTCAAGGCCGAGAACCAGATGCTCGCCACGGTGACGCTGCAGAACTACTTCCGTCTGTACGAGAAGCTCTCCGGCATGACCGGTACCGCCGAAACCGAGGCGAGCGAATTCATGTCGACCTACGGCCTCGGCGTCGTGCCGATCCCGACCAACCGCTCGATGCAGCGCAAGGATCAACCGGACCTCGTCTACAAGAACGAGGAATCGAAGTTCGCGCAGGTCGTCGTCGATATCGCCGAGCGGTATGAGAAGGGCCAGCCGGTGCTCGTCGGCACGACGAGCGTCGAGAAGAGCGAGTACCTGTCGCGCCTCCTCGCGAAGGCCGGCGTGCGCCACGAGGTGCTGAACGCGAAGAACCACGCTCGCGAGGCCGCGATCATCGCCCAGGCGGGTCGCCTCGGGTCGGTGACCGTCGCCACGAACATGGCCGGTCGCGGCACCGACATCATGCTCGGCGGAAACGCCGAGTTCCTCGCAGTCCAGGAGATGGCGGCTCGCGGACTCTCCACCGAAGACGATCCCGATGCCTACGAGGCTGCGTGGGACGACGTGTTCGCAGCGGTCAAGGAGACCGTCAACGGCGAAGCCCAGAAGGTCATCGAGGTGGGAGGCCTGTACGTGCTCGGCACCGAGCGCCACGAGTCGCGCCGTATCGACAACCAGCTGCGCGGCCGCTCCGGCCGTCAGGGCGACCCGGGCGAGAGCCGCTTCTACCTCTCACTGGGCGACGATCTGATGCGGCTGTTCAACTCGGGCGCCGCTGCCGCGTTGATGAACCGCGACAGCTTCCCCGACGACCTCGCCATCGAGTCGAAGGTCGTCTCGCGCGCCATTCAGAGCGCTCAGAGTCAGGTCGAGCAGCGCAATGCGGAGATCCGCAAGAACGTGCTGAAATACGATGACGTGCTCGACCGCCAGCGCAAGGCGATCTACAGCGATCGTCAGCAGATCCTCGACGGCGAAGAGATCGAGCCGCGCATCGACACCTTCCGCCAGCAGACGATCGACGCGATCCTCGACTCGCACGGCCACGACGGCGACTGGGACTTCGACGCGCTCTTCAATGATCTGCGCCAGGTGTATCCGGTAGGACTCACGGTCGATGAGCTCGTCGCCGAGGCCGGAGGCGCCCGCCGCGTCGATCGCGCGTTCCTGCGCCGGGAGATCCTCTCCGACGCCGAGGTCGCGTACGCCAAGCGTGAAGAGACGCTCGGTGCGGAGGCCATGCGCGAGCTCGAACGCCGCGTCGTGCTCGCCACGATCGATCGCCGCTGGCGCGATCACCTCTACGAGATGGAATACCTCAAGGAGGGCATCGGACTGCGCGCGATGGCGCAGCGCGACCCGCTCGTGGAGTACCAGCGTGAAGGCTTCACCCTCTTCGAGGGCATGATGGGGCAGATCAAGGAGGAGTCCATGGGGCTGCTCTACAACCTCGAGGTCAAGGTTCGTCCGGCAGAGGGCCCGCAAGATCACGTCCATCTCGAAGGCGGTGGGCTCGAGGCCGAGCAGGCGACGGATCAGTCGAAGCTCAGCTACAGCGCACCCGACGAAGACGGGGCTCCCGCGGTCAGCGGAGCCGAGCCGCCGAAGAGCGCAGCAGGCAAGCCCGCCCAGCAGGGTCAGGCACGCGGCGCGTTCGGGCAGCAGTCCGGCAACGGGGCGACCAATCGCGCCGACCGCCGTTCCTCGAAGAACAAGTAAGGCGACCGTGCCTACCGATTTGACCCGTGATCCGCTCCGGCGGACCGACTGAGAGAACTTCCATGGCAAACGAGACGAGTCCACGTCCCACGAAGAATGAGCGGCGCGCCCAGGCGCGCGTCGAGGCCGCCGCTGCGCGCGAGCAGGAGAAGAAGCGCGAGAAGCGGAACCGCCTCTTCCTGCAGGGCGGCATCGCCGTCGGCGTGATCGCCGTGCTCGCGATCATCGCGCTCGTGCTGACGCAGTCGATCAAACCGGCAGGCCCCGGCCCCGAGAACATGGCGTCGGGCGGCGCCGTCTTCGGCAAGGATCTGAAGGTCGTCACCGGCCCCGCTCTGCAGCCCGGTGACGAACGCGTCGCTCCCGAGGCGAACTTCGATGAGCTCCCGGTCGAGGTCACGGTCTACTCCGACTACATGTGCCCCTTCTGCGGTCAGTTCGAGCAGCAGTACGGCACGATGCTCGAGAACTACGTCGGTGCGGGTGATGTCGAGCTCACGGTGTACCCGCTCAACTTCCTCGACAACGCATCGCTCGGCTCGAAGTACTCCACCCGAGCGGCGAACCTGTTCGCCTGCGTCGTCGACCAGCAGCCCGACCACGCCTTCAAGCTGAACAACGCGCTGCTCAGCGCCGAGGTCCAGCCGGCTGAGAGCACCACCGGCCTGACGGACGCCCAGCTCATCGAGCAGGCGGAAGCCGCCGGTGCTGAAGCGACGACGGAGCTGCGCCAGTGCGTGAAGGATCGCACCTTCGCGAGCTTCATCTCCGCGAACTACAAGCAGGTCAGCGAAGTGGGCATGCAGGGCCTCGCAAAGGGAGCCCAGCTGCTCGGCGCCGACGGCGTCACGCCCCAGAATGCTGACGAGCCGCAACGACTGGTCAGCACGCCGACCGTGATCGTCAACGGTCAGCAGTGGAGTCAGAGTCGCGACGGCGATCTCGAGTCGTACCTGTTGAAGGTGAAGGGCGAGCTCGAGCAGAACGGTTCGTCGGACGACGCATCGGCTGACGACGAGTCGGCCGACTCCGAGTAAGATAGTCGGGGCGGTCGAGCAATCGTCCGCCCCCATGCCGCCTTAGCTCATCTGGTAGAGCAGCGCCCTTGTAAAGCGCAGGTGGTCGGTTCGAGTCCGACAGGCGGCTCCATTCGCTTCGCTCACTGCGCCGCGAGTCGGTTTGCGAACCGACTCCGATGTCGCAGGCTCCATCGGCTCGCCGCACGCAACGCCGACGCGTTGCCGTGGTGTGCGGCGAGCGAGCCGGTCAGCCGGAGTAAGGTTGGGGGAGTGCCGCATTCCAAGTTCCCCATCTGGGCCGCCCTCCTCGGGTCGGGGCTCGCGGGCGTCCTCGTCGCCGTGCAATCGCGCATCAACGGCGGGTTGAGCCAAGAACTCGGCAACGGATACGTCACGGCTGCAGCGTCGTTCGGCTCCGGGCTCATCGTCATGTGCGTCGCGGTGCTCGCAACGCGTCGCGGCCGAACCGGCCTCACCCGGCTGCGCGGCGAGGTGCGCTCGGGCTCGCTCCCCGTGTGGACCCTCTTCGGCGGGGCCGGAGGCGCCTTCTTCGTGCTGGCGCAGGGGCTGATCGCCCCGACGATGGGACTCGCGCTGTTCACCGTTGGCATCGTCGCCGGCCAAGTGCTCGGCGGCCTGGTGCTGGATCGCGCCGGCTTGGGGCCGGGAGGCCGCATCGATCCGACGCTCATGCGGGTCGCCGGCACCGTGCTGGCGATCGTCGCGGTCGCTCTGTCCGTCGGGTTCAGCGGGGTGCACGGCGCATGGCTGATCGTGTTCCCGGTGATCATCGGGGTGTGCGTCTCAGCGCAATCCATGGTGAACGGGCTCGTGCGGGCGGCCGCTCAGAGCGCGGTCACCTCGACATTCGTGAACTTCGTCGTGGGCACGGCGATCCTCGCGATCATCGCGGCGGTGTCGGTAGCCATGAACGGATGGCCGACGAACTGGCCCTCAGCTCCCTACTTCTACCTGGGGGGCATCATCGGAACGCTGTTCATCGCCGTGGCGGCAATGCTCGTGCGCACTGCCGGGGTGCTGCTGCTCAGCATGTCGAACGTCGCGGGGCAACTGCTGGCCTCCGTCGCTTTCGAGGCGGGGGCGCCGCTCGCCGGAGGCCTGACGCAGGGCATGATCGCCGGGTCGGCTGTGGCGCTGCTCGCGGTCGTCGTCGCGGCGCTTCCCTCCCGGAGACGCGGGCTGCCGGACTAGCCCGGGCCGGAGAGGTGCCGCGATAGATCCAGAGGCTTGCGGGGCTTCTCACCGCGGTCGCGCTCGGGGATGCCGCCGACGAGGAGCCAGCCGAGCAGATACTCCGGCTTCTGCACGCCGAGTGCCTTGCGCACGGCCTTGCTGCGGGTGTGCGTGCCGCTCTTCCAGATGGATCCCCACCCGGACTCATGCAGGAGAAGTCCCAGGAAGTGCGTCACGCCGCTCGCCACAGCCTCCTGCTCCCACAACGGCACCTTGCTCGTGTTGCCGGGGCTGACCACGATGACGAGGACGAGCGGTGCTCGCGTCATCTTGGCGATGTGCTTGCCGCGATCCTCACCCGAAGCCTTCGCCAGACCTTTCGCGAGCTTCTTGCGGTCCTTGCCGCGCAGCTCGATGATGCGCCACGGCCGCATGCGGGAATGATCCGAGACGCTCGCCATGACGGCCACGTACTCCTCGAGCTCCTCGCGGCTGGGCGCCGCGTCGGTCACCTTCGAATGGGACCGACGACGTTTGAGCGCGCGGTACGCCGGGCCGCCGTGCGCGGTCATGCGTCAGAGGGGCGTGCGCCGGGTTCGAAGCTCAACGAGAGCGAGTTCATGCAGTAGCGGTCGCCGGTCGGAGTGCCGAAGCCGTCGGGGAACACGTGCCCGAGGTGCGACCCGCACTGGGCGCAGCGCACTTCGGTGCGCACCATGCCGAGACTCGTGTCGTCGAGGAGTTCGACGGCACCGGGCCGTACGCTCTCGTAGAAGCTCGGCCAGCCGCAGCCCGAGTCGAACTTCGTGCCAGCGATGAACAGCTCGTTGCCGCAGGCACGGCACCGGTACAGGCCGTCCCGTTCTTCGTCCAGCAGCTCCCCGGTACCCGCGCGCTCCGTTCCCTGGTTGCGCAGCACGGCGTACTCCTCCGGTGCGAGTCGTTCGCGCCATTCGCTCTCGCTGAGCTGGAACGGGTAGTCGGCCGAATCGATGGGCTTGCTCATGGCGACCTCCGGTGTCGTGGATTGGCTCGCCCAGTGTACGCCGGTGGCATGAGCAGCCGCAGGGTGCGGCGTTCGCCGGGCGCGAAGCCGCGTCGCGTACGTGTGCGGCACCTGGGAGCGCGCCGAATCAGAGGTGGGAGTTGCAAGGTCAGATGAAAATCGTCAGACTATTGCTGGTGCTGCAGGTTAGGGGAGCCTCAGTTCAGTCCGATGAGCGGGCTGCTGCTTGCGCGGCGGCCGAATCCGAAGAGAAAAGGAGTGCAATCTTCATGACTGCACAGATGAAGTGGCGGCGCCTGCTCGCCACGGCGACGACGGGGCTGCTCGTCGCCAGCGGCCTGGCGATTGCGCCTGCCGTGGCCAACGCGGCTCCAGGCGACGGCGAGGTTGCGAACGCAACGCTCGACTGGGGCGTGAAGACCTCCTTCCGCAACTACATCACCAGCCCGATCGCCAAGGGAAGCGTCACGAACCTGGGAGCCACCACCGGCTCGGGTCCGTACTCGTGGACCGGGGGAACGGGAACGGCGAATCTCGACGGCACCGGCGTCGACGTCGCCTTCGGCGAGAACGATGGCGTGCACTTCCAGGGGCACGCCGAGGGCGAAGAGTCCATTCTCGATCTCACCTTCACGCAGCCGCAGCTCAAGGTCACCTCGCCGACGACTGCGGAGCTGTACCTCGACGTCGATGGGCGCGAGTTCGTCGACACGACGACGCTCGGCGAGTTCTACTCGCTCGACGACGTCCATTTCGCCGATGTGACGCTCCCGGCTCCGACGGTCTCCGGATCCACCTACACGTGGACCAATGCCGCCGCCACGATGACCGCTGATGGCCTGGACGCCTTCGGCGGCTTCTACAACGCTTCGACGGCGGGCCTCGATCCGATCACGTTCTCGGCTCCGATCGCATCGGTTCCCGCCGCGGAGACCACGACGTCGATCGCCGCGAGCGCGGTCACCGCGACCGAAGGCGACAGCGTCGAGTTCACCGCAACGGTCGCTCCGGCAGAGGCCGCGGGTGCCGTGGTCTTCAGTAACCGCACCGCGAACGGAGCCGGCGAGATCTCGCCCGCGATTCCGGTTGAGAGCGGCGTGGCGAAGTTCACCACCGATGCCCTTCCGGCCGGCGCGAACCAGGTCGAGGCCAAGTTCACTCCGACGGATGCATCCGCATTCGCCGGTTCCACTTCGACGAGCACCACGGTCACCGTCGAGGAGCAGAAGGTGTGGACGCCGAAGATCGAGGTCTTCCTCGAAGACGGTGTGACTCCGGTGGGCGACACCCGAGTGTCTGCAGGCGATGAGATCGTGGTCAAGGGAGAGGGCTACGATCCGGAGGCGAACATCGGTGGCCGCGGCGTGCCGATCCCGAACACCCTGCCGCAGGGCACCTACGTCGTCTTCGGCGAGTTCGGTGAGAACTGGAAGCCCTCAGAGACTGCTGCCTCGACTCAGCGCCTGATCGCGACTCAGGGTTGGGCTCTGTCTGAAGCAACGCTCGACCAGGTTCCCGCGATGTACCAGGGCACGATCCGCGCGCAGTGGGTGCCGATCAACGCCGACGGTTCGTTCGAGTGGACGACGACGCTGCAGGATCGCGATGCGTCCAAGCCCGCACCCGAGAACGGCAGCTACGGTGTCTTCACCTACGCCGCAGGCGGCGTGAAGAACGCAGCGCAGGAGCAGGAAGCGCGCGTGAACTACGGCGCACCGGTCGTGGAGACTTCGACCGAGCTGAAGTCCGACGTCGCCAGCGTACGAGCCGGCGATGAGGTCACTCTCACCGCGAACGTGACCCCCGCGGACCAGGCAGGGTCCGTGCGGTTCTCGAACGGCTCGACCGCTCTGGGCGAGGCCGTTGAGGTCGCGAACGGCGTCGCAACGCTGCAGACCTCGGAGCTGCCGGTCGGGGCCAACGAGATCACCGCCGAGTTCGTTCCCGCGAACACGAGTGACGTCGTCGGCTCGAAGTCGGCAGCCGTCACGGTTACCGTCGCAGCGGTGCCCGCGATCTCGATCGACGGCGAGAAGCCGTCAGCTGCCCAGGTCCGCCAGGGCGAACCCATCGAGTTCGCAGCTGGCCCGTTCGCCGAGGGTAGCGAATTTGCGGTCTGGATCAACCCCGCCGGGCGGATGCAGTCCTTTGCAGCAGGTGACGCCGCCCCGGCAGCTGCAGAACCGCTGAAGGTCGGCGACGTGACCGTCGACGATTCTGGCTCGGCCGAAATCACGTGGGATGTTCCCGCTGACTTCGCAGCGGGAGACTACGTGGTTTCATTCGCGGGCACCAATGTCGAGGAGTACCTCGAGGCGGACTTCACCGTCTCGGAGTACACGATCTCGACGACCACGCTGACCTCGTCGGCCGGTGTCGGTGGGAGCCCGAACGGCGTGGAATTCGTTGCGACCATCGCACCTGAGACTGCGACCGGTGAAGTCACCTTCACCAACAACGGCGTCCCGTTCGCCACCGTTGCCGTGGCCAATGGCACCGCGACTGCCACGGCTGACCTCGCCGCAGGCGCGAACGAGATCGTGGCGACGTTCGTGTCGGGCGATGACACCGTCTCCGACTCGGTCTCGGACGCGCTCACGATCACCGTCACCGGTGGCGGAACCGGAGCCGGTGGTGGCGCTGCAGACGGCGGTGCCGATGGCACCGGAGCCGGCGGGAGCGGCGCGAACGGCAACGGCACTGGCGGCGGGACGGGCACTATCGGTTCCATCGCTTCGGCTCCCGCAGCCGGTGCACAGGGCCTCGCTTCAACTGGCGCCGCCGACTTCACCGGTCTTCTCGCCGGCGGCGCGCTTGCGCTGCTGCTCGGAGCCGCCCTGATGGTCGCTCGCCGACGGGCGACCTCGAACTAATACGGCCCGCATCACGAATGGCCTCTCTTCGCTGCTCGGCGGAGGGAGGCCATTCTGCGCTGTAAAGTCGAATAGTGCTCGGATGCTGCGCAGGCAGCCCGGCTTCGACCGACGAGGGCAGACGACTGAGACTTCGCGTCCGCGCCCTCGCGACACATCACCTGACACGAAGGTTGACGCCCGCCATGACTGTACGAAAGAGCGTGCGCCGACTGCTCGCCACCGCCACGGCAGCCTTGCTGGTGGCAAGCGGTGTCGCGCTGGCTCCGGCCGCGGCGACCGCGGCGCCCGGCACGGTCGCCAACGCGACGCTGAGCTGGGGCGTGAAGGAGTCGTTCCGCAATTACATCGGCAACAGTGTGTTCAAGGGGAGAACGAGCCTCCAGGGAACCACTGCGCAACCGCAGAGCGGAGGAGTGTTCACCTGGTCCGGCGGGGTGGGAACGGCTGACAACACGGCGGCCGTCGCCGATGTGGCATTCGGGGCAGGGAATGGCGTTCATTTCCAGTCGCACCCCATGACGGATTCGACTGGTGCGGAGACGTACGCGCTGGACCTGAAGTTCACGAACCCTCGCGTGACGGTAACCTCGGCGACCACAGGTGTGCTGCACCTCGACGTCGTCGGCCGGGAGTTCTCCGGAGTGACGACCGTCGGCGAGACGTATGAACTGGCCGATGTGAAGATGGCCACCCTGAAGCTTCCCGCCTCGAGTACCTCGGGTGGGGTGCGCACGTGGAACAATGCGCAAGCGACGCTCACCGAAGAGGGTTCGGCGGCGTTCGGCACGTTCTACGCCGCGGGGGATGTGCTGGATCCGGTGACCTTCTCTCTCCCGATCACCGTCCCGAAGCCGCCGGTCGACCCGAAGCCGCCGGTCGATCCGCAGCCGACCAAGGCGCCGTTCACCGACGTGAAGTCGGGCGACAAGTTCTTCAAGGAGATCACGTGGATGTACACGGAGGGTGTCTCGACGGGCGTCAAGCAGCCGAACGGCACCCGCACCTACGAGCCGAAGAGCAACGTGTCCAGAGAGGCCATGGCCGCGTTCCTCTTCCGCCAGTACAACACCAATCAGAACTACCGCGCCCCCGCGAAGTCGTACTTCTCCGATCTCAAGCCGGGCGACAAGTTCTACAAAGAGATCTCCTGGATGTACGCGCAGAAGATCTCGACGGGCGTGAAGCAGCCGAACGGCACGCGTGCCTATCAGCCGAAGGCCGGGATCACTCGAGAGGCCATGGCCGCATTCATGTATCGTCTCGACACCCGCTCGAAGCCGGCGACGCCGCGAACGTCCCCATTCGTCGACGTGAAGCCGACGGATAAGTTCTACAAAGAGATCGCCTGGATGTCGATCACAGGGCTCTCGACCGGCATCAAGCAGCCGTCGGGAAAGCCGGCGTACGCGTCGAAGAGCAATGTGACGCGAGAGGCGATGGCGGCGTTCCTCTACCGCGCAGATCGCCAGTAGTCGATGCGAAGCGCACTGGGCGGACTTCCTCGGGGAGGGCCGCCCGTTGCGTTTCGGCAGTGATTTCCTCGTCTGACTTGCAACATCTGATGATCCGGACCAGACTAGAAGTCGGAGAACTTAGGTAACCCTCACCTTGGGCAGACTTGCACTGCGTGACGAGGCTCAAGTACTTCAGATCGACGTCGTCTCACCAAAGGATTATTTGTGTCTGCTCGCGCGCGCATCGCCAGAACCAGCTCCCTCGGCATCGTCGGGATGCTTGTGGTCGGCGCTGTGTTCGGCGGCGCTTCGGCCGCGTATGCCGATGAGGCGGTCGCCGGGTCGATCAGTGCGATCGAGTCGGAGGAGTCAGCGCAGAGCGGCGACGAGACGAGTGGCGGATCCCAAGTCGCGGACGATGCGGATGACGTTTCGCCGGCACCTGAGGCTCCGTCGGCTCCGACGGAGGCACCCGCGCCCGAGGTGTCGGAGGATCAGGAAGTGCTGGTCGAGAGCGACCCGCAGGTGAGCGAAGCCGCAGCTGCCGCGCCGCAGCTTGGTGAGCAGGCCGTGGAAGCTGCGTCTGACGCCGTCGAGACCGGCGCGGGGAATGCGACGCTGTCCTGGGGTGTGCGCGAATCCTTCCGGAACTACATCACGGGGCCGATCGCGAAGGGCTCAATCGAACCGGTGGGTGGAACCACCGCACCCGCGCCCTACACATGGACCGGTGGAACCGGAACGGGCATCGCCCAGGCCGACGGCACCGACCTCGAAGTGACCTTCGGCGAGAACGATGGGGTGCACTTCCAAGGCCATGAGAGCGGCGAGGTGCACATTCTCGACCTGAGGATCACCGAGCCGAGAATCACCGTCACCTCGTCGAAGACCGCCGAACTGTATGTCGACGTCGATAGCCGCAAATTCGTCGACACCGTGACCGTCGGTGAAATGCAAACGTTCGACGACGTGCACTTCGCCGATATCCAGTTATCGAAGCCCGCGATCGAAGGCACGAGGTACACCTGGAAGAACGCGACCGCGGAGATGACGGCTGCCGGTCTCGAAGCGTTCGGCGGCTTCTACAGCGCGAACGACGCCGGTCTCGACCCCATCACGTTCTCCGCCGACATCACGGAGCAGCCGGAGCAACCGAGCCCGACCGCCACGACCACCTCCCTGACGGCCAAGTCGAATTCACCCTATGTCGGGGCGAATGTCGCGCTCACCGCAGCGGTCGGCCCCGCCGATGCCTCCGGGGCCGTGCAGTTCACGCAGAACGGCGAGAACCTCGGAGACGCGAAGCCTGTGAAGAATGGCGTCGCTGAGACGTCTGCCAAGCCGTCGAAGCCCGGGTCCTACTCGTATGGCGCGGTCTTCACGCCGAGTGACCCCGAATCGTTCCGGGCGTCGAAGTCGGCGCCCAAAACGGTGAAGCTCGAGCGCGAGGTGACGGGCACCGCCGGCACGCTGCAGTGGGGAGTGAAGGAGTCGTTCCGCGACTACGTTGTAGGCCCCATCGCCGGCGGCAAGATCAAGGCATCCGCTGGAGCGAGACAGGCCGAGAACAACGGCGTCTTCACCTTTCCGCAGTCGTCGACCCAGAACTGGAACGGAGCGTCTGGCTCGGTGCAGTACGCCGGAAAGGTGAATTTCTTCGGGCACCACGGGCAGATGAACGTCGATCTCCTCAACCCCACCATCGTGGTGAAGAACGCGACGAGCGCAGAGGTGCGCATCCCCTTCGACGGCACGACGCTCACGCTCGCGCACATCGATCTGACACAGATCAAGCCGCAGAAGCTCGAGGGGAACGCCGTCAAGTTCACGAAGGCGCCGACCACTCTCTCGAAGGCCGGCGCGGAGCGCTTCTTCGTGAACGGCACTGGTGCGGGGCCGACCGGCACCTTCTACGACGCGGGAACCAAGCTCGACGACATCACCTTCATCATCGGAGCGGATAGCGGCACGAAGCCCGCGGAGCCCACCGATCCCGCGAGCAAGCCGAAGCCCGCTGGCACGCCCGAGACCCCGGCTGCGCCGGCGCCGACCGACGGCGCCGCGGCCGGATCCCTCTCGTGGAGCGTGTCGAACGCGTTCGCCGCGTACACGACGTGCACCAACAAGGAGGCGTACGGATACGCGCACTGCGCGAAGGGGAGCATCGAGACGAACGGCGTCGGCGCCGGCTACCTCTTCCCGCAGGCGGCGAGCTCGAGTTGGGATCGAGCGAGCCAGACCGGCACGGTGAGCTACAGCGGTTCGGTCGCCTTCACGGGCTACGGCATGACCATGTACAACGTCTCCAACCCCTCGATCACCATCTCGGGCCCTGCGAGCGCGACGCTCAGCACCGGCAACTCGACGTCGTTCGGCTCCGGCACCTACCAGCTCGATCTCGCGAGCGGCAGCAAATCGGTCGGTGCAGGCGGAGAGGTCACCTGGAGCAATGTGCCGGTTCTGGGCACGCTGAGCAGCGGAGGCGCCGGGGGCAGCGGCAGCCAGTCGATCGGGCTCGATCCCCTCACCTTCACCGTGGGCGCAGAGTCCCAGGTCAGCTTCGGCGCCACCGCGGCCGGCAGCGAGAAGAAGCAGTACACCGCAGCCGATACGCCCCCGGCGACGACCGGTGTGACCGTGCTCACCGACGCCGAGAAACTCACACCGGGCGGGCGCATCGAGATCGAGGCGTCGGGCTTCGACCCCGACGACGAGGGCGTGCTGGTCGTGCTCTACTCCGATCCGATCGTGCTCGACGATGCCGCGACCGCTGACAAGAACGGCGTCGTGCGCTGGTCGGGCACGCTCCCGAAGGACGTGCGCGGCACGCACACCATCACCATCCAGGGCAGCACGAATGCCGGCGCCGTCATCGACATCGTCGAGCCGAAGAAGAAGAAGTCGGCGCGTTCGGCTGACGTCGAAACCGAGGCGCTCTCCGGCGCAGTCGCCGAGGATCGCGTCACCTCAGCGGCGATCATTCCTGCCGGCGGCATGGCACTCTGGGAGTGGTGGGCGAGTGCGGCCGGGCTCGCAGCGATCGCTGCCTGCATGACGCTCCTCACGATTCGCCAGCGCCGTGACTCGGCCTAGCGATCCTCCCATTCCCGTCCCACCCCACGATCTCCAGGAGGTTCATCAGTGAACGCCCGAATCCGCCGCTCCGGCGCACTGCTCGCAGGCGCTGCGATTATCGGCGGGCTGCTGCTCGCTCCCACTGCGGCGCAGGCGCAGCAACCGGTTCGCGCCGAAGGCGAAGCAGGCGTGTGCGAGATCACGGGCGGCGAGCTGTCGTGGGGCGTCAAAGAGAGCTTCCGCGCGTACATCAGCGGCAGCATTGCGAACGGATCGTGGGAGGCGAGCGACGGTGCGACGTACGAGACGCCCCAGTTCGCGTGGGGCGGTGCGACCGGCAGCATCGACACGGGGACGGGCGAGGGAAGCGTCTCATTCACGGGAACCGTGCATTTCACCGGCCATGACGGGGTGCTCGATCTGACCATCGCGAACCCGACCCTCGAATTCGAGGGCGACGGCAAAGCGGCTCTGCTGCTCGACGCGCGGAGCACCGACATGGAGGGCGAGGTCGCGATCGACACCCAGCAGGAGTGGGTCGGCGACGTGATCGTGCCGGATCAGCTGCCCGTCTCCGACGACGCGCTCGTCGCTGACGCGCTCTCGACGACACTCACGAACACGGGCGCCAAAGCGTTCGCGGGCTTCTACGAAGCGGGCGCAGAGCTCGATCCGGTCGATCTCGACCTGCAGTTCGCCAGCTGCGCAGATGCCGGTGCGGCCGGCGCCGGCGCGGCTCCCTCCGATTCGGATGGGGCCTCGGAGGAGATCCTCCCCGCCCCCGACGCCGCCGAGACTGCCGCGCCCGCGGCGTCGCCCGCTGCGATCCCGTGGCTCCCGATCATCATCGGAGGCATCGCGATCCTGGTGATCGGAGTGACCGGAGGCATGCTGCTCGCAGGGCGCAAGGGCAAGGCGGCGACGACGCCGACCCCGGATCCCGCGCAGCCGTCCGAGCCGGCATCCGACGCGGGAGCTGACCATCGTCCTTCCGGGGAGACTCGGTGATGCGCCACCGCGTCGCCGCCGGCTTCGCGGCCCTCCTCGCAGGTTCTCTGCTGCTCGCCGGCTGTGCTGCTCCGTCGGATTCGACCGGCACTGATGCGCCCGCCGCGGTGTCGACGACACCGCTCGCCGAGCTCGCGACCCTCGAAGATCCCAAGGCCTACGTCGGCCCGTCGACGGCGGTGCTGCAGCACTCCACCATCGAGCCCGTGGCTGAGAATCCGGTGCAGTCGCTGCCGGCGACCGTACCCTCGTTCGCGACCGACGGCTCCAGCACGGATGTCACGGTCGAACGGGCCGACAAGGTGGTGGCGGCCGATCTCGGCGGCAACATCTCCGTGACGATCGCAGGGCTCGGATTCGCCGACAGCCTCGTCGGCGTCGACCAGTCGACCACGCTCGAGAGTCTGGCCGACCTTCCTCGCGTCACGAGCGGGGGGCACACGGTGAACGCCGAGGCGATCATCGACCTGCATCCGGACGTCGTGGTGACCGACGGGTCTGTGGGTCCGCGAGACGTCATCGAGCAATTGCAGGATGTCGGCATCCAGGTCGTCTTCGTCGAGAACGACCCGTCGTTCGAGGGAGCCGAGGAGCTCGCCCGTCAAGTCGCCGCGATCTACGGCAGCCCCGAAGCGGGCGAGCAGCTGGCCGAGCGCATCGCGAGCGAAGTCGAGGCGAAGATCGCGGAGATCGCGGAGATCGCACCCGGCACCCCCGCCGACAAGCTGCGCATCGCATTCGTGTACCTTCGCGGATCGGCGGGCGTCTACTACCTCTTCGGCAAGGAATCAGGGGCCGATCAGCTCATCGAGGCGATCGGCGGGGTCGACGTCGCCACCGACATGGGCTGGGACGGCATGAAACCGATGACCGACGAGGCGCTCGTAAAAGCGAACCCAGACCTCATTCTCGTCATGTCGCACGGCATCGAGTCGGTCGGCGGCGTCGACGGGCTGCTCGAGGAGAAGCCCGCGATCGCCGTGACCACCGCCGGCGAGCACCGCCGCTTCGTCGACATGGAGGACGGCACGGTGCTCTCGTTCGGCCCGCGATCCGCCGAGATTCTCGACGCGCTCGCGCGCGCCATCTACGCGCCGGAAGGTCAGTAGCTGCCGCGCTCCGGCGCGGCGAACGCCGATACAATAGGTGATCGTGCCGGCCCCGGGGCCCCGGGTCGCAGCGGTACTCACCAGCGCAGAGAAAGCATCACGTGACGAACGCCACACCGAGTACCCTCGGCCGCCGCAGTGCAGGCCGCGGTGCCATCGTCATCACCGCTGCCGTGATCCTGGTGATCGTCGGCATCATCCTCTCGGCAGGGCTCGGTCAGCTCTCGATCGGGCCGACAGAGGTCGTCGGGTCCGTGCTGCGACGGATCGGCATCGCCAACTCCTGGGCTCCCACCGACGAGCTGCTGGACCGCACGCTGTGGCAGATCCGCTTCCCGCGCGTCATGATGTCCTTGCTCGTCGGCGCCGCACTGGCGGTCGCCGGCGCCGTCATGCAGGCGATCTTCGGCAACCCGCTCGCCGAGCCCGGTGTGGTCGGCGTCTCGTCAGGTGCGGCGCTCGGCGCATCGGCGTCGATCACGCTCGGCATCACCGCGTTCGGCGGGTGGACGATCGCGATCTTCGCCTTCCTCGGCGGCCTCGCAGCGACGTTCATCGTGTACCTGACGGCACGCGCGCAGGGTCGCACCGAGATCGTCACGCTGCTGCTCACCGGCGTTGCCATCAACGCGTTCGCCGGTGCAGGCCTCGCGCTGTTCACCTTCATCGGAGACACCGCCAGTCGCGAGCAGATCGTCTTCTGGCAGCTCGGCTCGCTCAACGGATCCCGGTGGAACGAAGTCGGTATCGTGGCGGTCGTCGCCGCGGTCGCCGCCTGCATCGCGATCCTGTTCGCCCAGAAATACGATCTCCTGTCGCTCGGGGACCGCACTGCAGCGCACCTCGGGGTGCGCGTCGAGCGACTGCGCATCGTGTCGATCGTGCTCGTCGCGCTGCTGACCGGCGTCGGCGTGGCCTTCGTCGGCGTCATCTCGTTCGTCGGCCTCGTCGTGCCCCACCTCATGCGCATGATCCTCGGTCCCGCGCACCGCCTGCTGCTCATCTGCTCACTGCTGGGCGGAGCCGTGCTGCTGATCTACGCCGATCTCCTGGCACGCACACTGGTCGACGGCGCGGATCTGCCCATCGGCATGCTGACATCGCTCGTCGGCGGGCCGTTCTTCTTCTGGCTCATCCGTCGCAACCGTCGTCGCTCGGGAGGCTGGGCATGAATGTCGAGGAGCCCGCCGTCTCGCAGCAAGCCGGCGCAGTCGCCCAGCAGGTGGACGGCGTGAGCTATCACGTCGGTTCCGTCCCGATCTTGACCGACGTCACGATGGCGGTGCGATACGGCGAAGTGCTCGCCCTCGTCGGCCCGAACGGTGCCGGGAAGTCGACCCTGCTCAGCGTGCTCTCTGGCGACATCGTTCCGTCGAGCGGTTCGGTCGCTCTCGACGGGCGGGGTCTCGGAAGCTGGCCGGCCCGCGACCTCGCACGTGCCCGCGCGGTACTGCTGCAGGCCAATCAGGTCGCGTTCTCGTTCACCGCTCAGCAGGTGATCGACATGGGGCGCGCACCCTGGATCGGGACACCGGACGCAGACGATGACGAACGAGCCATTCGCGATGCGACGACCGCGGCCGACGTCGGGCATCTGATCCAGCGCGGATTTCCGCATCTCTCCGGCGGTGAGAAAGCGCGAGTCTCTCTGGCGCGCGTGCTCGCCCAGGAGACACGGATCGTGCTCCTGGATGAGCCGACCGCAGCCCTCGACCTGAAGCACCAGGAGGCAGTGCTGCAGATCGCACGGGGGCTCGCCGAACGCGGCAGAGCCGTCATCGTCGTGCTGCACGATCTGTCGCTCGCCGGGGCGTACGCCGACGAAGTCGCCATCCTCGCCAATGGCGCGCTCGTCGCCCGCGGCGCCCCGGGGGAGGTGCTCACCGAAGCCCGCATCGCCGAGGTGTACGGGGCCCCCGTGCGCGTACTGCAGGATCCCGACACCGGGAGACCGATCGTCATTCCGCGACGAGAACGCTGATCCTGTCACCGTTCTGGCAGGTCTGCCACGGTAGTGTGGCAGAATCTCGCAGTGCGCAAGTTCTGCTGCATATCGGCGACATCTGAAGGGGTACCGCGTGGCGCGACCGACCGAAGCAGGGACGAAAAGTCCCTCGGCCCGTCAGTCATACCCCGAGGACCGATTCGACCGCGTGCATCACACGGGTCGGATCGGAGCGCACCGCGTCACCGCGCGCCCACGATACGTCTGGCAGTACCTGATCGCCGGTCTGCTCGGGTTCGCCCTGCTCACGACCGCCGGGATCCTCGCCGTGCAGAGCATCGGCGCCACCGGCAAGCTGCCGCTCGCCTCCTCCGGGGACTCCTCCGGTTCAGCGGCGCCGACCGTCAAGGCGGAGCTCGATCCCGAGGCGACGATCGCGATCCTCAATGGAACCCCGACGGAGAATCTCGCGGCGGCGCTCGACGCGATCGTCACGACCGAGCAGTGGGGCAAGATTCAGTTCTCGGGGAGCGCGGAGACGACCGATGTCGCGATCTCCGCCGTGTTCTACTCGAACCCCGACGATGCCGCCGCCGCCGCCGGCCTCGCCGAGAAGCTGGGCGGCGTCTCGACGTACACGTCGACCGAGTACGAATCGTACGGAGTGCGTCTGGTCGTGCTTCTGGGCGCGGACTACAAGGGACCAGGCCTCGAAGAGGCCGCCGAGATCACCGACGGCTCCGCCGACAACGCGACCGATGCCGATGCCGATGCCGACGGTGCACCGGAACCCGAGACGAATCCCGAGACGGGTCTGCAGATCAACCCGACGACGGGCCTCGACATCGACCCGGCGACCGGATGGGACATCGACCCGACGACGGGCTTCCCGATCGATCCGGCGACCGGTCTGCCCACCGACCCGGCGACGATCCCGCCGAGCGACCCCGCAGTGGGCGGCTCGATCTCGGGCTGACCTGCGGGGCGGGGACCATTCCCGCGTTGTTCGCTGCGCGCGAGCAGACACGCTTGCACTCGCCCGGTCAGAGTGCCAAAATGAGTGTTAGCAGTCGATCCGACTGAGTGCTAAACATTCGTGCGACGGCGCTATGCGTCGGCACGATGCTCACCACATCGAAACACCTCCGGAGGGGCAAATACATGGCAAAGATCATTGCGTTTAACGAGGAAGCGCGTCGTGGACTCGAGCGGGGTCTCAACACGCTCGCTGACGCTGTGAAGGTGACGCTCGGCCCCCGCGGCCGCAACGTCGTGCTGGAGAAGAAGTGGGGCGCCCCCACGATCACCAACGACGGCGTCTCCATCGCCAAGGAGATCGAACTCGACGATCCCTACGAGCGCATCGGCGCCGAGCTCGTCAAGGAGGTCGCGAAGAAGACCGACGACGTCGCAGGCGACGGCACGACGACCGCGACCGTGCTCGCACAGGCACTCGTGCGCGAGGGTCTGCGCAACGTCTCGGCCGGCAGCGATCCGATCGCGATCAAGAAGGGCATCGAGAAGGCCGTCGCGGCAGTGTCGGCCAAGCTCCTCGAGAACGCTCAGGAGATCGAGACCACCGACCAGATCGCGGCTACCGCATCGATCTCGGCAGCTGACGAGCAGATCGGTCAGCTCATCGCCGAGGCCATCGACAAGGTGGGCAAGGAAGGCGTCGTCACCGTCGAGGAGTCGAACACCTTCGGCACCGAGCTGGAACTCACCGAGGGCATGCGCTTCGACAAGGGCTACCTGTCTGCGTACTTCGTCACCGACACCGATCGCCAGGAAGCCGTGTTCGAGGATCCCTACATCCTCATCGTGAACAGCAAGGTCTCGAACATCAAGGACCTGCTCCCCGTCGTCGATCCGGTGATCCAGTCGGGCAAGCAGCTGCTCATCCTCGCCGAGGACGTCGAGGGCGAAGCTCTCGCAACCCTCGTGCTCAACAAGATCCGCGGCATCTTCAAGTCGGCGGCCGTCAAGGCTCCGGGCTTCGGCGATCGCCGTAAGGCGATGCTGCAGGACATCGCGATCCTCACCGGCGGCCAGGTCATCTCGGAAGAGGTCGGCCTCAAGCTCGAGAACGCGACCCTCGACATGCTGGGCACCGCTCGCAAGGTCATCATCACCAAGGACGAGACCACCATCGTCCAGGGCGGCGGCGACGACGAAGCCATTCAGGGTCGCGTCACGCAGATCCGTCGCGAGATCGAGAACACCGACAGCGACTACGATCGCGAGAAGCTGCAGGAGCGCCTCGCGAAGCTCGCGGGCGGCGTCGCCGTCATCAAGGCGGGCGCTGCGACCGAGGTCGAGCTCAAGGAGCGCAAGCACCGCATCGAAGACGCAGTGCGCAACGCGAAGGCTGCAGTCGACGAGGGCGTGCTCCCCGGCGGTGGCGTCGCGCTCATCCAGGCCGGCAAGGACGTCTTCGAGGGCCTCGAGCTCTCGGGTGACGAGGCTGTCGGCGCGAAGATCGTGCAGACCGCTATCGAGGCGCCGCTGCGTCAGATCGCGCTCAACGCAGGTCTCGAGCCGGGTGTTGTGGCGGATCGCGTCGCGAACCTGCCGATCGGTCACGGCCTGAACGCCGCAACCGGCGAGTACGGCGACCTGGTGGCCCAGGGCATCCTGGACCCGGCGAAGGTCACCCGCTCGGCACTGCAGAACGCAGCGTCGATCGCAGGGCTCTTCCTCACCACCGAGGCCGTCGTCGCCGACAAGCCGGAGCCGGCATCCGCCGCTCCCGCCGGCGATCCGACCGGTGGCATGGACTTCTAAGTCCTCAGCCTCCAACAGAGATACCCGAACAGGGGTCGCGTCTTCGGACGCGGCCCCTGTTCGCGTTTCGCGGGGGTCCGGTGCGGCCCCTGTTCGTGCTTTCCCCGCGAGTCCGGTACCGCGAGTCCTGCAGGGGACCCGGTCACCGGCGGACGCATCTTGAAATCGCGCACTGCGCCACACGGAATCCACTGCGCGAGCGCAACAGAGATGTTGGGTGCGGCGATCGCTGCGCCACGGTGTCGGCACCGCGCAGTGCGTCATTCGCTCACAGGTGCTGTGGCTCTCGGTCATTTCGCCGTATTGCTCACAGACGCGCTCCTCGAACGGGAGACCGATGCAGACAGCGACCACGATGGAGCTATGAGCATACGGACCGAACGTCGTCGCGCCGGCGGTCCTGGGCAGAGCGGAGCCGGTACGGAGGATACGCTCCGCACCACTCGGGATCCATTGCTGGACGCGCGGCTGCTCGAGGCGCACGGCCGTAAGAGGCGGGCGACCGCAGCAGCACGTGGAAGCACCCGCGGCTGCGAGCGCGGAAGCGGGTCAGGTGAGACGCGGTACCGGGACCGTGTCGTCGGAGGCCTCCGCGCTTGGCAGATCGACCCGGAAGGTCGCCCCGCCGCCGGGCGTCTCATGCACGCTGACCGTGCCGCCGTGGGCGTCGACAATGGACTTCACGATGGCGAGGCCCAGGCCGGAACCGCCGGTCTCACGATTGCGGGAGGTGTCCGCGCGCCAGAAGCGGCCGAAGATCTTGTCCCTGATCTGCTCAGGAACGCCCTCGCCGTGGTCGACGATCTCGAAACGCGTGAACGTCTTCGCACCGGGCGCAGGTTCGGGGCTGGAGACGACGAGCTCGATCGGGCCGCCGTCCGGTGTGTGCCGCATGGCATTGCCGAGCAGGTTGGTCATGAGCTGCCGCACCTTGTGCTCGTCACCGATGACCGCGGGCTCCGCGGGATCCGTGATCACGGCGACCTCGCGGTCAGGCGCTTGTGCCCGCGCATCGAGCGCCGCGTCGGTGGCGAGCTTGTTGAGCGGAAGCGTCGCAAGCGCGAGCGGCCGCCGTTCATCGAGGCGGGCGAGCGCCAGCAGATCCTCGACGAGCGAGGTCATGCGGATCGCCTCTTTCTCGATGCGCTCCATCGCCTGGGCGACGTTCTCCTCCTCCTGCAACGCACCCATCCGATAGAGCTCGGCGTACCCGCGCACCGAGACGAGCGGGGTGCGGAGTTCGTGGCTCGCATCCCCGATGAACCGGCGCATGCGCTCGATCGTGCGCGCCTGGTCTTCCAGTGACCCGTCGAGACGATCGAGCATGATGTTCAGCGACTGGCCCAGGTGCCCCACCTCGGTATGGGGACTCGAGATCATGATGCGCTTGGAATAATCGCCGCGTGCGATCTCGAGCGCCGTGCGCTCGACCTCCGCGAGTGGAAGGAAGGTGGCAGTGACGAGCAGCCGGGTGAGTGCGGCGCCGAGCAGGATGACGGCGATGCCGAACCCGGTGAAGATGATGATGTACTGCGCAACCGTCTGAGTCACCGGTGCCGTGGAAGAGGCGATGAGCAGCGTGCCTGCGGGCTGTCCCTTCTCGTTGATCGGCATGACGATCGCGTTCCATTTGACGCCGTCGGCAGCCCGCAAGCTAATCAAGGCGTCCTGATAGCGGGTCGTCACATCATCGAGTGTGATGCCTTCCACCTCAGGCAGCGATTTGGGGTCTTGGTCACGAGTATTGTCGCGCGTCACCGTGCCGTTGGCATTCAACAGCGCGACGTAGTACCCGCTCGGAGCCTGCGTGATGTCTTCCGACGTCAGTCCATTGAAGTTGGCGTAGGGACGCAGGGCCGGCGCGGGATTGTCGCGGAGGCGTTCGAGCGCCTGCGTCTGATTCGCAGTGAGCATGGGGTGGAGCACGGCGAGGGTGCCGACGCCCGCCACGATGAGCCCGAGGAACAGGATGAAGACCGTGACGCCGGTGATCTTCGCCCGCAGCGAGACGTCGGCCCAACGCTCCGACCAGTTGGGCCGAGCCACGCTACTTGACTTCGGTCTTCAGCATGTACCCGAAGCCGCGCTTCGTCTGGATCAGCGACTCTTCGGTCAGCGGATCGAGCTTGCGCCGCAGGTACGAGATGTAGGACTCGACGATGCCGGCGTCGCCGTTGAAGTCGTACTCCCAGACGTGGTCGAGGATCTGAGCCTTCGAGAGCACTCGGTTCGCGTTCTGCATGAGGTAGCGGAGCAGCTTGAACTCGGTGGGGGAGAGCTCGACCGACGCGCCCTGCACGGTCACTTCGTGCGTGTCCTGATCCATCGTGATGGGGCCGACGCTGAGCACCGAATCCTCGTCTTCCTGGATCGTGCGGCGCAGCACGGCCTTGATGCGGGCGATGATCTCGTCGAGGCTGAACGGCTTCGTGACGTAGTCGTCGCCGCCGACCGTGAGGCCTTCGACCTTGTCCTCCGTGTCATCCTTCGCGGTGAGGAAGATGATCGGGGCGGTGTAGCCCGCGGATCGCAGGCGCTTGGTCACGCTGAAGCCGTTCATGTCGGGCAGCATCACGTCGAGCACGATGAGGTCGGGTTCCTCCTCGAGCACCGCTGAGATCGTCTGCGCGCCGTTGCCGACCGCGCGAACGCCGAACCCGGCGAAGCGGAGGCTCGTGCTGAGCAGCTCGCGGATGCTGGGCTCGTCATCGACGATGAGAATCCGGGGTCCTTTTGGCTGAGTGTTCATGCACCCAGTCTCTGATGGTTTGCTATGAAGTGGCTGGAAATGTGGCGGGCTCTCCGTGCGCCTCGCCTGCGAGTTCGCGCGTCCACGGCGGATTGGCACCAGCGCGAGAGGCGGTGATGCCCGCCGCTCGTGCGGCGAACTGCAGCGCGTGCTCGACGTCGTGCGGTGCGGGCGGATCACCCGCGAGCAGGGAAGCGGCGAGCGGACCGTCGAGCACGGCCGCGAGGAGCGCGGCCATGAACGAATCGCCTGCGCCGACCGTGTCGACCACCGCGACCCGATCCGCGGGGGCAGCAGCCCCGCTGTCGGCGAACCGTGCGATGCAACCGGCCGCACCACGCGTGACGACGGCGAGGGACGCGCCGAGAGCGACCATGCGTGCGAGCACTGCATCGAGGTCCTGCCCGGGGTAGAGCCATTCCGCATCTTCATCGCTCATCTTCACGATGTGGCTCCGCGCGGCGAGGCGCTCGACCTGGTCGAGCGTCGCGCCGTGATCCTTCATGAGATCGGGGCGGATGTTCGGGTCGTAGCTGCGCAGCCGCGATCCTGGATCGTCGAATGCGGCCGCGACGGTGGCAGCGCCGGGTGTCAGCACCGCGCCGAGCGAGCCCGTGTGCACGAGGCCGATGCCGTCGAGCGGGGTCGCCGGGAGTTCCGAGTCGAGCACGAAGCGGTACTGCGCCTGCCCGGTGGCGTCGAGCGTCACCTCGGCACGAGAGGTCTCCGCGCCTGGTACGGGCTCGGCGAACGAGACGTCGGAGGCGCGCAGATGATCGGCGATCTGCGCGCCGTGCGCGTCGTCGCCGAACCGGGTGGCCAGCGTCGTGGCAACGCCGAGCCGGCTCAGGCCGACGGCGACGTTCAGAGGCGAACCCCCGGGAAACGCGGTGCCGTCGATGACGTCGACGAGCGCCTCGCCGAAGACGAGTGCGCGCGGCGCCCCGGTCGTCGCGTGCTTCACAGCGCGGTGTATCCGCCGTCGATGACGATCGACTGGGCCGTGAGGTAGGAGGACGCGTCGGATGCGAGGTAGGCGACGAGCCCATGCAGGTCACTGGGATCGCCCATGCGGCCGATCGGAATGCGCGACGTCCACTCGGCGGCGAGCTCCGGGTTGCTCTCGGTGAACTGCTTCGTCATGTCGGAGAGGAAGTAGCCCGGGGAGATGGCGTTGACGCGAATGCCTGCAGCGGCCCACTCCACGGCGAGCGACTTCGTGAGGTGGTCCACGGCGGCCTTCGACGTGTTGTACGCCGTCTGCTGCTGCGGCACGTTGACGATCTTCGCGGACATCGACGAGACGAGGATCGCAGAGCCCGCGAGTCCCTCGGCCAGCACCCGTCGCGCGAACTCCTGGGCCACGAAGAAGGTTCCGTCGACGTTGATCGACTGCACTCGGCGCCACTGCGCCGGGTCGATATCGACGGCGGCTTCGAGCAAGGTGATGCCGGCGGCCGTGAGCAGAATCTGGGGGGTGCCGACGGCAGCGCCGATCCGGTCGAACGCCACGCTGATCTGCTCGGGGTCGGTGACGTCGGTGTGGATGCCGACTGCCTGCACGCCGAATCGCTCGCCGAGAGCGACAGCCGTCGCGTCGACGTCGGGGAGCACATCGAGCAGTGCGACATTCGCACCCTGCCCCGCGAGCGCCTCCGCGAGCGAGTAGCCGAGGCCGCGTCCGCCGCCGGTGACGACAGCTGTGCGGCCCTGCAGGTCTTCGAACTTCATGAATCGCTCCTTCGGTGCGGGTCGGTACGTGAGGCATCTGCGAGCAGTGCCTGGGCGGTGCTCGCATCGCATGCGAGCGAGTGGATGAGCCCGCTGCGGAGCGCCGCGCGCACCGCAACGAACTTCAGCGGCCCGCCGGCGACGGCGAGCACATGGGGGACGTTGCGGAGCCCCGGGGCGTCGATGCCGACGCTCCGTCCCACAGCATTCTCGACTACCGCACCGTCGATGTCGAGCAGTACGGCGCCGAGGTCGGCGCGCACGCCGGCGTCGAGGAGCGATTCGCGGATCCCGAGCTGCCCCGCGAGCATCGAGACCTGCGAATCCTCCGGATTCCAACTTCCGATGCCGACGACCGCGGTGGTGACCTCTGAGAATCGGGCGAACGTCTCGCGAGCAGCGGGCTCGTCGCGGAGCAGCTCGGCGGTCTCGTCACTGCGTGTCAGGAGCGGAGCGAGCAGCGCATGCGGGGTGCCGCCGGATACCCTCGCGGCGTGCCGCACGAGTTCGACGCCGCTCTCCTGCAAACCTGCGGCGACGCCCTCCAATTGGACGACATCGACGGGCGGGAGCGACTGGAACGCCATCACCATCTGGCGCAAGGTGCGGCCTGCGGCCAGGCCGAGCACCTCGCCGGGCGTCATCACCTCTTCGACGAGTCGCGCCGCGGCGGTACCGAGACGCCGCTTCAACGTGTCCTCCGCGCCGCCGGGTGCGTGTACAACAATTGCGTGTCGAAGTTGGAAGGCTGCGCGCAACTGAGCGGAGAGCCCGAGGTCGAGATCGTCGGGTGAGGCGATCTCGAATCGCACGATTCCCCGCTCGCGCGCTTGCTCGAGCAGGCGCGCGACGGCAAACCGGGAAATTCCGAGCTCATCTGCGATTTCTATGCGAGACAAGCCATCGAGATAGTGCCGCGTTGCGACGAGGGCCATGCGGCGTTCGACCTCGCTCATGGGGCTCCTCCATCGGATTGGCGCAGTGGGACACAGAGACTGTAGCATCGCTCAAATGTGCGGGCATGTTTCTCAGATGTTACAAGTCATGGTAAAAACCTATACGGGCCTCGAACGAAGCGCCCACATGCCGGGACGACGAGGAACCTCCGCTCGCCGTGGAGAGGGGTGAATGCAACATGAGTAACCAGCAGGCACACACGCGCGACTCCGCGCAGCACGTGCCGGCCACCGGGACGCTGCTCGAATGCACGAACATCGTCAAGGGCTTCGGAGGGATCCCCGTGCTCAGGGGAATCTCATTGAGCCTCGAGGCGGGAACCATCACCGCGCTCGCGGGTGAGAACGGCGCGGGCAAGTCCACGCTGATGAAGATCGCATCGGGTCAGTACCGCCCGGACGGCGGCACCGTCGAGGTCCAGGGAACCCCGCTTCCCGCGGGCAACGCTCAAGCGGCGCACCGACTCGGCGTCGCCATCGTGCCGCAGGAGCTCGCGTCGATCCTCGAGCTCACCGTGTACGAGAACCTCTTCATCGGACGCGAGCTGCGCGGACCGCTGGGGCTTCGCCGTGGCGCGATGATCGAGCAGGCCCGCGAGCAGCTCGCGGTCTTCGGGCTCACGATCGATCCGCGCAAGCGAATGGGCGACCTCGCCGTCGGCATCCGTCAGATCATCGAGATCGTCAAAGCCACCAACACCGGCGCGAACGTGATCCTGCTCGACGAGCCGTCGAGCGCGATCTCGGAGCGGGAGGTCGGCCGACTGCTCGAGGTCATGGGGCTGCTGCGCGACCGCGGCGTCGCGCTGCTGTTCACGACGCACAAGATGGAGGAGATTCGGGCCATCGCCGACCGCGTGATCGTGCTCCGCGACGGTGAGCTCGTCGAAGACCAGGCGCTCGCGAACCTGACCGACGACGACATCGTGACGGCGATGATCGGACGAGAGCTCGAAGACCTCTTCCCCGAGCGCGGTGTGCCGAGCGCTGACGTCGTGCTCGAGCTGGACGCGCTGCAGGTCAGCGGCGCGAACGCCCCCATCTCGCTGCAGGTGCGCCGCGGCGAGATCGTCGGATTGGCCGGTCTGGTCGGCGCCGGACGCACGGAGCTCATGGAGACCGTGTTCGGCGTCCGCAAGTCGGAGAGCGGCGAGGTCAGGGTTCGCGGATCGCGCGTGAAGCCGGGCGAGCCAGCAGCCGCCATCACAGCGAAGATGGCGCTCGTGCCGGAGGATCGCAAGGGCTCGGGCGCTGTGCTCCCGATGTCGGTGCTCGACAACGGCACTCTGCCGGGCCTCGGCCAATTCTCCATCGCAGGGTTCCTGCGTCAGCGCGCTCGTCGCGAGCGGGTCGGCGAGGTCATGGATTCGGTGCGACTGCGCAGCCGCGATCTCGACCAGTCGCTCGAGACGCTCTCCGGCGGCAATCAGCAGAAGGTGGTGCTGGCCCGCTGGCTCACCGGGGATGTCGACGTGCTGCTGCTCGACGAGCCGACGCGCGGCGTCGACGTCGGAGCGCGAAGCGAGATCTACCGCATCATCGTCGAATTGGCCGCCAGCGGCATGGCCGTGCTCATGGCGTCGAGCGATATGCCCGAGATCCTCAGCCTCTCCCACCGTGCACTCGTGCTGCGAGAGGGTGCGGTGGCCGGTGAGCTCACCGCAGCCGACCTCTCCCGCGCCGAGGTGCAGGACCGAATCTTCCGCCTCGCCAGCGGACTCGAAGCCACGGAAGCGGACGCGGCTGCCGCCGAACCCGCAGACGCTCCTCGAAAGGACGCATGACATGTCGAATCCGACACAGACCGAAGTGATGCGGACGGTGTCCGAGAGCGGCGATCTCCGCCGCTTCTCGGGACCCTGGTTCCGCGAACTGGCCATCCGCTACGCGATGGTCATCGTGATGCTGCTCATCATCGCCTTCTTCCTGTACCGCAGCGCGCGCTTCGGCACGGTGGACAATGTGACGACGATTCTGGTCGCGGCGGCGCCCTTCGCGCTGATCGCGCTCGGGCAGACGCTGGTGATCCTCACCGGCGGGATCGACCTGTCGGTCGGCAGCGTCATCGCCTTGAGCGCCATGGCCGCCGCCGTCGCGGCGAAGGAGATGCCCGACCAGATCTGGCTCGCGCCGATCGTCGCCGTGGCCGTCGGTTTCGCCGCGGGTTCGGTGAACGGCTTCGTCGTCTCGGTCATGAAGGTGCCGCCGTTCATCGCGACGCTCGGCATGCTCACGCTGGCCAGCGGCCTCGCCTTCGTGCTGGGCGACGGTGCGCCGATCAACGGTCTGCCCACCGAGTACGGTCAGTTCGCGAACACGCGCGTCTTCGGGCTCACCGTCCCCGTGATCCTCATGATCCTCATGATCATCGGATTCGGGCTGATGATGCGCCGCACCAGCTACGGCCTGCGCGTCTACGCAGTGGGCGGCAACCCGCTCGCCGCGCAGATCGCCGGCGTGAAGACCGGCCGGGTGCTCTACAGCGTGTACGCCATCAGCGGCGCGCTCGCCGGCCTCTCCGGCATCATGCTCTCCTCCCGCGTGATCAGCGGGTCGCCGAACCTCGGCCAGGGCTACGAACTCGACGCCATTGCCGCAGTCGTGATCGGTGGGGCGAGCCTCATGGGCGGCCGCGGCACCGTCTGGGGCACCGCGCTCGGCCTGCTGCTCATTCAGACCCTGAACAACGGTCTCGACATTCTGACCGTCCCCGCCTACTGGCAGGACGTGATCAAGGGCGTGCTGATCGTCGCCGCAGTCGCGGTCGACGTATGGGCCAGCAAACGTCGACGATCTTGACCGTCGCCGCTCCCACGGGCGCGGCGAGATCCCCCAGTGCACGACTCTCCCCTCACCACTCACCATCGAAATGGAGTACCCCATGAAGTTCACCTCCCGAATGAACCGCGGATTCGCGGTTGCCGTGGCCGGCGCGGCAGTGCTGTCGCTCGCGGCTTGCGGTGCCGGCGATCCTGCAGCGCAGCAGGGCGCCGATGACAGCGGCAAGGAACGCGTCACCGTCGGCGTGAGCGTCTACGACATGTCCTCCTTCATCACCGAAGGCAAGGAAGGCATCGACCGCTACGCGGAAGACAACAACATCGAGATCCTGTGGAACGTCGCGAAGATGGACGTCTCGACGCAGGCGACCCAGGTCGATCAGTTCATCCAGGCCGGCGTGGACGCGATCATGGTCGTCCCCGTTCAGGCGGATACGCTGCAGCCGCAGGTGACCGCGGCGAGCGAGGCGGGGATCCCCTTCCTCGACGTCAATGCGACGCTGAACAACGACGAGGTCGCCGGGAGCGTGCAGCCCGACGACGTCGCCGCTGGCGCGCAGGAAGCGCAGATGATGATGGACGAGCTCGGAGGCAAGGGCAACGTCGTCATCCTGCAGGGCCCGCTGGGCGGCTCGGGCGAGATCAACCGCGGCGCCGGCATCGACCAGGTGCTTGAGGAGAACCCCGATGTGAGCGTGCTCGCGAAGGACACCGCGAACTGGAGCCGCGACGAGGCCGTCAACAAGATGAAGAACTGGATCTCCGCCTTCGGCGATGAGATCGACGGCGTCATCTCGCAGAACGACGACATGGGTCTCGGCGCCAAGCAGGCGCTGCGCGAGGCCGGCATGGACGACATTCCGGTCGTCGGCATCGACGGCATCGAGGATGGTCTCAACGCTGTGAAGAACGGCGACTTCATCGGCACCTCGCTGCAGAACGGCACGGTCCAGCTCGCGACCGGCGTTGCGGTGGCTGCTGCCATCGCGCGCGATGAGGATGTCGACAACAACCTCGTCTACACTATGCCCCCCATCACGCAGGACAACGTCGAGGACGCTCTCGATCACGTCGTCAACGATCGCCCGGCCTTCCTCGACGGGCTGAGCGAACTGATCGCCGAGAACCTCAAGACCGGCGATATCGCGTACGAGGGTCTGCCCGGCCAGGAGTAGTCAGCGATCGAGCGGCGGCGGTTTCCTCCCGGGCAGGGGTGGAAGCCGCCGCCGTTCAGGTTGTGCGCGGCCCGGAGAGCAGCGACAGCGCCGAGGCGCGGTCGGTGATGAGGGTCGTCACGAACCCGGCGAGCAGCACGGCCCGGAGCGCGGCGTGCTTCTCGGCTCCACCCGCGACGACGACGATCTCGGGGATCGCGCGCAATTGATCGAAGGGGATCGCAATGGTGCGAGTATCGAGGGCCGAAACCCGGCCGCCCGAACCGTCGAAGAGCGACGCCGCGACATCGGCGCGCACACCGCTCGCGATCAGACCGCCCGCATCGTCGTCGGAGATCGAATCCGCGAGCTGGGAGACGACGGGGCTCCAGCTGCCGACCGCGAGCACGGCGCGCGTCACCTCTCCCATGCGCGCCAGCGTCTCGGCGACGCCGGGCTGGCGGCAGAGCATGGCTGCGGCGTCGGCGTCGGACGCCACGAGCGGAACGTACAGCGATGCGGGCTCGCCTCCCGATATCGCACTGACGGTGCGCACCAGATCTCCAGCCGTTTCACCTGGAGGGCCCGCGAGCCCGGTCAGCTGGACGACATCGCACTGCGGGAGCGCGCGGAGGTGCTCGGGAATCGCGGCGAGCGTTCGACCGCTCGCGAACCCCAGCACCTCTCCGGCTTGGACCTGCGTCTCGAGGTACTCGGCTGCGGCGCGGCCGAGAGCGGCGCGGAGCGCGCGCGGGTCGGCGTCGCCGTCGGGCATCGTGACGCACCGGACGTCGCGGAGCCCGTACCGTCGGCGCAGTTCGGCGACGTCGTCGCGGCTGAGCGCTTGCGGTGCGCCGACGCTGATGCGCAGCACGCCGAGGTCGCGGGCCTCGGCGATGAGCCGGGCGACGCGGAAGCGGGACATGCCGGTTCGCGCGGCCAGCTCCACCATCGGAACGTCGTTGATGAAGTGCTCTCGGGCGACGTGCGCCATCTCGACCAGCCTGTTGGGACCGGGTTCCATGGTCGTCTCCTCTCGATGGGTCATCATCTCACACCGGATGATTCCGGGGCTCGCACTGCGTCGAGCCGGAAGTCGCTTCGCATCGCGCAAGACGATAGAATAAATGCAACAAATGAGAGATCAGGTCAATCATATGAGCGCAACCGCCGCCGACCTCGTGCATCACGCACGAGAGTCGATTCTTCGCGAGTCTCAAGCACTGGCGAATCTCGCCGAGCAGATCGACGACAGCTTCGCCGACGTGGTCTCGGCCGTGCAGCGCTGCACCGGCAAAGTCGTGACCACGGGCGCCGGCACGTCGGGCATCATGGCCGAGCGCCTCGCTCACCTGCTGTCCGTCTCCGGGACGCCGGCGTTCTACCTCCCCTCGCAAGACGCACTCCACGGAGGCATGGGAGCCGTGACCTCGGACGACCTCGTGATCGCCTTCTCGAAGGGCGGGCAGTCAGTCGAACTCACCCAGCTCGTCGAGCGCCTCGTCGAGCGCGGAACCGACGTCGTCGCGGTGACCGAGCGACCCGACTCGCCCTTCGCCGCGGCCGCGACGCGCGTCGTCCACCTCACCACAGATCCGGTCGACGCCGACGCAGGCGGCCTGATCGCACTCGGCAGCACACTCGTGGCCGGAGCGTGGGGAGACGCCCTCACCGTCACGCTCATGGGCCTGCGCGGCTTCAGCTGGGAAGAGGTCGTGCAGATCCACCCGGCCGGGATCGTCGGCCAGCAGCGCGACCTGCCGGATACGATCGAGGCGCCGACGCGGGGAGGCGCCGCATGATCGCCGTCGTCTGCGGCGTCGATACGTCGACGCAGTCGTGCAAGGTGGAGTTCTTCGCGCTCGACGACGGGCGCCGGATCGCGGGGGCCACTGCCGCGCATCCGCCGGTCGCGCCGCCGCGCAGCGAGCAGAACCCCCATGCCTGGTGGAATGCGTTCGTCGGCGCATTCCGCGCTGCGCTCGCGCAAGCGGGCGACGTGAGCGTTCGCGCGATCTCCGTCGCGGGGCAGTGCCACGGCATGGTGCCGCTCGACGCGCACGGCGAGGTGATTCGCGACGCGAAGCTCTGGAACGACACGACGACCGACGGCGAGCTGCGCCGGCTCACCGAGCGCATCGGTGCGGATCGCCTGATCGCGTCCACCGGATCGCTCCCGACCGCCGCATTCACGCTGAGCAAGGTCGCGTGGTTCGCCGATCACGAGCCGGAGAACTTCTCGAGACTCGCGACCATCCTGCTGCCGCACGACTATCTCACGTACCGGCTCACCGGGGCGTTCGCGACCGACCGCTCCGAAGCATCGGGCACCGGGTACTTCGACCCGTCGGCGAACCGCTATCTGCTCGATCACCTCGCGCTCATCGACGAGTCGCGCGACTGGGCGGCGATGCTGCCCGAGGTGCTCCCGCCCGACGGCGTGGCCGGCACCACGACCTCGGCGGCCATGACCGAGCTCGGCATCGCAGAGCCGGCACTCGTCTCCGCCGGCGGCGGCGACCAGCACGCCTCGGCCCTGGGCCTCGGGATCGCGGAGGGAGACGCCGTCTTCGCGTTCGGCACCTCCGGGGTGGTGTTCTCGACCACACCAGAGCCCGTGCGCGATGCGCGAGGATTCGTGAACGGCGTCGCGAACCTCACGGGCGGCTTCCTGCCGCTCGTCTGCACGCTCAACGGAGCGAAGGTGATCGACACGTTCGCGAGACTCATGGGAGCGAACCACGACGAACTCTCCGCCCTCGCATTGCAGGCGGGGAGCGATGGGCCGGTGCTCGCGGCGTTCCTCGATGGGGAGCGCACGCCCAACCGGCCGCTGGCCTCCGGCCTGCTCGCCGACCTCACCACCGAGACGAGCCGTGAGCAACTGGCACGTGCGGCGTACGAAGGCGTGGTGTTCGGTCTCGTCGCCGGGCTGTCCCACTTCGAGCGCTGCGGGGTGCGCACCGACGGCGAAGTGATCGCCATCGGCGGCGCCGCCCGTTCCGCCGCGACGCGGCAGATCCTCGCCGATGCGCTCGGCAAGCCGGTGCATCTCGTCGACGCACCGGAGGCGGTCGCGCGCGGAGCGGCCGTGCAGGCCGCCGCGGTGCTGAGCGAGACGCCCATCATGGAGCTCGCGGAGCACTGGAAGCCGGCCCGGCGGGTCGCGGCCGAGCCCGCCAGAGTCTCGACCGAGCGCTTCGCGCGGTACGCCGAGGTCGCAGCGATCGACACGCTCGACCGGAGCCGCGGATGAGCGCGGTGCAGTTCGCGGAGCGCTCGTCCGCTGCCGCCCCGCCCCATGCTGCATGGATCACCGATGTGCCGGAAGGATCGGTGTACGGCAGCCTGTACGCCGCGCCTGCGCCGGATCGGGAAGCCGTCGCCGACCGATTCGCGGCGATCGGCCTGCCGATTCATCTCGATGTGATTCTCGATCGCGAAGACACCGGGGAGCTGGTGCATCGAGGGATCGTCGCAGCCGAACTGCGAGACCTCGGCGCGCGGCATCCTGATTCGCTGCTCGAGGTCCACCTGATCGTGCTCGCGGGAGCGCGAGGCCGCGCCGTCGACGGGTACGACCCCGAGCTGCGCGACGAGATCGCCGCTGTACTCGAGGCCGCCGCCTCGGTCGGTGCGCAGCGCGCCGCAGTGCCCGCCGGCGTGGCAGCGGACGCCTCCCTGACCGAGGCGTTCCGCGCCGCCGGCGGAGAGGTCTGGACGGTGCTCGAACCGGGGGACGACCCGGCGAGTCTCGACGCCGGCACTGCCGGCGCCCTGATCATGCTCATCGAGCCCGGCACGCGGGAGCCCGCGCGCCCCGAACTGCTCGAACGCATTTCGCAGCTCGCTCCGGCGGTGCAGGTGAGTGTCGACGGAGGCGTCGATGCCGCCATCGCGCTCCGCGCGATCGAGCTCGGAGCCCATCACGTCATCGTCGGCCGCGCCCTGCTCGGCCGCGCACACACCCAAGCAGTACGAGGAGAACAGTCATGACTCACCCTGAGATCCCGGAGCGGATGCGCGCCAGCGTGCTCCTCGGCACGCGAGAGCTCACGATCGAAGAGCGCCCGGTGCCGGTGCCCGCCGCCGACGAGGTACTCGTTCGCGTCGGCGCCGTCGGCGTGTGCGGTTCAGATGTGCACTACTTCCGCGAGGGGCGGATCGGAGACTTCGTCGTCGAGGCTCCGCTCGTGCTCGGGCACGAGGTCGGCGGCGTCGTCGTCGCCGTCGGCGATAACGTCGATCCGGCCCGCGTCGGCCACCGGGTCGCGATCGAGCCGCAGCGGCCATGCGGGCGCTGCCGCGAATGCCGCATCGGCGCCTACAACCTCTGCCCCGACATGGAGTTCTACGCGACGCCCCCGATCGACGGCGCCTTCGCGGAGTTCGTGACCATCCAGTCGGCCTTTGCGCACGACGTGCCCGACAACGTGACCGACGAGGCGGCCGCCCTGCTCGAGCCGCTGTCGGTCGCGATCACCTCGGTGCGCAAAGCCGGCATCGTCCCCGGCTCGACCGTGCTCATCGCCGGAGCCGGCCCCATCGGCATCATCACCGCTCAGACGGCACGCGCATTCGGCGCCGGCGAAGTGATCGTCTCCGATCTCGTCGAGGCGCGCCGCGACCGCGCACTGCAGTACGGTGCGACCCGCGTCGTCGACCCGCGCACGCAGAACCCCGCGGATCTCGATGTGCCGATCGACGCCTTCATCGATGCGAGCGGCGCCGCACCCGCCGTGCAGTCCGGCATCCGCGCCGTGCGTCCTGCCGGGACCGCCGTGCTCGTCGGCCTCGGCAACCCGGAGATGACGCTGCCCGTCGAAGACATCCAGAACCGCGAGATCACCGTCACCGGGATCTTCCGCTACACCGAGACCTGGCCGGTCGCGATCCAGCTCGTCTCGAACGGCCAGGTCGATCTCGACTCGCTCGTCACCGGGCAATTCGGTCTCGACGAGGTCGAGCAGGCACTCGAGAGCGACACCGACCCGGACAGCCTGAAATCGGTCGTCTACCCGGGTCGCTGATCAGCCACCACCTCTCGCGACGATCCGTCGCTTCCTCGCACGATGTACCAACATGAAAAGGACACGAAACATGACTTCGTTCAGCCTCGAGGGCAAGACGGCCCTCGTCACCGGCGGTAACCAGGGTCTCGGCAAGGCATTCGCCTTCGGGCTCGCCGAGGCCGGCGCACGCGTCGCGATCGTCGGCCGCAGCGCCGAGCGAAACGCGCAGGTCGTCGCCGAAGCCGCGGATCGCGGGATCGAGTTCGTCGCCATCACCGCGGACATCACCGACGACGCGCAGATCACCCGTATGGTCGAAGAGGCCAAGTCGGGTCTCGAGCGCATCGACATCCTCGTCAACAACGCTGGCACCTGCTTCCACGGCGAATCGTGGAGCGTCACCGACGAGCAGTGGGACGCGGTGTGGGACCTCAACGTGCGCGCCCTCTGGAAAGCGAGCGTCGCGGTCGGCGAGCACATGCGCGAGATCGGTGGCGGATCGCAGGTGAACATCGGCTCGATGTCGGGATTGATCGTCAACCGTCCGCAGTGGCAGCCGGCGTACAACGCCTCGAAGGCTGCAGTGCACCACCTCACCAAGTCGCTCGCCGTCGAGTGGGCTCCCCTGAACATCCGAGTGAACGCGGTTGCGCCCGGCTACGTCAAGACGGAGATGGCTCCCGTCGACAACCCCGAGTTCCAGCGCTACTGGATCGAGGATGCCCCGCAGCAGCGCTTCGCCCTGCCCGAGGAGATCGCGCCGAGCGTGGTCTTCCTCGCGAGCGACGCCGCCTCGTTCATCACCGGCTCGGTCCTCGTGGCCGACGGTGGATACACGGCAGTCTGATGAGCGACGTGCAGGAGGCCGTACGTCGCATCGTCGTCAATGCGGCCGATGACATCCGTGTCGAGCAGATTCCGGCGCCCGCCGCTGGCGCCGGCGAGGTGCTCGTGCGCTCGACCATCGTCGGCATCTGCGGGTCGGACGTGCACGCGGCGCACGGCCGACACCCGTTCATGTCCCTGCCGTTCTGGCCGGGGCACGAGGTGATCGGCGTCGTCGAGGCCGCTGGACCCGAGGCGCCGGCGGATCTCGTGAACCGCCGCGTCGTCATCGAGCCGAACCTCGCCTGCGGGGAGTGCACGCCGTGCCAGCGGGGTCGGTACAACATCTGCGCGACGCTCGACGTCTTCGGCTGCCAGACCCCTGGCGGCATGACGGATCGCTTCACCATCGCCGCAGATCGCGTCATCGCGCTGCCCGACGACCTGAGCGACCGAGAGGCTGCGCTCATCGAGCCGCTCGCGACTCCCGTGCACGCGGTGCGCCGCGCAGGGGATCTCACGGGCGCTCGCGTCGTGGTGCTCGGGGCCGGCCCCATCGGCTTGTTCGTGACGATCGCCGCGCTGCACGCGGGAGCTGAACGCGTCGTCGTCGCCGATCTGCTCGAGTCGAAGCGCGCCCGCGCGGAGCGTCTCGGCGCTTCCGGCAGCTTCGATTCGAGCGCCCCCGATGCCGCCGAAGCCGCGATGCGCGAGCTCGGCGGCAAGGCTGACGTCGTGTTCGACTGCGTCTCGCGGGAGGCCACCGTGCGCCTCGCGATCGAGATGCTCGAGAAGGGCGGCACCATCATGACCGTCGGCGTGCCCTCCGGGCCCACCACGATCGACCTCGAGCTGATCCAGGATCGCGAGATCGCACTGCTCGGGAACCTGATGTACGTGCGGGAGGACGTGGAGGCCGCCATCGCGCTGCTGCGCGAGCGTCGCCTGCCCCTCGACGAGCTCATCACGGGCGTCTTCCCGCTCGACCAGGCGCAGCAGGCGTTCGACGCGTCGAACGATCCCGAGCAGGTGAAGGTGCTGGTGGAGGTGTAGTACGTCGCTCCTCCCTGTGGGTCGGGGTCGGTATGCGGGGTCGCACCCGGATGCCGACCCCGATCCGCGTTGGAGGGCTGGCGGCTCAGCTCGCGTCGCGGGCGCCGGATCGCAGACCGTGCGTCAGGCTGTGCGTCACCGGCAGTCGCGCGAAGAGCGTTGCCTGGAGCGCATGGTAGAGGTCGGGCTTGCCGCTCCACGTGCCGTCCGCTGGCGCCCCATCGGCGTCGAGCTCGTGGATCCAGCTGCCGTCGGCCTCGATGTGGTGGGCCGCCGCGTACTCCCAGAACCGGGCGTACCACTTCGCGTAGGACGCGTCGCCGGTGGCGCGGAAGAGCGCCGCCGACGTGCCGATGGCCTCGGCGATCACCCAGTGGAAGCGGTGGTCGTTCAACACGATGCCCGCCCAGTCGGTGCTGAATGCGAACCCACCGCGATCCTCGTCCCAGGCATCGGCGACCGCACGGCCGAACAGGCTGCGCGACGCATCGATCAACCAGGTGTCAGGCGAACCGGTGGCTTCGCGCTGCGCGGCCTCGAGCGCGATGAGCAGGCGAGCCCACTCGAGCCAATGGCCCACGGTCGCGCCGTACGGCCTGAAGTGGCTGTCGGGGGAGTCGGCGCCGTACTCGGGATCGGGCGTCCAATCCTCCAGGTAGTGCTCCGGCAGGCGCCACTCGTTGCGCGCGGTCACGTCGCCGATGAGGCGTCGCGCGATGGCCGTCGATCGTTCGACATGGCGGGGATCGCCGTCAGCCTCGTACGCGAGCAGGCCAGCTTCGACGAGGTGCATGTTGGGATTGGCGCCGCGGTAGGGGTCGAGCACGGTGAACTCGCGGTTCCACGTGTCCGCGTACATGCGCGCCTCCGGCTCCCACCAGCGCTCGAGTGCTCCGAGCGCGTCGGCGTAGAGATCGTCGGCCTCGAAACCCGCGAGTTTCGCCGAAGCTGCGGCCAGCAGGACGAATGCGTGCCCGTAGCTCTCCTTCGCGTCGGAATTCGTCGCAGGATCGGCCGCGCCGACGGTGACGAACCAGCCGCCGTGCTCGGCGTCGCGCAGCGCGCCGGAGCGGAGAAAGGCGAGCCCGTGCTCCACGCGCTCGGCCTGACCGGGGAACCCGAGCAAGTGCCCGAGCACCGCGCAGTAGGTGTAGCGGCCGGCGATCCAGAGCTGGGCGCCCTGGGACGCGACGGGAGCGCCGGAATCGTCGAGCCAGGAGAAGCCGCCATCCGGGTCGAGCGCGGGCTCTGCGAATGCGAGCAGCCGATCGGTCTGGGCGTCCAGCCACGCCTGGTGGGCGTCGGTGTCGATGGAGAAGCGAGTGTCGGTCATGCGCTGCCTTTCGAAACGGCACTGCGCCGGGGTGCGGAGGAAGATCCTGCCGCATCCCGGCGCAGCTCAGTGCGGGGATATCGCGAGTGCTACTTGTACTCTTCGACGATCTCGAGCAGGTTCGGCACGTTCTGGTACGAATCCGCTGCATTCTCCTGCGTGACGATCACGGGATCGAGCAGGTAGGCGGGCACGACCTTCGAGCCGTTGTCGTACTGGTCGGTGTCGTTCACATCGACCTCTTCGCCCTGCTGCAGCTGACCGATCATCTTGATGGTCTGCTCGACGAGCAGCGCCGTGTCCTTATTGATGGTCGAGTACTGCTTGCCCTCCATGATCGAGCGAACCGACTCGACCTCCGAGTCCTGGCCGGTCACGACGGGCAGTGGCTTGCCCGCCTGCTCGACCGAGGTCAGCACGGCGCGCGCGAGCGTGTCGTTTGGGGAGAGGACGCCGTCGAGGTCGGTGTCGCTGTAGGCGGAGGTCAGGATCGTGTCCATGCGGCTCTGAGCGTTCTCGGCCTTCCACCCGGCGGTCGCGGTCTGCTGGATGTCGGTCTGGCCCGATCCCACGACGAGGGTGCCGTCGTCGATCTTCGGCTGCAGCACGTCCATGGCGCCGTTGAAGAAGACCGCGGAGTTCGCGTCGTCGGTCGATCCGGAGAACAGCTCGACGTTGTACGGAGCATCGTGGTCGGTGCGCTCCTCGAGCCCGTCGAGCAGCGCCTGGCCCTGCAACTGGCCGACCTTGAAGTTGTCGAACGCGACGTAGTAGTCGAGTGCGTCGGTGTTCTCGATGAGGCGGTCGTACGCGATGACCGTTGCGCCTGCGTCCTTCGCGGCCTGCACCTGGGTGGCGAGCTGCTTGCCGTCCTTCGCGCCGATGACGATGACCTTCGCACCGCCCGTGACCATTGCCTGGATCTGGTTCTGCTGCTCGGCGACGGTGTTCGAGGCGGGCGCGTACTGCACGTCGGCCTTGTACCCGGCGTCTTCGAGACCGTCCGTGAAGAGCTTGCCGGCGAGCACCCAGTTCTCGCTGGTCTTGTCGGGAAGCGCGACGCCGATGGTGGCGCCCTCTTCGAACCCGGTTGACGTGGCGCCGGCGTCGGAGCCGCCCGAGCCACCCGCGTCGCCGCCGCGCTCCGAGGAGCATCCGGTGAGCGCCAGGGCGGCCGCGGCCAGCAGAGCGCCCGTGGAGAGGAGGATTCTCTTATTCATGGATTCCATTCACTTTCTGTGATCGTCGAACTCTCGTCAGCGAGAGCCGGGTTCCTTCGTCGCGCTGTCGTCGGCGGCGGGAGGGGTTTGGGAGGAGGAGCTGCGCGGGCCCGGTGCGGGCGGGGCGGCCGGGGGAGCCTCCATGGCGCGGGCGCCGATGGGGGTGGTGTCGATACCTGCGAACTCACCGGGCGGATTGCGCCGTTTCGTGAGGAACCCGAGTACCGATGGGCGGCCCTGCTGCTTGTTGTACGCGTCGATGCCGACGGCGACGAGCAGCACTGCACCCTTCACCATCTGCACGGTGTCGGCGCCGAAGCTGAGCAGTTGCATGCCGTTGTTGAGGAATGCCATCACGAGGCCGCCGATGATCGACCCGATCACGGTGCCGATGCCACCGGAGACCGCCGCCCCGCCGATGAAGACCGCGGCGATCGCGTCGAGCTCCCAACCGTTCCCGTCCTGCGGGCCGGAGGCCTGCGAGCGGGCGACGAAGATCATGCCGGCGACCGCGGCGAGCACCGACATGTTCATCATCACGAAGAAATCGACGCGACGATCCTTCACGCCCGAGAGCTTCGCGGCCTGGCGGTTACCGCCGACCGCGTAGATGTGGCGGCCGAACACCGTGTGGTTCGTCACGAACGAGTAGAGGATGACGAGCGCCAGCAGGATGATGCCGGAGACCGGGAAGCTCGTGCCGGGCCGACCGCTGCCGAACAGCAGTGCGGCGCCGAGAATCACCGCGCAGAGCAGCACGACCTTCACGACGCTCACCCAAAGCGGTGCGCGCTCAGATCCCATCTTCTTCTGCTGGCGGCGCGTGCGCCACTCGAAGAACACGAGCCATGCGGCGGCCAGCACGCCGAGGATGAGCGTCGGCACGTTGTAGGGGATCGGGATCCCCGCGATCTCGGGCAGGTACCCAGCGCCGATGGTCACGAACTCCTTGGGAACGGGAACCGAGATGGAGTCGCCGATCCATTGGTTCGCGCCGCGGAAGAAGAGCATGCCCGCGAGCGTCACGATGAATGCGGGTACCCCGACGTAGGCGACCCAGAGACCCTGCCATGCACCGACGAGGGCGCCGAGGCCGATGCCGAGAATGATGGCCGCCCACCACGGGAAATTCCATTCCGCCATCGATTTCGCGACGACGATGCCGACGAAGGCCGCGACCGAGCCGACCGACAGATCGATGTGACCCATGATGATCACCATCACCATGCCGATCGCGAGGATCAGGATGTAGGAGTACTGCTGCATCACGTTGATCACGTTGCCGGGCGACAACGTCAACCCGTCGGAGAAGATCTGGAAGATGAGGATGATGGCGATCAGGCTGCCGAGGATGCCGAACTGGCGGAGCGTCGATTGCCCGCCGCCGAACATTCCGCGGATGTCTGAGAACCGGAAGCCGTGCTTCTCCGTGGTCTTCGTGTCGGTCGAGGTCATGCGTGCGCCTTCTCGTTCAGCGACGTCATGCTGCGCATGAGCGTCTCGGGTGTGGCCTGGTCGGCCGGGATGCAGTCGGTGATGCGGCCTTCGAACACGGTGTAGATGCGGTCGCAGATGCCGAGCAGCTCGGGGAGCTCGCTCGAGATCACGATCACTCCCTTGCCGGCGTTCGCCAGCTCGTTGATGATCGAGTAGATCTCGTACTTCGCGCCGACATCGATACCGCGCGTCGGCTCGTCGAGGATGAGCAGATCGGGGTCGGTGAACATCCACTTGGCCAGCACCACCTTCTGCTGGTTGCCGCCAGAGAGGCTCGAGACCCCGTTGTTGACGTCGGGCGTCTTGATGCGCAGCGACTTGCGGTACTGCTCCGCGACGGTGCGCTCCTCCCGAGCGTCGACCATGCCGCGATGCGTGATCTTCGAGAGCTTGGCCGAGACCACCGACCGCTTGATCGAGTCGAGGAGGTTGAGGCCGAGCGACTTGCGATCCTCGCTCACGTAGGCGATGCCGTGGCGGATCGCGGCCGGCACATCGGGGACGTCGATCTGGGCGCCGTCTTTCGTGATCGTCCCCGAGAGGAACCTGCCGTAGGAGCGGCCGAAGATGCTCATGGCGAGCTCCGTGCGCCCCGCGCCCATGAGGCCGGCGATGCCGACGACCTCTCCGCGGCGCACGTTGAGGCTCGACCCCTTCACGACGTATCGCTCCGGCACCGTCGGGTGCTGCACGACCCAGTCGCGCACCTCGAAGAAGACGTCACCGGGGTTCGGCGTGCGGTCGGGGTAGCGGTGCTCGAGGGAGCGGCCGACCATGCCGTGGATGATGCGATCCTCATTGATCGTGCCGTGCTGCACGTCGAGCGTCTCGACGACTCGGCCGTCACGGATGATCGTGATGTCATCGGCGATCTGCTCGATCTCATTGAGCTTGTGGCTGATGATGATCGATGCGATGCCGCGATCCCTGAGGCCTCGGATGAGCCCGAGCAGGTGCTCGGAATCGGTGTCGTTGAGGGCTGCGGTCGGCTCGTCGAGAATCAGCAGTCGCACGTTCTTGTTCAGCGCCTTGGCGATCTCGATGAGCTGCTGCTTGCCGACGCCGAGGGCCTTGATGGGCGTATCGGGATCCTCTCGCAGTCCGACGCGTTCGAGCAGCTCGACCGTGCGCGTGCGAGCGGAGCGCCAGTCGATGCCGACCCCGCGGCGAAGTTCGTTGCCGAGGAAGATGTTCTCCGTGATGGAGAGCTCGGGGATCAGGGCGAGCTCCTGATGGATGATGACGATGCCGGCTTCTTCGCTCGCGCGGATGTCGCGGAAGCGCATCTCCCGCCCCTCGACGATGATGTCGCCGGTGTAGGTGCCATGCGGGTAGACGCCGGAGAGCACCTTCATGAGCGTCGACTTGCCGGCGCCGTTCTCGCCGCAGATCGCGTGAATGGTGGCCGGCCGCACCGTGAGCGACACGTCGGAGAGCGCCTTCACGCCCGGAAAGACCTTCGTGATGTCGTGCATCTGCAGCACGGGAGCCGGCTCTGCCTGCGTCGTCGCTGGTTCCACTTGATTGACCTCGCCGTCATCCATCTCGCCACTCGTGTGACCGTTCACATCGTGGAACATGTTACGCCGCGTGTCAAGCCGTTGTCGGCTGATTACAGAATCGTTACCGTCGCATTGCGGGGGAGGTTGTGGATTCCCGCACGATCAATTCAGGGCTCAGCAGTTCGAACTCCGGATCGGGCTGCTGCTCGATGGATGCGAGCAGGTGCATCACGGCCCGGCGGCCGAGTTCCGCGAAGTCCACGCGCACCGTGGAGAGCGTCGGCCAGGTGTGCGCGGCGACGGGAATGTCGTCGAACCCGATCACGCAGACGTCGTCAGGCACGCGCACCCCGGCATCGCGGAATCCGTGCATCAGACCGATCGCCATCAGGTCGTTGGCGGCGAAGATCGCGGTGAAGTCGCGCCTCTCCGACAGTTCGCGACCCGCGAAGTACCCGAAGTCGGCGGTCCAGTCGCCCCGGATCGGCGGCAGCGTCGACAGATCGGCCTCGAACATCGCATCCAAGTACCCGTGCATGCGCGATTCTGCTTCGATCCAGTCCTGCGGGCCGGCGATGTGCAGGATGTCCTGATGGCCGAGCGCGACCAGATGCTGCACCGCCATGCTCGCCCCCAGCCGCTGGTCCGATGCGATGCTCTCGGCTGTGCCGCCCGCTCCCGTGTGCAACGAAGCGACCGGAACCCGCACTCCGAGCCCGCCGATGACGTTGAACACGCGCACCTGGGGGGCGAGTACGATGATGCCGGCCACTTGTTCGTGATCGAACTGACGCACCGCCTCGCCGATCGCCTCCGGCGAGGCGTCCGGAAGGTTGAGCGTGCTGATCGAGAAGCCGCGCTCCCGGGCGACGCGCTCGATCGCGACGATCGCCGACGTGGTGCCATACTCGCCGATCGTCGCGGAGAGGATGCCGAGGACATTGGGACGCGACGAGGCGAGCGCCCTCGCGGCCTGGTTCGGGCGGTAGTCGAGGGTCTGGATCGCCGAGAGCACCCGCTGACGCGTGTCGTCCCGGATGCTCGGGTGATCGTTGAGCACCCGAGAGACGGTCTGATAGGAGACGGCGGCGAGGCGCGCGACGTCGCGGATGCTTGCCGGTTTGGCCCTCGCCTCTCCGTCTCCGGACATCAGGGCCTCCGCGGTGAAACTCGAATGTGTACGTTCACATTAGTGTACGCGCGGGCCCGCCCTCACAGCTGATCTGCGTCGAGAATCGTGTACGCGTACCCCTGCTCAGCCAGGAACCGCTGGCGGTTCTGCGCGAAATCCTGATCGACGGTGTCACGGGTGATCAACGTGTAGAACGACGCCGTGGCCCCGTTCGCCTTCGGGCGCAGCAGACGCCCCAAGCGCTGCGCCTCCTCCTGGCGGGAACCGAATGATCCCGAGATCTGAATCGCGACCGAGGCATCGGGGAGATCCACCGAGAAGTTCGCGACCTTCGACACGACGAGGATCTTCTCCTCCCCGTCGCGGAAGGCCTGGAACAGGCGTGCTCGCTCATCGACGGGAGTCTGCCCGGTGATCAGGGGTGCGCCGAGCGCCTCCGACATCGACTCGAGCTGATCGATGTACTGCCCGATCACGAGCACGCTCTCGCCGGGATGACGGTCGATGATGCGGCGCGCAACGGGCTGCTTGATGAGCGCGCTCGACGCGATGCGGTAGCGATCCTGATCCTCGGCCACCGCGTAGTCCATGCGCTCCGCCTCGCCGAAGTCGACGCGCACCTCGAAGCACTCCGCAGGCGCGATGAACCCCTGCGCCTCGATGTCCTTCCAGGCGGCGTCGTACCGCTTGGGGCCGATCAGGCTGAACACATCGCCCTCGCGGCCGTCCTCGCGCACGAGCGTCGCGGTGAGCCCGAGACGGCGGCGCGCTTGCAGATCCGCGGTGAGCTTGAAGACCGGCGCGGGCAGCAGATGCACCTCGTCGTAGACGATGACGCCCCAGTCCTCCGCGTCGAGCAGGGACAGATGCGCGTACTCGCCCTTTCTGCGGCTCGTGAGGATCTGGTACGTCGCGATGGTGACGGGCTTCACCTCTTTCACCTGCCCCGAGTACTCGCCGATCTCATCCTCGGTGAGCGTGGTGCGACGCAGCAGCTCGTCCCGCCATTGCCGCGCCGATACCGCATTCGTGACCAGGATCAGCGTCTTCGCGCCGACCGCTGCCATCGACGCCGCGCCCACGATCGTCTTGCCCGCCCCGCAGGGCAGCACCACGACGCCCGAACCCCCGCGCTGGAAGGCCTCGACCGCCTTCGCCTGGTAGTCGCGCAGCTGCCAGCCGTCCTCTGCCAGCGAGATGTCGTAGGGCTCACCGGGGCGGTACCCGGCGAGATCCTCCGCCGGCCACCCCCGGGCGACCAGCTGCTGCTTCAGCTCTCCGCGCGCCCACGCCTCCACCGGGAACGTGTGCTCGTCGATGCGGTTGCCGAGGAGCGGGGCGATCTTCTTGGCGCTCGCGACCTCGCGGAGCACCATCGGATCCTCCGAGCGGAGCACGAGTTGCGCGGGTGCCGCCTCCTCGGCGGCAGCCGCTGCCGAGTCGCCCGCGGGATCCACCGCGGCGTCGCCCGCGACCTTCGCGCGCTCGATGGTGAGTCGCCCATAGCGGCGCATCGTGTCGGCGATCTCGTTGGCGACACCGCTCGGCACCGGAAACTTGGCGTACTGGTTCAGCGTCTCGAGGATCTCGTCGGACGTGTGCCCGGCTGCCCGCGCATTCCACAGCCCGAGCCGGGTGACCCGGTAGGTGTGGATGTGCTCCGGGGCGCGCTCCAGCTCGGCGAAGACCGCGAGCGCGTGCCGCGCGTCTTCGGCATCGGGATGGGCGACTTCGAGGAGTACGGTGTGGTCGCTCTGCACGATGAGGGGGCCGAGAGTCATAACCAGCAAGTCTACCGCGCATCGCTGGGCCGCCGGGGCCGCGGGCGCTGGTCGGGCGGTCGCGCTAGCGGATACCCACGTAGAAGCGGGTCTCGTCACTGCGGTGCAGTGCGCGGTAATGCTCGAAAGGATCGCCTTCCGCGTCCCAGGCGATCGATTCGATCGACAGCACGGGTTCGCCCGGCGGCAACTGGAGGAGTTTCGCATCGGTGTCATTCGGGACGACGGCGGCGATCCATCGATCAGCGCCGTTCGGGTGTACGCCGAAGTGACGTCGAAGATGGTCGTAGAGCGATTGGTTCTCCAGGTTGGCGCGGGCGAGATTGGGGAAGCGATCCAGGGGCAGCGTGGTGTCGACGAGCAGCCACGGCGTCGTGTCGACCAATCGGATGCGACGCAGTCGGAGCACCCGGTCGCCTTCGGAGATGCGCAGAGCATCGGCCTCGGCGGCGCTCGCCGCAGCGGTTCGGGAATCGACGACTTTGGTGGTGATGAGGCGGCCGGTCGCCTCCAGGTCGGCGGAGGAGCCGGTCATCGAACCGATGAACTTCAGGTCGGGGCGGCGTGGGGCGACGAAGGATCCCCGGGCGCGCACCTTGTAGATGAGCCCTGCGCGCACGAGGTCGGCGAGCGCCTCTCGCACGACCGTGCGCGAGACCAGGTAGCGATCGATGAGCTCGTTCTCAGAGGGAAGCGCCTGATCGGGCAGGAGACGCCCCGACTCGATCTCGTCGCGGAGTCTGCGCGAGAGCTGTTGCCAGAGCGGCGCGTCGGCGGAGCGATCGAGCGCCGTGAAGCGTGGCCGCTGCTGCATGGGACTCCTCTGGGTGATCGGGTTCTTCGAGCGTACCGTCTGGTCTGATCTCGGCGGAGTTGACAGCCTCCGGGCGCCTCCGTAATCTAATCACTACCAACTTGTCATTACGAGTTGGTTACGACCACATTGCGGATGGCACGAGCCGTCCGAGGTGCCGGGAGTCGCGGTAGAACCGACGCGATCGCAACGAAGCGAAACAGGAGACACAGACAATGAAGTTCACAACCAGACGCCGGCACGTCGGTGTATTCACCGCACTCGTCGCCACCGCACTCGCGCTCTCAGGGTGCGCGGGCCCAGGAGCCGCGGGAGATCAGAACGGTGATGGCGCCGAACCCGAAGGACTCAGCGTCGCGCTGTCGAACGGGTTCGTCAACGGATGGCGCCTCACGCTCATCGACAAATTCGAATCCGAAGCAGAGAAGCTCAAGTCCACCGGTGTGGTGTCGGAGTACTCGGTGGTCAACGCACCCGGCGAGAACAGCGCCACCGAGCAGGCGTCGCAGATTCGCAGCCTCATGCTGCAGAACCCCGACGTGCTCATGGTGATCCCCGCATCGTCGACCGCCTTGGTCCCGGTCATCGAGGAGGCGTGCTCGGCGGGGATCAACGTCGTCATCCTCGACGCCGACATGGACACGAGCTGCGGTGTCGTCGTGCGCAACGACTACGGACAGTGGGGCGAGGACTCGTTGATGCCGGCGCTCGAAGCGATCGACGGAGCAGGCGACATCATCGTCAACCGAGGCGTGATCGGATCGCAGCCAGAAGAGCAGTTCCACGAGCGGCAGATGGAGATCCTCGCGGAGTACCCCGACGTCGAGGTCGCCGCAGAGGTCAACGGATTCTGCGACTCGGCGACCGCGCAGAAGGAGATCGTGGGGATCCTGGGGTCGATGCCGGATATCGCTGCAGTGCCGGGATGCATCGGCGGAATGGGTGTCGTGCAGGCCTTCGAATCAGCCGGACGCGAGGCGCCTGTCGTGGTCTTCGACACCGATGGTAAATCGCTGTCGTTCTGGAAGGAACGGGGCATCGACAACGGATCCTTCGCCGCCCTCACGGATCCCGGTCAGGTCGTCGCCGCGATGTACGTCGCGCTCGCAAGGGAGCGCGGTGAGGAAGTCCCTGAAGACGTCGTGCTGCCGTTGGTGCAGGTGACGCAGGACAACCTCGACTACTGGGTCGACGCCCTCTCCGCCGATGAATACGCGGCGAATGCCTGGGACGAGGAGTCGACCGGTGCGGCGATCACGGCACTGCTGGCCGGAGAACCTGCGGAAGCTCCGGCCCTGCCATGAGCGCCGAAGATCGAGCTGGACGGAGGCGAGACCGGTGACCATGCTCCAGCAGACGGCCAGACCAGTCCCGGCGCACGGGAAGACGCTCGTGAAAGCGACTGGCCTCTCCAAGCGCTACGGCAGCACCCACGCACTCAGCGGCGTCGATGTCTCCGTCGCCGCGGGCGAGATTCTCGGCCTGGTCGGCCACAACGGAGCGGGCAAGAGCACGCTCATGCGCGCCCTCGCCGGGCGTGAGGCCGCCGATGCCGGTCAGATCGACTGGCACGGGGGAGGTCCGTGGAATCAGCGGACTGCGGAGCGCAATGGAGTGCGCATGGTGTACCAAGAACTCGCACTGTGCCCCGACCTCACGATCAGTGAGAACATCGCTCTCTCGAGCCCGACCGCGACGGGCTTGCGCTGGCGTGCCCGAGCGGAGCGCGTGCTCGTCGAGACCCTCGACCACGTGTTCCCCGATCACGGGATCAACATCATGCGGCTCGCCGGCGACCTTCCCATGCCGCAACGCCAGATGGTGGAGATCGCGCGCGCGCTCTGCACGCCCAATCTCACCCTGCTCATCCTCGACGAGCCGACCGAATCACTGAGCCTCGATGCGACCAGGCAGATGTACCGCGCTTTGCGCGAGCTTGCGGCGCGAGGAGTGGGGATGGTGCTCATCTCCCACCGAATGCAGGAGGTTCTGGAGCACACCGATCGCATCGCCGTGATGCGCGACGGCCGCGTCGTCGAGATCGTCGAGACGGGCGACACCAGCGAAGAACGGCTGCTCGTCGCGATGGGCGGCGAGGTACGAGCCGACACGGCGACGATGCACCGGATCGAAGACGCCGACTCCGGTGGTGCTTTCACTCGCCGGGAAGTTGCTGCCACCCAAGCGTTCGAGCTTCCGTTCTCCGTCGCCAGCGGCGAGATCGTCGGTCTCGCCGGTCTCGCCGGGCATGGGCAGGAGCGCCTGCTCCACCGCCTGTGGTCGGGAGGGCGGGGCATCGCCGTCGCAGCGCGCCGCGCCTATGTCCCCGGAGATCGGCAGTCGAGCGGAGTCTTCCCGCTGTGGTCTGTGGCCGAGAACGTGACGATATCGGCCACTCGCGAACTCTCGACATTCGGCGTGATCTCAGCCGCTGAGCGGAAGTCCGTCGCAGAGGACTGGGTGCAGCGGCTGCACGTGAAGGGCGGCTCCCGCGCTTCGATCACCGCGCTGTCCGGCGGCAATCAGCAAAAGGTGCTGGTCGCACGAGCCTTTGCGAGCGATGCACCGCTCGTGCTCCTCGATGACCCGTTCCGCGGAGTCGACGTCAAGACGAAGAACGAGCTCTATGCGCTCATGAGAGTGGAAGCTTCCCGCGGACGCTCGATCGTCTGGTATTCGACGGAGAACGGTGAGATGGCCCACTGCGATCGGGTCTACGTCTTCCGGTCGGGCGCGATCGTCAGCGAGATCACGGACACCGAGATCACCGAGGAACGCATCATCGCCGATTCCTTCGGTGCAGATCCCCGCAGCTCAGAGGAGCAGAGATGACTCAGACGACGGTACTCGTGCCATCGAGCAAGGAACGGCTGCGCGCGGGCGCCAGGAACGGGTCGCCGGCGCTGCTCGCCCTCGTTGCCCTTGTCGGCATCTTCATTCTCACCGTGGTGCTGCAACCCGGCGTACTCAGTGTGCCCGGCCTCACGCTGACGCTCATGTCGTCGGTGCCGCTCGTCTTCGCGGCCCAGGCCCAGATGATCATCATGAGTGTCGGTGACATCGATCTGGGCGTCGGATACCTCGTCGGTCTCGTCACGGTCATCGCCGCGAGATTGCTGACCGAGCATCCGGTGCTCGCGGTGCTCGCGGTGCTCGCCGTCTTCGCGGTCTACGCCGTGATCGCCGCTGTCGTGCAGCGTCGGGGCGTGCCGTCGATCATCGTCACACTCGGCATGTCGTTCGTGTGGCTCGGCATCGGTCTCTCCCTCAGCCCGACGCCGGGCGGCACCACGCCGGGATGGCTCGCCGCGCTCTCCCAGTGGCGGCCGAGCTGGATACCCGCGCCCGTGCTATTCATCGTCGTGGCGACGCTGCTCGGCTGGGTGCTCACCCGGCGCGCGAAGTTCGGAACGCGGATCCGAGCCCTCGGATCCCAGGCGGCGACCCTCGAGAAGGCCGGCGTCTCCCTGGTCGCTACACGCGTGCTCGCCTATGTGCTCGCCGCCGTGATGATGGTGTTCGCCGGCCTGCTGCTCGCCTCGCAAACGTGGTCAGGCGACATCAACGCGGCCAGCGAGTTCACGCTCATGACGATCGCGGCAGTGATTCTGGGCGGGGGATCGTTCTCGGGAGGCCGAGCGCTCCCCATCGGCACCACGCTCGGCGCCATCACCCTCGGAATGATCACCGTGCTGCTCAGTCTGATCAATCTTCCTTCCAGCCTGCAGTCGGCGGCTCAGGGAGCCATCGTGCTCGCCGTGCTCGCCGGCCGCATCATCACGGAGAGGCTCGCCCGATGAATCTGCGCCTGACCCGACGCGTCCCTGCGACCGGCACTGCAACCGCTGGTGAGCGCAAGAGCCCGGTGTTCCGATGGCCCGCCTGGGGATGGTCGCTCATCGGAGTGCTCGTGGTCTGGGGGATCATCATGAGCGTGCGACCGGGAGCGCCGCTCGATCCGATGATGCAGGCGCTCTCCCTCGCCCCGTTCCTCGTGCTCGTGGCGCTCGGGCAGATGCTCGTGATCACGCTCGGACCGGGCAACATCGACGTCTCGGTCGGAACGATCATCTCGATGAGTTCCTACGTGTCCGTGGCGATCGGTGCGACAGCCGGACCGCTCGCGGGAGTCGCGGCCGCCGGTGCTGCCGGGATCGCGGCCGGTGCGGTCAGCGTCATCGCGATCCTACTGCTACGAGTCCCGCCGATCATCGCGACGCTGGCGACCAGCTTGATCGTGACGAGCGCGACCCTGCTCCTCGCGGACGCGGCCAGGGGCGGCGCCGATGCATCGCTGCGCGCGTTCGTCAACGCGAAGGCGCTCGGAGTGCCGGTACTCGCCATGATCGTCGTCGGCTTCTCCGCCTTCATCTGGTTCCTGCTGCGCCGCACACGCCTCGGTCTCTCGGTGATCGCCGTCGGGCAGAGCGCCCGTGCCGCTGAACGCGCCGGGTTGCCCGCGCGTCTCGTCACCGCGGCGGCGTATCTGCTGAGTGCCGGCCTCGCGGGCACCGTCGGCGGACTCCTCGCGGCGTTCATCTCACCGAGCACCGTACTCGGCACCTCGTACATGCTCGACTCGATCGCCGTCGTCGTGATCGGCGGCACGCTCATCGCCGGCGGTCGGCCCGTGGTCATCGGCACCTGGACCGGAGCACTGTTCTTCGTGCTGCTCTCCGGGCTGCTCAACCTCGTCGGCTGGTCCGTCGGTGCCCAGAACGTGCTCAAGGGGGTACTCGTCGTACTGGTCGTCGTGATCGCTTCGACCGCGACAGGAACCGCCCGCTCGACGACACGACGGTTCGCGGCGAGTCTCTCGGGCAACCGATCCGCGGAACCCCTCTCCGTCCCTGCTGATACCACCCATTCCGGCTCCGAGCGCGATCTCGTTGCTGACACGACCGACCATTCACCACAGAAGGAGAAACTCCATGGCTGATCTCGACGACCTCCGCGAAGGCACTGACTACTCGGCGGGCGCTCCGGTCCCGGCGGGCTTCCATCTCAAGGGCCTGGCCGGGCAGGACTGGGGAATGCGGGCCCGCCTCTCCCGGGTGTTCGATCCGAGGGACGGCAAAACCGTCATGCTGGCGTTCGACCACGGGTACTTCCAGGGCCCGACATCGGGTTTGGAACGTCTCGACCGTTCCATCCTGCCTCTCGTGCCGCAGGCCGACGCCCTGATGTGCACGCGCGGAGCCTTGCGGACGACGATCCCGGCGGAGAGCGGAAAGGGCGTGGTGCTCCGCGCTTCGGGCGGCCCGAGCGTGCTCAAAGATCTGTCGGACGAACAGATCGCGGTGTCCATCGATGACGCTGTCAGGCTGGATGCAGCCGCGCTCGCCGTGCAGGTGTTCGTCGGTGGAGAGCACGAGACGCAGTCCATCAAGAATCTCACGACGCTCGTGGACCAGGGACAGGCGACGGGGATACCGGTGCTCGCCGTGACCGCGGTCGGCCGAGACATGGTGCGAGATGCGCGCTACTTCAGACTCTCGACCCGGATCGCCGCCGAACTCGGCGCCGCATTCGTGAAGACCTACTACGTCGAGGAGGGCTTCGAGACGATCACGAGCGCGTGCCCGGTTCCCATCGTCATCGCCGGTGGCAAGAAGGTCGAGGAGCAGGAGGCGCTGCGCATCGCCTACCGCGCAATGCAGGAGGGCGCCGCCGGCGTCGACATGGGCCGCAACGTCTTCCAGTCCGAGCATCCCGCCGCGATGCTCTCAGCGGTGCGCGGCGTCGTGCACGACGGGATGACCGACGCCGAGGCATTCGAACTCTTCCAGACACTCGCACACTGACACCGGTTCCCGAGCGCTCAGCGCCGGGAACCGCGAAAGGGAACTCATGCCCGTCCTCCGAAGCTCCGCCGCACCCGCCGCCGCCGATGTCGTCGTCGTCGGAGCCGGTATCAACGGTCTCGCCATCACCCGGGAGATCGCTCGCCGCGGTCTGCGAGTCGTCATGATCGATCAGGACGACATCGCGGCCCGCACGTCCGCGATCTCAACGCGACTCATTCACGGCGGTCTCAAGTATCTCGAGCGACTCGAAATTCCTCTGGTATTCGAATCGATTCGCGAACGGAACATTCTGCTCCGCACCGCCCCGCACCTGGTGCACCCCTACCCGATGCTCATCCCGTTCTCACGGGGGGCATCGCGACCGGGATGGCTGCTGTCGTGCGGCTTGATACTGCACGATGTCCTCTCAGTGGGCAAGCGGCTGCCGCCGAACCGGATCGTCCTCTCCAAGCGAATGCGCCGCGACTGGCCGACAGTCGCGGCAGGCGGTGTGCGGTGGGGCGGACTCTTCCAGGACGCGCATGTGCCCGTCACCGAGCGATTCGCGGTCGAACTCGCGATCGACGCCTACCGGCACGGAGCGGTGATCCTCACCCACACCCCCGTCCTGTCGTTGCTGCACGGGAAAGACGAAATCGCCGGGGTCGTCTATCGAGACCGTGAGACTTCGGAGGAGCGGCAGCTGAGTGCTCCGCTCGTCATCAACTGCGCGGGGCCGTGGGTCGACGATGTGCTGGCGTTGGAGGGGAATCACCAGCGACGCATCGGGCCGACCAAGGGGAGCCACCTCGTGGTGGATCGCTTTCCCGCTGCGCCGCAGACGTGCATCTTCTTCGAGTCACCGGACGACCAGCGGCCCATGTTCGTACTGCCATGGCGCGACGGAAAGTTCATGATCGGCACCACCGACCTGCCGTACTCCGGCGACCTCGATGACATCGTCGTCGACGACGATGAGATCGATTACCTGCTGCGCGCCGTCAATACGCTGATCCCCGACGCGGAGCTCAGCCCCGCCGACGTGCTCTGGTCGTACTCCGGTGTCCGTCCGCTTCCGTTCTCCGGAGGGACGGCGGACCCGGCCTCGGTCACCCGAGACAGCGACGTCACCGTGCACGACGGTTCGGCGCGAGGGCTGATGAGTGTGATCGGCGGGAAGTACACCACGCATCGGGCGCTCGGGGAGCAGGTGCTGCGCCGCGTCGAATCGGCGTTCGGCATGCGCCACCGTCCGTCCGGCACCAAGACGGCTATGCTCCCCGGAGTCCCTCCGAACGGCGCGGAGCGCCTCCGGGCAGGGCTGACTGCGCGCACCGCGCTCCCCGCGACGGCGATTGCACGCCTCACCGATGTCTACGGGGCCCTGGCGTGGGAGGTGGCCGCAATCGCAGAGGCCGATCCGGTACTCGCACGATGCATCGACCCGTTGAGCGGCGCCATCGCAGCGGAGGTCGTCTATGCGGTGCAGGAGGAAGGCGCATTCACATTGGAGGATGTGCTCCTGCGCCGCACCACGATCGCACTGAATGCGGATGTCGGCATGGGCGCCGCTGGCGCGGCCGCCGAGGTGCTCGTCGAACACGCAGGTTGGGCGCCGGAACGAGCCGCTCGCGAACTGGACGACTATCGTCGGTCAATGCAGCGGTTCTCCCCGCGAGGCAGACGCCTGGGCGCGCCCAGCAGAGAACACGTCGAGTAGGAAGCGGTCGGGTCAATGAAGATCTGCGTAGTGGGTATCGATGTCGGATTGACGACGGCGAAAGCAGCGGCATTCGACGATGCGGGGAATGAGATCTGCACCTTCGCCGCCCCGAACCCCAGGGTCGCCGTGTCGCGCGAGCGCCAGGAGATCGACATGGAGGCGCTGTGGGAGGTGGTGTCCGGCGTGCTGCGTCAGTTGAACGCCCACCTCTCGGCAGCGGGGTGGAGCGTCGCGGCGGTCGGCGCGACGGGGCACGGCAATGGCCTGTATCTCGCCGACGACGATCTGCGCCCAGTTCGTGCGGCGATCGCTTCGACCGACAGTCGGGCAGGACGAATCGTCGCCAGCCTCGACTCCGATGAAGTGGAACAGTGTCGTCGCCTCACAGGGTCGATACCCTGGACCGGGCAGCTGGGGGTGCTGTTGCGCTGGTTGCACGAGCACGAACCCGAGTCGCTCGAACGTGCGGCGTGGGCCTTCAGCTGCAAGGACTGGCTCACGGCCTCCCTCACCGGCGCGCCGAGTGCGGACCTGTCTGACGCGTCGGGCTGCGGTTTGGTGAATCTGAGCTCCCGCGTCTACGAGCCCGCAGTGTTCGACATGCTGGGACTACCCGCCTCGCTCTGGCGCCTGCTTCCCGAACCTCGCCCCTCCGACGAGGTCGTCGGAGCGGTCACGGCACGGGCGGCCGAGATCACCGGTCTGCCGGAGGGAATTCCCGTGGTCGCCGGATGCATGGACTGCGTTGCGAGCCCGATCGGAGCCGGCTCATCAGATCCGGGCGACGTCACCGTCATCGTGGGCACCTGGGCGATCAACGCGGTCGTCGTCCCCGCGACGAGCGAGCCACCCGATGTCACGATCAACGCCTTGCTGCCCGATCCTGACTACATGCTCGCCATGGAGGTCGCCCCTACCTCCGCTGCGAGCGTCGAATGGGCCGCGCAGTTGCTGGGCGCGCGGAGTGCTGCGCCGGTGACTCCACGGGAGTTGCTCGACGCAGCGGGAGAGGTGCCTGCGCTCGCCGACGGCATTCTCTTCCTCCCCTTCGTACACGGCGCGCCGGAGCATCTCGGAGCGTCGGGTACCTTGCTCGGGTGCAAAGGAAGCCACGGCTTCCCCCATGTCGCTCGAGCCGTAGCCGAGGGCATCACGCAGTATCACCGCGTGCAGCTCGAGAAGGTCCTCAGGTGCGGGGCCAGCGTCTCCGAGCGGCCGTGGACGCTCGCCGGAGGCGGAGCGAAGAACCCGCGATGGGCTCAGATGTTCGCCGATGTCGTCGGCAGGCCGATGCGCCGTCAGCTCGACACGGAGCTCGGAGCACGTGGAGTCGCCCAACTCGCAGCGCGCGCGATCGGCGTCGATCCGGATCGCTGGCGAAGCGAGCACGACCATCGCCTCGTCGTGCACCCCGGCGCGGACCGTTCCGCTTACGAGCAGCAGGGCAAGACGTTCGACCGGGTGCTCCGGGCGATGAGTGGGGTCTGGGAGGCCGCAGCATGACAGAGGAACAACGTGATCTCGACGACATCGTCCGTGTGAGCCGAGCATTGGGGAGTGACCCGGCGTTCGTGCTGCACGGGGGAGGGAACACATCCATCAAGACGGTTGGAGCCGATGTCACTGGGGCGATGATCGAGCTGCTGCTGGTCAAGGGCAGCGGTTGGGACCTTGCGACCATCGAGGGGCCGGGCTTTGCACGATTGCGCCGCGATCGCCTGCACCAGCTGCTGCAACTGCCGGTGCTCGATGATGCTTCGATGGTGAATGAGCTGCGCCAGGCCGCACTCGACGCCGATTCCCCGACGGCGTCCATCGAAGCCCTGCTGCACGCCCACCTCCCCGCTCGAGTCGTCCTCCATTCGCATGCCGACGCCATCGTCGCGCTCACCGATCGCGACGTCGTGGAGGGGGAGGTCGCCGCCGCACTGGGCCACGGCGTGCTGGTGCTGCCGTACGTCATGCCGGGGTTCGAGCTCGCCCGTCTCGTCGCCGACAGCGACCTCACCGGAATCGACGCGATCGTGCTGAGCAAGCACGGGCTCTTCACGTTCGCGGACGACTCCGACGCAGCCCTCGAACGCCACCGCTCACTCGTCGCCCGCGCAGCGGCGGCGCTCGGCGTCGACCGCTGGGGCGACCGCGGATCGCGGCGCGGACGCGCAGGCGCGGTCGTCGACGTCGTCTCGCTCCGCAGCGCCATCTCGCGTGCTGCCGGACGCCCGCTGCTCCTGCAGCAGATCGACTCGGAGCGCGCCGCATCATTCTGCAGTCGCCCGGATCTCTTGGAGGCGGCGTCCCGTGGGACTGCGACGCCGGAACACGTCATCTACACGAAGCGCACGCCCCTCGTGGGGCGCGATGTCGCCGCGTACAGTGCTGCGTATCGGGAGTACTTCTCCCGCCATCGGGATCGTGCGGAGCGCTCGGTGACCGAGCTGGACCCCGCCCCCCGCGTCGTCCTCGATCCGGTACTCGGACTGCTGGCCGCCGGTGAGACCGCGCGGGACGTCAGCGTCGTCAGCGATATCGTGCTCCATACGATGGACGTCGTCGATGCGGCCGACGGGCGGGGAGGATTTCAGTCGCTCTCCGAGTCCGAGAGCTTCGACATCGAGTACTGGACGCTCGAGCAGGCGAAGCTCGCGAAGCGACGGCGCCTCCCACTGAGCGGTGAAGTGGCGCTCGTCACCGGTGCTGCCTCCGGAATCGGGCGTGCTGTCGCGAATGCGCTGCTCGCCTCGGGCGCGTCGGTCGTTGGAATCGATATCGCGGAGGAATGGGAGCTCGACGGGTCGCATGAATCTTGGCGGGCCGTGAGCGGTGACGTGCGCGACCCCGAAGTGATCGATTCGGCAGTCGAGCTTGCGAGCCGGGATTTCGGAGGCATCGACATCGTGGTCGCCGCAGCAGGCATCTTTCCGCCGAGCGCGCCGATAGCGCAGCTGCAAGACGAGGTGTGGGATCGGGCGCTCGCGATCAACGCCACGGCTGTTGCGCGCCTGTTCCGTGCCGCGCACCCCGCTCTCGCTGCCGCGCCTCGGGGCGGTCGCGCAGTACTCATCTCGACCAAGAACGTCGCAGCGCCCGGTCCGGGAGCGGCAGCGTACTCGGCGAGCAAGGCAGCCGCGGCGCAGTTTGCGCGCGTCGCGGCGCTCGAGTGGGCCGAGGACGGCATACGCGTGAATCAGGTCGCTCCAGACGCCGTCTTCGACACTGCGATATGGACGCCGGAACTGCTGCGAGCCCGCGCTGAGCAGTACGGGCTCAGCGAATCGGAGTACCGCACGCGGAATCTCCTCCAGCTGGAGGTGACCAGCGCCATGGTGGCCGACGCGGTCCTGAGCTGCTGCCAGGGAATGAACGCGACGACGGGAGCCGTCATCAGCGTGGATGGGGGAAACGATCGGGTGATCTGAGCAGTCCGTTCGGTCTCAGACAACAGCGCAGGCGAGCATCAGGCCGGGGCGCCGGTTCAGGCCGGTTCGACGGCCGTGATCATGTTCACGGGCAGCGTGCGTTCGACACCCGCTGCTTGATCCGCGGCGCGCAGACGCCCGGCATTGACTGAGACCGGGAGCAGCGTGAACGTGCGCACCTCTCCGCGCGCCTCCGCCGTCACGCGCACGGGGCTGCGGTCGCGGATCGCGAGCTCGAGTCGCCTGGTGAAGTCGCCCGTGCCCGGCTCGGAGCGCGCAGCGGTGAAGACGCGCTCGACCAGTGCGTCGAACGGGGCCGTCGGTCCGTCGCCAGCACCCGCCCGCCGGCTCGCGGTCGCTCCCGCCGCCTCGGACGCGGTCGCACCAGCCTGGAGGGCGCCGACTTCCGCGGGCTCCGCGGGCTCCGCGGGTTCTGCATCTCGCAGTGCTGCCACCTGCGAAGACGCGTGATACCGGGCATCGGCGAGCGCGGCGAGCACATGGTCAGCACTCAGGCGGGAGTACAGCACCGTGTCGGACGCGCGCGAGCGCTGCAACTGGAGGTGCTGCAGCGCACGATCCACGGAGATCGTGGCGGCGACGTCCGCCCGCGCGAAGGAGAGGCGCGTGCGTCCCTCGTCACTCGCGTACTCGCCGACGACGATGCCGCCGACGCGCTCGCCCAACGAGTCGAGCAGGTACTCGAGGGGTTGAGGGATGCCCGTGAGCGAGATGCGGGTGAACGCCTCCCGTGCGGTGGCCGGCGAGAGGCCCCGCTCGTACGCCTCGGCGATCGACGCCTCGCTGATCCGCCGGGTCGAGGCGACGCCGATGTGCTCGGGGCGAGCGAGCGCTGCGAGCACCGCTTCATCCTTCGGCGGCAGCGGGCCGGGTACGACCACGCTCAGGTCGGGTTGCACGTAGACGCCCGTCGCGGTCTCTGGCATCGCGCGCGCAATCTCGGAGGTGACGACTTCTCCGACGAGGAGTGCGTCGGCCACCTCCGTGAAGCGCCCTTCGACGGTCAATCCCAGGTATTCGGCTCCGCGCACGAAATCGTCCACCGCCGTGAGATCGGTCGCGGGTAACAGGGGATACCGCGTCGGCACCCCTGCCGCGAGCGCGCGCAGATCGATCTCCGCCTCGTCTGCTCGGTTCCATTCGGTGCGCAGCGTCGAGGGCATGCTGCAACCGGCGGCATGCGCGAGGGAGAGCCATCGTTCGACATGCGAGCTGTGCAACCATGCGCTCGAGGCGGCGGCGGTGATCAGCAGGTGGTCGTCGATGAGAGCGGTGACCAGCCCCGCCCGCATGAGCGCGGCGAGTGCGAGCGACACCTCGTCGGGTTCGACCCCGGTCGATTCCGCCAGCTGCTTGACCGTCGCGACGGCGATGCTCCCCGAGCGGTTCAACTTGCCGGGGCGGTCGCGCAGGGTGCGCAGACACTCCGCGGCCTGCCCGACGGCCGTGAGCGCCGAGGTGAACCAGGCGCTGGTGTCGACGTCGCTGCTGATATCGCCAGGAAAGGGGTCGGATGAGAGCGAGTCGATCACCACGTGCGCTGCGTCGAGCGCGTCGCTGAGTGCAGCGGCGACTTCGGGCAGACTGACGGCGGATCCGCCATCGCGACCGAGCAGGCCCATTCCGGACAGCTCGGAGACGAGTGCGGCATCGGCGCCAGTCGGATCGCGCACCGCTGCGAGGCTCGCGCGATCGAGCGGAGCCAGAGCTCGCGCGATCGACTCCGTCTTCAGGAGATCGGAGGCGAGCCCGATGGGATCGGTGATGCCCGCGGGTGCGTGCGGGCGCCGGCTGCGCACGAGCGCAGCGAGAGTGTCGCGATCCATCTCCGCGAGAGCGGAGGCGAGCGCGAGTGTGCCGCTCATCAGCGCATCCGACCTAACGGCCGGAGAGCCTTCGGGTCTCTGTGCGGCGGCGGCGCTGAGTGAGGATCAGCAGGACGATCAGCAGGACGAAGCCGACAGGCAAGCCGATCATCGAGATGCCGTAGACGATCGGCCACAACCCCTCCGCAAGTGCGAAGCGATTGTTCAGGCCGACGATCAGGGTCGCGAAGAAAGAGAGGAGCGCCAGACCGATGATGGAAAGGGACGCGTAGGCGAGGATCCGCTCGAGGATCGACGGCGTGCTGGGTTCAGTGGACATCCGCTTCATTTTATCGGGTTCCGGCCTCCGCGCGAGGGCAAGATGGCCCGCTAGAATTGGCTGAATGCTCGGGAACCCGCGCTCGCGAACGGGCGTGAGCGGAACGCGGGGCATCTCGACGAGACGGAAAGGAACGAGGCATGCCGAACGGCAAGGTCAGGTTCTACGACGAAGACAAGGGCTTCGGGTTCATCCAGGGGGATGATGGCGCTCAGGTGTACCTGCACGCCTCGGTCGTGCCGGCGGATGCCGAGATCCAGGCGGGCACACGTCTGGAGTACAGCGTCGCCGACGGGCGACGCGGCCCCCAGGCGCTGTCGGTGCATGTCCTCGACACCCCGCGCCTCGCCAAGCGCAGCAGGAAGTCGGCCGACGAGATGGCGGTGATCATCGAAGATCTCGTGAAACTGCTCGATGGTCTCGGCGAACGCCTGAAGCACGGGCAGTACCCGGAGCGCGCACAGTCGCGGAAGGTCGCGACGATGCTGCGACGAGTGGCGGATGATTTCGATGTCTGAGACCGAATCGGAGTCCGGGCTCGCTCCCGATCCGGTGCTCCTCGACGCGCGTGACCAAGCGCGCGCTGCGCTCGCAGAGATCACCGACCCCGCGTCGATCGGCGACGACAACGGTCACGAGGTCGAAGAAGCGCACGTGCTCACGCTGTTCTTCGAGTGCCGACTGGCGGGCTACCCCGGATGGCGGTGGGCGGCGACCCTCGCGCGCACGAGCGAGGACGCGCCGGTGACGGTGCTCGAGGTCGAATTGCTGCCGGGACCGGATTCGGTGATCGCTCCTGATTGGGTGCCGTGGTCGGAGCGTCTCGCGCAGTATCGCGAGGGGCACGCCAAGCAGGGGGACGATGGCGCCGCAGATGCGGAGAGCGACGAACTCGACGACGCCGGCGACGAGCTGGACGGCGACTTCGAAGACGAGCTCGATGGCGCCGACATCGATGACGACGGTGACTTCGGCGCCGACGACGCGGAGTCGGATGTCGACGACGATTCCGACGACGACGATTCCGATGAGGACATCGACGACGATGCCGATGACACGGCACTGTTCGATGAGGACAGCGATGACGTCGACGACGATGATGATTCCGACGATGACGATGACGATGACGATGACGATGATGACGATGACGATGATGAGGACGACGACGAGTAGTCGGCCTGAGTGAGCGACGCCCTCGACCCGATACGGGTCGAGGGCGTCGTGCGTTGCGTGCGTCGGTATGCGATCAGGTGGAGATCTTCCCAGAACTACGTAGTTCTCCCGGTTCCGCTCATCTTCCACACTCCCTAGAATCACTGCCAGAGGGGGAGGAGATCGCGTCAACGCCGACTCGGACGCCCGTGGGAGCTGGGCGGAACGGGGAAGCTATGCGACGCAGCACACACAACGGCGAGCAACTCACAGACCGGGGCGTCCGCGGCCTTCCTCCGCACTGGCGCCCCGCACAAGAAGCGGGTTCGCGGCTGCGAATTCTGCACCGGCTCGGCCGGGGCGATCGTGGCCACCGCTTCCCGTCGGGCCCGGAGACTCCCCCTTGATCCGGGCCCTTCGGTCTGCGAGCGTCAGCTCAGGCGATCGAGCACGTAATCGATCGATGCGACGAGCGCGCGCACGTCATCCGGATCGATCGCGGTGAACGTCGCGATGCGCAGCTGGTTGCGCCCCAGCTTGCGGTACGGCTCGGTATCCACCACGCCATTGGCGCGGAGCGCGCTCGAGATCGCTGCGGCATCCACGGTGTCATCGAAGTCGATCGTGACGACGACCTGCGAGCGATGATCCGGATCGGAAACGAAGGGGGTCGCGACCGAGGTGCGGTCGGCCCACTCGTACAGCACCCCCGACGACTCGGCGGTGCGGGCGGCAGCCCACGCGAGACCGCCGTTGGCGTTGATCCAGCGCACTTGCTCGTCCATCATGCCGAGCGTCGCGAGCGCCGGGGTGTTGAGCGTCTGATTCTTCCGCGAGTTCTCGATGGCACCCGCGAGATTGAGGGTCTCCGGAATGTACCGGCCTGACGCCGTGACGCGCTCGATCCGCTCGATCGCGGCGGGGGAGACGAGGGCGAACCAGATTCCTCCATCCGAGGCGAAGTTCTTCTGCGGGGAGAAATAGTAGACATCCAGCTCGTTCGCATCGAAATCGATGCCGCCGGCGCCGCTGGTCGCATCGACCACCGTGAGGGCGCCGGGATCGCCCGCCACTCGCTGCACCGGGGCCATCACGCCCGTCGAGGTCTCGTTGTGCGGGTACGCGTACACGTCGACTCCCGCGACTGCCTCAGCGGTGGATCGCGAACCGGCATCCGCTGCTCGCACGTCGGGCTCCGCCAGGAACGGCGCAGAGCTCGCCGCCTTCGCGAACTTCGCCCCGAACTCGCCGAAGGTCAGGTGCTGGCTGCGGTGCTCGATGAGCGAGTGCACTGCCGAATCCCAGAACGTGGTCGCTCCGCCGTTCGCGAGCAGGATCTCGTACCCATCCGGCGCGCGGAACAGATCGGCGAGGCCAGAGCGGACGCTTCCCACGAGATCTTTCACAGGAGCCTGGCGGTGCGAGGTACCGAGAACTCCGGGCTGCAGCGAACCGAGGAAGGCGAGCTGCTCGTCGCGCACCTTGGACGGGCCGCACCCGAATCGTCCGTCGGCGGGCAGGAGCTCAGTGGGAATCGTGATGTCAGCCATGAGCGCAATTCTATCGAGCGCGTGCTTCGCGGCCCGCTCCGCCAGGTCAGGATGCCCTAAACTGGACGGTGGACCCGAAAGGACGGCGATGACGGACCTGATCGACACGACCGAGATGTATCTCCGCACGATTCTGGAGCTCGAAGAAGAAGGGATCGTCCCCCTGCGCGCGCGCATCTCCGAGCGGCTCGGTCATTCGGGTCCTACCGTCTCGCAGACCGTCGGGCGCATGGAGCGTGACGGCCTCGTCGTCGTCACGGACGATCGCCGTCTCGAACTGACGATCCCGGGTCGGAGCAAAGCCGTGCACGTGATGCGCAAGCATCGTCTCGCAGAGCGACTCCTCGCCGATGTCATCGGGCTCGAGTGGGCGTACGTCCACGAGGAGGCGTGCCGGTGGGAGCACGTGATGAGCGAGCAGGTCGAGCGGAAGCTGCTCGGCATCCTCGGCAATCCCACGGAGTCGCCGTACGGAAACCCGATCCCCGGGCTCGAAGAGCTTGGCGCCGTGCGCGCCGGGTCCTTCCAGACCGGAGTCACGGGGCTGACCGAGCTGCTCATCGATCCCGAGGTGGCCGTCGTCGCGCGCATCAAGCGACTGGCCGAACCCCTCCAGGTCGACCCGGAGCTGCTCGAGCAGCTCGCGGCAGCGGGCGTCCTGCCCGGGAACCGGGCCTCCTTCAGCCGCAGCGGGCACACCGTGCACGTCGAGGTCGAGGGTTCGAGCGAAGCGATCGACCTGCCGACCGAGGTCGCTGCGCACATCTTCGTCTCGATCTGACGACCCCTCATTCCTTCGCCGCAGCAGTGCGGTTCGGCCGGAATGCGGGCGCAATCTGATCTGCCCAGACCGGGCCGATCCACAAGGTACTGAGACCGAGGAGTCGACATTGACGTTGCTTACCCCTGAAGCCCACCTGCGAGACGTCGCCGAGACCGTCCGCAGGCGCAGTTCTGCGGAGCCCGAGTTCTTGCAGGCGGTGCGCGAGGTGCTCGAGACGCTCGAGCCGGTACTCGCCGAGCACCCCGAGTACATCGAGACGGGAATCCTGGAACGGCTCGTCGAGCCCGAACGTCAGCTCATCTTCCGGGTGCCCTGGACCGATGATGCGGGTCGGGTGCACGTCAACCGCGGGTATCGCGTGCAGTTCAACTCCGCGCTCGGCCCCTATAAAGGGGGACTGCGCTTCCACCCGAGCGTGAATCTCTCCGTCGTGAAGTTCCTGGGCTTCGAGCAGATCTTCAAGAACGCCCTCACGTCGCAGCGCATCGGCGGCGGCAAGGGAGGATCGGACTTCGACCCGAGCGACAAGAGCGATGCCGAGGTCATGCGCTTCTGCCAGAGCTTCATGACCGAGCTCGTGCACCACATCGGCGAGCACACCGACATTCCGGCGGGCGACATCGGCGTCGGCGGCCGCGAGATCGGCTACCTCTTCGGGCAGTACCGCCGCATCACGCAGCGCTACGAAGCCGGGGTGCTGACGGGCAAGGGTCTCGGGTGGGGCGGGGCCGAGGTGCGCACCGAGGCCACGGGCTACGGAGCGGTCTTCTTCGCCGAGGAGATGCTGCTGCGCGTTGGTGACGGGATCGAGGGTCGCCGCGCCGTCGTCTCGGGCTCGGGCAATGTCGCGACCTATGCGATCGAGAAGATTCAGCAGCTCGGCGGCACCGCGATCACGGCGTCCGATTCGAGCGGGTACATCGTGGACGAGGCCGGCGTCGACGTCGATCTGCTGAAGCAGGTCAAAGAGGTCGAGCGGTCTCGCATCTCCGTCTACGCGGAACGCCGTCCCGGCGCGCACTTCGTCGCGACCGGTTCGGTCTGGGACGTCAAGGGGGAGCTCGCATTCCCGTGCGCGACTCAGAACGAACTCGACGCCGAGCACGCGCGTTCGCTCATCGCCGGAGGGCTGCGCGCGGTCGCCGAGGGCGCGAACATGCCGGCCACACCGGAGGCCGTGGCCCTGTTCCGCGAAGCCGGCGTGCTCTTCGCGCCGGGCAAGGCGGCCAATGCGGGAGGGGTGGCGACATCGGCGCTCGAGATGAGTCAGAACGCCGCGCGTTCGCGGTGGGATCGCGACAAGAGCGAGTCGCGTCTGCGCGACATCATGCGGGACGTTCACGCCTCCGCGTACGACGCATCGGTGCGCTACGGGCGCCCAGGCGACTACGTGCTCGGTGCGAATTCCGCCGCGTTCGAAACGGTGGCGCACGCCATGCTGGCGCAGGGTGTGATCTGAGCCGCGATCTCTCGGCGTCGAGCTATTGTGAGTCGCTCATTGGCCCCGACTGCCGCACGTTTCAGCGGTACTTGAAGGTTTCGTGACCTGAGCGTGACATATTCGTGATGTTCGGTTACCCTTGAACGGTCGCGGCCCGCACGGGCTGCACCTGACGCAGACACCAGTTGGCAACAGTAAGGCAGATATACACGTGACTCAGCACTCCAGCACGGACGTCGTGCTTCCGAGCGAGCTCGTCGGACGGACCCCGTCGCGAGCGAAGCGGATCGTACAGATGGCCGGCGCAGCAGCACTGAGCCTGGGCATGGTCGGCACCTTCTCGCTTCCGGCATATGCGACGAGCCCGGCACCCGAGGGGCTCCCCGACGGGTTCCTCGCCGCGCAGACGCTGCAAACGAACAATGCCGAGACCGTCGTAGCCGTGGGCGAGACGCCCGCCGGCAGCGACGAGGCAGCGACCGCCGAAGAGGCAGCCGCAGCCAAGAAGGCTGAAGACGAGGCGAAGGCGAAGCAGGAGGCAGCGGATCGCGCCGCTGCCCAGAACGCCGCAGCCGCTCCCGCGGGTGCCGCAGGAGCTTCGGCTCCGGACCCATCCGCTCCCCAGGGCGGCGACGTTCCTGCCGGAAGCGGCGCACAGGGCATCGTCGATGCAGCGCTCGCGCAGCTCGGTGTGAACCAGGACTGCACCGCGCTCGTGGAGAAGTCGCTGCGCGCTGTCGGCATCCCTGCTGGTGACCTCGGTACGCAGGTGCACGAGTACACCGCGCTCGGCGGAACGATCGTGGGAAGCGGCAACTACGCTCCCGGCGACATCCTCGTGTTCCCGGGCCAGCACGTCGGCGTCTACATCGGCAACGGCCAGGCCGTGCACGGCGGATGGGGTGGCACCACCCGCATCGGGCCGATCGCTCCTGGCGGCGAGTCGGGCCTGACGGTGGTTCGCTTCGGCTAAGACGATTCGTGTGTGCAAACGGGCGGGGTTTCGACCTCGCCCGTTTTGCGTGTTCGCGCCCGCCTAGCCGATCGCACCCCTTCCAATCTGCGAGCGGGGTCGATCTTCGTGCGTGTTGCATGGTCGACACGCACGAAGAGTGACCCCGCTCCCAGGTGGGGCGCGGGGCGCGGGGGAGTCTCAGGGCGTCCGTGCGCTAGAATCGCATGGGCCGCTTTCCGGCCCAGCGCCCCGGTAGCTCAGTGGATAGAGCACTTCTCTCCTAAAGAAGGTGTCGTAGGTTCGATTCCTATCCGGGGCACCCTCGAGAAGATTGATCTGTAGCGCCCTCTCCTCCGTAGCGTGCGCGTACAGCTGTTGAAGTGTTGTCGTGTTGGCGTGACCGAGGTTCTCCGCGACGACTGTGAGTGCGACTCCTCCGGCGAGCATCTCTCCGGAAGAGGGTGACTTCGTCACGCATCCCGCTTCCGCACACGGGGTTCCGCCGCGCGAGTGGCGAGGTGAGGGACGATGAATCAGCGCGCTTTGACCGGGAATAAGAACAGGCCGGCAATCGCAGCCGCGCCGGCCATGATGATCGCCGAGGTGAAGTTGTCGAACGACAGCCAGGCGATCGGCAGGATCATTCCGAATCCGATGACCGCGGCCCACCAGTTGAGTCGTTTCTGCTCGGCGCTGCTCATGCCTTCAACGTTATGCGGCGAAGCGCATGGCCACTTCCCCCGCGCGACGGAGATCCGAGGGGGTTCAGGGCGCCACTGCGCGATTCGTTGGCTCCCTCGTACAATGCGCGGCTTCACCTCCTGTCCTACCGAAGCTCGTCGAGCGACCGGGCCTTTCCCTGAACGCGCGTTTCCCAAAACTCATAGGACACGGTGGTTCCGCTCAGTTCTTCTTTCACCAAATCACAGAGCTCAAGACCCTCCGTATACGCCTCTCGGCACGCGACCAACGATGGCCAGCCCGACTCGTAGCCGTAATCATCGTTGAAGCGTGCGGCCCACGCCCGAAGCCGTGAGTCGAGAGCAGGGCTGAACAGCGCCTTCACGTTGTCGATGAGTTCCCCGTCATCGTTGTAGGCCGTCACAGGCAGGGTGAAACCGTACTCGTTTGCTAGTGTCACTCGCGTTGGTGTAATCATTCTTTGCAGCTCGCTCCAGGGAAGGAAGTGATCACAATCCTGTCCTATGGAGCTCATCTCCCTCGTGCTCTCCATTGCCGCAGTCGTGGTCTCCTTCGTCGGGCTCCTCGAAGCTAGTCGGGCGCGGAGAGGCGCCCACCGCGCAGCCGCCCGCTGGGTCAGGCGGCTCAGAGCAGCTCTGCTGCTTCCGTGTCCGTGAGCTCGATCTCCTGGCCGTTGTCGCCCAACCAGTAGTGGCTGCGCTGTCCCGGCTCCGGGTGCTTCCGCGCGATGAGCGTGAACGTCGATCCGTCGACGGTTTTCACCGGCCCCGCCGCTGTGCGCTTCTTGCGGTTCTCGTCGACGAACATGCCGGCCACGAGGCCGAGTGCGATCCCGACCCCTAACCACAGGGCGAGGTTGTCGAGCGTGATTCCGAGTACGACGCCGAGGCTCACGCCGAGCGACATGCCGATCGCAAGACCGGTGTGCTCGTCTTGCGCTGCGGGTTTCGAGTGGTTCTCGTCCATGTGTGCCCTCCATTCGTGGTGCTCACGAATCTACGGTGGCGCCGAACAGGGCACATCCCCCCGGGAGGGGGAAATGCTGAGGCGCTGGGCGAAGCAGCGAAGCAGTCGAGCAGCGAAAGGCGCGCATCGGAACGGGGGAGGCGCCGTGGCAGAAGTACAGCCCCTCCGCGCTGTGAAGCTCGAAGGGGCTGCGCACCGCGGAGGGCGTGGTTAGGCGGCAGTCCGCGAGGGCTTTCCGGTCCGCACGCGGAACCACAGGGCGAGTTCTTTCGCTGCGCGACCGGTGGTGAACTCGTCGGGTGCAGCGGCGATGTCGGCGAATGAGTCCCGGAATCCGGGAAGAGCCGAGGACGACTGGTTCTTCAACGGCTGGTATCCCATCGTCCAGTCGTCGAACTGCCGTTCGAGCGTGAACTCGTCGATGAGCACGCGCACGTTGGTGTGGCGCGCATCCCGCCGGATGCGTTCGGTGAGAGCGTCGACCGCTTCCGGGGGGCCCTCGAGGAACTGGATGAACTGATCGTTCCGGTAGAGCAGGATGCCGGTGATCCCGGCCGCCGCGTTGTGCGCCCGCGCTTCGAGCAGGAGCTGATCGAGGTCGGCCTGGTAGAAGCGGGAGACCGCCTCGCTCGAGTAGACGAGTGAGCGGAGTGCTCCGTCGGGGAGGGGCACGCCGCCGGTGGTGGACTGAGGCTCAAGCAACGGTGATCGCCCCTTCTGGTGAGAGGTGCAGGGCTTCGAGGGCGAGCATGGCTTCTGAGAGCGAGGCGTATTCGCCCACGGCCTGGGAATACATGTCGCAGACAACGTGTCGGGTCTCGGTCTCTACGTCGATGTAGCCGAGGAATTCTCCGCTCCGGCTTCCCACATAGAAGCCGTGCTCCACCTCCGCCCAGATGATGTCGGCGTGTGCGGAACTGATGGTGCTCATGGATCTGAGCCTTTCCGCGACCTTCATGCGCGGCATCAAGCTGATGCCAGGACAGGCACGTCATGTGCCGGGGCCGCCGGGACAGTGTATCCGAGGCGGTCGTGTTCTATTCGGGCGTGCACGGTTTGTTCGGATCGGATTCCACCGATTCGTGCCCCGTGCTCTCGGCCAGCGTTCCGCCCGTCGCACGCGACGTCCCGCGTGCGACGGGCATCAGCCAGGTGGCCCTGACGGGCAATTGGAACGTGGCGACCGAAGTGCGATCATCCGCCGCTGAAGGGCGGATTGATCAGCAGGTCCGCGCGTTCGGTGAGAAACGAGCTGAGAGCCGGTGCACCAGAGAGGGGTGCGCCGGCCTTCCATCGCACGCGGATCTCTCCCGAGGCGTAGCCGAGGAGTCCGTCACCCGAAAGCGCCGAATGAGTCGCTGGCGCATCGGCGTCGAGTGGGATGGGCGTCGCGTCGAAGTTGACGGCCTCCCCGACGGCATACCCGCCGCGCAGCGCGGCGGCTGCGATCTCCCGCCGCTCCTCCCGGGAGACCGACTGGTAGCCAGGGCGCCCGCGCTCCGCGGCGCGTGTCGCCTGTCCGAGCCCGTAGAGCGAACCCGAGTCGGCGAGCAGCAAGGATCCGATGCGCCAGACCTCGCCGATCGGACGCATCACTCCCGGTTTCATGCGCAAGAAGCCGCGGCGGGGCGGCACGTACTCCGCCAAGAACTCCCGCGGAACCCTCGATGCCGCGAGGCGTTGCGCGGTCGCGCTGCACGCGGCCCGCGCGCGCTCGACCGCGGCGACGAACTCGGGTGGCACGGTTGTCGCTCGCGGCTCGGGTGACTCGGACACCCGCACAGTGTAACGCCGGCGCGATGCGCGATCCATCGGGCGCACCAGCAGCCGGACGATCCGTTCGACGAGGCTCTCCGATCCGTGCGAGAGCGGCGACATAGACTGTAGGAATGAGTCAGAACGCCGGTCAGCAATCGCTCGAAGTCGAGCGCAAGTACGATGTCGCGGCGGATCTCCTGCTGCCTCCCGATGCGGCATTCGAAGAGGCGGGGCTGCGTGCCGAGGCGCCGATCACGTACGAGCTCTCGGCGATCTATTTCGACACCAGCGATTCAGATCTCGCGAGGCGCGACCTCGCGCTTCGCGTGCGGCGCGGCGGGTCGGATGCGGGGTGGCACCTGAAGCAACGGGGTGAGGATGGTGTGCGGGAGCTCTTCTGGCCGCTGAGCGACGCCATGCCCGAGGGAGTGCGTTCGGAGCTGCGTGAGCGGATCGGCGGTGCAGCTGACGCGGTCTCGCCGATCGCTGAGCTCAGCACGGAGCGCACCGTCGTCGTGCTCAGCGACGCCGCCGGTGCAGAGCTCGTCGAGCTCGCGGATGATCGAGTCGAGGCGTTCGACCGTGTCGAGGGTGTCGCGCGCGCCTGGCGCGAGTGGGAGGCCGAACTTCTTCCCGGTGCCCCGGCCAGCGCTCTCGACGTCGTCGAACCTGTGCTGCTCGCCGCAGGGGCGGCGCCGTCGCTCAGTCTGGCGAAGATCGCGCGCGCAACGGGCCGCCTCGTCGACGCGGCGCGACGTTCGGGTGCTGGCGCGGATCGGATCGTCGCGCTCGAAGCACTCGACCGGGCGGATCGAGCCGCTGCTGATGCGCGCGCTGATTCCCGAACCGAAGGAGCTGCAGAATGAGGAACACCCCGGATCGAGGCGATCGTGACCGATCGCCATCCGAGCCGCCGTCGCCCGGCGCGCGGCGCAAACAGATCATCGTCGGGCTCGTCATGGGGCTGATCATGGGCGTGGTGCTCGGCGCGCTGACGCAGTTCTGGCTCTGGCTTCCGGCCGGTCTCGCGATGGGGCTCGCGACGGGTGCCATCATGAAGCCGCCGGCTGACCGGTCCTGAGCAGGGAGCTGCTGCAAGCGTTTGCTGATTTCGCAGTGATATTGCCATCTCGATTGCGGAATCGAGCGCATTCGGTGAGAATTTGCCGGATCGCGTAGATTCACTTCACGAATGATGGTGTACACCTCAGCCGGAGTGTGCGAGGATCGAGACGGACATCGAGGACGAGGAATCCATGCACCCCACCATTTTTGAAACCAGCACGCCCGACACGAAAGTGATCGACGACTCGCTCGCCGACACGAAGTTCTCCTGCTTCTGGACGGATGACGTGGAGGCGCAGGCTCCGAGGCACCCCGAGCTCAGCGGAGACCAGCAGGTCGACGACGCCGTGGTCGGAGGTGGATTCTCAGGGCTGTGGACGGCGATCAAGCTGAAGACCGAGCACCCGGATCGCCGTGTCGTGCTCATCGAGGCGGTTCGGGTCGGCTGGGCGGCCTCCGGTCGCAATGGCGGGTTCTGCGAGGCGAGCATCACGCACGGCGAGCCCAACGCGGAATCGCGGTGGCCGAACGAGACGGGCACGCTCCGCCGCATCGGCTACGAGAACCTCGACGCGATCGAGCGCTTCGTGAACGAGCACAATCTCGATGTCGACTTCGAGCGCAACGGCGCTCTATCGGTGGCGAACGAGGCCTACCAGCTCGACTGGCTCGGCGAGAGCGAGGACGAGCACGTCGTCACCCTCGATCAGGAAGCCGTGCAGCGGCGCATCGCCTCGCCGACCTTCCTCGGCGGTGAGTTCTCGCCGAGCGAGAATGCGAACATCCATCCCGCGAAACTCGCGCTCGAACTCGCGCGGCACGCCGCCTCGATCGGCGTCGAGATCTACGAGGGCTCCCCGGTGGAGAAGCTCGACGGTTCTGCCGAAGAGCCGATTCGCCTGACCATCGCGAACGGCAGCGCCGTCGTCGCAGAGCGCGTCGCGCTGTGCACCAACGTGTTCCCGTCACTGTTGAAGCGCTACCGCTTCCACACGATTCCGGTCTACGACTACGTGCTGATGACGGAGCCGCTCACCGACGAGCAGTTGGCGTCGATCGGATGGGAGGGGCGAGAGGGGCTCTCAGACCTCGCGAACCAGTTCCACTACTCGAGGCTCACGAAGGACAACCGCATTCTCTGGGGAGGCTACGACGCGGTGTATCACGCGGGCGGCCGCATCAAGCGGGAGTACGAAGACCGCATGGAAAGCCATCGGAAGCTCGCGAGTCACTTCTTCACCACGTTCCCCCAGCTCGCAGGCGTCAAGTTCTCCCATCGGTGGGCCGGAGCGATCGACTCGAGCACCCGGTTCTGCGCGTTCTTCGGGCAGGCGCTCGGCGGCAGGGTGCAGTACGTGTCCGGATTCACCGGCCTCGGCGTGGGCGCGACGCACTTCGCCGCGGACGTCATGGTGGATCGCTTCGAGGGCCGCGTCACTGAGCGCACCGAGCTCGAGATGGTGAAGCAGATGCCGCTGCCCTTCCCGCCGGAGCCGGCGGCGTCGATCGGCGTCAACCTCTTCCGCTGGTCCTTCGACCGCGCCGACCACAACGGCGGCAAGCGGAATCTCTTCCTGAAGACGATGGACGCCGTCGGATTCGGATTCGACTCGTGAACGCGCTGCTTCCCGACGGCCGCAACGTCTCCGTGCAGGGCGCCCGGGTCGATGTCGCACTCGATCCGGTGGACGCCGAAGACACCGTGGCAGGCAGCCCGAAACAGGGCATCGCGGAGCTCGGGCTCATCGGCGACGCCGAGCTCGGCATCTGGGAGCTCCGCGGCGGAACCGTCACCGACACCGAGGTCGACGAGATCTTCGTCGTGCTGAGCGGCGGCGCTTCGATCGAGCTGCTCGAGGTGCCCGGTTCGCCGGAGGAGTCCGGTCGCGTCGTCGAGGTGGCCGCAGGAGACGTCATGCGGCTCGTCGCTGGAACGCGGACGCGTTGGACGGTCGCCGACCACATTCGCAAGGTGTACGTCGCCGCCGGGTCGGACGCGTAGGGGAACCCCGGTCCATGGAAAGCTGAGCGCTCGCTGAGTACTAGGATATGTGCTTGGCTGTGCGCTCGAAGGGGTGGCCGTGCGGCTCTTCGCGATCCGGAACCCCTGAGGAGCCCCGATGGCATTGACCTGGAAGCAGCACGGAGACGGCACGCATGTCGCCCCGGAAGCGATCGTCCTCCCCGAGGAGCGGTTGAGCTGGCTGCGTACCATCGGGTTCGGAGCGCAGCACGTCGTCGCCATGTTCGGCGCCACGTTCCTGGTGCCGCTGCTGACCGGTTTCAGCCCCACCGCCACGCTCTTCTTCTCAGGGCTGGGCACGCTGCTCTTCCTGCTGATCACCGGTAATCGCCTGCCGAGCTACCTCGGCTCCTCGTTCGCGTTCATCGCGCCGATTCTCGCCGCGACCGCCGGCGGCGATCCCGAGAATCCGGATCTCGGCAGGGCATCGTTCGGCATCCTCGCCATCGGCGTGCTCATGGCCATCGTCGGACTGATCGTGCACCGCTTCGGTTCTCGATGGATCAACGCGCTGATGCCGCCGGTGGTGATGGGAGCCATCGTCGCCCTCATCGGCTTCAACCTCGCGCCCGCCGTGAAGAACAACTGGAACGCCACGGAGCTCTCCGGGTGGGTGGCGCTGATCACGATCACCGCGGTGCTGCTCATCACGGTGCTGTTCCGCGGGCTGCTCGGCCGTCTCTCCATCGTGCTCGGCATGGTCGTCGGCTACGTCGCTGCGGCACTCATGGGGGAGATCGACTTCTCGAAGGTGGGCGATGCCCCGTGGCTCGGTCTGCCGTCGTTCCATGCGGTCGGCAACCCGTTCGCCGATCCGACGCTCTGGGGCCTGCTCCCAGCGTTCCTGCCGGTCGTGCTCGTGCTGATCGCCGAGAACGTCGGCCACGTCAAGAGTGTCGGGCTCATGGTGAAACGGGATCTCGATCCGCTCACCGGGCGCGCGCTGCTCGCCGACGGGGTGTCGACGATGCTGGCCGGGTTCGGGGGAGGATCTGGCACGACCACGTACGGCGAGAACATCGGCGTCATGGCCGCCACGCGCGTCTACTCCACTGCCGCCTACTGGGTCGCCGGGCTCTTCGCGGTGCTGCTGAGCTTCTCTCCGAAGGTCGGAGAGCTCATCTTCTCGGTGCCCTCCGGTGTGCTCGCCGGTGTGACGGTCGCGCTCTACGGCCTCATCGGACTCATCGGAGTAAAGATCTGGATTGATAACGGCGTCGACTTCTCGAAGCCGATCAACCAGTTCTCGGCCGCGGTGCCCCTCATCGTCGGGATCGCGGACTTCACCCTCCAGGTCGGGTCGGTGCTCTTCAACGGCATCGCGCTCGGAACGATCGCCGCTGTGGCCGTCTACCACCTCATGCGCGGGCTCGCGAAGCGGCGCGGCGGTGAAGTGCAGGTGGCTGATCCTGTCGTGACGGGCGCAACGCGCGACTGAGACGGCGACGCGCCGCGAAACTCCGGGGAATCAGCGCGGATTCCCGGGAGTTCTGCGTAGGGTGGCGGTGTGTGGAGTGTAGATCGGTTACGGCGACCTGAAAAGGGCCGCGGCGCGGAGAGCGCCGAGTCATCTTCCACGCGCGCGAACGGCGTGGACTCGGAAGCGACGGCGCAGACGCAGAACGTCGCGGAGCAGCCGGTGAACGAGGGCGCGCTCGCCAAGGCGCCTTCCCCGGCGCCCCGTGATGAGCCCGACCTCGCAGCCGAGCTGAGCGGACCGGTATCGCTCGTCGACGTGTACGCCGACGAGCACGCCGACTGGCGGCGCGAGCTCGCCAGCATCGGCGGGAAGAACGCCCTGCTGCACTTCGATGATCGACCGTTCAACCGCATCGAGCTCTCGACGACCCACCCCGGCGGGCTCCCGCAGTTCATCACGGGCAACAAGATCCTCCTCTCCGCGCTCATCCGTGACGATCTCGCCCTGCGGCACGCCCGCAAGGCCGCCGGCCGAGTCACCGACAAGGCGATCGAGATGCGCACCGTCCGTGGGCTCGAGACCGTCAACCTGGGTGTCGGGATCGCGAAGTGGGAATTCGAGGGCGAAGAGTTCTGCGCGCCGGTGCTGCTGCGCCCGCTCGCCATCCGTCGCTACGGTCGTGACTTCGAGCTCAAGCTGAAGCAGTTCCCCGTGGTGAACTCCGAGTTGATCCGCGCGATGCGCGAGCAGTTCGGCATCAGCGTCGATGCGCGCTCCCTCATCGAGCTGTCGCAGTCGGAGGGCGTCTTCAAGCCCCAGCCCGTGATCGATCGGTTGCGGCAGATGGCGGCCGGGGTGCCGGGGTTCGTGGTGCAGCCGCGCCTCGTCGTCTCGTCGTTCCACAATGTCGCCCAGTCGATGGTGGCCGACGCGAAGGACCTGACGTCACCCGTGCTCGCTGCGGTCTGCGGGAACGAACCGGCGAAACGTCAGCTCGCCGCGACCTATCGTCCCGTCTCGGCGACGCCGCCCGATGAGCGGTCGCCTGATACTGATCGGACCCTCTACGACGCTGACGCGGAGCAGGACGATGTGCTCGCGCAGATCGACGCCGGCCATTCGCTCGTCGTGCACACTCTCCCGGGCACCGGCGGCACGCAGACCGTCGTGAACGCGATCGGCAACCTCGTGCGCGCTGGCAAGCGCGTGCTCGTCGTCTCCCCGCGGCGCGCGACGCTCGACGGCATCACGCACCGGTTGGCCCGTGTGGGTCTCGCGGGTCTCTCGGTCAGCCCGCGCCGTCTGCGGCGCAATCTGGTCGAGTCGATCAGCCGGAACGAGAACGCCCGAACTGAGCAACTGCGCGACGTCGATGAAGCACTGGTGCGACTGCGCGGCGTGCTGCTCGACTATCAGACGGCGCTCTCCACACCCGACGAGCGCTTCGGCGTCTCGCCGCTCGACGCGCTGCGCAGGCTCACCGCCCTGTCGCTCGAGGAGCGGCCGCCGAGTACGACGGTGCGGCTCGACGACCAGGCTCTCGGCCAGCTCACCCTCGATCGATCCTCGGTCGCCGAAGCGCTCACCGAGGTCGCCCGATTGGGGCAGTTCCAGTACGGCCCGGAGGATTCGCCCTGGTACGGCGTCAGCTTCAGCACGACCGAGGAGGCGCGCTCGGCCTACGGTACGGCGGTGGATCTCGCCGAGTCCCAGCTGCCGCGTCTGATCTCGATGTCGAACGAGCTCATCGGCCAGACGTCGATGCGCCCGTACGAGACGATCGCCGAGCTCGGCGTCTATCTCCGGTTGCTCATGGGCATCCGGGAGACCCTCGACCGCTTCACTCCCGAGGTGTACGACCGGTCGCTGACCGAGGTCATCGCCGCGCACGCCCCGCGGGGGGATGACGAGATGTCGGCGGCGAACAAGCGACGGCTCCGCAAGCTCGCCCGCGAGTACGTGCGACCCGGGGTGCACATCTCCGACATGTACTCGCGACTCGTGCAGATCCAGCAGCAGCGCGTGCTCTGGCAGCGATACACGACGGTGGTCGGAGCCCGCCCGGAGGTTCCGCTCGGCATCTCGGATGTCGTCGTCGCCTTCCAGTCGGCGTACCAAGATCTCGACGCGCTCGATCGCGTGCTCGGCACCACGGCGGACGCCGATCGGCTGAAGACGCAGTCGCTCGCCCGGCTCGCGAGCCGCATTTCGGATCTCGCCCGCGAGTCCGAGGTGCTGCAGAACATCCAGGAGCGCACCGCCATCGTCGAGCGCATGCGTTCGGCGCACCTCGAGCCCCTCCTCGACGACCTCTCAGCGCGCCACGTGCCAGCTGAAGACGTCGCCGACGAGCTCGAACTGGCCTGGTGGCAATCCGCGCTCGAACGCATGCTGCAGAGCAATGAGGCGTTGCTGAGCGCGAACACGAGCGTCATCGAACGACTCGAGGCCGACTTCCGCCTCGTCGACGACGCGCACGCGGGAGCGAACGGTGCGCTGCTCGCAGCCTCGCTCGCCGACTCGTGGCGCATCGCGGTGCTCGACTTCAAGCAGGAGGCTCTCGCGATGCGGGAGGCGCTGCGCAGCGGATACGTCTCGCCGCAGTCGCTCGCCCAGCGGGCTCCCAACCTGCTCGGCGTGCTCGCCCCCGTGTGGACGATGTCGCCGTACGAGGTCGCCATGCTGCCCGACTCGATGCGCTTCGACGCCGCGGTGGTGGTCGATGCTGGAGCGACGACGCTCGCCGAGAACCTCGGCGCCATTCGACGCGCGGACCAGGTCATCGCCTTCGGCGACACCATGACGCAGACGCCCTCGCACTTCGACATCGCCGTGGGCGCGTCGGATGAAGAGCGCGAAGCGGTCGACGCCGACGCACTGCACCGCAGCTCGGCATTCGCGCAGCTCGGCGAGGTGCTGCCGACCCTGACGCTCACCCGCAGTTATCGGGCCGGCGGCGAAGACCTCACGAACCTGGTGAACAGCCGCTTCTACGGCGGGGCGATTCAGTCGCTGCCCTGGGCCGGAAGCTTCCTCAACCACTCGAGCCTGACGTACGAGTTCGTGCGCGGCGGCCAGGGGCTCCCCGATCAGCAGACCGGCGCGGTCGAGAGTACCGACGCCGAGGTCGAACGCGTGGTGCAGCTGGTGCTGCAGCACGCGAGCGACCGCTCGGGCGAGTCGCTGATGGTCATCACTGCGAGCGAGCGGCATGCGGTGCGGGTGTATCAGGCCGTGCTGCAGGCGTTCTCGAAGTTCCCGCAGTATCGCGACTTCCTGCTCGGCGAGCGCGCAGAGCCGTTCGCAGTGCTCACGCTCGAGCAGGCGACGGCGCAGAGTCGCGATCGCGTGATCTTCTCCATCGGCTTCGGGCGCACGCCCCACGGGCGCGTGCTGTCGAACTTCGGCGGCCTCGGTCGCCCGGGCGGCGAGCGCCTGCTCGCGGTCGCCATGACCCGCGCGCGTCGTGCGATGACGATCGTCAGCTGCTTCAAGCCGGAGGACCTCGATCGCGCCCGCATCAAGCACGGGGTCGTCGAACTCGCGGAGCTCCTGGCCTTCGAGCACCCGGAGCCGGAGGCGCCGTCACTGCCCGCCGAGCGGGATCCGATGCTCGGGGAGCTCGCCGATCGGCTTGCAGCGCTCGGGTTGACCGTCGCGATGGACTACCGCGGAGCCATTCCGCTCGCGGCGTCGCTCGAGGATCGCGCGATCGCGATCGACCTCGACCTCGGTGCCGCCGGCGACTACCGGGGTGACAGCCTTCGCGACACGCTGAGGCTGCGACCTGCGGTGCTCCGTCGTCTGGGCTGGCACTACCACCGCGTGCAGAGCTTCGATCTCTTCGCCGATCCCGACGAGGTCGCGCTGCGCATCGCGCGGATCGTCGGGTACGACGCGGGGGAGGGCGCAGCCGGATCCGATCGCGCATGAGCGCGAACGGAGGGGAGTCGCCGCGTGAGCGCCGCTCTCGTCGCGCCAGTCGTCCGGCTGCGCCCGGCGTCGATCAGCATCCGTCGCAGCACCCGCTCGACGGGCGCGCTGCTGAGGACCTGCCGGAGGGCTGGGGCGAGCCCGGCGCGGCCGGCGCGCGCGGTGCCGGAACACGATCGGCGCGCGACGAGGCGCTCAGCCGAGATCGGCCGCCCCACTGGGGGTAGCCGATCGGCTCAACTGGACGACGACCCGGCGGACGACCCGCTGGAGGAGGAGCCCGAGCCCGATCCCGAGCCCGACTTCGACCCGGAGTCGGACTTCGACCCTGACGACTTCGAAGCCGATCCTGCGCCGGAGTCCGATGAGCTGCCGGAAGACCGGGAATCGGTGCGATAGAACCCGGAGCCGTTGAAGGTCACGCCGAGTGAACCGAACACCTTGCGCAGCGTGCCTCCGCACTCGGGGCACTCGGTCAGCGATGCGTCGGAGAACGCCTGATAGATATCGAAGGCGTGGCCGCATTCAGAGCAGCGATAAGCGTACGTAGGCACAAGCACCAATGATACCTCTTCGCGCTCGCGCGAGCGCCGAGCCAGCACGGTTCCGCGGGCGCAGGCTTACACCTCTCGCTGGTCGGCGAAACGCAGGATGCGCGTCGGTGTGACCGCACCGGCGACGGGCACGTCGTGGGCATCTCGGGGAAGGGACGGATACACGTCCTCGTCGTCGACGACCGCGTAGACCGGTGGGCGACGATGCAGTGTCGCGAGCATCCGGTCGTAGTACCCGAGCCCCCACCCCAGACGGGTCCCGCTCGCGTCGACCGCGCACGCGGGAACGAGCAGCAGATCGACGTCGCCCGCCGCCTCGGTGCCGAGTCTGGGGCCCTCGGGTTCGCGGATTCCGTGCCGACCCTCGATCCGGGCGCCCGTGTCGATCGCCCACTCGATGCGATGACCTGGCAGCGCCACCGGGAGCAGCACGCACACGCCCGTGTGCGACGCCCACTCCAAGAACGCGCCGATGTCGGGCTCGCTGCCGAGCGGCACGTAGGCGGTCACCGATCGTGCGCCGAAGTCGGAGACCAGGTCGACGAGCTGCCCGGCGAGCGCGTCGCGCCGCCGCTCGCGTTCGCGTGGAGACGCCGAGGCGCGTCGGGCGCGAACTTCTGCTCGCACCGCGATCTTCTCCGAGCGCACCTGCTGAGACATAGCACTCAGCATAGGTCTGAGGCGAGCCCACCGGCACGACTTTGCCGCCTCGGGCGCGGAGGATAGGCTGACCTCATGACTGACACGCAGGTGAAGCACAGCCGTTCGGTGACGAAGGCCGTTGTGCCGGCCGCAGGGCTCGGCACCCGTTTCCTCCCGGCCACGAAGGCCATGCCGAAGGAGATGCTGCCGATCGTCGACAAGCCGGCGATTCAGTACGTGGTCGAAGAAGCCGCGTCGGCCGGGCTGGGCGATGTGCTGATCATCACGGGTCGGAACAAGGACAACCTGCTCAACCACTTCGACAGCGTTCCCGAGCTCGAGTACTCGCTCGAGCGCAAGGGCGACGAGGGCAAGCTCGACAAGGTGCGCGAGTCGAGCGAGGTCGCTGAGGTGCACTTCCTGCGTCAGGGGCAGCCCCTCGGGCTCGGTCACGCAGTCGGCCGCGCGCGCTGCCACGTCGGCGACGAGTCCTTCGCCGTGCTGCTCGGCGATGACCTCATCGATCCACGCGACCCGCTGCTCGATCGCATGATCGCGGAGCACGACTCCCGCGGCGCCACGGTCATCGCGCTCATGGAGGTGCCGCGCGAGTCAGTGCACCTGTACGGATGCGCAGCGGTCGAGACCACGGACGATCCCGACGTCGTGCGCATCACGGGGCTCATCGAGAAGCCCTCCGCCGAGGAGGCGCCGTCGAACCTCGCCATCATCGGACGGTATGTGCTGCGGCCCGAGATCTTCGACGTCATCGATGAGCTGCCGCCGGGACGCGGCGGCGAGATCCAGCTCACCGATGCGCTGAACTATCTGGCGGAGGGCAAGGGCGACGGCCCCGTCTACGGTGTGATCTTCCGCGGGCGGCGCTACGACACCGGCGACCGCGCCGATTGGATCAAGGCGAACGTGTTGCTCGGCGTCGACCACGAAGAGCTCGGCGACGAGATCACCGAGTGGGTCATCGGCTTCGCGGACCGCCTCCGCGAGCAGCGCTCCGAGGGCTGACCGAGGTGCCGCTCGGCCGCGAGATCGACGACCCGGGGCTGCTCGCGTCGGGTCGCGTGGCCGTGCGGATCATCCGCTGGGCGGATGCGGAGCCGCTGCGCAGGCTCCTCACGGACAACCGCTCCTGGCTGCAGCGGTGGGAGGCGACGCACCCATCGGGTCGCAGCGTCGTTCCGGGATCCGTGTCGATGCGGCCGATGATCCGCACCCTGCGCAGGCAGTTGCGAGCCGGAAGCGGCATGCCCTTCGTGATCCTCTACGACGGCGTCGTCGTCGGGCAACTCAGCGTGTCCGAGATCAGCGGCGGAGCGCTGCAGTCGTCGCAGCTCGGCTATTGGGTGTCGGAGCACGTTGCCGGTCGGGGCGTCACCACGACGGCTGTGGCGCTCGTGATCGATCATCTCTTCTCCGCTCTCGGCCTGCATCGCGTCGAAGTGTGCATCCGGCCTGAGAACGACCCGTCGCTCCGGGTCGTCGAGAAGCTGGGGCTGCGCCGCGAAGGGCGCAGGGAATCGTACATACACATCGATGGGGCCTGGCGCGATCACGACGTCTTCGTCGCTCTGCGAAGCGATGCGAGCGCTGGCTACGTCGCGAGGGTATCCCGGGACTGAGCGCTCCGGGGCCGCATTCGCGGTGGCATCGCGGCATCGCGGCGCGCCGATGACAGCGCCTCGCGCGGACGCCGTACAGTGATCCCCATGACTGGCGGCGTACTGGGCGGAGGCGTGATCTTCGTGATCGCCGCGCTCCTGTGGGGTGCCGTGCTGGTTCCCAACTGGGCACGACGGCGCGAGTTCCGCGCGGCCGAGAAGAATGCGCTGAGGCTCCAGCGCACCCTTCGCCTGCTGGCGGAGACCTCTGAGGTGCCGCAAGAGGTGCGTCTCGAGGCCACAGCGCGGGAGGCGCTCGCGCATGAACGCATGCTGCGAAGCGCGCAGAAGCGTCAAGATGCCGAGCGACGAGCCGCTCTGGCAGAAGCGGAGGCAGAACAGGTGCGTGCAGAGATTCGAGCCCGACAGATGCAGCGCAAGCAGGCGGCAGCCGAACGTGCGGCGAAGCTGCGGAAACCGGTGGCGCGGCGCGTGCGCGCGACCGCCGCTCTCGGGGCCCTGCTCGGGCTCATCGGGCTGCTCGTCGGCGCCGGCTTCGCGATCGGTGGAAGCGGGCCCTCGATGCTGATCGGTTCGGCCGCACTCTTCGCCGCTTCGAGCGGTGCGCTCGTGCTTCTCGCTCCCGGTCGAGCACGAGTGCAGGCGGTTCCCGCCGAGCAGGTGACCACGGCGATCGCGACCGCAGTGGTGGAATCCGCGCCGCAACTCGTCGAGGCGCCGGACCCCGCGCATGCGGCGGCCGCTGCGACGGCGCACGCGGAAGCTCAGCGCGCGGCCGCGGAGCGCATCGAACTCGCCCGTGCTCGGGCCCGCGCTCGTGCGGAGCGCCCCGCGCCGCAGGAGAACCAGACGGATTCGATGCTGCTGCGCGAAGTGCGCAAGCAGCTCGCTCAGGCCGCAGAGACGCCGGTCGATCCTCGTGCCGCTGCAGCGTCGGCTGCGGCTGAAGAGCAGGCGCGCCAGCAGGCGCAGGCCGCTGAGGACGCGCGCCTGCGGGAGCAGGCCAGGCAGCGCGAACTGCGCGCCCAGCAGCATGAGGCGAGCCAGCGACTCCGCAACATGGGCGTGGTGGGCGATACTGCCACCGGCATGCCCGATCTCGACGCCGTGCTTCGCCGTCGCCGCAACGCCGGTTGAGACGCCCGTCGGCTCGCTCAGTGGTCAGTCGGCAACCTGCACCGAGCTCAGAACTCTGGTCGACTCCCCGTTCGTTCAGGTCGCGTCGAGCGCTTCGCACACGTCCATGAGCAAGCGCGTCTGCTCAGCATGCGCAGCATCGTCGTCGGGCCTGGGCCACGACGAGAGCTTCACGATGACGCTGTCACTCGGAGGATCGAGCCAGAGGTGCTGGCCGTGGATCCCGATCGCGGCGATGTTGCCGCGGGAGTTTCCGGTGCACCACCACTGCCGGGTGTAGCTGCCGCCGGGAAACGCCGCCGTCCATCCACTCGGTGCCATCGCCGTCGCCGATCCGCCGGCGAGCAGCGCGTCCGTCCACTCGCCTGGAACAACGCGGCCTCCTGGAGCGAGACCGCGGTCGAGGATCATGCGACCCACGCGGGCGAGGTCGCGCGCGGTGCACGAGACGCCGGCGTTGGCGTATCCGAAGCCCGTCGCGTCGACGGTGATCGACGCATCGCGATCCGCCCCGATCTTCGCCCAGAGATACTGGGAGAGGGCCTGCGGATACCTCAGCCCGCTCGCCCGCTCGACGATCCATGCGAGTACATCCGTCGATGCGGAGCAGTACTGGAACTCGCCGACGGCGCCGAGCCCTCGCAGTGTCCTCAGGAAGGCGCGGTCGTGCGCCGGATCGTTCGGCTGCCTGCTGCGCCACCCTGAAGCGCGATCGTGCGTCTGCACCTCTGACCGTGGGTCGAGGTAGTTCTCGGAGTAGTCGATCGATATCTCCATGTCGAGGAGCTGCTGCACGCTGGGCCCGTCGAACACCGAACCGCAGAGCTCGGGCACATACGCGGTGATCGGCGCCGCGGTGTCGATGCGCCCTTCGCCCACGAGCGCGCCGACGACGGTGCTGCACAGCGACTTTGAAACACTCATGAGCAGGTGCGGGGCGTCGACCGAGTGCCCGGAACGGGCGTATTCGGCGGTCGCCTCAGCGCCTCGGAGTATGAGGAACGCGTCGGTGTGCGTCGCATCGAGCCGTGCGCGCAGGCCCGGCACGAGCGCTTCCAGCGCTTCGAGCCCCTGCCCCCGTCCGTGCTCAGGCCGGCGCTCGGCGATGCGGGATACGGGAGCGGTCGGCAGGAGCTCGGACAGGTGCGCGAATGACCAGGGCTGATGCGGTGCATCCTGCCACGTGTCGAGCGTCGGCCGCGCTTCGCACGGGTCGACGGTGCGGCGGCACTCGGCGTCGTCCCCGCTCACGCGTTCGCTCCCCGCTTGATCGAGCGACCGGCGAACACCCAGTAGAGCGCGGCCGACACGAGCATGCCGGCCGGTACCGACAGGTCGAGGTATCCGAGCGCCACCGCTATCGGCCCAGTCCACACGTCAGTCGAGATGCAGAGTGCCGCCGCTGTGCCGCCCGAGACCACCGCCAGGAGCCCGGGCATGCCGAATCCGCCGCGATACCAGAACGGCCCGCCGGGGCGTTCGTCGAAGAGCATCAGGCCGTCGTAGCGGCCCTGCCGCAGCACGATGTCGGCGACGTACACCGCCATGGTCGGGGCGGAGATGACGATGAGGAACTGGAGCATGAGGTTCACGGCACCGAGCAGGGTGGTCGACAGCACGAGCACGATTGTGAGCCCGGTCCCGAGCGCTCCGATGAGGATCGCGGAGGGGATGCGCCGGATCGGCACGCCGATGGATTGGAACGCCATGCTGGCCGTGTAGGTGGTCATCCCGTTCAGCGCGACGGTGTTCACGATGACGCCGAGTACGAAGACCGGTCCCAGCCAACCGGGCAGCAACTCGAAGAGCACGTACTCGATTCCTTCCGAAGCCCCGTCCGGGGAGACTGTGGTGCCGAGCAGCGCGCCCACCGAAACGAAGACGGCGCTCGGCAGGGCGCCGCCGAGCGCCGTCGCGGCGATGATGCGCTTGGGGCTCGTGGTGGCCGGCAGGTAGCGCGCGAGGTCGGCGCTGTTCGAGTACGAGAGCGGTGTGGAGGCGAGGATCGCGAAGCCGATCGTGATGCTCGACCAGAGGGCCAGGCCCGTCAGCGGCTCCGGCTGCGCGTATCCGAAGTCGACCCGCGGCAGGATGCAGGCGGTCACGATGACGAACACGAGCAGGAGGCCGATCGTCACCCAGGTGTAGGAGCGGAGGATCAGTCCGTGGCCGAACACCGCGATGAGCACGGTGCAGGCCGAGACCGCGATGGAGACGAGGATCAGGGCGGCGAGGTGGTCTGGGAACCCCCAGCGCATGAGGAGCTCCGCGCCCATGAACGAGGAGGCGACCCAGTTGAGGGCGAGGAATACTCCCGAGATGAACCAGCCGTAGATCGCGATGACCGCCTTGTTGCCGCGGATCCCGTAGATCGCCCGCTGCACGACGGACCCGGAGGTGCCGGCGGCGGGCCCGCTGATCGCGACGACTCCCGGGAGCACCCAGAGCAGTTGCGCTGCGACGACGACGAGCAGCGCCTGCCAGATCTCGAGTCCCAGTACGAGCGTGAGCGTCGCGCCGATCGTGAAGTTGAGAACGCTGATGTTGGGGGCCGCCCACACCGTGAAGAGGTCGCGCGCCCGTCCGTGTCGCTCGGTGTGCGGCACGAGGTCGATGCCGCGCGTCTCAGGGCGGGAGGCGCGGTCGAGCTGCTGCGGCAGCGATGACGGTGGTGTCGGGGGCGATTTCGGCATTGAAATCCTCTTTCGATAGATGGCGTTCGGCCACTATTGAAGCACACTTCAATAGCGCGTGGGGCACGCATCTCGTAGACTCCGAGGCATGGTGTCACCCGCGCGCGCAACGAGGACCCGTAAAGCGCCGACCGAACGACGTCAGCAGATTCTCGACCGAGCCGCGGAGATCGCGATCGCCCACGGCCTCGAATCGGTGACGCTCCGCGCGGTCGCCGAGCCGCTGGGCGTGCAGCCGAGCCTCGTGCACCACTACTTCTCGTCGTCCGAGGCACTCGTGATTGCGGCGTTCGAGCGAGCGATATCGATCGAGCGCACAACGCTCTTCGCGTCGGAGGGTGCGCCGACCCGACGCCTCGCGACGATGATCCGACGCGTCGAGAGCGGCGACGCCATCGACCTCGCCCGTTTCTGGCTCAACGCCCGCAACCTCTCGCGCTTCCGCCCCGAGCTGGCCAGAGCCGTCGCCGAGCAGGAGCGACTCGATCGGGATGAGCTCGTCGCGATCCTGCAGGCCGGTGTCGCCGCTGAGGAATTCACGTGCCCCGACCCCCTCGTCGCCTGCATCCGCATCTTCATCGCGATCGATGGCGTCGGCGCCTACGCGAACGACCTCGGCGACTTCGCGCATCCCGCCTTCGACCACTTCGTCACCGATGTGGCCGCCTGGGCCATCGGCCTCGCGCCCGACGTCCTCCGCGTGCACGTGGAAGCGGCCGAGTAACGGGCCGGACGCTGCGCTCGGGCTCCGTCCGAGCTGAGTCCTGAGCTCGATCTCGCGACGAGTCGCCGAACGCAGAAGAGTCTCGGCTCCACGAGGAAACCGAGACTCTGACCGGTGGATCTGAGGGGAATCGAACCCCTGACCTTCTCATTGCGAACGAGACGCGCTACCAACTGCGCCACAGACCCTGACAGCGATCGATTCTAGCAGGGGAGCGGGGCCTGGTGAAAATCGCGCGCCCGCGCGCCGTTACACTGTGCTCGTGTCTCTCGCGATCTGGCTCTCCCTGCTGGCGGCCACCGTCGTCATCTGCATCACTCCCGGGGCCGGAGCGATCAACACGATGTCGAACTCACTCGCGGTCGGATGGCGCCGGTCGATCTGGGGAGTGCTCGGGCAAGAGCTCGCGCTGCTCGTGCACATCGTCATCGTCGCCGCCGGGGTCGGGGTGCTCGTCGCCAGCACCCCAGCACTCTTCAACGCGATTCGTTACGCGGGCGCTGCCTACCTCGTGTACCTCGGTCTCCGCCTCATCTTCACGAAGCCCCAGCCTCCAGCCGCCGACTCGGAGGGGGCGCGGAAAGCGACGACGCGGATGGCGATGCTGCGCCGGGGATTCTGGGTGAATCTGCTGAATCCCAAAGCGATCGTGTTCTTCTTGGCCTTCATCCCGCAGTTCATCAACACGGACGCACCGATCATGCCGCAGTACCTGATCCTCGTCGCGACCGCCGTCGGCGTCGACGTGATCGTGATGTGGGGCTTCTTCGCGGTGGCGGCCCGGCCCTTTCGCCGCTACACCGCGACCGCTCGGGGCCAGCGGGTGCTCAACGCGGTGTTCGGCAGCCTCTTCGTCGCCGTCGCCGCACTCCTCGTCTTCATCCACTGACGGAACGCGTGCGCTCCCGGCGTGCGCGAAGCTCGTCGCGCCGAGATGAGCCGGCCGCCTCGAATCCGCTAAGCTATTCGGGTTGGCCCCTATAGCTCAGCGGTAGAGCTACGGACTTTTAATCCGCAGGTCGTAGGTTCGATCCCTACTGGGGGCACCACGTGCAAGAGTGCTCGACGCGCGTCCGCGACAGCAGCCGTCTCGGCCGGAGCACGCAGAACGGCCCTGCACTCCCGAAGAAGTGCAGGGCCGTTCTCGTCCGCTTCGACTACTTGTCGAAGACGTCCTTCGCAGAATCCTTCGCGTTCGCGCCGGCCTGCTTCATATCGCCCTTGGCCTGATCGAGCTTGCCCTCGGCGACCTTGCTGTCGTCTCCGGTTGCCCGGCCAGCGGCCTCCTTGGCGTTGCCCTTCAGCTTGTCTCCTGCTGCGGAAATCTTGTCAGATGCACTCATGCAGTCCTCCTTCGATGATGGGGCGCATTCCCTGTATCGGGAACATCCACCACGTTGCCATCTCGCCCGGGCGGCGCCCAGGGGGTTGCACTTCCACCGTGAAGTGTGGATCATCGCGAGACCTCAATGGTACTCCCCGGGGTCGAGCGAGGGCTGTGCGTCGTGGTGCGCGAAGCGGCGTAGACTCGCGAAGTCCGCGATGCGCTCGCGCGCTTCCCGTCCCGATTGAACCGTGAAAGAGGCCGATGTCACGCGATCACCAGCGCCCTGTGTTGCAGCCGAGTTTCACCTTCGATTGGATCATCGGGTCCGACGAACCGGAGGCGGCTCGCCGGCTCGCCCAGGAGACCTCGTGGGCGCTGCTCGACCGTGTGCGCAGCGTCGCCGACCCCGATGTCGTCGAGCGAGTCGTCGGGCTCGCTTCGGGGACCGGGCTCGATGACATCGCCGAACTGTGGGCGGGCGAGAGCTCGCACTCGCTGGCGGGTGTGCTGTGGCGGCTGTACCTGCTGCGCCGCGTCGTCGACGCTGATCCCGAAGGATCAGCTGACCTCTTCCGCCGCGGCGCGGCAGCCACGGCGACGATCGATCCGGTGGTCGCTGGTGCAGCCGAGCCGGTGACCCCGGAGTCGATCGCCGGACTCTGCGAGACCATCCTCCGCGGTGTCTTCGCCGGAGACCTGGGCGGCGCTCTCGAACGCTCGTCGAGCTACTGCCGCATCATGTCGCTCGGCGCCGCCGATCTCGCCGATACGCGCGATGTGCACGACGACGCGCACGCCTCGGAGCTCACGACCCGTTCCCTGCGCTACTCGACGTTCGCGAGCGACCTCCACGCCGGTTCGCGGCGCTGGCGCGACGGCACGCTCTCGTAGCGGTGTGGGTGTCGAGAGGTACTCGCGGGCACGAGGGAGCATTCGCCGACGATGGGGTCGCTCTCGGTGGGAATCCTCGTGTTCGCGCCGATGAGCAGCAGCAGCGCGTTCGCCCAGCGCAAACGGCACGCCCTCGCGCGGAGCGCACGCTGCGCTAAACTGGTTCGTGCCGGGCCGCAGTAACCCCGGGCTCCAATTTTCGCCGCTTCGAGCGGCCTTCCGCCGAGAGGCGTTTCTGCGGCTCGGTCTTTTCATGCCCTGGCGAGGGCGGCCTGAAGCGCTCGCGTTCTCGATCCCGAAACATCGCTGTTCTCCTGCTCGAAATGCGCGCGTTCTAAGCTCGGGTGCATGAGATCTCAGTACGCGCACGCAGACGGCATCAACTTCTCCACGCGCAAGTGGGTGCGGCCGGAAGACATGAACGCGAACGGTTCGCTCTTCGGGGGGAGCCTACTGCGTTGGATCGATGAAGAGGCGGCGATCTACGCCATCATTCAGCTCGGCAACCCGCACGTCGTGACGAAGCTGATCTCGGAGATCAACTTCGAGGCGTCGGCGCGCGAGGGCGACCTCATCGAGATGGGACTGGTCGCGACCGAATTCGGCAGGACCTCGCTCACGATGCGCGCCGTGGTGCGAAATATGATCACGCGCAAGACGATCCTGTCGATCGAGCGCATCGTGTTCGTCAACATCGGCCCAGAAGGCGTGCCGGTGCCGCACGGGTACACGGAGATCACCTACGATCGCGACCGCATGCCTCACGCGGATGAGATGCCGAACCGCGACGAGGACTGACCCCAACGCAGCAGCCCCGGTGCGCGCCGAACACCGGCGCGCACCGGGGCTGCTGCCCCTCGGGCGAGTTACCCGAAGCGGCCCGAGACGTAATCCTCGGTCGCCTGGACGGACGGCGTGGAGAAGATCGTCGAGGTGTCGTCGTACTCGATGAGCTTGCCCGGCTTGCCCGTGCCCGCGATGTTGAAGAACGCGGTGCGGTCGGAGACGCGGGAGGCCTGCTGCATGTTGTGGGTCACGATGACGATCGTGTACTCCTGCTTGAGCTGATCGATGAGATCCTCGATGGCGAGGGTCGAGATCGGGTCGAGCGCCGAGCAGGGCTCGTCCATGAGGAGCACCTCGGGTTCGACGGCGATGGCGCGTGCGATGCAGAGTCGCTGCTGCTGCCCGCCCGAGAGCCCTGAGCCCGGCTTGTCGAGGCGATCCTTCACCTCGTTCCAGAGGTTCGCGCCGACCAGCGACTTCTCGACGAGCGCATCGGAGTCGCCCTTCGACATGCGGCGGTCGTTGAGGCGCACGCCGGCGAGCACGTTGTCGCGGATCGACATGGTGGGGAAGGGATTGGGGCGCTGGAACACCATGCCCACCTGGCGACGCACGAGCACGGGGTCGACGCCGGTGCCGTAGAGGTCCTCTCCGTCGAGCAGGACTTCGCCTTCGACGCGCGCGCCGGGGATGACCTCGTGCATGCGGTTGAGCGTGCGCAGGAAGGTCGACTTGCCGCAACCCGAGGGGCCGATGAACGCGGTGACGCTGCGGGGTTCGATGTTGATCGAGACATCCTCGACCGCCAGGAACTTCGAGTAGTAGACGTTGAGGTCTTTGACCTCGATGCGCTTCGACATGGTGATTCTTTCGTTCGGAGTCTGCGGAAAGGGGAGCGGCTCAGCGGCCGGTCTTAGGGGCGAACCAGCGGGCGATGAGACGGCCGAGCAGGTTGAGCGCCATGACGATGAGGATCAGCGCGAGCGCTGCGGCCCAGGCGCGGTCGATGAAGGCTTCGGCCGGGTTGCCCTGGTTCATGAACTGCGTGTACACGTACACGGGCAGCGACTGCATGCGGTCCGAGAAGAGGTCGTAGTTCATCGAGGCGGTGAACCCGGCGGTGATGAGCAGCGGCGCCGTCTCGCCAATGACGCGAGCGATGGAGAGCATGATGCCGGTGGTGATGCCCGCGATGGAGGTGGGCAGGACGACCTTGGTGATGGTGCGCCACTTCGGCACCCCCAGGGCGTACGAGGCTTCTCGCAGCTCATTGGGAACGAGGCGGAGCATCTCCTCGCTCGAACGGACGACGACCGGGATCATCAGCACTGAGAGGGCTACCGCGCCGACGATGCCCATGCGCACGCCGGGGCCGAGGAAGAGCGCGAAGACCGCGTAGGCGAACAGGCCGGCGACGATCGAGGGGATGCCCGTCATGACGTCGACGAGGAAGGTGATGGTCTTCGCCACCCGCCCGCGTCCGTACTCGACGAGGTAGATCGACGTCATGAGGCCGAGCGGCACCGAGATGACCGAGGCCGCGAGCGTGATCAGCAGCGTGCCGATCATGGCGTGGAGCGCACCGCCGCCCTCGCCCGTGACGTTGCGCATGGAGGAGTTGAAGAACTCGGCGTCGAAGCGTGCGAGGCCGTTCGAGACCACGGTGATCGCGACCGAGACCAGCGGCACCATGGCGAGCAGGAACGCTCCGGAGACGATGGCCGTGATGAAGCGGTCCATGGCCTGGCGACTGCCCTCGACGGCGGCCGACATGATCGTGATCACGAGCACGTAGGCGATCGCACCGATGAGCACCGCGCCCACGATCGAGAACTCGCTGCCGGAAGACGCGGCGAGAAGGCCGAAGAGTGCGAACGCTGCGGCGAGGCAGCCGACGAGCACGAACCACGGCGTCGAGCGCGACAACCGGTTGCCGGCGAGCGAAGAACCTGCGCGGACGGGGCGGACGGTGATGGCCACGGAAGTGGTCCCCTCTTGTTTCGGTTCGGTCTGCTGGAGCATCAGTTGGCCGCCGAGAACTCGGCGCGGCGGCTCACGATCCAGCGAGCGAGCGCGTTCACCAGGAAGGTGACGATGAACAGGATGAGGCCGGTGGCGATGAGCACGTTGATGTTCTCCCCGTAGGCCTCCGGGAACGAGAGGGCGATGTTCGCCGCGATCGTCGAGGGGTTCTCGGAGGTGAGCAGCCGGAACGAGACGAGACCGGTGGCCGAGAGCACCATCGCGACGGCCATCGTCTCACCGAGCGCTCGCCCGAGGCCGAGCATGGCGGCAGAGATGATGCCGGGGCGACCGAAGGGGAGCACCGCCATGCGGATCATCTCCCAGCGGGTCGCGCCGAGCGCCAGCGCGGCCTCCTCGTGCAGCACGGGCGCCTGCAGGAAGATCTCGCGGCAGATCGCCGTCATGATCGGGAGGATCATCACGGCGAGCACGAGCGCGGCCGTCAGGATGGTGCGACCGGTGCCGCTGACCGTGCCGCTGAAGAACGGGATCCACCCGAGGTACGTGTTGAGCCACTCGAAGATCGGGCGTGCCGCGGGCGCGAGCACGCCGATGCCCCACAGGCCGAATACGACGCTCGGCACTGCCGCGAGCAGATCCACGATGTAGCCGAGTACCTGCGCGAGCTGGCGAGGCGCGTAGTGGGAGATGAAGAGGGCGATGCCGATCGCCAGCGGGAGCGCGATCAGGAGGGCGAGAGCAGCGGCCCAGACCGTACCGAAGACGAGCGGACCGACGTACGACCAGAAGTTGCTGGTGAGCAGCGACGCGCTTTCATCGGTGGCGACGAAGGCGGGGACGCTCTGCACGATGAGGAAGATCGCGACGGCAGCGAGGGTGACGAGGATCATGCTGCCCGCGAAGACCGCGGAGCGCGAGAAGACGCGGTCGCCGATGCTGAGCACCGGCTTGGCGGGGGCGGAAGTGACGGTCACTGAGTCTCCGAGGTCTGGGAGGGAACTGCTGGGGGGATCACCTGGCGGCGATCGGAGGTGGGAGGGGCGCGACACGTCCGCGCCCCTCCCACCTCGGAGATCAGCTGATCGAGTCGATCGCGGTCTGCACCTGGCCGCGGAGGTCTTCGGAGATCGGCGCGTTGCCGGCCGATTCCTGAGCCGCCGACTGGCCTTCTTCGCTCACGATGTAGCTGAAGTACGACTTCACGAGCTCGGCGTTCGCCGCATCCTCGTACTCGGCGCACCCGATGAGGTAGCTCACGAGCACGATCGGGTAGACGCCGTCCTCGGTCGAGGTGCGATCGAGCGTGATGGCGAGGTCGCCTTCGGTGCGGCCCTCCTCGAGCGACGAAGCGTCGACGATGGCTGCGGCGGCCTCGGGGGAGTACGGCACGTAATCCTCGCCGACCTTGATGTCGACGGTGCCGAGGTCGCCGGCCTGCGAAGCGTCGGCGTAACCGATGGTGCCGCTGCCGTTCTTCACCGCGCTGACGACGCCCGAGGTGCCCTGCGCGCCTTCGCCGCCGAACTCGGTCGGCCAGGTCTCGATGGAACCGGCGGTCCAGTCATCGGCCGCTGCTGCCGCGAGGTACTCGGTGAAGTTGCCCGTGGTGCCGGAGTCGTCGGAGCGGTGCACGGCGGTGATGTTGCCCTCGGGCAGCTCGACGTCGGGGTTCTGGTCGGCGATGGCCGGGTCGTTCCAGCTGGTGATGGCGCCGGAGAAGATCTTCGCAACGGTCGGTGCGTCGAGCTTCAGCGAATCGACGCCCTCGACGTTGAAGATCACTGCGATCGGGGAGATGTAGGCGGGGAACTCGACGATGTCGCCGGTGGCGCAACCGTCGAAGGGGCCCGCCGAGATCTCTTCGGCCTTGAACGCACGGTCGGAGCCCGCGAAGGCGCTCGCGCCCTGCTGGAAGGTCTCGCGGCCGGCGCCCGAGCCGGAGGGCTCGTAGTTCACCGTGACGTCGGGGTTCGCGGTCTGGAAGCCGGCGACCCAGACTTCCTGGGCCGAGCCCTGCGACGAGGCGCCGGCGCCGACGAGTTCGCCGGAGAGGCTCGAGGTTGCAGCCGAGTCATCGCTTCCGGAGGCGCTGCCGCCTTCGTTGGCGGCACAGGAGGTCAGCGTGAGTGCAGCAATACCGCCGATAGCGGCGATCTTGGCGAATGCGGAGAGCTTCACTTGAGATTGATCCAATCTGGAAACGGATGTGAGGTGATGGCCTCAAACGACCACAGCACCACGCTAAGCATCCTGCGTGACGCGGGGTCTGCCAGAGGGTGAACAACAGGTGAACTCACGCCGCCGGCATCCGCAGCCGGCGGACGGCTGCACCTGCTCCGCGGGGCCCTTCCGGCCATCCCGAGGCTTCGGGGTCAGTGCTTCAGCGGGTACGTCTCAACGGAGAGGATGCCCGCCTCGGGGTGCCGCCGCGACAGATGGAATACGGAGAACCCGGCGGTCGGCAGCGTGGTTGCTTCTTCCAGATAGGCGCCGATGCGACCTCCGGTGGCGAGTGCGAGCTCGCGAGCGAGATCCGGCAGCACGGGTCGGTGGCTGCAGAGCAGCACGTTCTTGCCGCGGCTGACGATCGCGGCGATCAGTTCGCGCAGCCCCGCGAGTTCGCCCGCATCCCACGAGTCCTGGCTGATCGCGTCGGTGAGCCGCGCCGGTTTGCGCCGACGCTCGGCGAACGGTCTGACGGTCTCCACGCATCGCACAGCCGTCGACGTGTAGATGCGCCGCGGTCCGAATGCATCGAGGATCGGCACCAGGGCGGCGGCTTGAGCCTTCCCGAAGTCGGTCAACGGGCGGAGATGGTCTGGCTCACCGCTCTGAGCGCGCGGAAGTGCTTTCCCGTGGCGCAGCAGCGTCACGGAGAAGCTGTCGAGGTGATCGTGCTCGGCCAGTTTCAGGAAGACGTCGAAGAGCTCTTGATCGGCGGAATAGGTGAGCCGCCCGCGCACCTCGTCGATGGGCACCCACTCGATCGCATCGACCTCGCCGTTCGGCTGAAACGCGGCTTCGAGCGCACGCTTCCTCGGGACCTGGACGGCCCAGTACTGCACCGTCTTCCGACGGTTGCCGCTGAGGTCGTAGCGGATCGTGCCGAGATGCTGATCGAGCCGCACCTTCAGCCCGGTCTCCTCGCGAGTCTCGCGCACCGCGGCCTGCGGCAGGCTCTCGCCTGGTTCGAGCTTGCCCTTCGGAAACGAGATGTCTCGTCGTTTCGGTCGGTGGATGACGAGCACGAGCACCTGCTCGCTCCCGTCAGCGCGGGCATCGCGGGTCCAGCAGACGGTTCCGGCGGCGAAGACCTCCTCCGTCACCGCGATCTCCGCGCACGGCGCGCCTCGGTGCGATCCTCCATGACCAGATCCTGCAGATCGGGGAGCACTTCGCCGGCCTCGTTCGTCACGCTCCGATGCCAGCTGCCATCCGGCAGCATGCGCCACGACGAGACGTCGTCGCTGAAGGCGAAGTCGAAGAAGCGGGAGATGCGCTCGAGGTGTTCGCGCTCATCGAGGCGGACGAGCACCTCGATGCGACGGTCGAGGTTGCGGTGCATGAGGTCGGCGCTGCCGATGAACACTTCGCGCTCTCCGCCGTTCTCGAACGAGTAGATGCGCGAGTGCTCGAGGTAGCGGCCCAGCACGGACCGGACGCGAATCGTCTCGGAGAGGCCCGGCACTTCGGCGCGGATCGAGCAGATGCCGCGCATCCACACGTCGATGGGCACACCGGCCTGGCTCGCGCGGTAGAGCGCGTCGATGATGGTCTCGTCGACCATCGAGTTGCCTTTGAGTCGAATGCCGCTCGGGCGGCCGGCGCGTGCATGCTCCGCCTCGCGCTCGATGCGTTCGAGGAGTCCGCTGCGCAGCTGCAGCGGGGCGACGAGGAGGCGGTCGTAGTCCGTCTCGATGGCGTAACCGGACAGTACGTTGAAGAGCTTCGTGACGTCGCGTCCCACCTCGGGGGACGATGTGAACAGCCCGAAGTCCTCGTAGATGCGACTGGTCTTCGGATTGTAGTTGCCGGTCCCGATATGACAGTAGTGCGCGAGGCGACCGCCTTCTTCGCGGATCACGTGGACGAGCTTGCAGTGCGTCTTCAATCCGACGAGCCCGTATACGACGTGCACCCCGGCCTGCTCGAGCTTGCGGGCCCACGTGATGTTCGCCTCTTCGTCGAACCGCGCCTTCACCTCGACGAGCGCGAGCACCTGCTTGCCGGCTTCCGCGGCCTTGATGAGCGACGCCACGATGGGGCTGTCGCCGGAGGTGCGATACAGCGTCTGCTTGATGGCGAGCACATCGGGATCGGTCGCGGCCTGTTCGACGAACGCCTGCACACTCGTGGCGAACGACTCGTAGGGGTGGTGCACGAGCACCTCGCGCCGAGCGATGGCGGCGAACGTGTCGAGCTTGTCGCTCGGAGCTCCGACGCGGAACTGGGGGTGGGTGACCGGGATGTGCGGCTTGAACTTCAGGTCGGGCCGCGCCACCCGCGTGAGGGCGAACAGGCCGCTGAGATCGAGCGGTGCCGGAAGGGTGTAGACCTGCTGCTCGTCGATGTCGAATTCGCGCACGAGCAGTTCGAGCGTCGCCTCATCCATGTCATCCGAGATCTCCAGGCGGATGGGTGGGCCGAAGCGGCGGCGCAGCAGCTCCTTCTCGAGCGCCTGAATCAGATTCTCGGTCTCGTCCTCTTCGATCTCGACATCTTCATTGCGCGTCACGCGGAAGACGTGGTGGTCGATGACCTCCATGCCGGGGAAGAGGCCGCCCAGCTGATTCGCGATGAGCTCTTCGAGCGGGATGAAGCGCACGTTGTCGACGCTCTCTCGACCGTCGACGCGGACGTAGCGCGGGATCATCTGCGGCACCTTGAGGCGCGCGAACTCGATCTTGTCGGTGTTCGGGTTGCGCACCCGGATCGACAGGTTGAGGGCGCGGCCGGAGATGTAGGGGAATGGGTGCGCCGGGTCGACGGCGAGCGGCATGAGCACGGGGTAGATCCGCTGCTCGTAGTAGTCGGTGAGGATCTCGCGATCCGCGTCATCGAGCTCATCCCAGTCGACGATGTTGATTCCGGACTCGGCGAGCGCGGGCTGCACGTGACCGCGGAAGCACTCGGCGTGCCGCAACTGCAACTCGTAGGCGCGTCGGTTGATGTTCGCGAGCACGTCGGTCGGAGCGCGTCCCACGTTCGTCGGAACCGCGAGGCCGGTGATGATGCGCCGTCGCAGGCCGGCGACGCGCACCATGAAGAACTCGTCCAGGTTCGCGGCGAAGATCGCGAGGAAGTTCGCCCGCTCGAGCACCGGCGTCGACGGGTCCTCTGCGAGCTCGAGCACGCGCTGGTTGAAGTCGAGCCAGCTCAGCTCGCGGTCGATGTACCGGTCTGCTGGGAGTTCGACCCGGACATCGGAGGGGTCGCGCGGTTCGTCGTTCATGGATCCATTGTGGCACCAGGGGAGGCCGGTGAGGCCGTTCTCCACTGGCGACTGCGTGAATCGATGGTGAACCCCGCGCGTTCGTACATGCGCACGGCGCGATCGTTGTCGCCGTCGACGTACAGCGAGACCCGCTGCGGCCGGTGCTGCGCCATGCGAGCGAGTGTCGCGTCGAGGAGCAGGCCCCCGAGTCCCTGCCCCGCGGACTCCGGGCGCACTCCGACGGCGTAGAGCTCCGTCTCGACCTCGGGATCACGGAGCGTCTTGATCCACGTCGATCCCGCGGCCTCGCCGGTGCCGTCGATGAGGAGCAGCAGATCTTCCGGGTCGAACCACTCTTCGGCCCGCATCAAGGCGAAGTCCGATTCGGTGACGCGCCCCTGCTCGGGGTGCGTCGCGAAGGCTGCGGCGTTCGCCCGCACCCACCTGCCGGCGTCGTCGGGTCGCTCGGGGTCGAATGGGCGCAGCTCGAACCCGTCTGGCAGGTCGAGTGCGACCGCGTCCGAACCGGGCTGCGGGAGCAGCGCGGGATCGAGGGCCATGCGATAGAGCGAGCGCACCGGGGTGAAGCCGGCGCGGCGCAGGAGGGCCTCGGCCGCCGGATTCTCGCCGTGCGCCCACGCGAGCGCCTCGGTGTCGACGCGCTGCAGCAGTTCGGCGAGGGCTGCAGTGCCGACTCCGTTCCCACGCGCCTCCGGGAGCACGACGAGATCGACCTCGCCCTGGCCGACGACGCCGACGGCCACGGGATCCGCGTTCGCATCGCCCCGGAACAGGAGCAGCGATCGCTCGCCCTGCGCCGCTGCGAGCAGTGCCTGATCGGAGACGGGCGACGCTCCATCGTGCTCATGCGCCGCGGCGATGATGCGCCGGGCGAGCTCGAAGTCGGACGGGCGGGTTGCGGCGTACGACTCGAGATGCGTCATTCCGTCTCTTCCTCCTCGATACGGGCCCGTGCGAAGCCGTAGCCGACCCCGCGCACCGTACTGATCAGACCCTCGTGTTCGCCCAGCTTCGCACGGAGACGTCGCACGTGCACGTCGACGGTGCGCGTGCCGCCGAAGTAGTCGGTGCCCCACACCTCGCTCAGCAGCTGCTCGCGCGTGAACACGCGACCGGGGTTGCCCGCGAGGAAGTGCAGCAACTCGAACTCCTTGTAGGTGAGGTCGAGCGGACGGCCGAAGAGCCGAGCGGTGAAGTTCGATTCGTCGATGACGACTCCGGCGGCGTGCACGGCGGCCGGCTGCGCGGCAGCCCTGGGGCGCTCGAGCAGTCGCAGCCGGAGCTCGATCTCGACGGGGCTCGCGGTCGGCAGGAGCAGTTCCTGCACGCCCCAATCCGGGGTCAGCGCCGTGAGCGCCACCTCGGGGAGGATGACCACGCGCGGCGTCTCGCTCCCATCGACCATGCTGAGGCACGCGCTGCGTGCACGGCGGGCGTCGAGCGTGCCGTCGATGAGCACGGCATCGAATCGATCCGCCATGGTCTCCGGAACTCGGAGGGAGAGCGGCGAGGTGCGCACATCGTGCGGGAGGAGGTCGAGCCCGGGGAGTGAATCAGCCGGATCGCGATCTGAGAGGCAGAGGAGTTGCATCTACCCGTCCTTCCTCGTCTCGTGGCCTGCACCAAATAGTACTGTGCGGCCTGTTTCGCCCCCGTTTCGCGAGTGTTTCGAGCTCGCCGGGCTGTTTCGCGGCGTGTGGAAGAATGGCGCAATGACCGAGATGCCCCCCGAGACCGCGGAGATGCCCGATGCGCACTCCTGGCACGTACCGCGGCTGATCCTCGCGTGGGCGGCGGCGGCCGTCATGGGCACGCTCGTCACCCTGCTCACCGCGCCAGAAGAACGCTTCTCGTGGCTCGTGCTCGCGGTGGGAGTCTCAGCGCTCGTGACGTTCGCACTGCAGCTCGGCACCGCGCAGCGCGAAGGGTTCATCACGCGCGTCTCGTTCAGCGTGGCGGGTTCGGTGGTCATCATCGCGATCATCGACGTGGTCGGACTCGTCCTCTAACTGAGAAGTCGCGCAGGCGATGTAGACTGTCGTCATGCTTCTCGCGCTCGAACTCTTCTACCTCGGCCTGCTCGGCCTGGCCTCACTCGCGATCGCCTGGGTGTCGGGCACGGTCATCTACAAGCTCTTCAAGGGACAGCGCTGAGCGTTCTCGAGAGTGACGCCGAGGGGCGCGGAGTCGACGTGACGCCGTTCTCCGAGCTGCCGGGGCGCGTTGCATCGGACGAGGGCGTGGCGTCGCACTACGGCGAGCCGCTGCTCGAGCAGCGAGCGCTGGAAGCGGGAGGCGCAATCGTCGACCTCTCGCATCACGGCATCGTCGTCGTATCGGGGGCGGATCGACTGAGTTGGCTGCACTCCATGACGAGTCAGCATCTGCTCGCGCTCCGACCGGGCGAGAGCACCGAGACGCTTCTGCTCGACCCGAACGGGCGAATCGAGCGCGCCGTGCGCGTCGTCGATGACGGTGAGCGGACGTGGCTGCTGGTCGACGCCGGCTCAGCGGCCCCCCTTGCTGCGTTCCTCACGCGAATGCGCTTCGCATTGCGCGTCGAGGTGGAGGACCGCAGCGAGAAGTACGCGACGGTGCTCGCCTTCGAGGGCGACGCACGCGACGCCCTGCACAGCCTCGGACCTGCGGCCGAGTGGCGAGACCCCTGGTCCGCGGTGGCACGCGGAGGCGTGCAGTACGCCCGGGACGATGCGGAGCACGCGGGTGCGCACTGGTCGGCCACCCACTTCGTCTTCGAACGCGAACGCCTCGCATCCGTGGTCGACCTCGTGACCCGCGGTGCCGTGCGCGCAGCGGGCGTGCTCGCACTCGATGCGCTCGAGGTGCGAGCGTGGCGACCCTCGCAGGCGGGAGACGTCGATGAACGCACGATTCCGCACGAGCTCGATTGGTTGCGCACCGCCGTCCACCTCACGAAGGGCTGCTACCGCGGTCAGGAGACCGTGGCGAAAGTGCACAACCTGGGGCATCCGCCCCGTCGTCTCGCGCTGCTCCACCTCGACGGCACCGGCGGTGAGCTGCCGGTGGCCGGAGCGCTCGTGTTCGCCGGGCCGGGTTCAGCCACGGAGCCGGGGGCACGGCCGGTCGGCCGCGTCACGCGCGCCGCGCTGCACCACGAGTGGGGCGGCATCGCTCTCGCACTCCTCAAGCGATCCGTCGCCGAAGACGTCGCACTCGAAGTCCGCGGCGGCCCGGAGGGCGCCGACCCGCAGGCCGCGCCGGGCGACCCGATCGCCGCAACGCAGGAGGTCATCGTTCCGTCGAGCGCCGGCGCTGCACGCTCGGTGCCGCGGTTGAAACGTCTATGAGCCGCGCGGCGGGGAGCGGTGGTCTCCCCATAGACTGGTGAGCATGACGAATACGTTGATCCTGCTCCGTCACGGGCAGAGCGAGTGGAACCAGAAGAACCTGTTCACCGGCTGGGTCGATGTGCGGCTCACCGACCAGGGGCGCGCCGAGGCGAAGCGCGGAGGCGAGCTGCTCGCCGAGGCAGGTCTGCTCCCCGATGTGCTGCACACCTCGCTGCTGAGCCGCGCGATTCAGACCGCTCACCTCGCACTCGACAGCGCCGATCGGCTCTGGGTCCCGGTTCGTCGTTCGTGGCGTCTCAACGAGCGGCATTACGGCGCCCTGCAGGGCCTCGACAAGGCTGAGACGCTGGAGAAGTACGGCGAGGAGCAGTTCATGGAGTGGCGGCGTTCGTTCGACACCCCGCCCCCCGCGCTCGACGACGCGAGCGAGTGGTCGCAGGCCGACGATCCGCGCTATGCCGACATCGACGGTGAGCGACCGAGGACCGAGTGCCTCGCCGACGTGATCGATCGCATGCTGCCCTACTGGGAGCAGAGCATTCTGCCCGACCTGAATGCCGGCAAGACGGTGCTCGTCACCGCGCACGGCAATTCACTCCGCGCACTCGTGAAGCACCTCGACGGGATCTCGGACACCGACATCGCCGGGGTGAACATCCCGACGGGTATGCCGCTCGTCTACGACATCAACGCGGATGGGACGCCGAACGGCGCCGGACGCTACCTCGACCCGGAAGCCGCTGCAGCCGGAGCGGCAGCCGTCGCCGCGCAGGGCAAGGGCGCCTGATCACCCACTCAAGCTATGAGTAAGGGCCCCTCCTGCCGGAGGGGCCCTTACTCGTCAAGCCAAAGCGCGCTGTGCGAACCGAGAATCAATCCTCGTCGTCATCGTCCGCGTTGTACTTACTGGCATATTCCGCCCAAGGGTCTTCCTCTCGCACTCGAGACGCCTCTGCAGCCTCAGCCGCTGAGAGTTCCTGTTGCAGCGCAGAGTAGTTCGTGTCGGGGCTGAAATACTTCAGCTCCCTGGCGACCTTGGTGTGCTTTGCCTTCTGACGGCCGCGCCCCATGCGTGACCCCCTTACACAGTCGGGCCCCGCGAGATGTGATCCCCGAGGCAGATACCAGTTCATAGACGTATGGTGCAGATTCTAGCATGATGAACCTGCGCGACGAATGCAGCGCGTTAGCATGTGGACATGTCTTCGACGCGCGTCCGCCCCTCCAGAATCGTGCTCGTCGCGCTCCTGATCGTGGCCGCTCTGGTGCTGGTCGCAGTCGTCGCCGTGACCGCGCCCATCCTGCTCCATCGCAGTGCAGGGGGCTCCGGTCAGGAGATTCCCGCGGACATCGTGCCCGAGACGTCCGCGCGTGGCGCGGATGGGCGAGTGAGAACTCTGAGCGCCTTCGACGAGAACGGGCCGGCGAAGCTCGACGCGGTGAAGCCGGGTGAAGCGATCCGGATCGAGGGCTCCGGCTTCGATGCCGGTATCGGCATATACGTCGCGGTCTGCGCGATTCCCGAGGTGACCGGTGAGAAACCAGGACCCTGCCTCGGAGGGATACCGGAGGGCGCCGAGACCGGTGACGTGGACGACTCCCAGCTGACGAGCGCATGGGTGACGAACGACTGGGCCTGGCGCAATTTCGCGACGCACCGGTACGCGGATGCAACCGCGGGCGACTTCTCGGTGACGCTCACCATGCCCGAAGCGTCGGGAGAAGGCCTCGACTGCCGGGAGACGCGATGCGCGATCGCGACGCGCGCCGACCACACTGCCGCCGCGGATCGCGTGCAGGACCTCCTGCTCCCGATCGCCTACGAGTGAGGCGATCCCTCCCGCTGCCGGGGAGACCGGGCGTGCGGGGGCGCGTGCGTCGCGTCCGCGATCCGGCCGGCGGCTAGTGGGAGATGCCGGCCAGGGGCGCGATCACGAGGGTCGCCATCGCGTAGATGGCGAGGCCGGCGAGCGAGCCGACCACGGTGCCGTTGATGCGGATGAACTGCAGATCCTTGCCGACCTGGAGCTCGATCTTCTCCGCCGCCTCCCGTGCATCCCACCGCTGCACGGTCTCTGAGATGACGTTGGCGAGGTCGTGCCGGTACGTGCGCACGAGACGCTCGACGACTTCCATCACCCAGACGTCGATCTTGTACTGCAGCGTCGCATCCTCCTGCAGCTTGAGCCCGAAATCCTGCGCAGCGCGCACCATGCGAGTGCGGAGATCGCTCTCGGCGTCTTCGAGCATCTCGACGATGGCGGCGCGAGCGGTCTGCCACGTGCTCTGCGCGAGCGCCCTGATGCGCGGGCTGTCGAAGACACCGTGCTTGAACGCTTCGAGCTGCCCCTGCAAGCGCTCCTGCGACTGCAGGTCTCCCGCGAGGTCGGACAGGAACTTGCTCATGGCGATGCGGAAGGGATGATCGCGCTCGACGGCGACGCTCTGCACGAAGCGAACGGCCTCGGTGTGCAGACGGTGGTCGACGAACCGGTCGACGATGCCCGGCATCCACGACGGCAGCCGCGACGACACGACGCGGTCGAACGCGTCCGGATGCTCCACGAGCCACCCTTCGAGGCGCTCGGCGGCGATGTCGAGCAGCGCCTCGTGGTGGCCCCCGGCGACGAACGATTCCGCCGCTCGCCCGAGCAGCGGGCTCCATTCGGGATCGATGACGTGGCGACGCACGAGCACCTCGAGAAGCTCCTGCACATCGTCGTCATCGAGCACCGCGAGCGCGCCGAGGCTCGCAGTCGCCACCATGGCGCTCACCCGCTCGGCGTTCTGACGTTCCACGAGCCATTCACCGGCCCGCCGCGCTCCGCTGATCTGGGAGAGCTTGTCGTGCACGACGTCCTCGGCGAGGAAGTTCTCCTCGACGAAGGAGCCGAGCCCCTCGCCGATGTCGTCCTTCTTCTGCGAGATGAGATTGGTGTGCGGGATCTTGATCCCGAGCGGATGCCGGAACAGTGCGGTGACGGCGAACCAATCGGCAAGGGCGCCGACCATTCCTCCTTCGCTCGCGGCGCGGACGAAGCCCCAACCGGGGAAGCGCGACTGCAAGATGAATGAGACCACGAAGAGCACCGCCATCGCGATGAGCAGGCCGACGGCGATGGCCTGCATGCGTCTCAATTCGGCGAGGCGCTGGAAGTCGACGGGGGATACGGCACCGAGCGTTCGGCGGGTGCGGGGCTGCGGCATTCCAGTATTATCTCCCCTCCGGCGCGGGAGAGGCCACACCGGTGCCGCATCGGGAGCGGGTGCTGCATGGGATAATCAAGCCCATGCACCTCCTTACGGCGCTGAGCCTCAAGAACCGCGCGCTGATCGCGCTCGTCACGATCGTCGCAGCCGTGTTCGGGGTGATCGGAGCCGGATCGCTCAAGCAAGAACTCATGCCGTCGGTGCAGTTCCCGACCATCGCGGTGGTGACGAGCTACCCGGGCGCTTCTCCTGAGGTCGTCAACAACGACGTCTCGATGCCGATCGAGACCGCCTTGCGCGGAGTGCCGCAGCTCGAGACCTCTTCGGCGACGTCGAGCACGGGAACGTCTACGGTGCTCGCAGAATTCACCTATGGCGTCGATCTCGCCTCGACGGAGCAGAAGGTCGAGCGGGCGATCAGCCGCATCTCCCAGGTGCTCCCGGAAGCCGCGGACACGCAAGTGCTCTCCGGCACCATCGATGACTTCCCCGTGATCCAGATCGCGGTGACTCCCGCCGAAGGGGAGGACCTGCAGTCGACCGCGGCACTGGTCGAGCGCACCGCGATCCCCGACCTCTCAGACCTCGACGGCGTTCGCGACGCGCAGCTGAGCGGCGCACGACCCGAGCGGGTCACGATCCAGCCGAATCTCGAAGCCCTCGCGGCACAGGGTCTGAGCCCGCAGTCCATCACCGACACGCTGCAGCAGAGCGGCGTGCTGATCGCCGCAGGATCGGTGACCGAGGGGGATCGAACCCTCGCCGTGCAAGCGGGCACCGAGCTCGAATCGGCCGATGAGATCGCCGCGCTCCCCATCGCGCTGGGCGCCGAGCAGCTGGCTGCGCAGCAGCAGGCTCCGCAATCCCCCGGTCAGCTCGACGGCGAGGCAGCGGCGCCCGCCGCGCCGGTGACGATCGGCGCGGTCGCCGACGTCCGTCTCGAGCCCGGGCCGGAGCAGAGCATCTCGCGAGTGGACGGCGCGCCGGCGCTGACGATCGGCGTCACGAAGACCTCTGCGGCGAACACGGTGGACGTCTCGCACGCCGTGCAGGAGAAGCTCGATGAGCTGCAGGATCAGCTCGGCGGCGCGAAGCTGACCGTGATCTTCGATCAGGCGCCGTACGTCGAGCAGTCGATCGAGACGCTCACCACAGAAGGCCTGCTGGGGCTCGTCTTCGCGGTGCTCGTGATCCTCGTCTTCCTGATGTCGATCCGAGCGACGCTCGTGACGGCGATCTCGATTCCGACCTCGGTGCTGCTCACCTTCGTCGGCCTGAACTTCGCCGATTACACGCTCAACCTGCTCACGCTGGGCGCCTTGACGATCTCGATCGGTCGCGTCGTCGACGATTCGATCGTCGTGATCGAGAACATCAAGCGCCACCTCGCCGATGGAGGGGAGCGGTCGGCGGTGATCATCGGCGCCGTGCGAGAGGTGGCTGGAGCGATCACGGCGTCGACCGTGACGACCGTCGCCGTCTTCCTGCCGATGGCCTTCGTCGCTGGGATGGTGGGTGAGCTCTTCCGGCCGTTCGCATTCACGGTGACGATCGCTCTGGTCGCGTCGTTGCTCGTGTCGCTCACGATCGTGCCGGTGCTCGCCTACTGGTTCCTGCGCACGGGCCCGTCGCGGCGTCGACGCGGGTTCGTCACCGCCGGGAGCGGCGTCGACACCGGCGCGGGCGCCGTCGCGGACGAGCAGCCGCGCAGCTCCGGTGCGGAGATCGATGCGCACCCGACGGCGTTGCAGCGCCGGTACCGACCCATCATCGAGTGGACCCTGCGTCGCCCGGCGATCACGCTGCTCATCGCGGTCGTCGTGTTCGCCGGGACGCTCGCCGCGAGCCCGTTCATGAAGACGAGCTTCCTCGGATCCGACGAGCAGAACTCGGTCGGTCTCGTGCAGAACCTCGCGCCAGGCACCAGTCTCGAGGCGCAGCTCGCGCAGGCGGAGGACGTCGAGCAGGCGTTGAACGAGGTCTCCGAGATCGAGAGCGTGCAGGTGACGATCGGCAGCGCAGGCGGAGCCGGAGCGCTGTTCGGCGGCGGCGGCGGCGATGGCGCCGTGAACTACGCGATCACGACTGACCCGGACGCCGACCAGGCTCGCGTGCAAGACGACATCCGCGCCGCCGTGGACCAGCTCGAGGGCGCCGGGGAGTTCTCGCTGGGGCAGTCAGGAGGAGGCGTGACCTCGTCCAGTGCGATCGAGGTCGACGTCACGGCCCCGGATCAGGAGACCCTGGCCGAAGCGAGTGACGCAGTCGTCGCCGCACTGCAGGACGAGAGCAGTCTGCAGCAGGTCGAGAGCGACCTGGGTGCATCGCGCGAGTTCCTCCGCATCGCGGTCGACCGCACGCTCGCGGCGCAGGCCGGCCTCACCGAGGCGGGCGTCGCCGGCCAGGTCGCGCAGCAGATGCAGCCCGCTCAGATCGGTACGATCACGATGGACGCCGACACCGTTTCGGTGTACCTCGCCAACGCTGTGGCGCCGACGGACCCGACAGGCGTCGCCGCGCTCACGATCCAGACCGCGGCCGGCCCGCAGCCGCTGAGCAGCCTCGCCCTCGTGGAGGTCGCGGACGGGCCGGTGACCGTGCGCACGGAGGACGGCGTGCGATCCGTCACAGTATCGGCGTTGCCGAAGGGCGACGACCTCGGCACGGCGAGCGCCGAGGTCACTGCCGCGCTCGAGCCCCTCGAACTTCCCGCGGGTGCGAGCGCGAGCGTCGGAGGCGTGCTCTCGCAGCAGGCCGATGCCTTCCAGCAGCTCGGACTCGCGCTGCTGGCCGCCATCCTCATCGTGTACGTGGTGATGGTCGCGACCTTCCGCAGCCTGCTGCAACCGCTGCTGCTCCTGATCTCCGTACCCTTCGCTGCGACGGGGGCCATCCTGCTGCTCATCGTCACCGGCATCCCGCTGGGCGTCGCGTCGCTGATCGGTGTGCTCATGCTCATCGGCATCGTCGTGACGAACGCGATCGTGCTCATCGACCTCGTGAATCAGTATCGAATGCGCGGAGACGCCCTCCGCGATGCCGTGCTGCACGGATCCCTGCAGCGACTCCGCCCGATCGTGATGACCGCGCTCGCCACGATCCTCGCGCTCACCCCGATGGCGCTCGGCATCACCGGAAAGGGCGGCTTCATCTCCCAGCCGCTCGCGGTCGTGGTGATCGGCGGTCTGCTCTCCTCGACCGTGTTGACGCTCGTCGTGCTCCCGACGCTCTACTACCTCGTGGAACGCCGCCGCGAGCGCGGGCCCCGTCGCGGCGGCCCGTCGAATCGCCGTCGAGGCCCGGCGCTCGGCCCCGTCCCGGCTGCGGCGCTCGCTGGTGCGGGTGGAGCGGCCGGTGCCGGTGCGGCGGCCGGTGCGGCTGCGGTGACCGGTGCGGGCGCGGCGACCGGAGGCGTTGCCGCACACACGTCGCATGCCGACCACGGTGAGGGTCGCGTCGAAGACGCCCTCGACGTCGAGCCTGCCGCCGACGACGACGCGACATCGGCGCCGGGCATCGATCCCGTCATCGCCCCGCCCGAGCCGGTTCCCGCGGTATCGCGCGACAGCGACACCGCGTACCCGGAGCAGGCGCTGGTCGTGCCTGACGAGACCCCCGCCCACGGAATCGCAGAGTCGACGGGACTCCTGCCCGAGGCAGTGCCCGCTGCCGAACATGCAGCGGGACGCACCGCAGATCTCTCTGAGGAGACCCCGTCCGATTCCGAAGACGCTCCGGTCACCATCGAGCCGGCGACCGTGAACGAGCCGATGGGGCCGTCCACGCAGCAGATGTCGCTCGATCTGGATCGACTCGGCTTCACCGGGGATGACAACCCGCTGACCGATCTCAGAGCGGTCGACGGGACGGATCACGCGTCCTCCTCGCACCCCGCGCCCGTCGTTCCCCCCGTGAGCCGGCTCTTCGCGGCCGACGCCGCTCGCGATCCGGCGGTCGAGAGCCTCACCGACGCGTCACCCGTTTCGGACGTAGCGACAGGCTCCGACGACGAGGTCGAGGCGGAGGCGGAGATCGAGACGGACGTGGAGCCGAGCGAACCGGCGCCCCCGATCACGGGAGAGCTCGACTGGGAGCAGCTCATGTGGCAGGCGACGCAGGAGGTCGACGAAGCGGATCCCTCCAGTGACGCCACCGAGACCGACGATCGGGATCCCCGCCCGCGCACCGACCCGGGGGAGACCCGCTAACCATGGCGCAGAAGCGACGCGGCGGCTTCAAGCCGCCCGCCAACTACGATCCCAACCGGAAACCGAAGGGAGCCGGCGGGCATCGTGGACGCCGGACCGAGCCTGGAGTCGCACCCGTGGAGCGCGCCAAGCGAGCCGAGAAGGACGCGCCCGGGCCGACGAAGGAGCGCGCAGCGTCGTCGCCCGTTCAGCCCAGGAGTGCCGTTCCGGCGCAACGTCTTGACGCTCGACGCACCACAGCAGCCGATGTGGCCGGTCTCGCCTTCGGTGATCTCGGGCTCGGCGGCAATCTCGTCCGGGTCCTCGGCGAGCTCGGGGCGGATCGGCCGTTTCCCATTCAGGCGGCGACGATTCCCGACGCGATCGACGGTCGTGACGTGCTCGGCCGTGCCCGAACCGGGTCGGGCAAGACGATCGCCTTCGGCGCTGCACTGGTCGAGCGTCTTCTGCGGCTGAAAGCTCAGGGCGCCTTCGCGTCGGACCCGAAGCCGTCCGCGGCGAAGAAGCAGCGCGGCGTGCGCGACACGCGTCTCGCCACCAGAAAGCCGAAGGCGCTGATCCTCGCCCCGACGCGCGAGCTCGCGCTCCAGATCGATCGCACGGTGCAGCCGCTCGCGCGTTCCGTCGGCTTCTACACCGCTCAGCTCGTCGGCGGCGTGCCGGTGGACCCGCAGATCCACGCGCTGCAGCGCGGCGTCGACATCGTGATCGGAACCCCGGGTCGGGTGGAGGATCTCGTCACCCGCCGGCGTCTCGACCTGCGGGAGGTGCTCGTCTCGGTCATCGATGAGGCGGACCACATGTGCGACCTCGGCTTTCTGGAGCCCGTGCAGGGCGTTCTGCGTCAGACGGCTCGCGGCGGTCAGCGGCTGCTGTTCTCGGCGACCCTCGACGCCTCGGTGTCGGCGCTCGTCGCCGAGTTCCTCGACGATCCCGCCGTCCATGAAGCCGAGGAGGCGGCGGCGATGCCGGTGGAGCACCGGGTGTTCGTGGTGCGACGGGCGCACAAGGACGAGGTCATCACCGAACTCGCGTCGGCGCACGGTCGCACCATCGTCTTCTGCCGCACTCGTGCGTACGCAGAGCAGGTCGCTGAGATGCTCTCCACGGCCGGGCTCAAGGTGACAGCGCTCCACGGCAACCTGAGCCAAGCGCGCCGAGAGCTCAACCTCGCGAAGTTCACGTCGGGCAAGGCGTCCGTGCTCGTCGCCACCGATGTCGCCGCGAGAGGGCTCCACGTCGACGACGTCGATCTCGTGGTGCAGGCCGATCCGCCAGAGGACGCGAAAGTGTATCTGCACCGTGCGGGTCGCACCGCGCGCGCGGGCAAGACGGGGAGCGTCGTGCTCGTGATTCCCCCGACGCGCCAGGCGCGCACGAGAGAGATGCTCGACGAGGTGGATGTCGGGGCGTCGTTCTTCGGAGAGGTGGAGCCGGGATTCGGAAAGCGGTTCCTGCGCTGACCGCTCGTGCGCGTCGCGCTGCCCTGCATCACGCCGGACTGCGCTCATCGGCGATTGACGATATCGCCAGCTGAGTTCCGTCGAGTTTGGAGGGTGTGCACAAGGGTGGCGGGGCCGTGGCCCGTCTCAGTTTGTGTGTGCGACCCGCTCCGCTTGGCAGTCTCAGAGGTCGACTTTAGGCTGACAGCATCAACGGGGCTCGCCAAGCAGGGCCGTCCCGCCTGTCATCTCGAAGGAGTTCCGATGGCCGAACGCAGCTCGTCGTCCCACCCCCGAATCGACACCGCAGCCGTGAGCGACGCGCTGCTCGGCAAATGGAAGACGGAGCGACTGGAGTCGCGCAAGCTCGCAGCCGATCCGAGGCTGCACACCGTTCCCGGGCAGTCGATGGACGACCATCGTGAGCGAGCCCTCGAGCAGCTGAGCATTCTCGTCGAGGCCGGAGCCATCCAGCGCGCGTTCCCCACCGCCGTCGGCGGGAGCGATAACCACGGGGGCAACATCGCTGCATTCCAGGAGCTCGTGCTCGCGGATCCTTCGCTGCAGATCAAGAGCGGCGTGCAATGGGGGCTCTTCGGCGCTGCGATCCTGCATCTCGGCACCGCCAAGCATCACGAGCAGTGGCTCCCCGACGTCATCAATCTGCAGACCCCTGGCGCGTTCGCGATGACCGAGATCGGCCACGGATCCGATGTCGCTTCGATCGGCACGACCGCGACCTACGATGCCACGACGGAGGAGTTCGAGATCCACACGCCGTTCGCGGGTGCGTGGAAGGACTACCTCGGCAACGCGGCGCTGCACGGACGGGCAGCGGTGGTCTTCGCCCAGCTCATCACCCTCGGGGTGAATCACGGCGTGCACGCGTTCTACGTGCCGATCCGCACCCCCGACGGGGAGATGCTGCCCGGCGTCGGCAGCGAGGACGACGGGGTCAAGGGCGGGCTGAACGGGATCGACAACGGCCGCCTGCACTTCACCCACGTGCGCGTGCCGCGCGAGAACCTCCTCAACCGGTACGGCGATGTCGCGCCGGACGGCACCTACTCGTCCGAGATCGAGAGCCCGGGGCGTCGCTTCTTCACGATGATCGGCACGCTCGTGCAGGGCCGCGTCTCGCTCGACGGGTCGGCCGTGCGCGCGATGCAGGCGGCTCTCGGCATCGCCATCCGCTACGGCAGCGAGCGACGGCAGTTCCCCGGCGCCTCCGGGCGTGAGACGGTGCTGCTCGACTACGGTCTGCACCAACGGCGCCTGATTCCTCGCCTCGCGCAGACGTACGCGATGCAGTTCGCTGACGAGCGCCTCCTGACCGTCTTCGACGAGGTCTTCTCAGGAGCGAAAGACACGGATGAGAATCGCGAGGACCTCGAGACGCTCGCGGCTGCGTTCAAGCCGCTGTCGACCTGGGCCGCACTCGACACACTGCAAGAGGCGCGCGAGGCTTGCGGCGGCGCCGGCTTCATTGCGAAGAACCGCATCGTCGGCCTCCGCGCCGATCTCGACATCTACGTGACATTCGAGGGCGACAACAACGTGCTGCTGCAACTGGTCGGCAAGCGATTGCTCAGCGACTACGCCGCCCAGTTCAAGAACGCCGACCGTGCGACGCTCACCCGCGCTGCCGTGAATCAGATCGGTGATCGCGTGAGCCGGTTCGGGCTGCGCCGAGTCGGGCAGAGCATCGCGGATTTCGGGCAGATCGCCCGCTCGATCGAGAGCATGCGCTCGCCGGAAGCGCAGCGAGAGCTGCTCGCTGATCGGGTGCAGACGATGGTCGGCGACATCGCGCTCGCTCTGCGCGACGCGACGAAGGGCATTCCGAAGGAAGACGGCCGAGCCCGAGCCGTCGCCAGCGAGAACGCCTTCAACGCGCAGCAGTACAAGCTCATCGAGGCGGCGCGCGCCCACGGTGAGCTGCTGCAGTGGGAGGCCTTCACCGACGCGCTCGAGAAGATCGCCGACGCGGGATCTCGACAGGTGCTGACATGGCTGCGAGATCTGTTCGGTCTCGGGATCATCGAGCGAAACGCCGCCTGGTACCTCACGGCCGGGCGTATCTCTCCCCACCGCGCAGAATCCGTCGCGGCCTACGTGGATCGGCTCATCAGCCGACTGCGCCCGCATGCGCTCGACCTCGTCGAGCCGTTCGGCCTCACCCCCGAACTGCTGCGCGCGGAGATCGCGACGGGGATCGAAGCGGAGCGGCAGCAGGAGGCGCACGACTACGTCGAGGCGCAGCGCGCCGCCGGGACGTGGCCGGTGCACGAGAAGGAGCTGCGGAAGCAGCGGCAGGCCGCCGAGCGCGAGAGCCGGCAGGCGAAAGCCAGCTGACCGAGGCGCCGGAGCCCACTGGAGTCGGGATGCCGGATGCGACTTCGAGCGCGACCGTTGCTCGTTAGGGTGGGGGTATGACCGAATCGCTGCGCGAACTGTACCCGACCATCGAGCCCTACGCTCACGGCATGCTCGATGTCGGGGACGGGCACTCCGTGTACTGGGAGACCTGCGGGAATCCGGATGGCAAGCCGGTCGTCTTCCTGCACGGAGGGCCCGGCGGAGGGTGCGCTCCGGATCATCGCCGGTACTTCGATCCGGAACGCTATCGGATCGTGCTGTTCGACCAGCGCGGGTGCGGCCGCAGCGTGCCGCACGCGAGCGCGCCCGACGCCGATCTCTCATCGAACACCACCTGGCATCTCGTCGCCGACATCGAACGGCTGCGGGAGTCGCTCGACATCGAGCAGTGGCAGGTATTCGGCGGATCCTGGGGCTCGACGCTCGCGCTCGCCTACGCCCAGACCCACGCGGAGCGGGTGACCGAACTCGTGCTGCGCGGCATCTTCACACTGCGGAAGAGCGAAATCCGTTGGTTCTACCAGGACGGCGCGTCGCATCTCTTCCCCGACGTGTGGGAGGAGTACCTCTCGGTGATCCCTGAGGCGGAGCGCGGTGATCTGGTTGCGGCATACCACCGGCGCCTGTTCGACGAGGACCCTGCGGTGCACGTGCCGGCCGGCCTCGCCTGGACCGTGTGGGAGAACTCGACCATCCGGCTCATCCCCGACCTCGCGGGCATCGCGAAGGTGCGCGAGGACGCGGCCAGCGCCGTCGCCTTCGCGCGGATCGAGAACCACTACTTCTCGAACGCCGGGTGGCTCGATGAGGGGCAGCTGATCCGAGACGCCGCAGCGAGGCTCGCGGGCATCCCGGGTGTGATCGTGCAGGGCCGCTACGACGCGTGCACCCCGCCGGAGACAGCCTGGGATCTCCACCGCGCGTGGCCCGAAGCGCGGTTCGAGATGATTCCCGACGCGGGTCATGCCGCGAGCGAGCCGGGCATCGTCGACGCGCTCGTGCGCGCCACCGATCGCTTCGCCACGGCCTGAGTGACGCCGATGACGATCGATCTCCAAGAACTCGTCGAGGATGTGCACGAGGCCGTCCGACCACTCATCGGCTCGGGCAGCGTCGCTGACTACATCCCCCGTCTCGCCGCGGTGAACCCCGATCACTTCGGCATCTCCGTGATGATGACCGATGGCACCCAGGTCTCGTCGGGCGATGCCGACGTCGAGTTCTCCATCCAGAGCATCTCGAAGGTCTTCTCGCTCGCGCTGGTGATGGCGGGAGACGGCGACGAGATCTGGCAGCGGGTGGACCGCGAGCCCTCCGGCGCGGCATTCAACTCGTTGGCGCAGCTCGAGTACAAGCGCGGTATTCCGCGCAACCCCTTCATGAACGCGGGCGCTCTCGTCGTCGCCGATCACCTGCTGTCACTGACGCCGGACGCGGAGGATCCCGTGCTCGATTTCGTGCGCACGGAATCGGGCAACCCCGACATCTCGATCGACGCGCTCACGGCCGCGTCCGAACTCGCGCACGCCGATCGCAACTCCTCGATCTCGCACCTGCTGCGGAGCTTCGGCAACCTGATCAACGATGTGGACGCGGTGCTCGACCGGTACGTGCGTCAGTGCTCGATCGCGATGAGCTGCACGGACCTCGCTGCGGCTGGGGCGTTCCTCGCTCGACGCGGCGAGAGCGCCGATGGCCGTCACCTGCTCAGCGGGAACCAGACGAAGCGCGTGAACGCCGTCATGCTCACCTCGGGGTTCTACGACGCTGCAGGCGAGTTCGCCTATCGCGTCGGCCTTCCCGGGAAATCGGGCGTCGGCGGCGGCATTCTCGCCATCGTTCCCGATGTGTGCTCGATCTGCGTGTGGGGTCCCGGCCTCGACTCCTCCGGCAACTCGCTCATCGGGATGGCGGCGCTCGACGAGCTCACGTCGCGCACCGGCTGGTCGATCTTCTAGGTCGCGGCCTGGAGCGACGCGAGCGCGGGCACGCCGACCCCGCCGTCGGCGCTTGCGCCGACCGAGATGACCAGCAGGTCACCGGTGAACCCGTACCAGAGGAATCGTTGCGAGAGACCCGGCTCGTCTTCCCATACGAACGTGGGCGATCCTGCAGTTTCGGTCTCGACGAACTCGGAGGCGCGGAGTTCCACCAGGAACGCATCTCGGGCATCAGCAGGCAGTTCGGCGACCATCAGCAGATTCAGGCCATCGGACTGCGGTATGCCCCACGAGCAGAACGACGTCTGCTCGGCCCGCGAGATCGCTTCCTGCGCCGACGGGCCCACTGCTCCAAGCAGCATGTCGCGGAACGGCCCCGAATCCGGCGTGAAGACGAACGCCGGTCCCAGCTTCTCATGCACCACATCGATGGGAACGAGCTGCTCGCATTCCGGAATCACGACGGGAGCCGGCTCGGTCTCAGGCGCGGGCTCCTCCGTCGGCGCGGGCTCCGAACTCGGCTTCTGCGACGGTTCCGACTCGCGAGACGACGAGGGCGACGCGGTGCGCTCGTCTGAGGCGCCGCTCTCGGGCGCGCACGATGCAAGACCCAGCATCAGCACCGATGCGGCTGCGAGATCATCGCCTGTTGCGCTCTCATCGCACTACTCGCCGGTCAGACGTCGGCGCAGCTCACCGGCGGTCACGATGTCGTTCTCCATCGCTCGCACATCCGCCTCCGAAACCGAAGGGTCGTGCTTCGCGCGGTCGATGCGCCGAAAGCTCTCCTCGATCTCAGCATCGAGCCCCGAGGTCACCGATTGCTGTATCGCCTGAGGGAGGCGTCGGAAGTGTGCGTTGTCGTCGGACATGATTCCCAGGTTAGGGGGAGTGCGCGTGCACTTGCTCCCGCTTGCTTCGTCGCGTCCGTTCGAGTAAGCGAGGAGGCGGTGCGGCGCTCGCTCCTGCACCAGGGGGATACAGCTCGCCCGAATCCTCACTAGTATCGGCTACACACCACGATCGGTACTCTCGCGCGAAACGCGCTCGGGAACAGTCCCTCGCATCTCCAGGAGCAGCCTTGACGTTCAACGAAAACGTGCGCATCGACAACAGCAAGGTGAGAAAGCGCAGCGGTGCGCGCACCGGTGGCATGGTGGCGGGTGGCGGAATCGGCATCGCGCTCCTGCTCGCGCTCGGCTCGCAGCTGCTCGGGTTCGATCTCACGCCGTTCGCCCCGGCGGTGCAGCAGGCGATCGGAGCCGGCACCACCTCCGAGCAGTCGGAAGCCGTGCTCGACGCCTGCAAGAGCGGCGTCGACGCGAATTCCGATGACGAGTGCCGCATGAATGCCACGGCGGACTCTCTCGATCGCTACTGGGCGAATGAGGTCGGCAACTATCGGTCGCCAGGACCGGTGATCCTGTTCGACGGGCAGACGCAATCCGAGTGCGGGGCCGCCTCAGCATCGACGGGGCCCTTCTACTGCCCGGCGGACGAGACCATCTACATCGACGTCGCCTTCTTCGACACCCTCTCGAACGAATACGGAGCGTCAGAGGGGTCGCTCGCGCAGATGTACGTGCTGGCGCATGAGTGGGGGCACCACGTCTCGAACCTCATCGGTTCGCTGCAGGGCGCCGGCCGTGAGACGGGCCCAACGTCTGGTTCGGTGCGCCTCGAACTGCAGGCCGATTGCTTCGCGGGGGCCTGGGTGCAGGCCGCGTCGACCGTCACCGATGATCAGGGCGTCACCTACCTCAAGCCGGTGACGCAGCAGCAGATCGACGACGCGATGAGCGCCGCCGCTGCGGTGGGGGACGACCACATCATGGAGGCCGCAGGCGTCGAGGTGAACCCCGAGCGGTTCAGCCACGGCACCTCGGAGCAGCGGCAGCGCTGGTTCATGACGGGTTACGAGCAGGGGCCGACGGCCTGCGGCACCTTCGACGTCAGCGCGGCTGACCTGTAGCGAACGCCGGATCAGCGGCGCTTGCGCCGCTTGGCCTGCCGAGCCTCTGCCTTCTTGCGCTCCGCCTTCTCCTTCGCTGCCTGCAACTGCGCGCCGCGGGAGTTCGGCTTGAGCTTGGGTGCCTGCTTCTTCGGCTGTGCGTGCACTCGGGGGGCTCTGGCGGTGCTCTTCGCCTCTTCCTGGGCCGACTCCCGCGAGCTGTTGGCCGTGCGGCCGCGCAGGATGCCCGCGAGGTGCTGCACCGTCGCGTCGTCCCGGTCCACGTTCCACACCGCCCAGACGACGGGACCGTCGAGCGGCCGCTCACCCGGCTCCGGGCGGACCGGGAGCACCGTGTGCTCGCGCTTGTTGATCAGGTGCCGTGCGAGCGGCACGGGCAGGAGCACGGCGCCGGCGCCGGCGGCGACGAGGGAGAGCGCAGCGCGCGGGCCCCTCGGCATCCATTCAGGATCCCCCCACGGCTGCGGCGCAGGCCATGCCGGGAAATGGTCGGGGTGATCGAGCAGTGTGACGAACGCGATCTCGGCAAGACTGACCGATTCCTGCTCCGCGAGCTCGTGGTCGGCGGGCACGACGAGTGCCAGCGACTCTGCGTAGAGCCGGATGGCGCGACGAGGGCTCTCATCGCCCTCGGAGTCCGCCGGTCTGCCGTCGGGCGCGGTGCGCTCGATGAGCACGTCGCACGCGGCGGCCGAGGAGGCCGTCTCCTGGTTGCGCGCTGCGAGCGGCGAGCCGAACGCGACCTCCAGCGGCACGAGTTCGAGCTTGCGTCCGGGCGTCGCCGCCTTCCAGCGCCGCGCCCACTTGCTCGGGGCGATGCCGCGGGCGAATCCGAGGCGGAGCGGCCTCGGAGCGGATTCGGCGCCGGTCGGTGAATCGGATTCGTTCGCGGTCGTGTCGCTCACAGCGCCACCTCTCCGTAGATCTCGTGCGTATAGGGGAGGCGAGCCGCCGATAACGCGATCCGGTACTCCCCGGAGCGTGCGGCGCGGTGCGCGACCTCCGCGCTCGCCGCAGCCGCTGCGGTACCGGCGCGCGGCGCTCCGGTCACGCGGATCGGGGTGCCCTCGTCGACATAGTGCGGGAGCGCGAGCACCGCGTGACCCTGCGGCGGGTTGCCGCTCGCGGGCACGACGCGCCACCAGGGCGATCCGTGGCCGTAGAGCGCCATGACTCGGCCGACGGCGCGCGGCGCTTCGGAACCGACCGCGATCCCGACATCGCCGTACGTCATGACACGACCGGGCGGGATGCGCGCGACGACGTCGAGCACCGCTTCGACGAATTCGGCGCTGGGCATGCCTCAAGCCTACGCGCTCGAGCGTGAGTGCGAGACTGTTCGCCGTGCCTCGCTAGGCGACCGAGACGCCGAGCAACGAGCCGATCGTGTAGGTCGCGGCGACGGCGATGCCGCCGAAGAGCAGCTGGCGGGCAGCGCCCATCAGCCAGTTGCGCTTCGTGAAGCGAGCCGCGAGTCCGCCTGCGATGAGCAATCCGACGCCGCCGAAGGCGAGTCCGAACCCGAGCGTGCCGAACCCGAAGATGAACGGGAGGATCGGGATCAGCGCCCCCACGCCGAACGCCACCAGTGACGAGAACGCCGCGACCCACGGCGACGGCTGCTCCTCCGGGCTGACGCCCAGCTCGGAGAGCAGATGCACGCGCACGGCCTGATCGGCGTTCGCGTGGACCTGCTCCGCAGCGGTCTCCGCGATCCTCGGCTCGACGCCCAGGTTCTCGAGCAGCGCCGTGAGCTCGGCCATCTCCCCCTCGGGGTTGCGCAGGTGCGCTTCTCGTTCGATCCGTACCTCGGCGTCGAGCTGCTCGTTGGCGGTGCGCACCGAGGTGTACTCGCCGAGGGCCATCGAGACCGCGCCGGCGATCAGGCCCGAGATGCCGGTGATCGCGACGATCCCGGGTGCGGCGCCCGCCGCGGCGATGCCCGCGATGAGGCCCAGGTTCGACACGAGGCCGTCCATGGCTCCGAAGACGCTCGCTCGCAGCCAACCCGCGCCGATGTCTGCGTGACGGTGGTCGTAATCGTGCGGGTTCGCGATGTTGTAATCGCTCATGTGTGCTCCCAGTGTTGCGGTGCGCGGTGGCGCACGAGCAGCAACCGTAGCAAGTTTCCGGCGATCGGGAGAAGCCCGGATCAGACCTCGAAACAGGGTGTGTCGGGAGTTCGATGGGGCGAACTTTCTCGGCGGGTGCCGCCGCCGCTTAGGCTGTGCATGCGGGATGCTCGATTCCGCGCACGATGAGCCTGGAGGCCGACATGACCGAAGCAAGCGGACGCGTCGTCGCAACCGAACGCGGACGAGACCTGATCCTGGTGCGTTCGCTGTCGCTCAGCGACACCGAGGCTTGGGCCCACCTCACCGAATCCGAGCTGACGGAGACCTGGTTCGGTCCGTGGGAGGGTGATCGTCGGGTCGGCGGCACGGTGCGCGTGCGCATGCGGTTCGAAGATCACGAGCCCGAGATCACGATGAAGGTGCTCGCGTGCGAGGCTCCGCGCTTTCTCGCGCTCCTGTCCGATGAGGAGGTCGGTGCGTGGCGGCTCGAGCTGCACCTCGAGGCCGACGGAGACGACTGCTTGCTGACCTTTGTGCACCACCTCACCCCCGACGACGAGGTCGGCGAGATCGGGCCAGGGTGGGAGTACTACCTCGACCTGCTCGTCGCGTCCACCGAGGGCACCGAGCGCCCGGGATTCGACCAGTACTACCCCGAACTGCGGGAGGCCTACCTGGCGATGTGATTCGCGCGGGACCGGGCAGTTCGAGATAGATTGCACAGCATGAGTGTGGATGCTGCAGTCGTTCGGTTCTGGGAGGAATGCCGCGCCGAGGACCCCGCCTTGCCGGAGGATCTCCCAGAGGTCTGGGCGTTCGGGGCGATCCCGGAGCACGCCGACCAGCTGCTCGAACTCGTGCTCGCCGGAACGAAGACGGGCACAGCCTCGTCGCTCTGGGACTATGAAGCGAGCGGCGATCCGGTGCCGGCGGTCGGTGACTTCAGCATCATCCTCGACGGGTCCGGGGCGCCGCGAGCAGTGCTCGAGACGACGCGGATCGAGACCGTACCGTTCTGCGATGTGACCGCCGAGCACGCCCGCTCCGAAGGGGAAGGGGATCGCACGCTCGCCGACTGGCGCGACACCCACGAGCGCTACTGGCGCCGTTATTCCGAGAACGAGCGCGGCTTCGAGCCCGACATGCCGGTGATCTGCGAGCGCTTCAGTGTGCGGTATCCGTGACGGCGACGGGGCGGCGGCGGCGCGTGCTCGCGAGGGCGCACGTTGTGCTCGGCTATGCGGAATGAAGGTGCCGAAACGCGCTTTCGGCGCTGGGCTCGCCGGCGCGGGCAGGCGGAGCGCCGTGCTGCGGGCTGCGCCGTGCCAGAATATGCTGCGGCGATCCTTCTGAGCGCGGCCGAAGAACCTCTGAAAGGCGCATATGCAACGCGAAGCGTATGAGAACCTCGTGCGAGCCGAGCGATCCAGATTGGAGCAGGTGCTCTGCGGGTTCACGGATGCCGAGTGGCAGGCGACATCCCTCTGCGACGGGTGGACGGTCGAGGAGGTCGTCGCCCACCTCACCGCGGCCGCGAGTACGGGAACCGCAGCGTGGCTGCTGAGCATCGTGCGCGCCGGATTCGACGCTGCGAAGCACAACGACCGCATGATCGAGCGCTACCGCGGCTCGGATGCGATGGGAACGCTCGCCCGCTTTCGTGCGGCTGTGCCGAGCCGGATCACCCCGACGCGCGACTACGCGGCCTTTCTCGGGGAGGTCGTCGTGCACAGCCAGGACATCGCGTTCCCACTCGGGCGGGCGCTCGATCCCGATCCGCGCAGCGTGCTCGAGATCGCCCGCTTCTTCTCGACTCGGGATTTCGCGGTGAACAGCAAGAAGATGGTGCGCGGCCTGACGCTCGAAGCGAGCGACGCCGACTTCCGCTCGGGGCAGGGGCCGTCCGTGCACGGGCCGATCCTCTCGCTCGTCATGGTGATGGCGGGGCGGCGCGCGTTCCTCCCGCACCTGTCGGGGGACGGGGTCGGAGAGCTTGCGGGGCGCCTGAGCGTGTGAGGTCGAACGCGATGAGCTACCCGCGCCGCTCGCGATCGCGTTTCCGCGCAGCATCCCAGCGGTCCCAGCGCGGCTCGTGGACGCCGTGCACGATGAGGTAGGCGCGGTTGCACGGTGCGCAGTAGCCGCGCGGGGCGATGTGCTCCGGCTTGCAACGGCGGTCGTAGTCGGCGAAGTCGATGCCGTCGTCGAGTACTTCGCCCACGCTGAGCCCGCAGAGCGTGAGCGGGCCGAGGTCGGGCGCTGCGATGTGATACGAGAATCCCGTGCGCGCCTTCACGGTGATGAAGCGGTCGCGGGGCATCGGCTTTCGATCCCACTCTTTCTTGCCCATGCGTGAGAGGCTACCGCGACAGTGAGTCTTCATGAGATCCGCATCCGGAGCCGTCGCGGCTCCCGTTCAGAGTATGATGAGGCCGTTCGATTCAGCCATATGCCGCGGCAGCCATATGCGCTGCGACAGTGGAGAGGGAAGATGACGAACCCCGACTCGTTCCCCCGTCGCGAGGCTGAGAACGGCGAGGCTGAGAACGGCGAGGCCGAGAGCTTCGACAGGATCGCTCGAGACCTCAGAGAGCTCCGTGAAGCGGCCGGCCCGGTTTCATTCGCGGAACTCGTGCGCCGGATCGCCGACCTTCGCATCGGGAGAGGGGTTTCCGCCGCAGCGGCCATTCCCGCTCGATCGACGGTCTACAACGCCTTCCAATCGGGGAGGAGCCGGATGGATCCGGCCCTGCTTCGAGACATCGTCCTCGCCCTCGGGCAGAGCGAAGAGGAAGCGGTGCAGTGGGTGCAGCGCACCCGGCACGCTCGGAGGATCGAGCGTGCATCCGTCGCCGAGCCGTCGGGCAGTGCTCCCCGTCCGGGATCGGATGCTCAGTCAGCACGCCGGCTCCCGGCGCTGCCCGTGCTGCTGCTGCTCCTCGGGCTCGTGGTGTGCAACCACGCCAGCCACTGGTTCCTCGCGGCGCCGCTCGACCTTCCCGTGTATCTGGACATGGTGGGCACCGCCGTAGCTTCGATCGCCCTCGGGCCGTGGTACGGCGTCGCCGTCGCGATCGCCACCGGACTCACGGGGCCGATGTTCGAGCCGGGCATCATGGCCTTCACGCTCGTCAACGTCACCGGAGCCCTGGTCTGGGGATATGGCGTGCGCCGCTTCCGGTTCGGGCACGACATTCTGGGCTTCTTCGTTCTCAGCCTGCTGGCGGCGACCGCGTGCAGCCTCGTCGCGACACCGATACTCGTGGCGATCCGAGGAGGCGCGTACGGGGCGATCGGTCGAATCTCGGAATCGCTCCAGGAGGCGGGGATGCCCTTCATCGCGGCGACCTTCACCCCGAATCTCTCGACGTCGATCCTCGACAAGCTGCTGACGGGTTTCATCGCCCTCGCGATCTTCGCAGTGATCCGCAGTCGAATGAGGCTCTCCGCGAAGCACATGCCGCTCATCGAACAGCTCGGGGCGCTGCGGGAAACGCCCGGTCGGAAGGCACGCGTCTCGGTTTTCGCACAAATCTGAACAGCGAGCAGCCCCGAGAGGCGCCCAGACGAAACTACGGTCGAACCCATGGCCTTCATGTTCGCGCGCACCTTCTCGCTCACCCTCACCGCGCTGCTGCTGCTCGGCGCCACCGCATGCGCCGGGAACGCGGAACCGCAATCGGAGGCGCACCTGGAATCTTCGGAAGCACCCTCCGGCTCCGAGGCTGGGACGGACGCATCCGAGACGGCGCCGACGACAGGCAGTCTGGCAGATGCGCAGGGTGACATTCCCTGGCCGACGACCATGACGCTCCCGACTCGCGATGGCGTGAGTTTCGACCAGATCGAGAATCACTACGCCTGCGACGGAACGCTGCTCGCGGTCCTCGTGAGCAGTCCGGACGCAACGGAGCAGAGCACGCGCGAGTATCTCGAGAGCATCCAAGATCTTTTCGCCGTTCCCGAGGATGTGAGGCAGGGGCACGGGCAGGATTCGATCCGAGACAGCGACACCGGAGGCATGAAAGCCGAGGGGCAGATTCAGGATCACCCCAGCGCAATGGATGCGACCAAGATCGTGGGGTGGGAATCCCTCGACGCCGGCGGTTACCGCTTCCATCTCCAGGAGACTGCGAAGCCGGGGATTCCCGTGCACGTGGAGAACACCCCTGGTGAGAGCTGGAGCGATTTCCCGCACCCTGAGGCGGCGACGTTCGAGGAGTGCGACGCCCGCGAGTCGTCGGGCTACCGCGACGGCACCGGGTTCACGCCGGCGTCCACGACGTGGACGCTCACAGGATCTCCGGTGATTCAGCCGGAGGTGCAGACGTGGATGGAGGGGCTCGCGTCAGAGGGGTGGGACGTCGAGGAGAATCCCGCCATGGAGGGCGCGGGGATGCCGGAAGCCGTTCTGACCTCGGACACGCACGCCCTCCACTACGCCATGAGCGGTGACTATCTCACACTGTTCGTGAGCGATCGGAACCTCGACAAGTTTCTCGGGCTCTGAGGGGCGGAACCGCACCGGGCGCACTCACATCGCGTCGCCCTGCACCGGCCCCTCCGTGTTCGGCTTCCACCCGAGCGCGGGCGCGACGTGCTCGGCGAACGCCTGGAGCACGTGCAGGTTGTACTCGGGCCCCAGCTGGTTCGGGATCGTCAGCATGAGCGTGTCTGCCGACATGACGGCCTCGTCCGCCTTGAGCTGCTCGATGAGCCGGTCGGGGGCGTCGGCGTAGGTCTTGCCGAACGTCGACCGGAACCCGTCGATGATGCCGACCTGGTCCATGTTCTCGCGGGAGCGCAGCCCGAAGTACGCTTCGTCTTCGGCCGACACGATCGGGAAGACGCTGCGACTGACGGAGACGCGCGGGCTGCCGGTGTGACCCGCTTCGCGGTACGCCTCCCGGTAGCGGTCGATCTGCTCCCGCTGCAAGACGTGGAACGGCTGACCGGTCGCTTCAGTGAGGAGGGTGGAACTCATGAGGTTCACGCCCTGCCGGCCGGCCTGCTCGGCGGAATCGCGCGATCCTGCGCCCCACCAGATGCGGTCGCGCAACCCGGGCGACCGGGGCTCGATGGCGAGCCGTCCCGGGGGAGCCATCTGCGGATCGCTGTCGACGACGGCTTCGCCATCGATCGCGCGGAGGAGCGTGTCGAACTTCTCTCGAGCGAGATCGGCGCCGCGCGGGTCGTCGGATCCGCCGTACCCGAAGGCTTCGTAGCCGCGCAGTGCGGTCTCGGGGGAGCCGCGGCTGATGCCGATCGCGATGCGCTGATCGGCGAGCAGGTCGAGCGCGGCGAGTTCTTCGGCCAGGTAGAGGGGGTTCTCGTAGCGCATGTCGATGACGCCCGTGCCGACTTCGATGCGCTTCGTGCGGGCGGCCATCGCGGTCAGGAGCGGGATCGGCGAGGCCGCTTGCCGGGCGAAGTGGTGCACGCGAACGTACGCGCCGTTCACGCCGATTTCATCAGCGCCCTCGGCGAGTTCGACGGTCTGACGCAGCATGTCGCCCGCCGTGCGGACGCGTGAACCGGGAACGGGGCCGTAGTGCCCGAACGAGAGGAATCCGAATGCTTTCATGCCCGGTACAACCCCGGGCTCCCAACTATATTCCCGCGCATACACTTTCCGTTCGTGCGACGCCTCGCTCTCGAACGCCCGCTGGTACCGGCGGCGAACGGCACCGTAGACCCATCGATGTCGTACTCCGGCACGATCCGCACGAGCGCGCCCCGCTCGTACCTTCGGAGTATGCAGACAAGAACTGGCGGAAGAGAAATGGTCGCGCTCGTCGCCGACCTGGGCAAGTACTACGGCGATGGCGAGCAGCGGGTGCACGCGCTCGACGACGTCTCGATCGGCATCGCGCGCGGGCAGTTCACGGCGATCATGGGCCCGTCGGGGTCGGGGAAGTCGACGCTCATGCACGTGATGGCCGGCCTCGACACCCCGACGAGCGGGCGGGTGTGGCTCGGCAGCGACGAGATCACGGGGCTCGGCGATGCCGCACTGACCCGGCTGCGACGGCGCAGGATCGGCTTCGTGTTCCAGTCCTTCAACCTCGTGCCCACCCTCGACGTTCGCGGCAACATCCTCCTGCCGTTCCAGCTCGACGGAGTGAAGCCGGGTCGGGAGGAACTCGCCCGCATCGACGCGCTGCTCCACAGCCTCGGTCTCGCCGATCGCGTCACCCATCGACCGCACGAGCTCTCGGGCGGTCAGCAGCAGCGCGTCGCGATCGCTCGAGCTCTCGCCACGCAGCCCGACATCATCTTCGCGGATGAACCGACGGGCGCTCTCGACACGCGCACCGGGCGGGAAGTGCTCAGTCTGCTGCGATCGGCTGTCGAGCAGTCCGGGCAGAGCATCGCAATGGTGACGCACGATCCGATCGCGGCGAGCCACGCCGACCGGATCCTCTTCCTCGCCGACGGCCGCATCGTCGCCGACCGCGGCGCCATGTCACCCGAGCAGATCTCCGAGACGATGCTGGGGCTCGAACGGGGGGCCGCAGCCGGCCTCGGTGAGCGCGCATGAGCGCGGTCGGGACTGCGACGGGACAGCTGCGCGAGCACGTCGCGACAATCGTGGTGGCGGCGCTCAGCACCCTCTTCGCCGTCACCCTGATCCTCGGCACCGGCATCCTCACCGCGGCGCTCGACCCGGCACTGATCGCAGAATCGGGGACCTTCCGGCTCGTGATGCTGATGGTGAGCGTCATCTTCATCATCATCGCGCTCTACGTGGGCGCCATCGTGACCGCGAACACCTTCGCCACGGTGATCGCGGGTCGCACGCGCATCATTGCGCTCCTCCGGCTCGTCGGCGCCACGGCTCGCTAGGTTCGCTCGCGCGTCGCAGCCGAAGGCCTCATCATGGGAGCTCTCGGGGCCGTCGTCGGCTGGGGGCTCGCGGAGGCGCTCGCATTCGGAGTCACCAGGCTCGGACCGGCATGGGGGTGGCTGCCTGAGGGCCGTGAGTATCCGCTCTTCGATCCGCTCTCGTTCATCGCCGTCGCGGTCGTGGCGCTCACGACGTGGGCGGCCGCCTGGGTCGGATCGCGTCGGGTTGCAGCCGTCTCTCCGATCGCCGCGACCGGCGCGGTCGTGGAGCCCCGGCCCGAGGCGGCGCGCGGTCGCTCCGGGCGGTCGGTGTGGGCGGTCAATCCTGATCGTCTCGGGCTGCGCATTGCTCGCCCTCGGCCTTGTGCTCGGGTTCCTCACCCCCCTCGGACTCTTCGTGGCCTTCCTCGGCGGCCTGGCCTCGTTCACGGGGATCGCGCTCGGCGCACACCTGATCATGCCTCCCGTGCTGCGTCTGGCCGGTCGCATCGTGGGGCGGGGGCCGACCGGCGCGCTGGCTGCCGCGAACGCGGTGCGCTACCCGGAACGGAGTGCGCGCTCGACGATCGGGCTCGTGATCGGGGTCACGCTCGTAACGCTCTTCGCTGTGGCGCTCGACAGCTACCGATCGATGACGCTGCTCGCGTTCGAGCTCGATCCAGCCATGGCCCGTGCACTGGACCAGACGCTCAGCATCACGACGGGCATCTTCACGGGACTCGTCGGCTTCTCGGCCGTCATCGCGGCGGTCGGCCTCGTGAATACGCTCTCCTTGGGGGTGCTGCAGCGCACGCGGGAGCTCGGGCTGCTGCGCACGCTCGGCTTCACGGGAGCGCAGGTTCGGCGCATGATCATCGCGGAGAGCGCGCAGATGACGATCGCGGCGCTCGGGTTGGGCCTCGTGCTCGGTATCGGATACGGCTGGGTGGCCGCTCAGTCACTCCTCGGGTCGCAGGTCGGGCTCGCCCCTCCCACGGTTCCGTGGCCCGTGCTGCTCGGCGTCGTCGTCTTCGGCGCAGTGCTCGCGGTGGGCGCGGCCGCAGTGCCGGCACGACGCGCGATCCGGCTCTCGCCCGTCGCTGCGCTCGCAGCGGATTGAGCGCAGCGATGTCTGCGGTCAGGGCTAGTCTGGACGCCATGAGCGTTGTGATTGACCCTGCATTCGATCCCGTCCCCTCCCTCGCCGCCCAGGCCTCGGTACGCGTCGTGACAGGGGGTGAAGGAGACGCGGCTGCTGCCGTCGCCCGCTTCGTATCGAGCGAGGGCGATCTGCCCGAGGGCCTCGGGTCGGTCGACCGCGAAGCGCTCGCCGCAGCAGGCTTCACCGCCGCGAAGAACCAGACCCTCGTGCTCCCGGGAGCGCATCTGCAGGTGCTCGTGGGAACCGGCGACGGCATCGCTTCGACCGCGCAGCTGCGCGATGCCGTTGCCGCATTCACGCGTGCGGCTCGAGAGGTCGCCGACCTCGCAGTCGACCTGCGCGATGTCGTATCCCAGGGCGACGGGCTCTCAGTCGCAGACGCGGCACTCGCCGCCACCGAGGGCGCGATGCTGGCCCGCTACCGCTACGACGCGCTCAAGGGCGAGCCGAACACGGTCGCGCTCGCCTCGCTCGAAATCGCAGTCTCCGACTCCGATGCCGAAGCGGCGCGCGACGGCGTGAACCGCGGGCTGATCCTCGCACGGTCGGCGAGCGTCGCCAGGGATCTCGCGAACACCCCGCCGCGTCACCTCAGCGCGGAGAAGTTCGCCGAGGTCATCGAGCGGCTCGCGCCCGAGTTCGGGCTCGAAACCGAGATCTTCGACCGTGCGCAGCTCATCGAGCTCGGCGCGGGTGGGCTGCTCGGCGTCAACGCCGGCAGCGTGGAAGAGCCCCGCATGATCAAGATCTCCTATCGGCCGGCCGATCCGGAGGGCCACCTCGCGCTCATCGGCAAGGGCATCATGTACGACTCGGGCGGCATCAGCCTGAAGCCGTCGAACGCGATGCACGCCGCCATGAAGTTCGACATGATGGGCGCCGGATCGGTGTTCTCGTCGATGATCGCGTTGCGCGACCTCGGCGCGAAGACGGCGGTCACGGGCTGGCTCATGTGCACCGACAACATGCCGTCGGGCAGTGCGACGAAGCTCGGCGACGTGCTCACGATCCGTGGCGGCAAGACGGTGGAGGTCAAGAACACCGACGCCGAGGGGCGACTGGTGATGGCCGACGGCCTCGTGCTCGCGACCGAGGATCGCACGATCGACGAGCGCCGCCCCGACGCGATCGTCGACATCGCCACGCTGACCGGGGCCGCCATGGCCGCACTCGGCACGCGCACCGCCGCCATGCTGGCGAACGACGACGCCGTGGCGGCGCAGCTCCAGGCCGCCGCCGACGCGACCGATGAGAACATCTGGCGCTTCCCGCTGGACCACCGGTACCGCGAGCAGCTCAAATCGAATGTGGCCGATCTCTCGAACATCGGCGGGCAGTACGCCGGCGTCATTCTCGCCGGGCTGTTCTTGAACGAGTTCGTCGATGGCACTCCCTGGGGCCACCTCGACATCGCAGGAACGATGCAGTCGGAGAGCGACGACCTGTGGCGCTCCGTCGGGTCAACGGGTTTCGGAGCACGACTGCTCGCCGAGTACGCCACGAACTTCACCCCTTCGGCAGCCGCCGGCGAAGGAGCCTGACACCCGTGTCCCGTTCACTGCTGCAGAATCGCGACGCCTACATCGGAGCGTTCGGCGACTTCGTATCGGCGTCGCCGAGTTCGTACCATGCGGCCGGGGCGCTCGGCGAGACCCTCTCGAAGGCGGGATTCGCAGAGCACGATGAGACGGCCGCGTGGGCACCGCTCGAGGCCTCGGGTCGAGGATTCGTGCGCCGCGACGGCGCCGTGATCGCGTGGCGGGCCGGAGTCGACGTCGACGCGACCAGCCCCGTGCGGGTGCTCGGCGCCCACACCGACTCGCCGGGGTTCGTGGTGAAGCCGCGGCCCGACTTCGAGTCGGACGGGTGGGCGCAGGTCGGCGTCGAGATCTACGGCGGCCCGCTGCTCACCTCGTGGCTGGACCGCGATCTCGGGTTCGCCGGTCGCGTCGTCACGCGCGACGGGGCCGAGCACCTGGTCCGCACGGGCGCCGTCGCGCGCATCCCGCAGCTCGCGATCCACCTCGACCGCGACGCCAACAAGAATCTGACCCTCGATCGGCAGCGGCACACCCAGCCCATCATCGGCTTGGCCGGTGAAGAGGTGTCGATACTCGCACTGCTCGTGCGGGAGCTCGGCGGCGGGCGCACGGGATCGGGCCGCGGTCGCGCTGCAGCCCGATCCGCTGCGCGTGCCGCGCTGACGCCCGACGACCTCGCGGGCGTCGACGTGCGCCTGTACGACACGCACGGGCCTCAGCGCATCGGTGCGAATGCCGAACTGTTCGCATCGCCCCGCCTCGACAACCTGAGCTCCACGTACGCCGGCCTCGCGGCGCTCATCGAGACCGAGCCGCATCCCGGCACCATCTCGATGGTTGCGGCGTTCGATCATGAGGAGCTCGGATCGAACACGCGCTCGGGTGCCGCTGGTCCCTTCCTCGCAGACGTGCTCCAGCGACTTCGCGGCGGGCTGCACGCGACCGGAGAAGACGCGGCTCGCGCGCTCGCGGCCTCCTGGTGCCTGTCGGCCGACGCCGGCCACTCGGTGCACCCGAACTACTCCGAGAAGCACGACCCCAGGGTGAGACCGCTCGCGGGTCGCGGGCCCATGCTCAAGATCAATGCGAACCAGCGGTACGCGAGCGACGCTCACGGCGCAGCGCTGTGGAGCCGGCTCGGAACAGCAGCTGAAGTGGAGACCCAGGAGTTCGTCTCGAACAACACGGTGCCCTGCGGTTCGACCATCGGCCCGATCACCGCCACCCGCCTCGGCATCCGCACCGTCGACGTCGGCGTGCCCCTGCTCTCGATGCACTCGGCACGTGAGCTCGCGCACGTCGACGACCTGCACGGGCTCGCGAAGATCACGGGCGCGTTCTTCGCGCACGCGTAGCCGAGCGGATGCAGCGCCGGGATCGGCCGCTCAGCTGCTCTGCGGGCGGCTGATCCCCCCGACGCACGAATCGGTCAACACATCCGCGCCTCATCGGCCGTTTCGGTGCCCGAGACACGCCTGATTCGCTAGGATCGTGCTATGAGTGAGATGGAGCAGGCGGATACCGGCAGCGTCGCCCTGTCGAAGAATAAGCTGATGCCCGTTGTGCAGCGCATCGGGTCGCGCAATATCGAAATCACCTACCTCGGCAAGAACTCCGAGGGGCTTCCCACCTGGATCATGTGGAACGCAGCCGAACCGCACCTGATCGGACTGCTCCGTCAGGGCCGGATGGGCTACCACTTCGAGCAGCGCACGAGCTCCGGAGTCATGCTGCACGAGAACATCTCGCTCAGCCGCGTGCAGCGCGCGCTCGGCGGCTACTGAGCCACGTCAGCCCGATTCCGCGCTCACTCCCTGACGAGCACTCGGCCGAGCGTTCGCGCGTAGTCCTCTTTGACGATGTCGTAGTGCGTCCACGAGTCGAGCGCACTGACGCCCGGAAGTCCACGCATCGCGTCCATGGCGGGAAGCAGTTGCGAGGAAGACGCTGACACGAGCGTCGCGATGAAGTCGTAGCTTCCGTGGCAGCGCACCGCGAAATCGATGTACGGCGATTCCATGACGAACTCCCTGATGGGGTCGGGAGGGCCGTCAATGGTGATGCCGACGCCGATTGCGAGACGGTTGCGCGAGAAGCTCCCGGACTTGATCGCCGCGATGCGGATGACGCCGGCGTCGATGAGCCGCTGCACGCGTGCCCGCGTCGACGAGGGGGAGAGGTGCACGGTGTCGGCGAGCGCTCGGTAGCTGGTGCGCCCGTCCTGCTGCAGCACGGCGATCAGCTCGTAGTCGATCCGATCGAGCACGATGTCGGTCTGCCCGTGCGAGACGAAGAATCCCTTGAGCACTTCGACGTACGTGGAGACCAGCACGCGCCGCACCGTGGGCAGGCGCCGGACATGATCGAGCACGTCGAGCAGCTCGTGGCCGTCGCCGTGCCGGGACTCGAAAACGAGCGGCAGCGGGCCGCTCGTCATGGAGACGAAGACCGCGTCAGGGAGCTGGATGACTTCTTCCGCGATCGGGGCGATCGGGCCGTCGACCTCGACCTTGGCGTGCACGAGCACGTGGTGCCCCACGAACCCGGGGTCGAGTGCCGCGACGACGCGCAGGCCCCCGCCGTGCGTGAGCAAGTGCATGCGCTGGGCGACGAAGTCGCGGCTCGCGCCGAGCTGGATCGCAAGATCGTGAATGCTGGCGCGCCCGTCGGCCTGGAGGGCGCGGATGAGGGCGGCGTCGAACTCGTCGAGATCGGCCGCGCCTTGCGGCGTGCGCGGCGCGTTCGTGCGACGGGTGATGGGCTGCACGGCAACGTCTCCTCTGGGTGTGAGCGGGCGTCGCTTCAGGGCTTCTCGAAATACGCGGATCTGAGTCGAGCGGCCCGCAAGAACGCGGCAAAATTTGGTCTTCTGCAAGCGTAATCGGAATATCGAGGTTTCGCGGCTGCAAATCGGCGGTGAAACACCCGGCATCGACGAACGCTTTCCGTGCACGAGCGCGTCGGCTGGCCTACAGTCGTTCCAGTTGCGCGCATCGCGCTGTCCTCAAGCAAGGGAGCTTCCGTATGTCTACCGCCACCGCCCCGGTGAACACTCACCGTCGAGCGCTCAAATCAGGATTCGCCGCAGCCGTCGGCACCACGATCGAATGGTACGACTTCTACGTCTACGCCACGGCTGCCGCGATCGTCTTCCCCGTCGTGTTCTTCCCGGAGCTCGATCGGGGTCTCGGCACGCTCGCCTCGTTCGGCACGTACGCGGTCGCGTACTTCGCCCGCCCGCTCGGCGGCATCATCTTCGGCCACATCGGCGACAAGCTGGGCCGCAAACCGGCGCTGACGATCACGCTGCTGCTCATGGGCATCGCGACGACGCTCGTCGGCGCACTGCCGACATACGACACGATCGGCATCTGGGGGCCGATCCTGCTCATCGTGCTCCGCATCGCGCAGGGCCTCGCGGTCGGCGGCGAATGGGGCGGTGCGAGCCTCATGGCGGTCGAGAGCGCACCCCCGAAGTTCAAGACCTTCTACGGCGGCTTCACGCAGATCGGCAACCCGCTCGGCGCGCTCATGTCGACCGGCGCCTTCTGGATCCTCGCCCTCATGGGCGACGACGTGCTCCTCACCTGGGGCTGGCGCATCCCGTTCCTGTTCAGCATCGTGCTCATCGGCGTCGGCTTCTGGGTGCGCTACCGCGTCGAGGAGACGCCGGTCTTCGAGGCGAAGATCGAGGGACACGAGCAGTCGACGCCGATTCTCTTCGCACTCAAGAACAACTGGTGGCCGATGCTGCTCGGCTTCGGCATCATCGCGATGGCTTCGGGCGGATACGTGCTGGCGACCACATTCGTGCAGAGCTACGCCACGAGCCCCGAGATCGGCCTGGACGCCGACATCATCCTCGGAGCGATGACCGTTGCCGCGTTCGTCGAGACGCTCGTCACGCTGCCGCTCGCCCTGCTCGGTGACAAGATCGGTGCGAAGACGATCATGATCCTCGGCTCCGGACTGTCGCTCGTCACGGTGATTCCGCTCGTGCTCTTCATCGACGCGCACAACGTCGCGATGATCTACCTCTTCGTCTCGGTGCTGCGACTCACGCTCAGCGGCGCCTGGGCTCCGCTCTCGACACTGATGGCTCAGATGTTCCGGCCGCAGGCGCGCTACACGTCGATGTCGCTCTCCTACGGCATCGGCGCCGCAGTCTGGGGCGGTCTGTCGCCCGCGATCGCCACCGGCCTGCTCGTAGCGACTGGCAATTTCTGGTCGGTCATCGCGTTCTTCGGACTGCTCGCACTGCTCGCGATTCTCGGCACGGTGTTCGCGCCGCAGCACTCCGACACGGCTCCGGCGACGGGCTCGCTCAAGGCGCGCCTCGATACCACCGCCGTTTCCACTTCCGGCCGCTCAGCAGCCCGGAAATAACCACCACCTCACTCAAGGAGCAGCACCGTGCGACAGCTCGCCACCTACGACGCCCGCGACTCGATCCCCACGATCGTGACCGCGAAGCGCATCCTCACCGTCGACGCCGAAACCCCGGAGGCCGAGGCGTTCCTCAGCGCCGGCGGGCGAATTCTCGCCGTGGGGAGCGCAGCCGACGTCGAGGCGGCGGCTGTCGCCGCAGGGCTGACGCCCGAGCGGGCGGAGTACCCCGAGGCCACGATCGTCCCGGGGTTCATCGACCCGCACGCGCACCCGCTCATGTACGGCCAGATGCTCACCTGGATCGACATCTCGCCGGCTCAGGCCGGATCGATCCCTGAGATCGTCGCCCGCATGCGCGAGGGCGCCGAGAAGCTGCCTGCCGGAACGCCCATCCGCGGCTACGGGTACGAGCAGCGCAATCTCGTGGAGCGCCGCCACCCGACCCGTCAGGAGCTCGACGAGATCGCGACGGATCGCGAGGTGTACATCATGAACGCCTCCGGTCACGGCGGTGTCGTGAACACGTTCACCTTCGAGAAGTTCGGCATCACCCGCGATACTCCGAACCCCGAGGGCGGCGAGTTCTTCCGAGATGCCGATGGCGAGCTCACGGGCGAGCTGTCGGATGCCGCGTGCAACGTGCTGACCGGGCTGCACGGCGTGAAGATCGGGCATCACGGGCCGAACTTCCACCTGGGCGACGAGCCAGCGGAGCACCAGCGCCAGCTCGACCTGGTGCAGCGCGAGTTCTTGCGCGGGGGAGTGACGGCGATCGGCGATGCGCAGGTGTCGAAGCGCGAGTTCGCTGCGTACCTCGAAGCCGCGGATCGCGGTGCGCTCGACATGCGCGTCTCGATGTACTTTCTCTCGCACCTGCTCGATCAGGTGCTCGACCTCGGGCTCACCGGCCCGTTCGGCAACCCGTTCCTCTCGGTGACGGGCATCAAGCTCTACGCCGACGGAACGCTGGGCGGGTGGACGGCGTACTTCCCGGAAGGATACGTCGGTGATCCCTGCCGCACCGGTCAGCTCTACCACGAGCCGCGCGAGTACACGGAGCTCGTGAGCAAGGCGCACGCCGCCGGTCTGCAGACTGCGACGCACGCCCAGTCGCCCACCGCGATCAAGCTCGTCGTCGACGCGATCGAGCAGGCGCTCGGCGAGCGCCCCGACGCCGACGCGAGGCACCGCATCGAGCACTGCGGCCTGCCGACGCCGGAGGAGATCACCCGCATGGCCGAGTTCGGCATCCGCCCCGTCAACCAGACCCAGCACTACTACAACTGGGGCGAGGGCGTGGAACAGGCCATCGGCACGCCCGGTGAGCGCTTCAACCCGCTCGGCGAGTTCGTCGCCGCCGGTGTGCCCGTCACCATCTCTTCGGATGCGCCCGTCGCCGAGCCGCGTCCGCTCGAGGCGATCCAAGCCGCGGTGACGCGCATCACGCGTCGTGGCGCACAGCTCGGACCGGATTCCCTGCGGATCAGCCCGGAGGCCGCCCTCCGCGGCCACACCCTCGAGGGAGCGATCACGCTCGGCCGCGAGAGCGAGCTCGGCTCGATCACCGTCGGCAAGCGCGCTGACTTCGTCGTACTCGGAGCCGATCCGCTCGAGGTCGCGGGGAGCGACATCGCGGCGATCACGGTGCACGAGACCTGGGTCGACGGCAGCCGCCGCTTCGCGGCAGACGAGGCGCGCTGATGAGCGGCGTCACCACGACCGAGACCCGCCGCACTACCGGCTGGGTGGTCATCGAAACTCTCCGCGGCTACGGCGTCGACACCGTCTTCGGCATTCCCGGCACGCACAACCTCGAGCTCTACCGGCCGCTCAGCGCGCTCGGGATCCGCCCGGTCACGACCCGCCACGAGCAGGGCGCGGGTTACGCGGCTGACGGCTGGTCGTTGCAGACCGGGTTGCCGGGTGTCGTCATCACGACGAGCGGCCCCGGGCTGCTCAACGCCCTCTCGGCCGCTGGCACCGCCTACTGCGAGTCGCGTCCGATGATCATCGTGTCGCCAGGGCCCGCGCGCGGCGCCGAGTTCGCCGATGTCGGCACGCTCCACGAGACGAAGGATCAGCTCTCCGCCGCCTCCGCCATCGTCGAGTGGGGTCGCCGCGTGCAGTCCGCGGATGAAGCCGTCGCGGCGGTGCACGACGCGTTCGAGCTCTTCGCCACGAAGCGACCTCGGCCGGTGTACATCGAGATCCCGCTCGACCTGCTCGAAGAGGTCGCCGATATCCCAGCCGCAGCCCTCGCGCCGCGCACCTTCTCGCCGGTGAACGCTCCCGATGCGGAGCGCGTCGCCGCTGCCGCGCGGCTGCTCGCCGAGGCAGGTGAGCCGGTGATCCTCGCGGGTGGCGGCTCCCGAGGGGCCTCCGAAGAGCTGCGCGCCCTCGCCGAGCGGCTGTCCGCACCGGTCGTCACGACGTTGAACGCCAAGGGAGTGCTCGACGAGCACCATCCGCTCGCGATCGGGTCGAGTCTGCGGCTCGCTGCGGCCCGTTCACGCGCGCAGCAGGCTGACGTGCTGCTCGTCGTCGGTTCGAAGCTCGGCGAGGCCGAGCTCTGGGTGGACCGCCTCGAAGCGCAGGGCGCCGTGATCCGCATCGACCTGCTGGATTCTCAGATCGAGAAGAATCAGAGCGCCGAGGTCGGCATCGTCGCGGACGCCTCGCAGGCGCTCGCCGCGATCCTCACCGCGCTCGAAGCCCATCCAGCCGATGCGGCTGCCGCGATCGCCCGCCGCGAGCGGGCCGAGGCGTCGGTCGCGGAGACGCGCGAGCTCGTACGCGCCGAATCCGCCGACCTCTCGGCCGAGAACACGGGGCTTGCGGAGAGCATCGCCGAGGCGCTGCCCGAGCGGGCGATCGTGGCCACCGACTCGTCGCAGATCGCCTACTGGGGGCTGCTGAACACGCTGCGCGTCTCCGAGCCGAACTCGACGCCGTACATGGCGACCTACGCGACGCTCGGGTACGGCCTGCCGGCGGCGCTCGGCGCGCGCATCGCTGCGCCGGAACGGCCGGCATTCGTGGTGACCGGTGATGGTGCGCTCATGTTCTCGATGCAGGAGTTCATCACCGTGATCGAGCAGCGCCTCGATGTCACGGTCATCGTCGTCGACAACGGCGGGTACGCGGAGATCAAGCAGAACGAAGCGGACGCTGGCATCGCCCCGGTCGGCGTCGATCTCGTGCAGCCCGACTGGGTGGCGGTGGCCGCGGCCTTCGGCGGCGCCGGGCACCGTGCGACGAACGGCGCGGAGCTCGCGACGGCCGTCGACGCTGCGGTCGCGGGCGGCGGTCTGCAACTGATCCACATCGATCAGGCGACCTTCGCACTCGACGCGGAAGAGGTGCAGCGATGACGACGAACACACGGAGCGCGCGCCCCGTCGCCGTCTACACCGACGCCGACGACTCCGACATCACGCCGGGGGTGAAGCTGCTCGAAGCCGCGGGCTACACCGTCCGAGTGCTCGGCACCCGCGATGCCGCGGAGATCATCGCGGGGGCGCGCGACGCCGAGGTGCTCCTGCCCGGGTACGCGAGCGTCACGCGCGAGATCATCGAGGCGCTGCCGAACCTGCGGGTGATCGCACTCATGTCGATGGGCTTCGACTACGTCGACATCGACGCCGCGACGGAGCGAGGCGTGTGGGTGACGAACGTTCCCGGCGCTGCGACCGAGGAGGTGGCGACGCACGCGCTGGCGATCCTGCTCCACGCCGTTCGCCAACTGCCCTTCTACCTCGACTCCGCCACTCCGCGCGACTGGAACTCTCGCGCCGCGGTCGCGCCGGCACGTCTCAGCGAGACGACGCTGGGGCTCGTGGGGCTCGGAAAGATCGGCCGCGAACTCGCGAGGCTCGCGGGCCCGCTGTTCGGGCGTGTGCTGGGGTACGACCCGTTGCTCCCGGACACCGCCGAGGTGCGTGCCGATCTGGAGCGTCTCGGGGTCACGCGCACCGACCTCGACGAGGTGCGGCGATCCTCGCACGTGCTCTCGCTGCACCTGCCGCTCACACCTGAGACGGAGCGCATGGTCGACGCCGAGTTCATCGGCGAGATGCCGCAGGGCGCGGTACTGGTGAACGTGTCGCGAGGCGCGCTCATCGACGAACCCGCGCTCGCCGCAGCGCTCGACGCCGGGCAGCTCTCGGCAGCGGCGCTCGACGTGCTCTCGGAAGAGCCGCCGAGCGATGGGCACCCGCTCGTCGGGCGCCGCGACGTCGTGCTCACGCCGCACATCGCGTACTTCTCGGCGCGCACCGAGATCGAGTATGTCCGCATCCAAGCGCAGAACGGGGCGTCGTTCGCCGAGAACGGGGTACCCGACTCACCCGTCAACCGGCCGGCTGAGCACGCAGTGCGCGCGCTCGCCGCAGCAGAAAGGACACCGCGATCGTGACCGAACTCACCGCAGCGGCCAAGCGCACCGCCCAGGCCTGGATCGATGAGCACCTGCAGCAGCTCACCGAGTGGCACACCCATATCTGGGAGCTCGCGGAGCCCGCATGGCGCGAGTACCGCTCGCAGCAGTGGTACGTCGAACGGCTCCGCGCCGAGGGCTTCACCGTGGAGGACGGCTCGGCAGGCATGCCCACCGCATTCAGCGCCCGCTGGTCGAACGGAGACGGCCCGACGCTCCTCACCTACGCCGAGTACGACGCCGTGCCGGGCAACAGCCAGGCCGCTGCGACGACGGAGGCGCCGCGAGACGGCCTCTCGCGGTTCGCGCCAGGGCACACCGACCCGCACTCCGTACTCGGCATTTCGACACTCGCAGGAGTGCTCGCGACGCAGCACGCGATGCGTCAGCACGATATCGCCGGCACCCTGCACTACACGGGTGAGCCCGCGGAGAAGATGCACGGGTCGAAGGTCGTGCACGGATTGCGCGGGTACTACGACGACGCCGACGCGATCGTCTCCTTCCACCCCTTCTACATGCTGCCGCTGTGCAACACGGCTCGCTGGGACACCCAGTGCGGCGCGTACTACAGCAAGGTGTACAGCTTCATCTGCGACCACCCCGAGCAGTGGCAGCTGTCGAGCGCCGATCCGAACTCGCCCATCCCGGCGTCGCACTCGGCCGCACGCGCCCCCGGCGCGAACCTGTCGCTCATGCAGATGTACTCTGCATCGCGGAGCATGCTCGACGCGATGCTGCCCGCGACGGGTGGATGGAGCTTCTCCGATGCGATCCTGACCGATGGCCAGGCCACCGCCGACAACCTGCCCCAGCGCGTCGCTCGCGTGCAGTTCTCGTGGCGCACGCCCGACATCGAGATGGCCGAGCACATTCTGCAGGTGCTCGACCGCAACGCTGCGGCAGCGGCCTCGATGGGGCACTGCGAACTCGAAGAGCGCTGGATCGCCCGCAGCCGACCCGGCCGCACGAATCACGCGATGGCAACGGTGCTCTTCGACAACCTGTCAGAGGTGGGGGCGCCGAGCTACGGACCGGAAGCGGTCGCTGTGGCGCAGGAGGTGCAGCGTTCGCTCGGGCTGGAGCCGAGCGAACGGCCCTTCCTCGCCGAGACCGAGCAGCTCATCACGCCCCAGGAGGCGGAACGCGGGCTGCGCGAGCACATGCCAGCTTGGCAGCGCAACTGGACGAGCGACGACTACGTCGAGATGAGTCACTATGCGCCGCTCGTGCGCTTCTACGTGTCGCGCCCCGCGCTGCAACCCGTTCCGGGCGCCGGACCGTACCCTTCGTGGGTGATGAACGCACTCGGGGGGATCCCGGAGACGATCGCCCCCACGATCGTGACCGCCGGGAAGACCGTCGCCGGCACCTTCCTCGACTTGCTCACGAAGCCGGAGGTGCTCGCCGAGGCGCGACGGGAATTCGCGGAGCGCACGGCCGCCGATCCGGTGCCGCCGCTCCTGCCTGCGGACTTCGAGCCGCCGATCGACCTGCCCTGGCCCGACTACCGCACCGATCTGTCGGGATCGCACGAGCACCGGCACTGGTAGGGGCGGTGCGGGCGAGCGGTCAGTGAGGTGCATTATTCGCGCCTGAAGTGCACCTTACTGACCGCTCACGCGTCCTAGCTCCCGCCGCGACACGCCAGAGATACCGCGATCGCGGGCTCGATTTGCGCCGCAGTGGAGAACCCCCGTAAGATTTCATCTCGGTAGCAAGCGAGAAATCGCTTCGGCCCCATCGTTTAGCGGCCTAGGACACCGCCCTTTCACGGCGGCAGCACGGGTTCGAATCCCGTTGGGGTCACTCTTACCGAAACACAATTGAATAGCAACACATTATGGCCCTGTAGCGCAGTTGGTTAGCGCGCCGCCCTGTCACGGCGGAGGTCGCGGGTTCAAGTCCCGTCAGGGTCGCTGGATGAAGAGCCCTTCCTCGGAAGGGCTTCTTCGTCTCCGGCGGTCGCCTAAGGTGAGTGCCTGGCTCTGTAGCTCAGTTGGTAGAGCGTTCGACTGAAAATCGAGAGGTCACGGGATCGACGCCCGTCGGAGCCACTGAACCCTCGCGTGGCTTCTACACGCGGGGGTTCTTATTTTTCCGGCTGCGCGAAGAGCGTCGTCGACGCGCGCCGCTCTACACGATCGTCACGAAACGGCTGACCGCGTCGACCAGCATGCCGGCGAGACCGGCCTCCTGCTGCATTCCGGTGCGTAGGTCCATCACCCTGTCGGGGTGGTCGCTGATGATCCCGTCCACGCCGCGTCGCAGCAGTTCGCGCATGCCCGGCTCGTCGTTCACAGTCCACACCATGAAGGCGAGGCCGGCCTGGTCGGCAGAGTGCTGCAACTGCTCAGTGGCGCTCCATTCCTCGGGGACGATGAAGTCGGCAGGAGTTTCGGGCGCCGCGACGGCCGCGAAGGCCATCGTGTAGCCGACCGCGAGGTCGGGGCGCAGCCGCTTCAACCGGTCGACGCTCACCGGGTCGAGTGAGTGATAGATATTGCTCTCGAGTGCGTCGAGCTGCTCGAGCTCGTCGACGAGGCGCTCCACGTGATCGGGTGTTTCCGCTCCTCCGAGCTTGATCTCGATGAGGAGAGGCATGCCGAGCTGCTTCGCTAGGGTGACGTAGTCGGCGAAGGCCGGAATACGGTCTTCATGCCCGTGCGCGTCATGCACCGTGATGGCTGTGAGCTCGTCGAACGTGAGGTCTTTCACGGCGTCGGGCCGCCCGGCGAGGCGCCCGAGCGTTGCGTCGTGCATGGCGACGAATCGACCGTCCTTCGTCTGCATGACGTCCATCTCCACGAGGTCGGCGCCAGCGGCGTGCGCAGCCTCGAGGCCGCTGATCGTGTTCTCGACGCCGCCGTCTGAGAAGCCCCGGTGCGCCAGCGCGAGGGTGGCGGGGGCGTTCGAGAGCCGCTGCAGCGTATCGACCGCCGAGGTTCCGAACCCGATCGTCGCGAGGATCGCGAGTGCGATGACGGCGAGGGCGGGGCGACGCGATGTGCGGGGCGCGCCGTCCGGACGAAGCGGGGTGCTCGCTGCCGCCGCGGTCGGCAGTGCGAGGGCGTGCACGAGCGGAGGGAACTCCGGGGTGCTGGCCGCGACGGATCGCACCTTCGCGATGAGGATCCCGCCGACCGCTGCCGTCACCACGCCGTTGAGGAGGATGCCGAGCACCTGTGCGGCGCCCAGCGAGTAGGCCGCGATCACGTGCGAGGCGGCGGGAGCGATCGCATCCGAGAGGAGGATCGGCAGTACCGAGATGAGGGTGAGCGCGGTCGCACCGAAGCCTCCCAGCACGAGCACCGCGGTGATCGCGAGCACGAGCGGCAACCACGTGCGGAACCCTCGGGTCAGACGCCAGCTCCAGCGCGCGGCGCGGCGCCCCTGCGTCATCACGAAGATCGGCACGGTGAGAGCGAGACGAAGGTTGAGCCATGCGAGTACGAGAAGAAACACGGCGAGTGCGATGGCGCTCGATGTGCTCTTGAGCAGCTCGCCCGAGATGAACGACGGTATGGCGATGCCACGCGTGAGTGCGGAGGTGAACCCGAATCCGCTCAGCGGCAGCAGCAGGAAGAGATAGAGCACCAGCGAGAGCGAACCGGGGCGCAGCAGCTTGCGGGCGACACGACCCAGTTCACGGGCGAGATCGCGCAGGCCGATGCTCGGTCGTTGCAGCATCACCAGCAGCGCGGTGAACTGCAGCGAGATCAGCCAGAACGCGAGGGTGACGATCACGAGGATGAGTGCGAGCGTCAGCGTGAAGCCGCGCTGGGGGCCGAGCGCCCCGAGGTCGAGGCCGGTCATACCGCCCGCGCGCAGCGCCTCCCGGAAGAGCCATCCGAGCACGGGAAGGGCGACGCCCAGGATGATGAGCTGCGAGGCGAGAATCAGGCCGAGAAGTCGGGAGTTCCCCGCACGAACGAGCGCCCACGCCTCGCGAAGGAGGGCGGTGGTCGTGCGCCATACGCCCAATTTTGACGGAGTCTGAATCTGCATGTTGCCAGTGTAAGGAGGCATGGGCGGGTGGGATCGTACTTCAGAGGCCGGCGACTGGCGAGTCTTCGCCAGTCGCCGAGAACGGGCCCGACTGCTCTCTACGATCGTGAAGTTGGAACTCATGCCGAGAGTAGGAGAACTGTGAAAACGGTGCAGGGACGATTCAGCAGGAGCATGGCGCGTTGGATGGCCATTGCGGTGTGCGGGGTGCTCGTCGTATCGGCCGCCGCGACGGGGAGTGCAGATCCCGCGCAGGCGGCCGACGGGACGGGCGACGGGAAGAACGTCATGATCGCTGTCGCGCATGACGGGTTCTCGACGCACGGGGCGAGCGCGGTGCACATCGAGACCAGCACGAAGTACCCGGGTACCGTCCGCTTCGTCCGCGCCAGCGATGGGCTGTGTCTCGCCACGAAGGGCGGCACCGATAAGCACAAGTCGACCTCGGTGCAGTGGACGGGGTGCAACGGTCATTCGAGCAAGAACTGGGTGGTCGAGCCGATGCATGCGAGCACCAACGACGTTGCGCTGCACGATGCCGACGATGACACCGTCGCTGCGGTGAACATCGCGAAGGCCAGTGAGCAGCCTAGATTCATCGTTCGCAGCTACCGATACCCCTCACATTGTCTGTACAGCTCGAAAGCGGGGTTGAACGGGGGCGCCAGCGGCACCACTCCCGATTGCGACGCGACGAGCACGGCGCTCGGCTCGATGTCGGGCCTTCACCCCGCGTCGACCATGCACTTCGCGATCGTGAACGACAACAGCGCGAAAGACGAGTGGGAGTTTCTGCGCAGGAAGATGCATGTCGGAGCAATCGCCATGTACGAACGCGGAGCCCAGGGAATGTTCCGCGGCGAGAACCTCTGGGTCAAACCGATGAGCACCGATGGAGAGTATGTCGGACTCGAGCGCAAGGCCGCAGCGGGTGGTTTCTTTGCCCCGGGCGCCGTTGAGATCGATCCCGTGAAGGAGGGCGCAGTAGTCTCTCGAACCTCCTCCGTCGACGGCTGCTACGAGGGGAGCTGGTGGTGGGGAATCGACAATACGCGCGGGTTGACTCCGCTCGACCAGCAGGTGACGTCGGGACAGCAGAAGACCGACGAATTCGGCTGGTCCGCCGGCCTCGAGGTCGGCCATGAGGCTGAAGGATCGATCCTCTTCCTCAAGGGGAAGTTCTCCGTGAAAGTGAGTGGCAGCATCAATAAGAGCTGGAGCACCGCTCGGACCAACTCCCAAAGCATCAATATGTCAGTGCCGCCGGGCATGTGGGGTATGGCCGTCGCGACCACCCCCTCGGTGAGCACGCTGGGCAACTGGATGACCGGCACGGAGTTGGATCGGCCGTGGAAGTTCAACGGAATGTCGACCGTCGCCCTGAAGAACAACCGGGGCGAACCGAGTGGAACCGTGCTCGCGCACATCGACTCGCACGAACGGAAATCGTGTCGCGCGAGCGCAGAAACGTCGATGCCCGCCGGTGTGACCCCGACGATCGACCTGCCGGAGGGACGTCTCGCCCCGCACGTCGGAGACACCCTGACCGCCGTGGCGCCGTTCATCGATCCGCAGAGCGGCATTCCGCTCGACATCAAGTACCAGTGGTACGCCGACGACCGGCCGATCTCTGGTCAGACGCTCAGCACGCTGCAGGTGACAAGCGGCATGGTCGGGAAGAAGTTGCAGTTCCGCACCTACGAGAGCGGCGGAAGCATGCGCCTCGAGAGCCAGACGCTGGAATCGGAGCAGAGCGCGCCGGTCTTGACCGACGACCTCGCAGCTGCCGGCGAGACGCTCGAGCTCCCCGAAGCGATTCACGGCAGGAGTTACGAAGTCTCGCTTGCGAATGCCCTGGGCGTGAGCGGGCGCGTCGAGGTGAACCCGGCGTCGCTGCCCCGTGGTCTCACGTTTGATCCGGACACTGGAATCCTTGCGGGAGTGGCTGCGGAACCCGGCATCTTCACATTCCCGCTCTCTGACGAGCACGGAGCCGCAGTTGGTCTGACGCTGCACGTCGACCCTGCGCCAACGCGCTTTTCGATGGACTTCGGTGCTACGGTCGAAACCGGAACTCCGCTCGAGATCCCCCTGGTCGATGAGCGAGGATCGGACGCCAGCTACCGTGTCGAGACGTTCGGAGCGGACGGCTCTGGAGTGGCTCTGCCCGATGGCGTTCGTATCGGACTCGATGGTTCGGGCGCTCCTCTCCTCACCGGTACGCCCGCGTCCGCGACCGTCGTCGTCGTTCGCATCACCGAGGTGAGCCCGCACCACGCTGCTGGCGACGCTCGAGTCACCTCGCATGACTTTAGGCTCCAGGTGGTTCCCGCGAGTTCATCTGGTCAGGGTGAGCCGGTCGCGCCCTCGACCGCGCCCGGCATCGTCATCGAGCGCATCCTGGAGAGTGATGAAGCGACCGAGATCCGCCCGGGCAGCCGCGTCTCGTGGCAGGCGACCGCCACCGACGCCGACGAGCTGAGCGCGAGCGTGCACCGAGTGGGGGATCCCACTGCGCTCCCGTGGGCCGACGCTGTCCGAACGCTCAGCTCGGAGATCGAGATCGATGCGGTGCCCGTCGAACCCGGGCACTACGTGCTGAACGTCGCAGCCGCGAATTCGGTGGGCAGTTCGACTGAGGAGGTGCGCTTTTCCGTGCTGGATGAGCCTGCTGATGGTTCGGGAGGCAGCGCCGATAGCGGCGCGGAGGACGCGCCGAGCGGTACGGGCGGAGTGGACTCCTCTCCAGCCGCTTCCCACGCGAATGATTCGAGCACGACGACACCGGAGTTGTCGCACACCGGCGGCGGCGGGGGAGGGATCCTCTTCGGTCTCGGTGGAGTGCTCGCCGCGGCAGGGATCCTCCTCCTTCACCGCAACCGCAGAGCAGCACGGGCGGTCGACGCGGAGTGAATGGAATATGGATGGGCGGGGCCAGCGCCTCGCCCATCCATGTTCGGCCTCTGTGCTATCTTCTGAACGTGGACTCTCTTGATGCGGAACGCATAGAACTCCACAAAGACTACGTGAGGGTATGCGAGGCGGGGTTGCGGCGTCGGCCCACCGATCCCGTTCTGCTCAGCAGCGTCGAGCGTCTCGTCGAAGCGCAACTCGCCTTCTACGAGGGTGATTACCTGACGTTGCAGCGGCCGGCTTACGGTGCCGAAGCGTTCCCCCCTGAGGAACTCAGCCTGCTCGAGAACTCTTACGTCGAATGGCTGCACGCTGAGCAGTTGAGTACCGGCGAACAGGTGCTCTACGGGCACAGCGGGTTCTGGCAGCACTGGTGGAACCTGCTGCACGAGCAGACTGAACACCCGCTCTGCATGGACGTCGTACTGCCCGACGTTCCAGAAGTGCACCGACGAAACTGGACTCTCGATGTTCGAGCGGACCTACTGCGCGGCGTCACGGAGGCGGGTGCATTGCGGCTTCGCGTGCTAATTCCGCCCGGCGAACCGGAAGGTGGGCTCGCCGAGCTTGCCGCGCTCATCGAACGAAGCGGTTTCGAAGTTCGGGTGCGATCCTCTCCGTTCCTCTTCGCCGTGTACCGGGGTACAGCCGCGGTGATCTCCGAACGCGAGAATCAGCACGATGAGGCTTACTTCTTGACGCGACGCCCGTCGATCGTGGCGCCACTCCAACAGGTGTTCGATGATCACTGGCGCTCGGCTATCCCGTGGACGTCGTACACGAGGGGCGCTTCCGACGTGCTTGAACTCATGTCGCTCGGCTGGACGGATCTGAGAATCGCGGAGTCTCTCGGGCTCTCCATGCGCACTGTGAGCAGGCGAATCGCCGACGCGATGGCCGCGGCCGGAGTGTCGTCGCGCTTCGAACTCGGCGTCAGATACGCGCAGTCGCGCGGCTGAGGAGACTCGTGCGCGCCGGGGTGACTTGCGGTTCGGCGAACGCGGAAGTGTCGTCCCTCCCTGCACAATCAGAGGGAGGGACGACGTGTCGGTGACTCGCAAGTGCATGGGGTACACGGTTCAGCGGGAACGACAGACACGAGTGTGCACGCACTCCAGAAATACTGGAACCCCCTTGATTTTACCGAGAAGCAGAAGCGCCAAGGCAAGGCCGGGCAGGCGATCGGCGGGGAACCCTACGATGGGCACATGACCGCACTGATCTGGTTCCGCGATGATCTGCGACTTGCCGACCACGCAGCGTTGTCGGCGGGCGCCGCCGATCCGGACGGTGCGGTCGCGCTCTACGTCCTCGATGAGGAATCGGTGGAGACACGGGCCCTCGGCGGTGCCGCGAAGTGGTGGCTGCACGAGTCGCTCTCCCGACTCGCCGAGGCTCTGCAGGGGCACGGAGTGCCGCTCGTGCTGCGGCGCGGGGCTGCGGAGCAGGTGGTGCTCGACGTCGCGGCTGAAACGGGTGCCGATCACGTGTATTGGAATCGGCGCTACGGCGCCGAGCGGCACATCGACGCGCGCATCAAGGAGCGGCTGCGGGATAGCGGTATCGATGCGCACTCGTTCATCGGCGGGCTCCTCTTCGAGCCCTGGACGATCGAGACGCAGACGGGCGGCCACTATCGCGTGTACTCGCCGTTCTGGCGGGCGTGCCTCTCGATGCCCGAACCGTCGACGCCTCTCCCGATCCCCGGAGAGCTGCGCGGTGCCGATATCTCACTGCCGAGTGACTCACTCGACGACTGGCAGCTGCAGCCGACTCACCCAGATTGGGCTACAGGGATCGCCGAGCGCTGGCAGCCGGGGGAGCAGCAGGCCTTGCAGCAGCTCGAGCGCTTCCTCTCCGGTCCGACGAACGCGTACGCGAGTCGCCGCGACTTCCCGGCGGAGGACGTCTGCTCGGGGCTCTCCCCGTACCTGCGCTGGGGTGAGATCAGCCCGCGTACGGTGTGGCACCGGTCGCTCGCTTCGGGCGCCGACGTCGGTACGTTCCTCTCGGAACTCGGGTGGCGCGAGTTCGCCTGGCACACGACGTTCCACAATCCGCCGCTGCATCTGCACGGACTCAATCCGCAGTTCGACCGCTTCCCATGGAAGGAGCCGGACGCCGACCAGTTGCAGGCGTGGGAGCAGGGGAAGACAGGATACGGCCTCGTCGACGCGGGAATGCGCGAGCTCTGGCACACCGGCTACATGCACAATCGGGTGCGCATGGTCACCGCGTCGTTCTTGACGAAGAACCTGCTCACGGACTGGAGGATCGGCGAAGCCTGGTTCTGGGACACACTGGTCGATGCCGATACGGCGAGCAACCCGTTCAACTGGCAGTGGGTGGCCGGGTGCGGAGCCGACGCCGCACCCTATTTCCGCATCTTCAACCCGGCGACCCAGCAGAAGAAGTTCGATCCCGACGGACACTATGTCAACCTGTGGGCGAATGACAGTGTGCTGTTCCCCGAGATCGTCGACCTCCGCGCGACCCGAGCGCGTGCCCTCGCCGCCTACGACCGAGCGCGTCACAGTGACGTAGAACCCGACTGAAGGAGCGAACATGTCTGCGCGCACCCCGGTGATGTCGCCGTCCGAGGTTTCGGTCGCTTGCGTGCTCGACCGCGTGACCGGTGCGCGTCGCGCGGAGGCCGATGAGTTGCTCGCCCTGCACCAGGAGGTGAGCGGTGAGACGCCCGTCGTCTGGGCGAATCGCATCATCGGCTTCGGCGAGCAGCGCTACGAGTACGAGAGCGGGCACTCGGGAACGATGCCGGTCCTCGCCTTCGCCTCCGGCGCGACGAAGCACACGCTCTACCTCGTCAGCGACTTCGCCGGACGGTGGCCCGAAGCGCTCGAGGCGCTCGGGCCGCATCGGGCGAGCAAGGCGTGCTTGTACATCACCCGACTCTCGAAGGCGGATCGAACGGTGCTGCGCGAGCTGCTCGAGTTGAGCCGCGCCGAGACGCTCGCTTCCTAGCCCCTCGCGATCCTGCATCGTGGCGACGAGGATCGCGCGTCGCTCCTGAGGGTCACCTGGGCGTGCGCTGTGCAGCTCGAGCGTATGCAGCGGATCGCATGCTCAACCCGCTAGCGTGAAGTCAGCGATCGGCAAACGGCCTGTGGCGAAACAAGGGCCAGTATCTGAATGGCTCGGAACGGAACCGGTGCCGACGATGACGACAGCGAATACCCGTACCCTCGAAGGAATGGGTCGACTGCAGCCGACGCGGGCTCGCGCGACCGACTTCCCTCCGATCGCCAAGGCGTATACGCGGGTATCGCAGGTCGTACGCGAATCAGGGCTGCTGCGCCGCGCGCACTGGTTCTACGCCTCCGTGGCGCTGGCCATCACCGTGGCCCTCGGCGGGGCCGTCACCGGGTTCATCCTGCTGGGCGACAGCTGGTTCCAGCTGCTCATCGCGGGCGCTCTCGGCATCATCTTCACCCAGATCGCCTTCCTCGCGCACGAAGCGGCGCACCGCCAGATCCTGGCGTCGGGCCCGGCGAACGATCGGCTCGCACGCTGGCTCGCCGGAGCAATCGGCATGAGCTACTCCTGGTGGGACTCGAAGCACAGCAGGCATCACGCGAACCCGAACAAGGTCGGCAAGGATCCCGACATCGAGGTCGATACGATCTCGTTCATCGAGGAGGATGCCGTGCAGGCGCGCGGGTTCGTCCGGGCGATCACCAAGCGTCAGGGCTGGTTCTTCTTCCCTCTGCTGACGCTCGAAGGCTTGAACCTGCACTTCCACAGCTTCAAGTACCTGTTCAGCAAAGAGCCGGTCAACGGACGCTGGACCGAGCTCGCCATCATCTTCGCGCGCTTCGCCATCGTGCTCGTGCCCGTCTTCCTGATGCTCCCCATCGGCATGGCGTTCGCCTTCCTCGGCGTGCAGCTCGCCGTCTTCGGCGTGTACATGGGAGCCTCGTTCGCGCCCAACCATAAGGGCATGCCGGTCATCGCGCACGATGCGAAGCTCGATTTCTTCTCGAAGCAGGTGCGCACGTCGCGCAACATTCGCGGCGGATGGTGGGCGACCTGGCTCATGGGCGGATTGAACTACCAGGTGGAGCATCACCTCTTCCCGAGCATGGCGCGCCCGCACCTGTCGAAAGCGCGGGCGATCGTGCGCGAGCACTGCCGCACCCTCGACGTGCCGTACACGGAGACGTCGCTGTGGCGCTCGTACGCGATCGTCGTCGACTACCTGAACCGGGTCGGCCTGGCGGCACGCGATCCGTTCGACTGCCCGATCACCGCGCAGTACCGCAAGGCGTAAGGACTAGCGACCCGCCTGCTCCGCGTCGTAATCGGTGTCGCGCCGTTTGCGCCTCGGAGACGTGGTCGACTTCACGAAGAGTCGCACCAGCGCTTGCTTCTTCTCGAAGTACGCGTGACGGCTGAGTTCGCCCGCCTCGAACTGAGCCTCGAGCTCTCGCAGCGTCTCCTCGGCCGTGGCAGCGTCGAAACGCGAATATCCGTTGGCGAGCGTGTGCTCTTCTCTGATTCCCAATGGGGCCCCCTTCGCTGACATGGATGTTACGCGACGGCTCAGACATTCTTGCCGGGAGCGGGAGCGGGAGCGGGAGCGGGAGCGGGAGCGGGAGCGGGAGATACCACGAATGCGCGCCGAGCCGCACCGGGGTAGCCGGCGGCGAGTGAACCTGGCTAACGTGAGAATCACTTCGGGAAGGAATAACTCATGAATGCATCACACAACGAACCGCACCAGGCGAGCGAGCACGAGGCCTCGAATGGGGAAGGCACCGTCAGTACCCCGCGTGAAGGCGACACCCTGGACCGCCCGGTGCTGGACGGCTCGACCGAGGATTACGGCCAGGAGGGCCAGGAGAAGAACCCTCGGTACGGTCAGGAGAACCCGGAGCTCATTCGGCGCCCCTCCACGGGCGAAGAGACGCCCACCCCCGACGAAGAGGACTGAGGTCTCGTCCCTGAGTTCGCGCTGAGGCGGGAGCAAGGGGGCTCGGAAGAGCAGTACCTACACCGCGGCCAGCATCAAGCTCAGCTCAGAGCACGCGCTTGATGCTGTCTGCGGTGTAGTAGCGCACGGCTCCTGTCGTGTCGACGACGCCGTAGACGGTGGCGCCGTTCGTCATCTGCCGCACGTCGCACACGGTACCGCGGGCGCCGGTGAGGGCGATGACGCTTTCGTCCACGTGGAACTCCTCGAGATCAGCCATGGTTCGACCCTAGCGGGGTGGGGCGGCCTCGCACAGGCCCTGTGCGCTCTGATCCGTCATATTCGGCGTGGCTGACCCGGATGCGTTCCGTATTCGGCGCGATAGGCGGCGGAGAAGCGCGAGACGTTGGTGAATCCCCATCGACGCGCGACTTCGCCGACGCTGGCATCGGGGTCGGCAGCAAGATCGTGGTGGGCGCCTGCAAGTCTGGCGCGTCGCAGGTACTCGCTCGGCGTGAAATCGAGCGACCGTCGGAACGCGTACTGCAGTCCCCGGGTGGAGATGTGCCCCGCTTTCGCTACGTCGTCGACGGAGATCGGCTCGTGCGCGTGCTCGTCCATGTATGCGAGGGCGCGGCGCACGGTGCCGGGGGCAGCGGAACGCTGGGGTGAGAAGTCGCGCGTATTCGAGAAGCTCGTCGAGAAACTCGTCAGCACGGTCCACAGGGCGTGGCGGAGGAGGCCCGTCCCGACGATGGTGCTCGGGTCGAGCGTGGCATCACCTGCGAGCACGGAAGCGGCCAGGTAGTTGAACGTGCGCTCCCACTGCGCCGCCTCTCGCTCACCCGAAGCTTCTGGCGTGCGCAGCTGGAGCGTGAGCCCATCGTCGCCCGACATCTGACGCGCGAGTTGTTCTGCGTAGTCGCGATCGAATACCATGGCGCGCACCACGGCGGTGTCCTCCCATCGCGCGCTGACCGGTGTTCCGTGAGTGGCCCACGGGCTTCCGGCTGGAAGCGGGCGGCGCCCTGCAATGGTGCCGCCGCGGGGAGCCTGCACGCTGCACGAGAACAACTGGGATTCGGGCGCGATCGAGGACTCGATGTTCGCCGTGAGTTCGTATCGGATGAGCGAGAACCCGTCGACGGTCGCGGAGAACCACTCCAGCTTGCACTGCTCTGGGTCAACGCTGAGCAAACGGGAGGACGGGGCGAACTCGTGCCACGTCTCCGCAACCGTCTCGGAATTCGTCGAGCGAAACCGCCGCATCTCCATGGGTGCCACCGAACCTGACTTTCATTCCGGAGCGCGCGCACGCGTGCTCTTCCGACCTGTGCAGTTGTACCCGAGTTCCAGAAGAGCCGGTCTGGATCGCAGATGGTTTCAGACGAGAAGCGACGATTGGGGCCGCGAAACGACGCAAAAGGGTAGATCGAGCGAACGGGGATTTCGTCTATTGTACGGGTCAGCGTGGCGGGAACTGGAGGGCGGCCGACCGCGCGAATCGGCTGGCAGCATGGGGGCATGGGGTTTTTGATTCACGGGAAAAGCGAGTACGAGTTCGAGGATCGCCTGCTGGCGCACTTGAAGACGGTGATCGGTCAGAAGCTGAAGAAGCAGGAGTGCTTCTTCTTGAGCTGGACGAAAACCCCGGAGGAGGGGAGCGGGCGCGTGTCGGTCTGGCTGTCCCCGTACATCACCGTGGGATTCCGGTTCTCCGGGAGCCGTCCGCCCGAGTTGAACGTCGCCTGGGTCAGGACGATGAATGCGCTCTCGCACACCCCTCGGGGCCTGGTCGTCATCTCAGAGGACGATGCGGTCGCGTACGCGAAGAAGAATCCGGATCTCCTGTAAGCCGTCTCGAACGCGCATGAACGTGTCCGCGAACGCGCGATCAACGCCGGGTGAACAGCGCGTGAGCAGGCCGTTTTTCCTGGTCAGCAGACCATACACTCGGTTCGGTGAGCAGGTGCGTTTCCACTCCTCGGTTCGAGTTCCCTGACGCTGGCTTCGAGCCGGAGGTCACCCCCGGGGCTGACCTCCGCAACGAGATCCCGCGGGGCCGTCGAAGCGCCCGATACCGATTCTTCGAGATGCTGCCGGCGCTCCTCAGCTTCAGCGTGCCTGTGCTGGCGATCCTGCTCTCCTGCATCGATCTCCGTCTCGGCATGCTCTTCGTCATCGCGTTCATCGCGACCACGCTGGTTCGCGCTGTGCGCGGCGGTGTCGACGCGCTTCGCGGGTTTCGGCGTCTGCGCTGCGCCGAACAGATCGACTGGGCTGGCGTTGTGATCGAGACCGAGACCGCGGTCCGGCTTGCGCGCATGCGGCCGACGGGGTCGCTGGAGCGCATCGCCGGGCCAGCGGTTCGACGCCTGCCCGAGCCGTTCGCCGCAGCGCATCGGAGGTTCTTGCGACGGGTGTCGGCTCATCCGGAAGATTTCCCGCTGCCTTCGAGTGTCGTGCATGCGGTCATCGTGGCCGCCTACAACGAGCCGTTCGAGGTGATCGCATCGAGCTTCCGGTCGCTCGCGGCCGCTTCAGGGGCTGAGCGGCTGGTCGTCGTCTTCGCCTATGAAGAGCGGGGCGGTGCAGACGTGCGTGCGAGCGCCATGCGATTGCGCGAGCAGTATGCCGACCGCTTCGCGGGTTTTCTCGCAGTGGAGCATCCAGCCGGCCTCGCTGACGAGATCGCGGGCAAGGGGGCGAACATCACGTATGCCGCCAGGCAGCTCCGCATCTGGTTGCACCGGCGCGAGATCCCGGCTGCCGAGGTCGTCGTCACCACGCTCGATTGCGACAACCGCGTGCACCCGAACTACTTCGAGAACGTCACGTACGCGTTCGTGCTCGACCCCGATCGCGCCCGGCGTTCGTATCAGCCGATTTCGACCTTCGTCAACAATCTCTGGCACGCACCGGCGCCCACGCGAGTCGTGGCGGCCGGCAACACGCTCTGGAACCTCATCTCCACCGTCCGACCGCGCACGTTGCGCAACTTCGCGTCGCATTCGCAACCTCTGAGCGCGCTCATCGGGATGGATTACTGGAGCCGACGCACCATCGTCGAGGACGGACACCAGTACTGGCGCAGTTACTTCCACTTCGACGGACGGTACGGGGTGACCCCCATCCACCTGCCCATCATGCAGGACGCGGTGCTCGGCGCGTCGTTCGCCCGCACCCTGCGCGCCCAGTTCACGCAACTGTGCCGGTGGGCGTACGGGGCATCGGATATCGCCTTCGTCGGAACGCGGCTGTTCGCGAAGGGTCGCAGGGCGCCGTTCCGAACAACCCTCGTCCGATTCGCGACGCTGCTCGACTCGCACGTGACACTCGCGTGCATCGCGCCGATGGTCGCGTTCGGGGCGTGGATTCCGATCATCGTCGGAAGCATCTCGGGCGGAGCGGGGACGCCCCTCGCGATGGTGCTGCGGGAGGCCGGGAGCGCGAGTGCCAACAGTGCGGCGTGGGCCACGCACGCCCTCGGGATCCCGTTCTCCGCAGCCGTGGAAGCCGTGCGGGGATCAGCGTTCGCCGGCCCGAACCCGTTGCAGCACATCGTGGCGACGCCTCCGTTCTCCGTGGCGCAACTCGCCGCTGAACTCCCGGGAATGATCGGCGCGGTGCAGCGCTTCGCTCTCGTCGGAGTCGCGGTGACGGTCGTGCTGACGCTGCTGCTGACTCCCGAGCGACCGCCCGGCGTCTCCCGGTTGCGAGGCTTCGGCATGCTCGCCCAGTGGGTGCTGCTCCCCGTCACGCTCCTCTGCTACAACACCGCGAGCGCCCTGGTGGCGCAGTACCGGCTGCTCATCGGCGCGTACCGCGAGGAGTTCGATGTGACCGAGAAGCGCGCTCCGACGGTCGAGCACGCCGCTCGTGCGACGACTCGAGGCAGCACGAACGGCGCACGGCGCGAAGTTCGATCCGAAAGCGACTAGGCTCGTTCAGTTCGAGCTTGTTCGAACTGAACGGGGGAAGCGTGACCGCTCGAGTTCCTGGCGCAGGCGATCCACTTCGCCGGAGACGATTCGGCTTCGCGCTGTCGATCACGAGCATCACGGCCATGATGGCCGGCGCGAGTGCGCCGTCTCCCTTCTACCCCGTGCTCGCCGAGACGATCGGGTTCTCAGCGCTCGTCACCACGGCGATCTTCGCGGTGTACGCGCTCGCGCTGCTCTGCACGCTGCTCACTGCCGGCTCCCTCTCCGACCACGTCGGCCGACGTCCGGTTGCGAGCGTCGGCCTGCTCTTGCTCGCGGCGAGCATCGTCGTGTTCTGGCACGCGGAATCCGTGCCGCTCTTGGTCATCGCTCGCGTGCTGCAGGGGATCGCGAGTGGCCTGCTGCTCTCGGCCGTCTCCGCAGCGATCACCGACCTCGAATCCCCGAAGCGTCCGGGCTCTGCGGCCGTGTGGAACGCGGTCGCGCCGATGCTGGGGCTCGGAATCGGTGCTCTGGCAGCAGGAATCGCACTCGACGCCGCCGAGAACGCGATGACCGCGATCTTCGGCCCGCTCTCGGCGATCTACGTCGTGCTGGCGGTGCTCTTCCGGTTCGTGCCCGAGACCGCGCCTCGCTCACCGGGCGCCCTGCGGTCCCTCCAGTTCCGGCTCACCGTGCCGGGCGAGATGCGCGTCGAGTTCATGCAGGGCGCACCGGCGATCTTCGCCGGCTGGGCGACCGGCGGCCTGTTCCTCTCGCTCGGGGCGAGCATCGTGCACGTCGAGCTCGGGGGAGAAGCGCACGTCTGGCAAGGGCTCTCGGTCGGCGTGCTCGCGGGGGCCGGCGCCGTCGCCGCATTCCTGCTCCGGAGGCGCTCGGCTCGGGTGATCGCGGTGTACGGCGCGGCTGCGCTCGCGATCGGCACTGCGTGCTCGCTGGTCGCGCTCGCCGCAGGCTCCCTTCCCGGATACCTCGTTGCGGTGGCCATCACCGGTTCGGGGTTCGGCACCGCGTTCTTCGGCGTGGTGAGTTCGCTCGCGCCGCACATTCCCGCGACCCAGCGCGCTGACGTCTTCGCGGTGATCTTCCTCGTCTCATATCTCGCATTCGGGGTGCCCACCGTGCTCGCCGGCTTGCTCGTGCAATTCGTCGGGCTCACCCCGGTGGCCTTCGGGTACGGGGCCGTGGTGATCGTGTTCGCCGGTGTCGCCTGCGTCGTGCGGCTTCGCCGGGGGTAGCGGGAAACGCGCGTTCGGGTAGAATTCCTCACATGGATATCGAGGTCGACAGAACTTCATCCGCCGCCGCACGACGCCGTTGAGCGTCGAGCGGATCAGGTGAGATCCCTCTGTTCCCGCCCCGTTTGCGCGCCGCACCGTTCGGCGGTCGCCGGGTTGACCTGAAATGAGTCTGCATGTCCGCATCATCAGCGATTTCGCTGCATCGACTTTCATACCACTGGCCTGACGGCTCCCCGGCGCTCGTCGACGTCTCGGGAACGTTCCCATCGGGTCGCACCGGCCTGACCGGGAGAAACGGCGCCGGCAAGTCGACCCTGCTCAAGTTGATCGCCGGGACGCTCAAGCCCACCTCCGGCTCCATCTCGGCCGTCGGAGATGTCGCCGCCTTGCCGCAGTTGCTCACGCTGCACCGGGACCAGACGATCGCGGCGCTGCTCGGCATCGAGCGCACACTCGACGGACTTCGCGCCATCGAGTCCGGAGACGTCGACGTGCGCCATTTCGATGCGGTCGGCGACGACTGGGATATCGAATCCCGGGCCGCAGAGGCGCTGGATCGCATCGGCTTCTCGACCGCTGATCTGGACCGCAGCGTGGCGACCGTCTCGGGCGGGGAGGCGATGCTCATCGCGATCACGGGCCTGCGGCTGCGTCGTGCGCCGATCACCCTGCTCGACGAGCCGACGAACAATCTCGATCGGTCGACGCGCGCACGACTGGGAGAGTTCGTGGACGACTGGCCTGGCACGCTGATCGTCGTCAGCCACGATGTCGAACTGCTCGAACGCATGGAGCACACGGCGGAGATTCACGACGGTGCGCTCAGCACGTTCGGCGGGCCGTTCAGCGCATGGCGCGAGCACCGCGAAGTGGAGCAGGCAGCGGCAGAGCAGGCGGCGCGCGCAGCGCAGCAGGCGCTGAAGGTCGAGAAGCGGCAACGCGTCGAGGCGGAGACGAAGCTGGCGCGCCGTGAACGCGCGGGTCGCAAGACGCAGCTGAGCGGTGACATCCCGAAGATCCTCGCCGGCCGCCGGGCGAACAGCGCACAGGTCGCGGCCGGTTCGATGCGCTCGTCGCTCGATGCGTACGTCCGGCCCGCGCAGGCCGCCGTGGACGACGCCGATGCCCGGGTGCGCCGAGATGAACGCGTCTCCGTCGATCTGCCAGACCCCTCGGTGCCCCGGGGGCGTCGCCTCATCGAACTCGACGGCGCCGATCATCCGATCGTGGTGCAGGGCCCAGAGCGAGTCGCACTCGTCGGCGCGAATGGCACGGGCAAGTCGACGCTGCTCGAGCGCCTGGTGCGGGGGAGCAGCGGTGCCGGGCCGACCGGGCGGCTCCTGACGAATCGCTTCGGGTATCTGCCGCAGCGTCTGGATGGGCTCATCGACACGGCGAGTGCGCTCGAGAACGTGCAGGCCGTCGCGCCCGCCACCCCACCTGGAGCCATACGCAACGGTCTCGCGCGACTCCTTCTGCGCGGCTCGAGTGCAGATCGGCCGGTCGGCTCGCTCTCAGGCGGTGAACGGTTCCGGGTGTCGCTCGCGCGCCTCCTGCTCGCAGATCCGCCCGCCGAGGTGCTGATCCTCGATGAGCCGACGAACAACCTCGATCTCGCGAGCATCGGTCAGCTCACCGACGCGCTGAACGCGTATCGCGGGGCGATCCTCATCGTGAGTCATGACATCGCGTTCCTCGACACCCTCCGGATCGACACGGTCATCGAGTTCGACGCGCACGGGGTGCTCCGAGAGCGCCCTGAACTGCCGGCATGATGATCTCGGGCGAGGAGCGATCGCGCCCGCCCCGGCCATCGCCGGTAGTCTGAATTCCGACACACACGGGTCACTGACGGATGAAGGTGCAGTCATGGTCGTATTCGGTTTGGTGCTCGCCGCTCTGGCCGCACTGCTGCACGTCTACATCTTCTGGATGGAATCCGTCACCTGGACGAGCGCGAAGACTCGAGCCACCTTCGGATTGACCGCGGAACAAGCGGAAGCGACGAAGGAGATGGCGTTCAACCAGGGGTTCTACAACCTCTTCCTGGCGCTGATCGCACTGGTCGGAGTCGGCCTCGCGCTCCTCGTCGGCAGGCCTGTCGGGTACGCCCTGGCCTTCGCGGGTACGGGGTCGATGCTCGCGGCCGCGGTCGTGCTGTTCGCGACGTCGCCCGACAAGCGCGGAGCAGCGGTGAAGCAGGGAGCGCTCCCGCTGCTCGCGATCCTCGTACTGCTCTTCGCACTCATCCTCTGACCTGCGGTTCCGCGCGTGCCGGAGGCGGTATTATTCCGATGCGGCGATGTCGTCGCGCCCGGCGATCGGGATGATCAGGAGTGACGGCGAACGATGCATGGCGACGATGAGCGCGACGCCCTCGTGCTCTCCCTGATGCGCGCGGTGCGCGGATTCGGCGACTCCCACGATCGGATGTCGGCGGGCATGAAGCAGGGCATGGCGATGAACGCCAGTGACCTCGCCGCACTGCGCCTCCTCATCATCCGCGAGGAGGAGGGGCGTCCGGTCAGCCCTCGCGATCTCTCGACGCACCTGCGCATCTCGACCGCGTCGACGACGAAGCTGCTGGATCGCCTCAGTGCTTCGGGGCACGTGCGCCGTGCTCCGCATCCGAGCGATCGCCGTGCCAGGGTGATCGAGCTCACGGATGCGGCGCGCCACGAGTTCTTCCGCCGCTTCGCGCCGCAGTTGGTCGCGATGCGGGAGGCGATGACCGGGTTCTCGGTCGAGGAGCTTGCGATCGCGGAGCGCGCCTTTCGGGCGATGGGTGCGGCGATCGACCTCGACGTCTAACGGTCGCGGGTGAGAGCGGCGTCGACGGCCTCTTCGACCGTGCGATGCGTGAACCGGAATCCCGAGCCGAGCAGCACGTCCGGGGTGACGACGGCGTCTGAGAGGAGCAGTGCGTCTGCGGCGTCGCTTCCGAGGGCGAGGCGCAACGCCCACGCCGGGGCGGGCACGACGAACGGGCGGCGCAGTGTTCTCGCGAGCGCGCGCCCGGTGTCGTTGGCCGTGGCGGGTGCGGGGCCCGTCAGGTTCACGGGGCCCGAGACATCGCTGTCGATGAGGTGGCGGATCGCGCGGACCTCGTCGGCGAGCGAGATCCAGGGCCAGTGCTGTCGCCCGCCTCCGAGGGGCCCGCTGATCCCGAGCCGGGTCAGGAGGAGCAGCGGTTTCAGCACCCCGCCCCGGTCGATCAGCGGCGCCGTCCGCAGCAGCACGACGCGGGCCTGTGGCCCGGCTTCGTGCGCCGCATCCTCCCACGCGACGCAGAGCTCGGCGAGGAACGTGCTCCCCGGCGCACTGCGCTCGGTGAGTCGCTCGCGCGGGCGATCGCCGTACAAGCCGACGGCAGAGGCGCTCAGCAGGGTCGGAGCGTCTAGGCCGAGTTCACGGATGGCGCTGGCGATGGTGCGCGTCGGCGCGAGGCGCGATTCGCGCAGCGTCTCCCGATAGCGGCGTGTCCACGGGAGCTTGCCGATACTGGCCCCGTTCAGGCAGATGACGGCCAGGGCGCCCGCGAGCACTGCGGGATCGAGCGGGGTCTCGCCGGGGCGCCACTCGACCTCGTCCGTGCTGCGCGGAGCGCGGCGCACGAGCCGCGTGACGGCGATGCCGTCGGCGCCGAGCGATCGTGCGAGCTCGTCTCCGATCAGGCCGGAGGCGCCGCTGATCACCACCCGCGGTGGGGCGGGTGCGGCCTGGGGTGAGGTGTCGGAGGTCGTCATCGCTCCCCATTCTCCATGCGCGACAGCTTCGAAGGCCACCAGATGGCATTCCCGATGTCGGTTGCGAGGGCGGGAACGAGCAGCGAGCGCACGATGAAGGTGTCGAGCAGCACGCCGAAGGCGACGATGAATGCGATCTGCACGAGGAACAGAATCGGGATGACCGAGAGTGCGGCGAATGTCGCGGCGAGCACCAGGCCGGCGGACGTGATGACCCCGCCGGTGATCGTCAGTCCTCTGAGCACTCCCTCTCGAGTGCCGTGCCGTCGGGATTCCTCGCGCACCCGGGTCATCAGGAAGATGTTGTAGTCGATGCCCAGAGCGACGAGGAAGACGAAGCCGTAGAGCGGGACGGCGGGGTCCGCTCCGGGGAATCCGAATCCGTGGTTGAACACGAGTGCCGCGACGCCGAGCGCTGTGCCGAACGAGAGCACCGTGGTGAGGATCAGCAGGACGGGGGCGAGGATCGAGCGGAGCAGCAGCATGAGGATCACGAGGATCACCGCGAGCACCAGCGGGATGATGAGATTCCGGTCGTGGATCGATGCCTGGTTGGTGTCGACCGCGGTCGCCGTGACGCCGCCGATGAGCGCCGATGTTCCATCGAACTCGGAGCGCAGGCCGGTGATCGTCTCTGCCGCGGCCTCGGAATCGGCCGCGTCTGCGAGGGTCGCCTGCAGCAGCACCTTGCCGTCGCTCACTGTCGCCTCGGGGGCCGGGGTGCCGGGCGGACCGAAGGCCTGGATGCCGTCCTCCGTGACTGTCGCGGTGCCGCTCGGGGAGTCCGCTGCCGTCACTGCGACGCTGTCGACGCCGGTCTGCGCGAGCAGGGTGTCTGCGGTCTCCTGCAGGCGATCCTCATCGACGAGCACGTAAGCCGGGCTGCCGGAGCCGCCGGGGAAGTGCTCGCCGAGGACGGCTTGACCGTCGCGAGCCTCGGACTGCCCGACGACGAGGTCGGACTGCGGTATGCCGGTCGCCTGCAGCTGCGTGACTCCGGCTGCGCCCAGTGCGAGCACGACCGTGGTGATGATCCAGATGGGGCGCGGGTGGCGTCGGATCCACTCGGCGAGCCGGCGCCACATGCCCCGCGTCGGCATGCCGTCCTCTGCCGCGACGACCTCCGGCTCGAACTTCGGGCGCCGGGGCCAGTACGCGGCCCGACCGAATGCGAAGAGCAGCGCCGGGAGCAGTGTGAGCGCTGCGAGCATGGCGAACACGATGCCGATCGCGGCCACGGGCCCGAGCGTGCTGTTCGATTTCAGATCGCTCAGCAACAGGCAGAGCAGTCCGACGATCACCGTTCCGCCCGATGCGAGGATCGGCTCGAACGAGCCCTTGATGGCCGCGATCACGGCGGCTCCGCGATCCTGCGCCACACGCAGCTCCTCGCGGAAGCGCGCGACGAGGAGGAGTGAGTAATCGGTCGCGGCGCCGATCACGAGAATGAAGAGAATGCCCTGAGTCTGGCCGCTCAGCAGCAGCACTCCGGCGTCGGCGAGATGCCAGATGACGAAGAGCGCGACGCAGAGCGCGAACAGGCTCGTGCTGAGCACGATGAGCGGGAGGAGGAGCGACCGGTAGACGATCACGAGAATGACGAGCACTGCGAGGAGCGCCACGAGCAGGAGGATGCCGTCGATGCCGGCGAAGCCGGCTGCGAGATCTGCGGTGAAGCCGGCAGGCCCGGTGACGTGCACATCGACGCCGGGCGGAGCGTCGTCGCGCAGCGTCTCGCCGAGCTCGGCGACGACGTCGGTGACTTCCGCGTCGGCATCGATGGGCACGAAGAGCTGAACGGCTTGTCCGTCCTCCGACGGAATCGCGGGAGAGCTCTCATCGCCGATTCCGCTGAGGGAGGTCGCGTCGCTGGCCGCCGTGTCAATGGCCTGCAGCTGATCGTCGGTGAGTTCGGTTCCGTCGTTCGAGGAGAACACCACGATGGCAGGGATGGAGTCGTCCCCGAGGAAATCGCCCTGCACATCGCGCACCGCGGTGGCATCGGCTGATGAGGGGAGGTACGTCGTCTGGTCGTTGGACGACACCTCGTCGACTTTCCCGAATAGCGGACCACCGGCACCGGCGCCGGCGAACCAGAGCACGATGAGAACGGCGGGCAGGAGGATGCGAAGCCACCGGCGTCGAGGCCGAGGTGCGGCCGGCTGCGCGGCGTGAGCGGGTGACGCGTGGTGTTCAGACATTCTTCTACAATCTCCCAAAGAAAGTATCTAGCTAAGCTAGTGAAACTCTAGCGGGTGTGAAGGGCTTTTGAAGTCGAAATTCGGCGTGCCACGTCTCGGCGCCGCTGTCCAGCCCGTTCCTGATGAGCGCCCGCTCCGTAGACTCGCCACATGCCAGAATCGCCTCGCATCCCGGCCCCTGCTGTTTCGACTGATCCGACGCGCGCGGACAGCGCTCGCGGCGCCGAAACGTCGTTCGATCCCTTGCCGAGCGCAGCCGGCGTCACCCTCGAACATGGGTTCGCATCCCGGCTCCCCGAACTGTCAGTGCCGTGGAACGCGTTCCGCCCCGAATCGCCGCGTATCGTCGTGTGGAACGAAGCCCTGGCAGAAGAACTCGGCATCGATGCGCACCGCTTCACCGGGAATTCCCTCGTCCGCTTCCTCCTCGGGAATGCGCTGCCAGAAGGAAGTGAGCCCGTCGCTCAGGCGTACGCCGGGCACCAGTTCGGCGCGTACTCGCCCCGCTTGGGCGACGGTCGCGCGCTGCTGCTCGGGGAGATCCGCGATCCGGCGGGGCGGCTGCGCGATCTGCACCTCAAAGGATCGGGACGCACGCCCTTCGCGCGGGCGGACGGATTCGCCGCGCTGGGGCCGATGCTTCGGGAATACCTCATGGGTGAGGCGATGGCGGCGCTCGGCGTGCCGACGACCCGCGCGCTCGGCGTGGTCGCCACGGGGAGGAGCGTTCCGCGCGACGGCGAGTTGCTCGAAGGGGCGGTGCTGACGCGTGTGGCGAGCAGCCACCTCAGAGTCGGGAGTTTCCAGTTCGCGCGCGCGCAGGGCGACGCAGCCCTGCTGGCCCGCCTCGCCGACTACGCGGTCGAGCGGCACGCGCCGGCGCTCTCGGGGGAGCCCGATCGCTACGCCGGATTGCTGGACGCGGTCGTCGCTGCGCAGGCGCGGCTCGTCGCGCACTGGGTGCTCGTCGGATTCGTGCACGGCGTGATGAACACCGACAACATGACGATCTCCGGCGAGACGATCGATTACGGTCCGTGCGCGTTCATCGACGCGTTCGACCCGGCGGCCGCATTCAGCTCGATCGACCACCAGCGTCGGTACGCGTACGGCAATCAGCCGTCGATCGCTCTGTGGAACCTGACGCGCTTCGCCGAGACGCTCCTTCCCCTCCTCGCGCCAGATGTCGAAGCCGCGAAAGCGGTCGCCGTCGCATCGCTCGACCGTTTCGGGGCGGTGTACAACGACGCCTGGATGGAGGGTATGCGGGCCAAGCTGGGATTGGCGGGTTCCGCAGGGCGCGCGGCCGTCGACGACGGCGCGCTCGCGGAACTGACCGCCGACATGCTCACCGATCTGCAGCGGCATCGCATCGATTACACGAGCTTCTTCCGGGCGCTCGCGCGAGCCGGCTCGGGCGATACCACCGCACTCGACGACGTGCTCCCGCATACCAAGGGGGCAGGGGGCTGGGTCGATCGCTGGCTCCAGGCCGCACCCGATCCCGCTGCGATGGATCAGGTCAATCCGATCTACATCCCTCGCAACCACCTCGTCGAGGAGGCTCTCGAGGCTGCGTCCGAGGGGGGCATGGAGCCCTTCTCACACCTGCTCTCGATGCTGGAGCGCCCGTACACCGTGCGAGAGGGCTTCGAGCGGTTCGAGCGTCCGGCGCCGGTGGGTGGCCCGGCGCACGTGACGTTCTGCGGCACCTGATCCCCGCGGCTGGCAGCCCTCCGCAGGCAACATGCAGCGATGCCGCCCGCGACCGTTGCGCTCTTGGAGGAGCCCGGTGCTGGCGGCATCGCTGTGCGGTGCAGAGCCTGCGGCCTACGCCGTCTGGCCGGGATGCTCTCCCTCGCCGATCTCCTCGACCAGCTTGGCGTTGAAGGCGGGCAGATCATCGGGAGTGCGGCTCGTCACGAGTCCCTGATCCACGACGACCTCCTCATCGACCCAGGTCGCTCCTGCGTTCTGGAGGTCGGTGCGCAGGCTCGCGTACGAGGTGACGGTGCGGCCCTTGAGTACATCGGCATCGGCGAGAATCCAACCGCCGTGGCAGATCGCGCCGACGGGCTTGTGCTGCGCGAAGAAGTCCTTGGTGAAGGCGACCGCATCGGCATCGAGCCGGATCTGGTCGCCGTTTACGACGCCGCCTGGCAGCACGAGCGCATCGAACTCACTCGCCTTCGCGTCGGCCGAGGTGAGCGAGACCTCCTGCTCATGGCCGTTCTTGCCGGTGATCGAACCGGTCTTCGTGGACACCACGATGACCTCCGCGCCGTGCTCCTGCACTGCGGAGATGGGTTCCGTGAGCTCTGAGTCTTCGAAGCCGTCGGTTGCCAGAACCGCTACGCGCTTGCCGGTGAGATGTGACATGAATAAACCTCCTGGGTTCGGGAGTTCGTCGTCCGTCGAGACCCGGTTTCCGGGCCGACGTCTCGAGCCTCCCGCATCTCGGTCGAGCCCGGCACCCCGTTGCACGCGGCCGAACAGGGCGCTAGACGCGCGCAGACCGTGCGCTTACGGCGGGCGCTGCCACCGGTTCCGCTCCTGGAGAAACCGTGTGCCGGCGAGCGTAGTGTGGGGACCATGGCAAGCATCATTATTTTCGGCGGACACGGCAAGATCGCGCTTCTGACGGAGCCGCTCCTCGCGGAGCGAGGCGACGCGGTGACGGCGGTGATACGCAATCCGGATCAGGCGGAGGACGTGCGCGCTGCCGGCGCCGAGCCGCGGGTCGCCGACATCGAGCACCTCGACGTGGACGCGCTCGTCGACGTCGTCCGGGGCCATGACGCGGTGGTGTGGTCGGCCGGGGCCGGGGGCGGCGACGCCGCGCGCACCATGGCCGTTGACCGGGATGCGGCGATCCGCACGATGGATGCCGCGGCTCGCGCTGGAGTGCCGCGTTACGTGATGGTGTCCTACTTCGGCGCGTCTCGCGACCACGGCGTCGACCCGGAGAACGCCTTCTACACCTACGCGGAGGCGAAGTCCCAGGCTGACGAGCATCTCCGGGAGTCTGAACTGGACTGGACCGTGCTCGGACCGAGCGGTCTTACGCTCGATCCGCCGGCGGGCGCCATTGACGTCGACGCCGAGAATGGCGAGACGGTGGCACGAGCCGACGTCGCCGCGACGATCGCTGCAGTGCTGGCCGATGACACGACCATTCGCCGCACGATCCGCTTCAATACCGGAACAACTCCCATCGCCGAGGCCGTTCGAGACCGTTCCTGACCGCGAACCGCGCGACACGCGACCCTTTATTTGAATAACTCAAAACAGGCGCGTAGGGTGATCGGTATGGAGACGAGCACAGAGGAAGCGCTGCGCGGCGTCGGTCTGCGAGCGACCGCAGGCCGCCTGGCCGTGCTCGATGCGCTCGCCTCCATGCCTCACTCGGGCGCGGATCATGTGTTCCGAGTGGTCGCGAGTGCGCTGCCGACGACATCGATCCAGTCAGTGCACAACATCCTGGCGGACCTGACCGCGGCGGGGCTGACCCGACGCGTGGAGCCGGCAGGATCCGCGGCGCTCTATGAGCGGCGCGTGAACGACAACCATCATCACGTCGTGTGCTCCCAGTGCGGAGCCATCGCCGACGTCGATTGCGTCGTCGGTCACACGCCGTGCCTCTCCCCGTCGGAGACGGGGGGCTTCACCGTACAGACCGCCGAGGTGACGTTCTGGGGCATCTGCCCCGGCTGCGCCGCCTCGGCCGCATAGTCGAATACGCAGGATCGCCTCGAGTTCGGGGCACCGTTCGTCATGCGCGAAACTCCCGAGGAGCAACATGAGTACACCCGACACCACGACCCAAACCGGAACGCCTGTCGCGAGCGACGAGCACTCGCTCGCCGCAGGGCGAGACGGCGCGATCGCTCTGCATGATCGCTACCTCGTCGAGAAGCTCGCGCAGTTCAACCGGGAGCGCATCCCGGAGCGCATCGTGCATGCGAAGGGAGGCGGCGCGTTCGGCGAGTTCGTCGTCACCGGCGACGTCTCGGCCTACACGCGTGCCGCGCTGTTCCAGCCGGGCGCCCGAACGGAGACCGTGCAGCGCTTCTCCTCGGTCGCGGGTGAGCAGGGATCGCCGGATACGTGGCGCGACGTTCGCGGCTTCTCAGTGAAGTTCTACACGTCGGAGGGCAATTACGACATCGTCGGGAACAACACTCCGGTGTTCTTCATCCGCGACGGCATCAAGTTCCCCGACTTCATCCACTCGCAGAAGCGCCTCCCCGGCTCGGGCCTGCGCGACGCCGATATGCAGTGGGACTTCTGGACGCTCTCGCCGGAGTCGGCTCATCAGGTCACCTACCTCATGGGAGACCGCGGTCTGCCGCGCTCCTGGCGCCACATGCCGGGCTTCGGCTCGCACACCTACCAGTGGATCAACGCGGCCGGCGAGCGCTTCTGGGTCAAGTACCACTTCGAGGCGCTGCAGGGCAATGTCGAGATGTCGAGCGAGGAGGCCGAGGCGATCGCCGGCGCAGATGCCGACTACTACCGCAGGGACCTGTTCGACGCGATCGAGCGCGGTGAGTTCCCGTCCTGGAAGGTGTCGGTCCAGGTGATGCCGTACGAGGAAGCGAAGACGTACCGGTTCAACCCGTTCGATCTCACCAAGGTGTGGCCGCACGCGGACTACCCGTTGATCGAGGTCGGCGTGCACACGCTCAACCGCAACCCGGAGAACTTCTTCGCCCAGATCGAGCAGGCCGCCTTCTCGCCGGCGAACACCGTGCCCGGCATCGACATCAGCCCCGATCGCATGCTGCAGGCTCGTGTCTTCTCGTACCCCGACGCGCAGCGGTACCGCGTCGGCACGAACTACAACCAGATCCCGGTGAACGCCCCGATCGCCCCGGTGGCCAACTACTCGCAGGATGGCGCGCAGCGCCACGGCTTCAACTCGCCGAGCACGCCGGTCTACGCCCCCAACTCGAAGGGCGGACCGCGTGCAGATGCGGCTGCTGCTGGCGTCGGATCATGGGAATCTGACGGCGAGCTCGTGCGCACGGCGGCGACGCTGCACGCGGAGGACGACGATTTCGGCCAGGCCGGCACGCTGTACCGCGAGGTGTTCGACGCTGCAGCTCGAGCGCGCTTCCTCGAAACCATCACCGGTGCGGTCGGCGGTGTGCAGAGCCCCGAAATTCGGGAGCGGGCGATCGGATACTGGAGCCAGGTCGACGCCGAGCTCGGCGCTGCCCTGCGTCGCAACTTGGAGGCTGGAGTCGAGGCGGTAGCGGCGACGGTCGACGCCTGATTCTGCGACGGTGACGCGCTGGCGCTCGTAGTCAGCGCGCCTCACGGGCCGGCGAGAGGACTCCTCTCGCCGGCCTTCGTCGTCCTCCCTCCTTGCGCAACGAGGGAGCACTCCCAGTACTTCCCGCACGGCTTCAGTACTGCATCGGCTGAGCCGGCTACCTATCGACCGGTTGCTTCGCGCGTGAAACATTCCGTCTGACGCTGGAACTCAGCGCTATTGCGCGGGCGCCCGTCTTCGGAACCATAGGCTTCAATTTCGCCTAGGGAACGTAGGGGGAGTCATGCACGCCAGTCGCACGAGACATTCACGGATCACATCGCGATCGTTCCGCTGGCTCGCCCCCGTCCTCGGCATGCACTCGAATTTCAACTTCGATGTTCTCCCTCACGCCGGAGACCGCTCGCGTGTTACCGTTGGCCGCGGACGGTGTGGTCGATGAGGAGAGGGGATCTCCCGGTGAAAGGTCGAGATCGCAGCCTCGCGAAGGCGCAGAGCCTGGTCGAGAACGGCTTGAGCGTGGACATCGTCGGCAGCAGGGGGAGTGGGCGCACGGCGTTCATGGAGGCCCTCGCGACGAGGCTCGAAGACGCCGGATGGACGGTGCATCGCATTCGCGGGGTCGCCTCGCTCAAGCAGAACCCATTTGCGGCGATCGCGCTGTCCGGCATCGCCGAGTTGTCGCCGACGCGACGCATCGATGCGGTCATCGAAGACGTCGGGCGCCAGCTGACCGAGCAGGTCGCGAACGCGCGAAGCGCGTACTTCCTGGACGACTGGGACGACCTCGACGAGGTCTCGTGGGGCGTGATCGAATACGTGCGGCGCACGACCGGGGTGCCCATCGTCATCTCTCGCCTGCAGGGTCTCCGAGCCCGGCACACTCCGAGCGGGCTTCCGGCTTCGACGCTGTCGCCGACGTACGTCATCGACATGCTCCCACTGCGATTCGAAGATCTCGACGCGGTCATGAGTGAATACCTCGGTGCCGACATCGAACCCGGGACCTCGAGACGTCTCTACACGAAGACCGGCGGCAACGTGGGGCTCGCGCTTTCCCTGGTCGACGTGACCGTGCGCGAGAACCGCTTGGTGCAGATCGATGGTCGGCTCTGGACCGCGACCGGTGAGCTGTGGAGCCCAGCGCTCCGCGCCGTCATGGAGATGCACCTGGAGAGCCTCGACGCGGCATCTCGAGATGCTCTGGAGACCATCGCGATGGTGGGTCTTGCCGACGTCGAGACGGTGCGCACGCTCGTGGACTGGTCGACGCTCGAGGTGCTCGAGGAACGGGCGATGATCGCCTTCGCGCAGGGGACGCGGAACAACTACGTCTCCGTCGTGCCGCCGCTGTTCACCAGCTACTTCAGGCATGACCCGCTGTCAGCGCGACGCATCCGGCTGACGGAGAAGATTCTCTCAGCCCTCGGAAGTGCGTCGCTCAATTTCGAGCTCGAGCGCACCTGGAACGACCTGGACGGCGCCGGCGAGAAACAGGACGCCCTTTTCGCCGGAATGCTGCGCGAATCACTCAAGACCCGGCAGCTCGTGGCGGGGTACGAGTGGGAGAAGAACGCAGACGTTCACACCGCGAACGCATACGTCGACATCCTGACGCAGGCCGGAATGGCCGCCTCAGAGCCGAGCATCGCGCGAGTGTTCGCCGAGACCGATGAGAGAAGCGGCGATATCGCGGCCAGGGCCGAGTACTGTTCCCGCCGGGCGGATTGGCTCGCCTACAACCGTGGTCAGATCGATGAAGCCCTCGTGTACCTGGACGCGCACGCCCGCGAACTCGCCAGCTACGGCAGGATGCTCGACGCGAAGCGCATCAGCATCCTCGCCGATTTCCGGTCCGTTCCCGACGGCTTCGAGATCGTACTCGAAGTCACCGATGACCTGCCGGTGCCGGTGCAGACCGCGCTCCTCGAAACGCAGCTCCGCGTCCTGATCATCGCCGGTCGACTGTCAGACGGAAATCGCGTGTACGACGAACTTCGTCGCCTCGATCCACAGGGTGAACGCGCCGCGGCTCGCTCGGTGCAGGGCATCAGCCTGCTCGCGCAGGGGGCGTACGAAGCCGGAAGTCGAGATCTGAACAACGGGCTCGACGAGGCGCGTGGAAACCTCGACGTGCACTCGTTTCGCACCTTCGCCGGTGCTGTCGCGTTCTCGCATCTGCACAGCGGCGATATGCGGGCGCATGGAGAGCTCCTGGACGTCGCGCTCTCGACGGGTGAGCTCGCTCCGCTGCCGCCGGGAAGCCGCGCCACCGTTCTCATCTCGGCCTGCATCCTCGCGGCGGCGCGCGGCCAGGTGGCGCTCTGCACGAAGTACGCTGATCTCTTGCGGTCGGGGCATACCGAAGATCTTGCGCTGCCGATGCAGAGCCCGGCCTGGGCCGAAGCGCAGGTCAAGATACTCGACGGCGACGCCGAGAGCGCGGCCAATGCGCTGTGGGAAGCGTCGACAGCGCTGCGCGATCGCGGGGCGGTGTTCGCTGCGCAGATCGGCATGCTCGCCTCGCTGGAGATGAAGATGGACGCCGATCGCCTCGCTGAGGCGCTGCACCTGCTCGATCAGCACCCCGAGGCGGTGGTGCTCGCAGCGCAGGGGCGGTATCTCGAGGCAGGCTTGCAGGGCGACGCCGATGCCATGCTCGAAGCCGCACGCGCTCTCGAGCGGTACCGCCGAACCGGCATGGCGCTGGCCGCCTACGGCCGGGCCGCTGAGCTGTTCGCCGACGAGCAGCGGCTCGAGCGTCGCGACGAAGCCTTGGGAGACGAACGGAAGTTTCGGGCGAGGTTCAGCGGCCGGGTCTTCAACACCACCCGGTTTGGCGGCATGGGCATGGCCCTCTCCAAGCGGGAGAAAGAAGTCGCGACGCTCGCGGTGAACGGCCTCAGCAACCACGAGATCGCGTCGCGATTGGTGGTCAGCGTCCGCACCGTGGACAGCCACATGTATCGAATCATGCGCAAGCTGGGCGTGACGAGTCGAGACTCGCTCGAGGCGAAACTCGGTGCCAGCGCACTCCTGAACTGACGGGTCCCACCGATGCGGCACCGCTGCCCCGTGAGTGCCTACCGATGCTCGCGCAGGTTCCCCGGGTACTGGTTCCCTTCCGCTTCCGCGAGCGAGCCATCCTCCTTGGTCACGAGGAGACCCGTGGTGGCATTGGCGGATTCACCGAGACGCAGGAGCCAGTCCTTGTTGATTTCGGGAACGCGACTTCCCAAGAACTTGAACGTGATGGAGACGTCCGGCGAGAGCCAGATCGAACTCCGCCCGTCCCCGGCGTTCGCGCTGTCCTTCCACGACATGAGGAAAGACTCTTCGCGCATGAGTTTCTGCACGATGACGATCTGCAGGTGGGAGAGGAGTCGATCCTCGAAGTGGGTCGTGAGTCCGTCGTAGCGTATCGATCCCATACCAGCTCCTGAATTCACCTCAGGTAGCGGAGGAAGGTCCCCTGACAAGAAATGCCCAAGTCGTCTCAGTCAAACGCAGTCGGACATTTTCCAGCACCCCTTGACAACCCAGGCGAAGGCGCGATCGCTGCGTGCTGCGCGCGCATCAGGACGGCGCGGGCCCCGGATCGCCGTCCCTTCCCCGCCCGTTCGCGCGCGGAGCCCGCACGATTCCCTGCGCCTGCCGCGCAATCGCGATCAGCGGAGGCCCGAGCACCATTCCGAGGACACCGGCGACGGTGCCCCCGACGAGCGTGGCGAGCAGCACCGCTGCAGGGTGGAGCCGCAACGTCGCGCCGAGGGCCCACGAACTCACGATGCTCTGGACAGTGCCGTTGGAGACCACCAGGCTCGCTCCGACGATCAGCGCGGCGAAGGCGCCACCCGATCCGAACGCCACCAGCACGGCGAACGCGCCGGTGATCCAGGCTCCGATGTACGGGATGAAGGAGAGTGCGAAGTACAGGATGGTGATGGGTACGAGCAGCGGCACTCTGAGCAGGAGCAACGGCACGATGAAGATCGGGGCGGTGATGAGAGCGGTGACCGCCACGCCCTTGAAGTACTGACGGAGCGAACGGCGTGTGATGCCGTCGAGTTCGATCACGATGCGTTCCCGAACGCCCGTCCGCCGTGCAAGCCACACGGGGAACACGCTGCTGTCGCGCAGCGTGAAGAACAGGAAGAACAGGGCGAGGAACGTGCTCACGACGAAGGTGACCAATCCGTAGAACGCGCTCGTGAACACTCCGAGCAGTCCGAACCCGAGCTGCGGCAAGGAGTGATTCGCCGACTCGCGCACCTGGTTCATCCACGAGGCGTCGATACCGGACGATCTCAGGGTCGCGAGGAGACGACGCCAGCTCTCCCACAGCTGCTGAGAGATCTCGGGCAGCTGCTGGGTGAAGCCGAGGAAGATCACGAAGCCGAGGCCCACAGCGACGGTGACGGCGGCCAGAAGGGTGATGGCAGCCGCCGCAGAAGCCGGGAGCCGAAGACGCCGCAACGCGACCATCATGGGTTCGAAGACTGCGCCGAGGACCACCGCGATCAGCAGCGGCACCAGAATGCCGCCGAGTGCACTGATTCCGCACGCGATCGCGAGGGCGAGGAGGATCGCGCCGAGGGCCGCCCAACTGAACGTCCCAAGACGCTGCACTCGCTCAGACAGCGTCGCACGAGCGGGGACCGCATCGTCGTTGCCCGAGCCGAATGAGAGCATTCTGCATGATAACCCGCGACACGGACGATGCGCAGACACGCCAGGCGGATGCTGTCGAAGGACTCGACGAATGCGGAGCCCACCGCTCCGGATACTGCAAAGCAGGCCTGCGCTCCGGGTTGTGCCGGCACTGGCGTCTCATGAGAGCACCGGCGAGCGAGTATTGCAGTGCAGCACATGCTCGCAGGACCACCCACCCCCCCCCCTAGCGACTGGGAGCATGCAGCTGCCGAGGTGTCCTGCACCTCGCTGGAGGATTGGCCGCTCGAGAACCTCGGTTCACGCCCGTACGCGAAGACGCGGCCAATCCTCCACTCATTTCAGAGGTTCGTACCTCTCGCCGCCCGCCTGGCCCGCAGAGCCCGGGAAACCGCCTATCCTCGGTAGGAAGAGATCGGCGCTTCACCCCGCGCCGGATCGAGGCCGGCGCGGTATCCCCGCGCATCGCGAAGGTAGAAGAGAGAGCTGGATCCATGAGCGACCTTGCAGTGTTCGATCAGTACGAGTCCGAGGTGCGCGGGTACATTCGTTCATTCCCCGTCGTCTTCGAACGCGCGCAGGGTTCGGTGCTCACCGCAGAAGACGGCCGCGAGTACCTCGACTTCTTCAGCGGCGCCGGCGTCGTCAACTACGGGCACAACAATCCGGCGTTCACGCGTGCGCTGGTCGAGTACCTGCAGAGCGGTGGGATCATCCACGGCCTCGATATGGCGACATCCGCCAAACGCGACTTCATCGAAGCGTTCCAGCGTCTGGTGCTCGCACCGCGCGGCCTCGACTACAAGATCCAGTTCACCGGCCCGACGGGGGCGAACGCGGTGGAATCAGCGCTGAAGCTCGCGCGCCAGGCGACCGGGCGACAGAATGTGGTGGCCTTCACCAACGGCTTCCACGGCCTCAGCCTCGGTGCGCTCGCCGCCACCGGGAACGAGAAGTACCGTGCAGCGGGCGGTGTCTCGCTCGGCGACGTCGCACGACTGCCGTACGACGGGTACCTGGGCGGCGGCATCGACACCCTCGACCTGCTCGAGCGCATGCTCGACGATCCGGGGTCGGGTCTCGACCTCCCCGCTGCGGTGATCGTCGAGACCATTCAGGGGGAGGGCGGCATCAACGTCGCACGTGCCGAGTGGTTGCAGCGTCTCCGCGCGATCACCGAGGAGCGCAGCATTCTGCTCATCGTCGACGACATCCAGTCGGGCGTCGGGCGCAGCGGTGCGTTCTTCAGCTTCGAGCAGGCGGGCATCGTGCCCGACCTCGTCACCGTGTCGAAGTCGATCTCGGCGTCGGGCCTGCCGATGGCGATCCTGCTGATGCGGCCGGAGATCGACGTCTGGAAGCCGGGCGCCCACACCGGCACGTTCCGCGGGAACAATCTCGCCTTCGTCTCTGCACGCGTTGCTCTGGAAACGTACTGGGCCGACACCGCCTTCACCGATGCGATCGCCGAGCGCGAGACGCAACTGCGCGCAGCGCTGGAACGCATCGCCGAGGAATTCCCGGCCGCCGGGTTCACCGTGCGCGGCCGCGGGCTGATGTACGGCCTCGCGTCGCCGTCTCGACCTCAGCTCGCCGGTGCCGTCTCCCAGGAGGCGTTCGCTCGGGGCGTGGTCATCGAGACGTCCGGTGCCCGAGACGAGGTGCTCAAGTTCCTGCCGGCGCTCACCATCACCGCGGAGGAGCTCGACCGCGGCATCGCCCGGGTGCGCGAAGCGCTCGCCGCGGCCCTCGCGGTCTGAAGCGGGACGAGCACTGGACTCGCTCCAGGCGCAGGCCGTCGGGGCGCATAACGGAGAGCACGATTCGATCACAAGGGCTTGTACACCTCCACCCCTGGAGGACTAGGGTTTAAGCACGGCGCCGCCTTCGGCGCGAGCACCGAGGGGGCCACGTGATCGAGTTCGAACGGGTTTCGAAGGTGTTCCCAGGCGGTGCGACCGCTGTCCACGAGTTCTCGTGCACCGTCCCGTCGCATCGCGCGGTGGTGCTGGTCGGTTCCTCCGGATCGGGCAAGACCACGCTCATGCGCATGGTCAACCGGATGGTCGAACCGACCTCCGGCCGGGTGCTCATCGACGGTGAAGACGTGCGCGATCGCAACGCCGTCGATCTGCGGCGCTCCATCGGGTACGTGCTGCAGCAGGGCGGCCTGCTACCGCATCGCACCGTCGCCGACAACGTCGCGACGGTGCCCGTGCTCACCGGGACCTCGCGCCGCGAAGCGCGACGGGCTGCGGGTGCGCTCCTCGAACGAGTCGGGCTGGATCCGGCGCTCGCCGAGCGATACCCGGCGCAGCTCTCCGGCGGCCAGCAGCAGCGCGTCGGCGTCGCCCGCGCACTGGCCTCCGATCCGAATATCCTGCTCATGGACGAGCCGTTCGGGGCTGTCGACCCGATCGTGCGTCGCGAGCTGCAGCAAGAACTGCTGAGACTGCAGGCCGAGCTGGGCAAGACCATCCTCTTCGTCACGCATGATGTGGACGAAGCGTTCTTGCTCGGAGACGAGGTCGTCGTGCTCGAAGCCGGCGGCCGGATCGCGCAGCGCGGCACCCCCGCCGAGATTCTCGGCAGCCCGGCGAACGACTTCGTGCGCGATTTCGTGGGCGCTGACCGCGGCGAGCGCCGCCTGCACATCGTCGAGGACGGCGGCCAGCGCCTCGCCGTCGACGCGACCGGTCGTCCCGTCGGAGTGCTCGAACCGTGAATTGGCCGATTGCGAACTGGGAGTTCGTGCTCGAACTCGCCGTCAAGCACCTCCTGCTGAGTGTGCCGGCGATCCTCATCAGCGTGATCATCGCGGTGCCGATCGGGCGCCTGGCGTTCCGCAAGCCACGGCTCGGCGGCCCGTTGCTCTCGGTCGCCTCCCTCGCGTACGCCATTCCCGCGCTTCCCCTGCTCATCATCATCCCGGCGGTCATCGGCACTTCGCTGCGCTCGTGGCAGACGATGGTCGCCGCTCTGAGCGTGTACGGCGTCGCTCTCCTCGTGCGCACGGCGTGCGACGCATTCGCCTCAGTCGACGGCCAGCTCCGCGACGCTGCGCTGGCGATCGGGTTCGCGCCTCGCGGGCTGTTCTGGCGGGTCGACCTGCCGCTTGCGGTACCCGTGCTGATCTCTGGCATCCGCGTGGTGTCGGTGTCGACGATCAGTCTCGTCACGCTCGGTGCGCTCATCGGGGTGCAGAGCCTGGGCACCCTGCTGACCGACGGGTTTCAGCGTGGCATCTTCGCCGAGATCTGGACGGGCGTCATCGCGACCGTGCTGCTCGCGCTGCTGCTCGACGTCGTGGTGCTCGCGATCGGTCGGGCCTTGACGCCGTGGACCCGCCGGGTGTCGCAGCGCTCGGCTGATCGGCACCGTCCGGCTGCCGCGGCAGAGGCGGGGGAGCGCGCGTGAACCTCTTCGCCGACGCCATCGCCTGGCTGGCCGACCCCGCGAACTGGAGCGGAAACGGGGGCATCCCCGCGCGACTGCTGCAGCACCTCGCCCTCGCCCTCGGAGCGCTCCTGCTCGCGAGTATCATCGCGCTTCCGCTCGGCGCCGTCATCGGGCACACCCGTCGCGGGGCCGGCGCCGTCGGAGCACTCGCGGGCGCCGCGCGCGCGCTGCCGACGCTCGGCGTGCTCACCCTGTTCGGCCTCGCGCTCGGGATCGGCATCACCGCGCCCGTGCTCGCGCTGATCGTGCTCGCAATCCCGTCCCTGCTGGCCGGGGCGTACGCGGGAGTGAGCGCGATCGAGCCATCGATCCCATCAGCCGCGAAAGCCGTGGGGTTCAGCCCGGTGCAGGTGCTGCTTCGGGTCGAGCTCCCGCTCGCGCTGCCCGTGATGATCGGCGGCGTGCGCGCCGCGACCCTGCAGGTGGTGTCGACGGCGACGCTCGCCGCGTACACCTCCGACGTCGGTCTCGGCCGGTATCTGTTCTCCGGGCTGAAGTCGCGGGACTACGGGCTCATGCTCGCCGGTGCCCTCCTCGTCATCGCGCTGACGCTCGTGCTCGAGATTCTGCTCGCTCTGTGCCAGCGCATGGCGAGTCGCCGGATCGCACGCGTGCCCGCAGCCACGGGCTGAACCACCCACGACTCCCCACCCCACCGAACGCACTCCCGACCGAGAGGAACCGACCATGCAACGTCGACCCGCACTGCGCTCCGCCCGATGGGGCGCCGCCTTCGCCGCAGGAGCCATCGCGCTCACCGCGGCACTCACCGGCTGCTCGAGCAGCGACCCGCTCTCCGAGGACGGGGGTGCAGGCGACACCGCTTCCGCCGAGGGCGGCACGATCGTCGTCGGCTCGCAGGACTACTACTCCAACGAGATCATCGCTGAGATCTACGCACAGGCGCTCGAAGCCGACGGGTTCGACGTCGATCGCCAGTTCCGCATCGGGCAGCGCGAGGTCTACCTGCCCGAGATCGAGAGCGGCAAGATCGACCTGTTCCCCGAGTACAGCGGAAACCTGCTGCAGTACTTCGAGGCCGACGCGCCGGAGCGCGTATCGGACGAGGTCTACGACGCGCTGGTGGAAGCCATGCCAGAGGGTCTGCGCGTGCTCGAGCAGTCTCCCGCCACTGATCAGGACACGTACGTCGTGACTCGCGAGTTCGCCGAGAAGTGGGATCTCGAGACGGTCGAGGACCTGGGGAACGTCACCGACCCGCTGACGTTCGGCTCCAACTCGGAGGCCGAGACGCGGCCCTACGGTCCGGCCGGGCTCGCCGAGACCTACGGCATCGAAGGCGTGCAGTTCACGCCGATCGAGGACAGCGGTGGGCCGCTGACGGTGAAGGCCCTCAAGGACGGCGCGATCCAGTTCGCGAACATCTACTCCGCGGATCCGTCGCTCGCCGCGAACGACCTCGTCACCCTCGAAGACACGAAGGGCATCTTCCTCGCCTCGCATGTCGTGCCGATCGCGAGCGAGAAGATCGATGATCAGGCCGAGAGCGTGATCAACGAGGTCGACGCGGCGCTGAGCCCGGAGGACCTCGTCGAGCTCAACGGGCAGAGCGTGAACGATGAGCGTTCGGCTGCCGACATCGCGAAGGAATGGCTCGACGGCCAGTCCTTCTAAGGTCGATGCTCCGGCGCGGGGCGGCGGCACGGGGCTCACCGGGTCAGCCGTAGGATCTCGGTATGGAGAATTCTGCGGCTGACCTGGCGATCATCGGCTCCGGGTCGGGCAACTCCCTCATCACGCCGTTCTGGGACTCGCGCCGCGTGGTCATCGCAGAAGCGGGCGTCTTCGGCGGGACCTGCCTGAACGTCGGCTGCATCCCGACGAAGATGTTCGTGCGGCCCGCCGCCCTCGCCCGGGTGCCGGAGGAGGCTGCTCGTCTGGGGGTCGGGCAGCGCACGGAGTCCGTCGACTGGCCCGGCATGCGGGACCGGATCTTCGGTCGCATCGACGCGATCTCCGCTGCCGGAGAGCGCTATCGTCGCGACGACCTCGACCATGTCGAGCTGATCTCCCAGCAGGTGCGGCTCACGGGCACGCACAGCTTCGAGAGCTCCGATGGTGCACGCGTCGACGCCGCGCAGTTGGTCATCGCGGCGGGGTCCCGCGCCGTCCTGCCGGAGATCCCCGGCATCGATCTGCCGCACGTGCACACCTCGGACACGGTGATGCGGCTCGCCGAGCTGCCGAAGCGCGTGCTCGTGATCGGCGGCGGATACATCGCCGCCGAGTTCGCGAACGTGTTCTCGGCGTTCGGCTCCGAGGTCGTGCAGGCGCACCGCGGTGCCCAGCTGCTCAAGCGGGCGGATGCGGATATCGCCTCGCGTTTCACCGCGGAAGCGGCGCGGCAGTGGGATCTGAGGCTCGATCGAGATGTCACCGCGATCCGTCATGCCGATGACGGCGGTGTGATCGCGGACCTCGCTCCGAGCGGCTCGCCTGCACTCCACGCAGAGCCCGGCAGTGCAGAGCGCGTCGCTGCCGACATCGTGCTCGTCGCCACGGGCCGCAGGCCGAATTCCGACCGTGTCGGAGCGGCCGAGGCCGGCCTCGATCTGCACCCCGATGGCCGCATCGCCGTCGACTCCTTCCAGCGCGTGCTCTCCGGCGGCAAGCCGGTGCGGGGGCTCTACGCGCTCGGCGACATCAGCTCGGCTGCTCAGCTCAAGCATGTCGCGAATCACGAGGCGCGCGTGGTGGCGCACAATCTCGAGCACCCGGACGATCTCCGCGAGTCGCGTCGAGACGCCGTTCCGTCCGCAGTCTTCACCGACCCGGAGGTTGCGCAGGTCGGACTCACGGAGGCGGAGGCCGTCACCGCTCTCGGAGCGGAGCACGTCACCTCGTATCTGCAGGCGTACGGCGACACGGCCTATGGTTGGGCGCTCGAGGACAGCTCTGGCGTGTTCAAGGTGATCGCCGACCGCAGGGACGGGCGCATTCTCGGAGCCCACGTGATGGGGTACCAGGCGTCCAACCTGATCCAGGTGGTGATCTCGGCGATGAGCTTCGGCATCGATGCGCACACTGCGGCGCGAGGCCAGTACTGGATTCATCCGGCGCTCATGGAGGTCGCCGAGAATGCGCTCCTCGGACTCGACGTCGCGACGCCCTCCAGCGCGCGGTGATCAGTTGCTGCGGAGCCAGAGGGCTCAGGGCGAGTGGGGTGCCGTATCGCCGATCAGCTTCGGAAAGATGACGTCGGTGTTGAGCGGAGCCATGTCGGATCGCCGATCCCGTGGATCGACCCACTCGAGCGCCTCGATCTCGGCGTGAGGTCTCGCTGAGCCTGCTGGGGCTACGAAGGGGTGCTCGAACACCGTCGCCTCGACGACGTGCCCCGGTTCGTTCGCCGCACGTGCTCGGAACACGCCGATCAGACGCAGGGCATCGCGCTCGAGCGAGACACCGAGTTCCTCACCGAACTCCCGCACAGCTGTGTCGATCGCGAGTTCGCCCGGCTCGTGCTTGCCTCCCGGGAGCATGAGCGAGGCGGTGCCGCGCTTGCGCACGTTGAGCACGCGGCCGTCGGCGTCGCGCATGACGACGGCGCTCACCCGGATCGTGCGGGGCTCCGCGCCGTTCACGGGACGTACCGCGGAGCGCTCGGGAGACCGAAGAACTCTTCGAGCGTGGTGACACCGCTCTCGCGCATCTCTGCGGCGAGTTCGGTGCCGACGTACCGGAAGTGCCAGGGCTCCGGCATGAACCCCGTGACGTCTTGCTTGCCATCGGGATAGCGCACGATGAACCCGTGCTCGGCGGCGTGCTCGGCGAGCCAGACGCCGGCCGGCGTATCGCCGAAGCACCCGGCGAGGTAGCACTCCCCGTGATCGTCGAAGTCGACGACCAGACCGGTCTGATGCTCGGAATGCCCGGGGCGTGCGGAATAGGTATCCGCTGCATCCGCCCCGTCGCGCGACACGTATCCGTCGTAGAGCGCGACCTGCGTGGCGTAGTCCCGGTACGCGCTGATGATGCGCACGTCGATGCCGGCCGAGGCGGCCGCGGCGACGAGAGACTCCACGGCGCGCGCGGCCGGTTCGCGCAAGGGCTGGGCGAACTCGTTCTCCACCCCCGCAGGCATCACGAGATCGTCGGGCGCGAAATCGATCGGCTGGAGCGGGCGCGTCTTGTTCGTGACGACCCAGATCGAGGCGGGGTCATCGAGCGAGTGCGCGCTCGCATCGAACTCGGATGCGGCGGATTCGGGCGCACCCGATCCGTCGGCACTCGGCTCCCGGGACGCCGTCGGGGCCGGGGAATCACCAGTATCCGTCTGCGGCGACCTCTCCGGCTCGGGTGCGCAACCCGCGAGTGCGATCGCTGCCGCTGAGATGGAGAGCACCGCGAGGACCGTGCTGAACTGTCTCGGGGCCATGCGTTCATGCTACCGGGGCGGGTGCCGCCGACTGCCGCGGCGCATAGCCTTGACTCGTTTCGCCCGGAGCGGCGCGGAGGAGGCCCGGCTCGTCCCGGCTACGCTGGTGCCATGCAGGACGGCAGGGAGAATCAGGCGGGCATGCCGGCGGCATACACCCCGATCGCGGTCACCGGAAAGCGACGCTTCCCCCGTCGCACGCGCCGCATCATCGCCATCTCGACCGTCGTGGTGGTCGTGCTCGGGCTCGGCGGCACCGCGGCGGCGCTCGTCTGGGGCCCCGATCGCGAACCCGGTGCACCCAGCACCGCCGAGGATGCGTCGCCGACCCCTGACCCGTCACCGACCGTCGAGCCGGAGGGGGCGACCGAACCGGATCCCGCCGCAGGGGAAGAGGAGGACGGGCGTGTGCGTGTGATCGCCATGGGCGACATGCTTCCGCACGATTCCGTCAATGCGAATGCCCTCCAGCCCGATGGCGCATACGACTACGGACAGTTCTTCTCTGGCATCGCCCCGCAGCTGGAAGCCGCAGACGTCGCGTTCTGCAACCAGGAGGTGCCGAGTGCCGGAGCAGATTTCGGCGTCAGCGGCTACCCGACGTTCAACGCGCCCCCGGAGTTCGCCGGAGCACTGCACGGAGTGGCGGGCTGCGACCTCGTGAATCTCGCGACGAACCACAGTGCCGATCTCGGCGCTGCTGGCATCGCCGGCACCCGAGGCGTCTGGGACGGGTTGACGCCCGCCGCCGTCGACGGTGCGAACCGGAGCGCCGAGGAGCAGCGCGTGGTTCCCGTATTCGAACAGGGCGGGATGACGTTCGCGCTGGTCTCTTTCGCCGAGTATTCGAATGCACCCATCGACGGGGTGTCGCTGAACATGATGAGCGATGACGCCCTCGTGAACGATCTGATGACGCAGGCGAACGAACTCGCCGATGTCGTGGTCGTGTCGGCTCACTGGGGCACGGAGGATTCGCACGAGGTGAACGATCAGCAAACCGCGTTCGCGCAGCGGGTCGCCGATCTCGGCGCCGACGTCATCATCGGCACCGGACCCCACGTGCTGCAGCCGGTCGCCTGGCTCGACCGGTCCGACGGCGGGCGCGCACTCGTGTGGTACTCGGTCGGCAACATGCTGAACACCCAGCTCGAACTCGCTCAGCGCACCGGTGTGATCGCGGGTTTCGAAGCGGTGCGCGATCCGGCATCGGGGGCGGTCGCCATCGAGAATCCCACGGCGATCCTCACGTACATGCACTACGACTGGAGCGCGGAGCAGGAGGCCGCCGGCGACCTGCTCGCGCGCACGAACCTCTCGATCACGCCGCTCGCCCAATCGGGCGACCTTCTCGCGACGACGCGTTTCGGGGTGACGGCCGAGCAGCAGATGGAGGCGTCGGCGGCGATCCTCGGTCCCGACGTCGCCATCGTTCCCGAGTAGCGGCGCTCGCGCGCCCCGCGTCAGTCGGAGAGCGCGCGGTAGTCGTCGATGCCGAGTCGATCGTCGATCACCGGGAACTCGGCGCGCACCGTGCCGACCTGCGCAGGGTCGACATCGACGATCAGCACCTCCTCACCGTCGCCGCACTCGGCGACGACGCGCCCTGAGGGGTCGACGACCCGGCTGAATCCTCCGAGCTCAACTCCGGCCTGACTGCCGCACGCGTTCGTGGCGATGACCCAGAGCTGGTGCTCCACGGCTCGCGCCTGGGTGAGGAGCCGCCAGTGCTCGCGTCGCGCGGCGGGCCAAGCCGCTGGAACGATCGCAGTTTCCGCTCCGCGCGCACTGAGCTCCTGCCAGAGCCCGGGGAATCGGAGGTCGTAGCACGTCGTGCTCGCTGTGGCGCCGAGTGCTGCTGCGGCCACGCTCAGCGAGTGCCCCGGCGTGAGCAGCTGAGATTCCTGCGACTGATAGCCGAACACGTGGATCTTGCGATAGGTCTGAACGACACGGCCGCTCGCGTCGACCAGCACGGCCGTGTTGTGCAGCTGCCCGTCGGCGCCCCGCTCGACGATGCTCCCCAGATGAACCTCGCTGCTGAGATGGCGGGCCACCCGCTGCGCCATTCGAACCGTCGGACCATCGAGGGACTCAGCGCGCTCGGCGTACCGGTCGAACGCGAAGTACCCGGCGCTCCACAGCTCGGGCAGCGTGACCAGATCGACGTGCTCCAATCGCCGCAGCAGCTCTTCGACGCGTTCGATGCGTTCCTGCGGCGTCTCGTCGTCGGGGCTCGCGATCTGAGCGATGGCGACGCGTCGGGAGCCGGAGTGCGCGGAGTCGGGGTGCGATTGCATGTCTCACAGCCTAGGCGAGGCGCGCCACGTACGTCAGGAGAGACCGGCGTGGCAGGATGGGACGTGCTCGGTCGCGCCGCGACCCGGGCGGCGACCACGACGGGACGGGTGAAGGAATGACGATCGACACGGCCGAGTTCCCCGATCCCGATGGCCCAGAGGATCGTCCGACGCCGCCGGGCAACCCCGGGTGGCTCAGTGAGGACGAGCTGAGCTTCGTGCGCGGCCGGATGCCGATCATGTACGTTGAGGCGGTGCCGGTGCGGCTCGATGGGCTCGGTCAGGTGGTCGAAGTCGGTCTCCTCCTCCGCAGCACCCCCGAAGGCGTGATGCGGAGATCGCTCGTGTCCGGCAGGGTCCGTTACGGCGAGACGCTGCGCGAAGCGCTCTTCCGCCACCTCGAGAATGATCTCGGGCCGATGGCCTTCCCGCAGATGCCGGCCGCGCTCGTGCCGGCACAGGTGGCGGAGTACTTCCCGATGCCTGGGATCTCGCCCTTCGTCGATGATCGGCAGCACGCTGTCTCGCTCGTCTACGTCGTACCGGTCACCGGCACGTGCAACCCCCGTCAGGATGCGCTCGAGGTGACGTGGATGGCGCCCGAGGAGGCGACGGCTCCGGCGACGCTGGAGGAATTCTCGAACGGCCGCGGCGCGCTGCTGCGTCAGGCGCTGTCTTCGATCAGCTGCTGACTCTGGCTCGCCCCCGATCCTGCGTCGTCAGCTTCAGCGTCGACGCCAGGTGATGACATGGCTGGGAGAGAACGATTTCGCGCACTTGCCGCAGGAGTGCACGCGCGTGGGCTTGCGGAATCTGAAGTGCTCGTGCCCCGCTGAGCAGAGCCCCACCCAGGGGGCTCGCTCGTGGGCGATCTCGCCGTGATGAGTGACGCCGCCGACGTACCCGATCTCCCGCGCGATCGCCTTCCAGGCGGCGCCGTGGCCAGTCGAGGGCCCCGCGAGCGCGTGCGCGACCTCGTGCAGCAGCACCTGGTGGATTTCGTCGTCGTCGAACTTCTCCGCCAGATACCGCGACACCGTGATGCGCCGCTCCGTGTAATTGCAGAGGCCGGCGCGCCGCTTGGCGTTGTCGAACGCGAAAGACCACCGCTGCTCGGTGCGATCTGCCGACGAGAGGTGCATCCTGATGAGCGCGTCCGCCCACACGCGCACGCGCGCGAGATCCGCCATGCGCTCAGTTCCGCTCGAAGAGCGTCCGCGCCGGCTCGGGGGAGTCGACCGCCGTCTCGTCCGTCACCGGGGACGTGCCGCGTGCAAGGTCGTCGAACTCCCGCCCGACGAGCATGCGCGCGGGATGCGGGCCGCCCGCGAGCAGCCGCGGCAGCCAATCGAGGGATTCGAGGTCGGTGTCGGAGGCGATGAAGACGACGTTGCCGAAGCGGCGGCCCTTCAGCACCTGCGGCTCGGCCACCGCGGCCGTCGACGCGAAGAGGCTCGCGAGCGTCGCCGCTTGCCCGCGCACGAACGGGAGACCGGCTCCGTCGGCGGCGTTGACCACGATGAGGCCGTCGGGAGCGAGAAACGGCCGCAGCAAGGAGTAGAACTCGGTGCTCGAGACGTGCGCCGGAGTGCGTGCGCCGGCGAAGATGTCGACGACGACGAGGTCCATCGCTCCCCGCATCCCGTCTGGCAGTCGACCCAGCACCTCGCGCGCATCACCGCGGCGCACCCGGATGCTCGCTCGTTTCGGCAGCGGGGCCGCCTCGCGAACGAGATCGACGAGCGCGCCTTCGAGCTCGATGACCTGCTGGCGGCTTCCGGGCCGCGTGGCTTCGATGTAGCGGGGCAGGGTGAATGCTCCTCCGCCCAGGTGGAGGGCGGAGACGGGGTTCCCGCCGGGGCGGAACAGGTCGATGACATGGCCGATGCGCCGGATGTACTCGAAGAACAGCTCCGAGGGATCGCCCAGGTTCACATGGGACTGCGGCGTGCCGTCGACGAGCAGCTGCACGGCTCCCGGCACCCAGCGATCCTCCTCGACTTCGGCTCGCAGGCCCGACGACAGGGTGACCGCAGCCGGAAGCTGGGTCACGGCTGCCCGAGCCGGAGCTCGGCGATCTTCTGCAGCATGTCGGCGTTGGACGGCTCGACCTGGTGGCTGCTGTCGGGATAGAGGATGACGGGAATGTTGGTGCGCCCGCTGATATCTCGGGCCACCTCCGCGGCAGCCGGATCCTGCACGAGATCGATGTAGCGATACGGCGCCGACGAGCGATCGAAGATGAGCTTGGCGCGGCGGCAGTCCCCGCACCAGTCGGCTCCGAAGATCACGGTCTCCGTTGCGGATTGCGGGTGGTCGGCCGGCGCGTCGCTCATGCGGTCCAGCCTACGCCCCGTCGGAGGCACCGGCCTCGGCGCCATGTCAACGACGGATCGCTGGAGCGGATGCCGGGCCGAACCAGAGCCGGCGGGCGATGACCGCGGCGGCGATGCCGAGCAGAGCGCCGGCGACGGTGTCGGTGAGCCAGTGCACGTGCAGCGCCGTGCGGCTCCACATCATGGCGACGATCCAGAGCGCCGCCGCGGCGATGATCCACTTCCGTAGTCGCGCATCGATGCGTTCGGACCCGATGACGACCAGCACGACCGAGACGGCCAGCGCGGCGGCGCCCATGGAGTGCCCGGATGGGTATGAGGCGCCGAAGCTCTCGAAGAGCTGGCCGGTCGGTCTCGTGCGCAGGGTGAGCGCTTTGACGGCCTCCGACGCGATGACGCCGAGTACCGCCGCGGTGAGGATCGCGGCCCCGTCTCTCGGTCTGCGGAGCGCGAAGCAGAGCGCTCCGAGGATCGCGGCGCACGCCGCCGCTCCGATCCCGTCGCCGACCTGCGCGAGGAACACGGCGACCGCGAAGAGGGCCGATCCGCGCTCGATCGACACCGTGTCGGCCCACCAGGTATCGATCGCGAAGACGCTCGTCTGGGCGAAGCGCTGGTAAGCGCCGAAGGCCGCGATCAGGAGCACGGTGGCGATGGACGCCGCCACTGCGGCGGGCGGGGGAGTGCGTCGGGCTGCTGCCGACGGCTGCGGTCGAGGAGCGGGAGCGCTGTCGGAGGGGGCCATTCCGATACGGTAATCGAGGCGCCTGTGAGCGCCTCCGCGAACGGCCGACCGAGGCGAATCCGAGGCGTGATCCCCATGACGTCGAGATTCGGAATATGGCACTGGACATGCGATAACGATGCTGTTACAGTTGACAGTTGCACTACGGACACGAGTGTGCCTGCATATATCGGTAGGCCCCGGGAGCTGGCGCGAAAGCGCAGATGAGCCTCGATTGCGTGATCCTGAAGCAATTCTCGCAAGACCAGGTCAACCGGCCCGACGGGGCCCACGGAGGTAGTTTCCTTGGCTGCTGCGCGCAACGCATCGTCCACCCAGAACCCGAAGAACGGCCGCGATCACCAGCGGCTCTCCTTCGCCAAGATTTCCGACACGCTGTCGGTGCCGAACCTGCTGGCACTGCAGCTCGAGAGCTTCGACTGGCTCGTCGGCAACGACACGTGGAAATCACGTGTCGTCGAGGCGCAAGCTCAGGGGCGCGATGACATCGCGCTCAAGAGCGGCCTCGAGGAGATCTTCGATGAGATCTCGCCGATCGAAGACAACGCCGGAACGATGCAGCTCTCGTTCGAGAACCCGATTCTCGACGAGCAGAAGTTCACCATCGAGGAGTGCAAGGAGCGCGGCAAGACCTACGCCGCGCCGCTGTACGTCGAGGCGGCGTTCTACAACACCGAGACGCAGGTGCTGAAGAGCCAGACGGTCTACATGGGGGATTTCCCCATCATGACCGGCAAGGGCACCTTCATCATCAACGGCACCGAGCGCGTCATCGTGTCGCAGCTCGTCCGCAGCCCCGGAGTGTACTTCGAGCGCGCGCAGGAGAAGACGAGCGATAAGGATGTCTTCACCGCCCGCGTGATCCCGAGCCGCGGTGCGTGGCTCGAGTTCGAGGTCGACAAGCGCGACCAGGTCGGCGTGCGCATCGACCGCAAGCGCAAGCAGTCGGTCACGGTCTTCCTGAAGGCGCTCGGCATGACGAGCGAGGAGATCCTCGAGGAGTTCGCCGGCTACGAGTCGATCGCACTCACCCTGGAGAAGGACGCGATCGTCACGCAGGAAGAGGCGCTCAAGGACATCTACCGCAAGCAGCGCCCGGGCGAGCAGGTGGCCATCGAGGCCGCGCGTGCACTGCTCGACAACAGCTACTTCAACTCGAAGCGCTACGACCTCGCGAAGGTCGGCCGGTACAAGATCAACCGCAAGCTCGGTGTCGATGCGCCGATCACCGATTCGGTGCTGTCGCTCGAAGACATCGTTGCGACGATCAAGTACCTGGTCGGACTGCACGCCGGCACCGAGACCCTCCCCGGCACCCGCGAGGGAAAGCCGGTCGATCTGCGCCTCGAGACCGACGACATCGATCACTTCGGCAACCGTCGCATCCGCGCTGTCGGCGAGCTGATCCAGAACCAGGTGCGCACCGGCCTCAGCCGGATGGAGCGCGTCGTGCGCGAGCGCATGACGACGCAGGACATCGAGGCGATCACGCCGAACACCCTGATCAACACGCGACCCGTGCTGGCCGCGATCAAGGAGTTCTTCGGAACGTCGCAGCTCTCGCAGTTCATGGATCAGAACAACCCGCTCGCGGGCCTGACCAACAAGCGCCGTCTCTCCGCGCTGGGCCCGGGCGGTCTCTCCCGCGACCGCGCAGGCGTCGAGGTGCGAGACGTGCACCCGTCGCACTACGGCCGCATGTGCCCGATCGAGACCCCTGAAGGCCCGAACATCGGCCTGATCGGCGCCCTCGCGACGTTCGCGCGCATCAACGCGTTCGGCTTCATCGAGACGCCCTACCGCCGGGTCGTCGACGGCAAGGTGACCGACCAGGTCGATTACCTCACCGCGCACGAAGAGGACGAGTACCTCATCGCGCAGGCCGGCGCACCGCTCACCCAGGACGGAACGTTCGCCGAGAAGCAGGTGCTCGCGCGCCCCCGCGGCTCAGAGGTCATCATGGTCGACGCCGAGCGCGTGGGCTACATGGATGTCTCGCCCCGTCAGATGGTGTCGGTCGCGACCTCGCTGATCCCCTTCCTCGAGCACGACGACGCGAACCGCGCGCTCATGGGCGCCAACATGCAGCGTCAGGCCGTTCCGCTCGTGCGCAGCGAGTCGCCCGTGGTCGGAACCGGTATGGAGGGCTACGCGGCCATCGACGCCGGTGACGTGATCACCGCGGCCAAGTCCGGCGTCGTCGAGGAGGTCTCTGCGGACTTCGTCACGATCCAGGAGGACGAAGGCGGCTCGAAGAGCTACTTCATGCGCAAGTTCGACCGCTCGAACCAGGGCACGAACTACAACCACCGTGTCATCGTCAAGGCAGGCGAGCGCATCGAGGCCGGCGAGGTCATCGCCGACGGTCCCGCGACGGAGAACGGCGAGCTCGCGCTCGGCAAGAACCTGCTCGTCGCGTTCATGTCGTGGGAGGGTCACAACTTCGAGGACGCGATCATCCTGAGCCAGAACCTGGTGAAGGACGACACGCTCTCGTCGATCCACATCGAGGAGTACGACGTCGATGCCCGCGACACCAAGCTCGGCAAGGAGGAGATCACGCGTGACCTCCCGAACGCCAGCATGGAGGCGCTGAAGGATCTGGACGAGCGCGGCATCATCCGGATCGGCGCCGAGGTCACCCCCGGCGACATCCTCGTCGGCAAGGTCACCCCGAAGGGCGAGACCGAGCTCTCCGCCGAAGAGCGCCTGCTCCGCGCGATCTTCAACGAGAAGAGCCGCGAGGTGCGCGATACGTCGCTCAAGGTGCCGCACGGCGTCTCGGGCACCGTCACCTCCGTCAAGGTGTTCGACGCCGAGAACGACAACGACGACGAGCTCGGCTCCGGCGTGAACCAGCGCGTGGTCGTCTACATCGCTCAGAAGCGCAAGATCACCGAGGGCGACAAGCTGGCCGGTCGTCACGGCAACAAGGGCGTCATCTCGAAGATCCTCCCGGTCGAAGACATGCCGTTCCTCGAAGACGGCACGCCCGTCGACGTGATCCTGAACCCGCTGGGCATCCCGGGTCGCATGAACTTCGGTCAGGTCCTCGAGGTCCACCTCGGCTGGATCGCGAAGCAGGGCTGGAAGGTCGAGGGCACCCCTGAGTGGGCGGCCAAGCTCTCCCAGCAGGCGCTCGAGGCAGCACCGAACACCAAGGTGGCAACGCCGGTGTTCGACGGCGCTTCCGAGGCGGAGATCGCCGGCCTGCTCGATTCGACGCTCGTCACCCGTGACGGCGATCGCCTCATCGACTCCTCGGGCAAGACGCGCCTGTTCGACGGACGCTCCGGCGAGCCGTACCCGTACCCGATCTCGGTCGGCTACATGTACATCCTGAAGCTGCACCACCTCGTCGACGACAAGATCCACGCGCGCTCGACCGGTCCGTACTCGATGATCACCCAGCAGCCCCTGGGCGGCAAGGCGCAGTTCGGCGGACAGCGCTTCGGTGAGATGGAAGTGTGGGCGCTCGAGGCGTACGGCGCCGCATACGCGCTGCAGGAACTGCTCACCGTGAAGTCCGACGACATCCTCGGGCGCGTGAAGGTGTACGAGGCGATCGTGCGCGGGGAGAACATCCCCGAGCCCGGTGTGCCCGAGTCCTTCCGAGTGCTCATGAAGGAGATGCAGTCGCTCTGCCTGAACGTCGAGGTGCTCAACGCTGACGGCAACGCCGTCAACCTGCGCGACAACGACGACGAGGCGCACCGCACCGCGGAAGAGCTCGGCATCAATCTCTCCACCCGCTTCGAATCCTCGTCGATCGACGAGATCTAAGCCGGCGTCACCTTCACTTTTACTGAAATCCCCAAGGAGAACATTTTGCTCGAGGGTACGAGTTTCAACGAGCTGCAGATCCGTCTCGCCACGGCTGAAGACATCCGCAGCTGGTCGTTCGGCGAGGTCAAGAAGCCGGAGACCATCAACTACCGCACGCTGAAGCCCGAGAAGGACGGTCTGTTCGGCGAGCAGATCTTCGGGCCGAGCCGCGACTGGGAGTGCGCGTGCGGCAAGTACAAGCGCGTCCGCTACAAGGGCATCGTCTGCGAGCGCTGCGGCGTCGAGGTGACGAAGTCCAGCGTCCGTCGTGAGCGCATGGGCCACATCGAGCTCGCTGCGCCCGTGACGCACATCTGGTATTTCAAGGGCGTGCCGTCGCGTCTCGGCTACCTGCTCGACATGGCGCCGAAGGACCTCGAGAAGGTCATCTACTTCGCGGCGTACATGATCATCGACATCGATGAAGAGGGCCGTCACGAGGACCTGGGCGAACTGGAAGCCGAGCTGCGTCTCGAGCTGAAGGCGCTCGAGGATCAGCGCGACATCTCGATCGCGCAGCGTCAGCAGCAGGCGGAATCCGACCTCGCAGCGCTCGAAGCCGAAGGGGCGAAGGCCGATCAGCGCCGTCGCGCCGAGGCTTCGGCCGAGAAGGAGATGACCGCCATCCGCAAGGGCTTCGACGACGACATCGCTCGTCTGCAGCGCGTGTGGGAGGACTTCCGCAACCTGAAGGTCGGCGACCTCAAGCCCGAGGACGCGGTGTTCGCGGACCTGCAGGATCGCTACGGCGACTACTTCGAGGCGTACATGGGCGCCGAGGCGATCAAGAAGCGTCTCGAGTCGTTCGACCTCGCCGCCGAATCGGAGACCCTGCACCTGCAGATCGCCGAGGGCAAGGGCCAGAAGAAGATCCGCGCGATCAAGCGCCTCAAGGTGGTCAGCTCCTTCCTGCAGACGGGTGCGAGCCCGGCCGCGATGGTGCTCGACGTGGTTCCCGTGATCCCGCCCGAGCTCCGCCCGATGGTGCAGCTCGACGGCGGCCGCTTCGCGACCTCCGACCTCAACGATCTCTACCGTCGCGTGATCAACCGCAACAACCGCCTGCGCCGCCTGCTCGACCTGGGCGCGCCGGAGATCATCGTGAACAACGAGAAGCGCATGCTGCAGGAGGCCGTCGACGCACTGTTCGACAACGGCCGTCGCGGTCGCCCCGTGACGGGCACCGGCAACCGCGCCCTCAAGTCGTTGAGCGACATGCTCAAGGGCAAGCAGGGTCGCTTCCGTCAGAACCTGCTCGGCAAGCGCGTCGACTACTCGGGGCGTTCGGTCATCGTCGTCGGCCCGCAGCTCAAGCTGCACCAGTGCGGTCTGCCCAAGCAGATGGCGCTCGAGCTGTTCAAGCCGTTCGTCATCAAGCGCCTCATGGATCTGTCGCACGCGCAGAACGTGAAGGCCGCGAAGCGCATGGTCGAGCGCGCGCGCTCCGAGGTGTGGGACGTGCTCGAGGAGATCATCCGCGAGCGCCCCGTGCTGCTCAACCGCGCACCGACGCTCCACCGCCTGGGTATCCAGGCGTTCGAGCCGCAGCTCGTCGAGGGCAAGGCCATCCAGCTGCACCCCCTCGTCTGCGCTGCGTTCAACGCGGACTTCGACGGCGACCAGATGGCAGTCCACCTGCCGCTCTCGGTGGAGGCCCAGGCCGAAGCGCGCGTGCTCATGCTCGCGTCGAACAACATCCTGAAGCCCTCCGACGGGCGCCCGGTGACCCTGCCGTCGCAGGATATGATCATCGGCCTGCACCACCTGACGACGATCAAGCGCGATTCCGTCGGCACCGGCCGTGCGTTCGGATCGATCGCCGAAGCGATTCTCGCGATGGACGAGGGCACCCTCGACCTCGGCGCGCTCGTGAAGATCCGTCTGATCGGGTACACCGACGAGAACGGCGTGACGTCGGAGAAGCCGGTGCTCGTGGAGACGTCGCTCGGACGAGCGATTTTCAATGAGGCGCTGCCGGCCGACTACGCCTACTTCGAGCGCGTCGCAGACAAGGGAACGCTCTCGAGCCTGGTCAACGATCTCGCCGAGCGCTACCCCAAGGTGGAGGTCGCGGCGACGCTCGACCGCATCAAGGACGCGGGCTTCCACTGGGCTTCGCGCTCCGGTGTGACCGTCTCGCTCTCGGACGTCGTGACGCCCTCCAACAAGGGTGAGATCATCGCCGAGCACGAGAAGCGCGCGGCGAAGGTCGAGCGCGACTACGAGCGCGGCATGATCCAGGACAGCGAGCGCAAGAAGGCGCTGACCGAGATCTGGACGGAGGCGACCGATGAGGTGGCCGCCGCCATGCGCGAGCAGTTCCCGGAGGACAACACGATCTTCCGCATGGTGTCTTCCGGTGCTCGTGGTAACTGGCTGCAGATCCGCAACATCGCCGGTATGCGCGGCCTGGTGTCGAACCCGAAGGGTGAGATCATTCCTCGCCCGATCATCAACTCGTACCGCGAGGGCCTGTCGGTCGCCGAGTACTTCATCGCGACCCACGGTGCTCGAAAGGGTCTGGCCGACACCGCGCTCCGCACCGCCGACTCGGGATACCTCACCCGTCGTCTGGTGGACGTGTCGCAGGATGTCATCATCCGCGAAGAGGATTGCGGCACCCGTCGCGGTCTCGATCTCCCGATCGCCGCCCCTGACGCCAACGGCGTGCTGGTGCGCGACGAGAACGTCGAGAACTCGGTCTACGCTCGGACGCTCGCCGCCGACGCGGTGAACGGCGAGGGCGCAGTCGTCGCCCAGGCGGGCGAGGACGTGGGCGATGTGCTCATCGAGAAGCTCGTCGATGGCGGCGTCACCGAGATCAAGGTGCGCTCCGTGCTCACCTGCGAGTCGGCTGTCGGCGTCTGCGCGACCTGCTACGGCCGCTCGCTCGCGACCGGTCAGCGCGTCGATATCGGCGAGGCCGTCGGCATCATCGCGGCGCAGTCGATCGGTGAGCCCGGCACGCAGCTGACGATGCGCACCTTCCACACCGGTGGTTCCGCATCGGCGGACGACATCACGCAGGGTCTGCCCCGTGTGCAGGAGCTCTTCGAGGCTCGTACCCCGAAGGGTGCGTCGCCGATCGCCGAGGCTGCGGGTCGCGTCGTCATCGACGATTCCGAGAAGAGCCGTCGCATTCTCCTCACGCCGGATGACGGCACGGAGGAGAAGGCATATCCGGTGCTGAAGCGCTCGACGCTGCTCGTCGAAGACGGCGATCACGTGGAGCTGGGTCAGCCCTTCCTCGCGGGAACGCTCGACCCGAAGGACATCCTCCAGGTCGGCTCCACCGAGGGCGGCAAGCACATCCCGGGCGAGCGCGCGGTGCAGAAGTACCTCGTCGAGGGCGTGCAGGGCGTCTACCGCTCGCAGGGCGTGCCGATCCACGATAAGCACATCGAGGTCATCGTGCGCCAGATGCTGCGCAAGGTCACCGTCGTCGATCACGGCGAGACGGAGCTGCTCCCGGGCGAGCTCGTCGATCGTGCGCGCTACCAGCGGATCAACCGCGAAGCGCTGCTCGACACGAAGCGTGCGGCAACGGCGCGACCTGAGGTCATGGGTATCACCAAGGCGTCGCTCGCGACCGAGTCGTGGCTCTCCGCCGCCTCCTTCCAGGAGACGACGCGCGTGCTCACCCAGGCTGCGATGGAGGGATCGCGAGATCCACTCATCGGTCTGAAGGAGAACGTGATCATCGGAAAGCTGATCCCCGCCGGTACCGGCCTCGGCGTCTACCGCGACGTCGACGTGGCTGCGACCGAGGAGGCGAAGGCGGAGCGCTACCCGAATCGCCTCTTCGCGACCGAGGGCACCTTCGACGAGAACGACCTCTCGTTCGTGGACTTCGACAGCTTCACGGCTGACGAGTTCAACCCGGGCAACTACAGCTAGTCGGCTCGGCCAGCGTCACGGGCGTTCGCACCTCCGGGTGCGGGCGCCCGTTTCGCATTCCGCGTCTTCCCGCATCGCGGCGCGGGAAACCCGCATGGGCGCCTCCACCTTGTACTGTTGCCGCACATGATCGTGTCAGGCGCGAAATCTGCGCCGGACATCCCGATCCGCTACGAGAGGTGAAGCGATGAGCGACGAGCGCGAGGGATCCGCGTCGAGGGCGGCGGAAACCCCCGAGACCGCCGGCAATCCGGGGGCCCCGGTTGAAGAGACGGAGGCGAGCCGCACGGAGGTGCTCCGCGCCGTGCAGCGCTCGCGCACCTCGAGCACTGACGAGGGTGCGGGGGAGCAGCACGTGTCCGCGCAGACAGACGTCGTCGCGCGCGAAGCCGGGGAGCCTGAGTCGGCTCCGGGAGTCGAGGAGGACGCTGAGCGAGCTCGCCGCGAGCAGGCATCGCTGGTAGACACGCAACTCGACATGGAGCCGCCAACGGAGCGGGCAGCCTCATCGGCGAGGCTCACGCGGGAGGAGACCGCGGCGCTGCCGGCACTCGACGACCTCCCCACCGCGGCCGACGAGTCGACGACGCGCGAGCGCGACGGCGAGATCCGGATCAGCTCCGACCATCCCATGGCCGGGCTCTACGTGCAGACGCCGATGCCTCCGGACATCAAGGGGAATCGCGGCGCCGGCGTGCTCATCGCGATCCTCGCGACGGTCGGCTTCGCCGCCGTGCTGGCCGGCGTGCTCGCGCTCTGGCTGGCGCCGATGTTCCCGCCCTCGTCGTTCCTCACTGACGGCCTCGTCCCGTGGTTGACCTCGTGGCCGGTCATCGCCGGGGCCGTCGCGTTCTTCGTGGGTCTCGTGCTGCTCGTGCTCATCGCGGGCCGTGCCGGCTGGTGGGCGTACGTGCTGGGCGGATTCTTCGTCGCTGCGCTCGTCTGGGCGGCGGTCACCCTCGGTCTCGCATACTTCGGAACGCCGTTCGAGAGCCCGAGAGAGATGCTCGGCGGGACGCGCGGGTGGTCGGGCGACCTGCACACCCTCGTCACGCGATTCGGATTGACCGTTCCCGCCCTCGGTGCGGCACTCGTCGCCCGCGAGGTCACGGTGTGGTTCGGGGCCTGGATCGGCGGTCGTGGACGCCGGATGAAGCAGCGCAATGCTCGTGAGCTCGCCGACTACGAGGCCTCCCTCGCAGAGTCGAAGGCTTCCGCTCAGGCATGACCCACGAGCCGCGTCGCGGAGTGACCCGCGGCTACGTCGCGGCGCTGATCGGCGCAGCGGTCATCGTCGCGACCGCGCTGCTCGTCGCCGTATGGGGTGGTCTCGCGCTGATGCTCGACCGGGACCCCGTGACCTCGCCCGGCGTCCCGTCCTCCATCGCGCCGCTCATGCTGGTCGGCGGTCTCGCGCTGCTCGCCGTCGGGCTGTGGCGTCACGCGATCACGCTGCTGCGCGGCAGGCGAGAGCCCGCCTGGTCGTCGATCATCGCCGTCGCCGCCGGCATCTATCTCTGGTGGGGGCTGCTCGGCATGCTCGCCGGGATGACGGTGGCGGAGACCTGGCTCAGCCCGTTCGCCGCCGCGCTTCCGGTCATCTGGGCCGCTGCTGCGCTGCTGTTCTGGGCAGTGCTCGCGAGGCGGGTCTACACGGACCGGCCTCCGCCTCGGTGGCCCTGGGAACGCGACGAGGAGACCGACTGATCGTGGCGACGAGCATCGAGAACCGAGTCGACGCCGCCGTCGACTCCTGGCTGCGCTGGGTGCCGCGGTGGAGCCCCGGCACGCACCGCGGCCGTTCACGGGTCTGCCGGCGCTGCACCGGGTCGCCCATGCTCGCCGCTGCGGGGCTCACCGACGACGTCCCGCACCAGGTCGCGCACGCGCTGGTGTCGCGCCTCCAGCGCATCATCGACAAGCGCGTCGAGGAGTTCACAGCGGCGCGGCTCCCCGCTCTGCACGCGGAGCTGGAGGGCGCTGAAATCTGGGAAGCGGGCGGGTACGATCCGGCCGACGGGCTCGAACCGGAGTACGACGGGCTCGATCCCGATCCGGAGCCAGGCGACGATGCGCAGCCGTTCCTCTTCACCCTCGCCGGCCTCGCAGAGGAATCGCGCCCGGCGCCCCCGTTGCCGAGGCCGCCGTTGAATCCGGATGAGAAGCTTCGGCTGCGCCGGGAGATCGAACTCGCCGATGCGCAGGCTGATGCGGTCGGCCAGGAGGTCTGCTTCGCGCTCGTCGCGCATCGCGCACGGATCGAGACGGCGGTGCATCGCTTCGTCGAGCCGCAGGTCCAGAGCATGCTCGACGATCTGAGTCGCAACCTCGAACCGCCGAGTTGAGGTCCCGGCTCTCACTCATTGCCAAAGCAGGATCCTCGGCGTATAGTTGTGTGCTGGTGTGTTCCACCGACTCCGTCGTGCCTGCACGGAGGTTTCGGGGGACTGCGCCACAGGGTCGGACGCTTCGCGAGAAGTGGGCCCCCACGGCATACCTGCACTCGGTTCCGCTCTGCGGAACAGCAGGTCAGCGGTCGCGCAAGCGGTCGCACATGCTCATCCATTGAAGCATTCCTGTCACCGTGCAGGACAAATGAGGAGAACTATTGCCTACCATTCAGCAGTTGGTTCGCAAGGGCCGGTCGCCGAAGGTCACTAAGACCAAAGCGCCCGCTCTGAAGGCGAACCCGCAGCAGGCTGGCGTATGCACGCGTGTGTACACCACCACTCCGAAGAAGCCCAACTCGGCAATGCGCAAGGTTGCCCGTGTGAAGCTCCGCAACGGCACCGAGGTCACCGCCTACATCCCGGGCGAGGGCCACAACCTGCAGGAGCACTCGCTGGTGCTCGTGCGCGGTGGTCGTGTGAAGGACCTCCCCGGTGTTCGTTACAAGATCGTGCGCGGCGCGCTCGACACGCAGGCGGTCAAGGATCGCCAGCAGGCTCGTAGCCGCTACGGTGCAAAGAAGGTGAAGTAATGCCCCGTAAAGGTCCCGCTCCCAAGCGCCCCGTCGTCGCTGATCCCGTCTACGGCTCGCCCGTAGTCAGCCAGCTCGTCAACAAGATCCTCCTCGACGGCAAGAAGGGTCTCGCCGAGCGCATCGTCTACGGTGCACTCGAGACCGTTGCCGAGAAGTCCGGTCAGGATGCCGTGACGGTCCTCAAGAAGGCGCTCGACAACGTGCGCCCGACCCTCGAGGTCCGCTCGCGCCGCGTCGGCGGCAGCACCTACCAGGTGCCCGTCGAGGTCAAGCCTCACCGTGCGAACACGCTCGCCCTCCGCTGGCTCACCAGCTACGCGAAGGCTCGTCGTGAGAACTCGATGACCGACCGCCTCACCAACGAGATCCTCGACGCTTCCAACGGCCTCGGTGCCGCTGTGAAGCGCCGTGAGGACACGCACAAGATGGCCGAGTCGAACCGCGCGTTCGCTCACTACCGCTGGTAGAACCCTCGCGGCGGAGGGATGCGCGTTCGCATCCCTCCGCCGCACCCGGGGCCTCGCCCCGCGACTTGGACGGCGCAGTTCGGCAGCCGAGTCGACATCTCCCGATACTTCACCCCCACCCCGGAGGAGAACCCTGTGGCACAAGACGTGCTCACCGACCTGAGTAAGGTCCGCAACATCGGCATCATGGCGCACATCGATGCCGGCAAGACCACCACCACCGAGCGCATCCTGTTCTACACGGGTGTGAACCACAAGCTGGGTGAGACGCACGACGGCGCCTCGACGACTGACTGGATGGAGCAGGAGAAGGAGCGCGGTATCACCATCACCAGCGCTGCCGTCACGTGCTTCTGGAACAAGAACCAGATCAACATCATCGATACGCCGGGCCACGTCGACTTCACCGTCGAGGTGGAGCGCTCGCTCCGCGTGCTCGACGGCGCGGTTGCCGTGTTCGACGGCAAGGAGGGCGTCGAGCCCCAGTCGGAGACCGTCTGGCGTCAGGCTGACAAGTACGGCGTGCCCCGCATCTGCTTCGTCAACAAGATGGACAAGATGGGCGCCGACTTCTACTTCACGGTCGACACCATCGTCAGCCGACTCGGCGCGAAGCCGCTCGTCATGCAGCTGCCCATCGGCGCCGAGTCCGACTTCATCGGCGTCGTCGATCTCCTCTCGATGAAGGCATTCGTCTGGGAAGGCGACGCCAAGGGCGACGTCTCGCTGGGCGCTGCCTACGAGACGCAGGAGATCCCCGCCGATCTGCAGGCGAAGGCCGAGGAGTACCGCGCTCAGCTCGTCGAGGCAGTCGCCGAAGCTGACGATGCTCTCCTCGAGAAGTACTTCGCGGGTGAAGAGCTCAGCATCGACGAGATCAAGGCGGGAATCCGCAAGCTCGTCGTGAACAACGAGATCTACCCCGTGTACTGCGGCTCGGCGTTCAAGAACCGCGGCATCCAGCCGATGCTCGACGCGGTCGTCGACTTCCTGCCGAACCCGCTCGACGTGGGCTCGATCGAGGCGCACGACCCGCGTGACGAGTCGATCGTCATCGAGCGCAAGCCGTCGGCCAGCGAGCCCTTCTCGGCGCTCGCCTTCAAGATCGCCGTGCACCCGTTCTTCGGTCGTCTGACCTACGTCCGCGTTTACTCCGGCAACGTTCCCTCTGGCACCCAGGTCGTCAACTCGACCAAGGGCAAGAAGGAGCGCATCGGCAAGATCTTCCAGATGCACGCCAACAAGGAGATCCCGGTCGACGAGCTCACCGCCGGAAACATCTACGCGGTGATCGGTCTCAAGGACACCACGACGGGCGATACGCTGTCGGACTCCGCGAACCAGGTCGTCCTCGAGTCGATGACGTTCCCCGAGCCCGTCATCGAGGTCGCGATCGAGCCGAAGACGAAGAGCGACCAGGAGAAGCTCGGCGTCGCCATCCAGAAGCTCGCCGAAGAGGATCCCACGTTCCGCGTGAGCCTCAACGCCGAGACCGGCCAGACCGTCATCGCGGGCATGGGCGAACTCCACCTCGACATCCTCGTCGATCGCATGAAGCGCGAGTTCAACGTCGAGGCGAACGTCGGCAAGCCGCAGGTCGCGTACCGCGAGACGATCCGTCGCGAGGTGCCGAAATACGACTACACCCACAAGAAGCAGACCGGTGGTTCGGGTCAGTTCGCCAAGGTGCAGATCTCGCTCGCTCCGCTCGAGAACGAAGACGACAAGGTGTACCTCTTCGAGGACAAGGTGACCGGTGGTCGCGTTCCTCGCGAGTACATCCCGTCGGTCGACGCGGGCATCCAGGACGCGATGCAGTACGGCATCCTGGCCGGCTTCCCGGTCGTGAACGTGCGCGCGCAGCTGCTCGACGGCCAGTACCACGACGTCGACTCCTCGGAGATGGCGTTCAAGATCGCCGGTTCGATGGCGTTCAAGGAGGCCGCGCGTCTCGCGCAGCCCGTCCTGCTGGAACCGCTCATGGCGGTCGAGGTGCGTACTCCCGAGGAGTACATGGGCGACGTCATCGGCGATCTGAATTCGCGTCGCGGTCAGATCCAGTCGATGGAGGATGCGAGCGGCGTCAAGGTCGTGCGCGCCCTCGTCCCGCTTTCCGAGATGTTCGGGTACATCGGCGACCTCCGGTCGAAGACCAGTGGTCGTGCGGTGTTCTCGATGACCTTCGACTCGTACGCCGAGGTTCCGAAGGCCGTCTCCGAAGAGATCATCCAGAAGGCTAAGGGCGAGTAATTTCGCCCGCCGGTCGGCGGAGGTGCCTCGCATCACCGCCGGCCGGCCCGCTCAGGTCGCGATCACAGCGCTGAGCTTGTAACATAGTGACACCAACCCCGTATTCGTGTCCTCCGAAACCGTCGGAGGAAAACGGTACTCGACGTCCTGAGGAGGACCATAGTGGCGAAGGCCAAGTTCGAGCGGACCAAGCCGCACGTAAACATCGGAACGATCGGTCACGTCGACCACGGTAAGACGACTCTTACTGCGGCGATCTCGAAGACCCTCGCCGACAAGTTCCCGTCAGACGTGAACGTGCAGCGCGACTTCGACACGATCGACTCGGCTCCCGAGGAGCGCCAGCGCGGCATCACCATCAACATCTCGCACGTTGAGTACGAGACCGACAAGCGTCACTACGCTCACGTCGATGCACCCGGTCACGCTGACTACATCAAGAACATGATCACCGGTGCCGCCCAGATGGACGGCGCGATCCTGGTGGTTGCAGCGACCGACGGCATGATGGCTCAGACCAAGGAGCACATCCTGCTCGCCAAGCAGGTCGGCGTTCCCTACCTGCTCGTCGCCCTCAACAAGAGCGACATGGTCGACGACGAGGAGATCCTCGAGCTCGTCGAGATGGAGGTCCGCGAGGAGCTCTCCAAGCAGGGCTACCCGGGAGACGACGTCCCCGTCGTCCGCGTGTCGGGCTACGAGGCGCTTCAGGGCACCGAGAAGTGGGTCAACTCGATCGTCGAGCTCATGGAAGCCGTCGATGAGAGCATCCCGGATCCCGTGCGCGACAAGGACAAGCCGTTCCTGATGCCCGTCGAGGACGTCTTCACGATCACCGGTCGTGGCACCGTCGTCACGGGTCGCGCCGAGCGCGGCACGCTGAAGATCAACTCCGAGGTCGAGATCGTGGGTCTGCGCCCGACGCAGAAGACCACGGTCACCGGCATCGAGATGTTCCACAAGCAGCTCGACGAGGCATGGGCCGGCGAGAACTGCGGCCTGCTGCTCCGCGGCACGAAGCGCGAAGATGTCGAGCGCGGCCAGGTCGTCGTGGCCCCGGGCTCGATCACCCCGCACACCAAGTTCGAGGGCACCGCCTACATCCTCAAGAAGGATGAGGGTGGCCGCCACAACCCGTTCGAGACGAACTACCGTCCGCAGTTCTACTTCCGTACCACGGACGTGACGGGTGTCATCACCCTTCCCGAGGACAAGCCGATGGTCATGCCCGGTGACACCACCGACATGTCGGTCGAGCTGATCCAGCCGATCGCTATGGAAGAGGGCCTCGGCTTCGCGATCCGTGAGGGTGGCCGCACCGTCGGCGCCGGCACGGTGACCAAGGTCGTCGAGTAAGTCTCGTAGCACTACCCGTACCCATGGTCTGACCGTGGAGTACCAGAACCCCCGGGGATCCGTCCCCGGGGGTTCTGCCGTTCCCGCCCGCCCGCGCGGCCTCCGCTTCTGCGCAGGTGCCGCGCGGTATTCTCGAAGCTGATCCACGCCCGATGTCACCGGATTCGGGCGGAACGAAGGGAGCCCACGTGCCGCAGTCCGCCGCGGGCCGAATCGGCCACTTCGCCCGGCAGTACGGCGTCCTGTTCCTCGCCGACGCCGGAGCGTGGGGTGTCGGAATCCTTGCAGCGCTCGTGCTGCGGTTCGATTTCAACCTGATGAGGATCCACTGGGGGTGGACGCTCGTCGTCATCGGCGTCACGGTGCTGCTCCAGCTCGTCGTCGGCTGGCTCTCCTGGTTGTACCGCAACCGATACCAGATCGGCAGCTTCGACGAGGTGCGGGTGCTCGTGCTCGACATCACCGCTGTGATGGTCGTCGCATGGCTGTTCGCGTACCTGGTCGGGTACGGAAACGGCATCCCACGCAGCACGCTCTTCATCGCGGCGCCGATCACCTTCAGCCTGATGGGGGTCGCGCGATACGTGATGCGCCTATACCAGGAGCGCCAGATGCTGCCCGGCTCGGAGGCGGAGCGCACACTGCTGTACGGCGCGGGATACCTCGGCGTTCAGACCGCGAAGCGCCTGCTCACGGACGCGAAGGGCTCGGCGCTCCCGGTGGGCTTCATCGACGACGACCCGAAGAAGCGTCGGCAGGAAGTGCGCGGCGTGCGGGTACTCGGCGGCTTCGACGACCTGGCGGAGGTCGCACGGCTCACGCGTGCCACGAAGCTCATCATCTGCATCGGCGACGCCGACGCGGGACTGATGCGCCGCGTCGATGAGGCCGCGAACCGCGCGGGGATGACGGCGATGGTGCTGCCGCCGCTCGACCAGATCCTCCGAAACAACTCGGTGATCTCCGACGTGCGGCAGCTCTCCATCGAGGATCTCATCGGCCGGCACCCGGTGCGGCTCGAGACCGAGTCGATCGCCTCGTACCTCCAGGATCGGCGGGTGCTGGTCACCGGTGCCGGCGGGTCGATCGGGTCCGAGCTCTGCCGGCAGCTCGCTCGATTCGCGCCGCGGGAACTCATCATGCTCGACCGAGACGAGACGGCGCTGCAGGAGACGCAGCTGTCGATCAGCGGTCACGGTCTGCTCGATACCCAGGACGTGGTGCTCGCCGACATCCGAGACGCCGGAGCCCTCGAGCGCCTGTTCCGCGAACGGCGACCGGAGGTGGTCTTCCACGCCGCGGCCCTCAAGCATCTGCCGATGCTCGAACAGTACCCGGATGAGGCCTGGAAGACGAACGTGCTCGGAACGCTGAACGTGTTGCGCGCGGCGCAGGCGGCAGAGGTCGGGACGTTCGTCAACATCTCGACGGACAAGGCTGCGAATCCGACGAGCGTGCTCGGACACTCGAAGCGCGTGGCGGAGAAGCTGACCGCCTGGATGGCGGAGCACACGGGTCAGCGGTACCTCTCGGTGCGCTTCGGGAACGTGATCGGCAGCCGCGGATCGATGCTTCCGACATTCCGGAAGCTGATCGAGGCCGGTGGCCCCGTGACCGTGACGCATCCGAACGTGACCAGGTTCTTCATGACGATCCCTGAGGCGTGCCAGTTGGTCGTGCAGGCGGGCGGCATCGGTCGCCCCGGAGAAGTGCTGATCCTCGACATGGGGGAGCCGGTGAGCATTCTCGACGTGGCGAAGCGAATGATCGCGCAGTCCGGCCGCGACGTCGACATCGTCTTCACGGGACTCCGGCACGGCGAGAAGCTGCACGAGGAGCTGGTCGGGGAGGGAGAGGGCGATGAGCGCCCCTATCACCCGAAGATCTCCCACGCGAGGGTCGATTCCATTTCGCCTGCGGTGCTCGATCACGAGGGATGGGTCGCGCGAATGGACCTGACCGCGGCGGCTGAGGAGCGGGTGCAGTGACGCCGTTCGCGATCGCCCTGGTGGCGGGCGTTCTCGCACTCGTCCTGAGCATCCTGCTGCCGTACCTCGTGCGGCCCCTGCTCGTGCGGCTCGGCATCATGGACGTCCCCAACGAGCGCTCCTCTCACGAGCGCCCGGTGCTGCGCGGCCTCGGGTTGGCCGTGCTCATCGCGATGGGCGCGGCCGGCGGGTTCGCGGTGGTCGCGCAGCACACCGGAGCGGGGGACACGCGGCTCCTGCTGACGGTCGTCGTCGGTTCGTTCGCTGCAGGGCTGCTCGGATTCGCCGAAGATCTCTGGGGGCTGAGCGTGGGGGTCCGCAGCGTCCTGCTGCTGGTGATCGCACTCACTTCAGCGGTCGCGATCCTCGTTCTCGCCGGTCCCGGCCTCCCGCTCTGGGGAGCGCTGCTCCTGGCGATCTACGCGGTGCTCTTCATCTCGAGCTACATCAACGTCGCGAACTTCATGGACGGATTGAACGGCATCAGCGGGTTCCACGGCGTCATCTCAGGTCTGACGTTCGCGGCAGCAGGTTGGTTCCTCGGGCTTCCCTGGCTACTCGCGGCCGGCCTCGTGCTCGCCGCCGGATTCGGCGGCTTCCTCCCGTGGAACCTGACGAAACCCGGAGCGTTCCTGGGTGATGTCGGGAGCTATCTGCTCGGCGGTGCGACGGCGATCACGAGTTTCGCTGCGCTGGTGGCCGGGGTTCCGCTGCTGGCGACGATCGGGCCCATGGTGATCTACTTCGGCGACGTCGCGGTGACGCTCGTGAAGCGCGTGCGGGCCGGGCGCCGCTGGGATGAACCGCACAAGGAGCATACGTACCAGCGGATTCAGCAGCTGGGATATTCGCACGTGCAGGCCTCTGCGATGACGGCCGGCGCAACACTCGCCACCTCGCTGCTCGGACTCGGGTCCGTGTTCACCAGTACGGCGGGTGCGATCGCGCTGTTCGGTGCGGGTCTCGCCGTCCTGGTGCTCTACCTGCTGCTCCCGAGACTCCTGCCGCGTCGCGGCTGACGAGCGCGACACGCCCGGGTTGCACGGCGGCGTCCCCCGTGCGAGAATAGACAGGTTCAGTACTCCGCGCCTCGGTGCGGATCACTGCCAGGCAGTGCATAACCGCCCCGCTCGCTCGGGGTTCCGGTTAGGCCGCGGGTAGCGAACGAGACCTGCACGCCGTTCGGCGGCCAGACGTGAGTCCGGCCGCTTTCGTGCGCGCGGGGCCGCCTCGCCCGTCCATACGGGCCGGCCGGTTTTGACAGGTGAACAGAGACCCAGCACGAAGCGCGAAAGCGCTGCAGCCAGGGCGCTGGTACGTAAGACGTCCAATGCCACGACCTCCGGGTGGTGGTACGACGCAAGTAGAAAGTAGAGAGTCACATGGCGGGACAGAAGATCCGCATCCGACTGAAGTCGTATGACCACGAGGTCATCGACAGCTCCGCGCGCAAGATCGTCGACACGGTGACCCGCGCGGGTGCGACCGTGATCGGCCCCGTGCCGCTCCCGACGGAGAAGAACGTGATCGCAGTGATCCGTTCGCCCCACAAGTACAAGGACAGCCGCGAGCACTTCGAGAAGCGCACGCACAAGCGTCTCATCGACATCGTCGACCCCACCCCGAAGGCTGTCGATTCGCTCATGCGTCTCGACCTGCCTGCCGACGTCAACATCGAGATCAAGCTCTAAGGGGGGATCCGGACATGTCAGTAGTACGTAACGTGAAGGGTCTTCTGGGCACCAAGCTCGGTATGACGCAGGTATGGGACGAGAACGGGAACGTCGTTCCCGTGACCGTCATCGAGGTGGCACCGAACGTCGTCACCCAGATCCGCACCGCAGAGGTCGACGGCTACAGCGCCGTGCAGATCGCCGCCGGTCAGATCGACCCCCGCAAGGTGAACAAGCCGACCGCAGGTCACTTCGAGAAGGCCGGCGTCACGCCGCGCCGTCACCTCACCGAGGTCCGCACCTCCGATGCGTCGGAGTACGCGCTCGGTCAGGAGCTCACCGTCGACGGCACCTTCGAGGCCGGTCAGCTGATCGACGTCGTCGGCACCTCGAAGGGCAAGGGCTTCGCCGGCGCCATGAAGCGTCACAACTTCAAGGGCGTTGGCGCGTCGCACGGCGCGCACCGCAACCACCGCAAGCCCGGCTCGATCGGTGGCGCTGCCACTCCCGGTCGTGTCTTCAAGGGCCAGCGCATGCCCGGTCGCATGGGTGGCGAGCGCGTCACCGTGCAGAACCTCACCGTTCAGGCGGTCGACGCTGAGAAGGGTCTCATCCTGGTCAAGGGTGCGGTTCCCGGAGCGCGCGGTCGTCTCGTATTCGTTCGCAACGCAGTGAAGGGGGCGTAGTTCATGGCTACCGCTACCAAGCTCGAGGTGTTCGACGCTCAGGGCAAGAAGGCCGGGTCGGTTGACCTTCCCGAGACCATCTTCGGTGTCGACCCCAACATCCCGCTGATCCACCAGGTGGTCACCGCTCAGCTCGCAGCTGCGCGTCAGGGTACGCACAAGACCAAGAACCGCGGCGAGGTCTCCGGTTCGGGTGTCAAGCCGTTCAAGCAGAAGGGCACCGGCCGCGCTCGTCAGGGCTCGGTTCGTGCTCCTGAGCACCGCGGCGGCGGCGTCGTGCACGGCCCCGTGCCGCGCGACTACGCTCAGCGCACCCCGAAGAAGATGATCGCCGCTGCGCTTCGCGGCCTGCTGTCGGATCGCGCCCGCGCGAACCGTCTGCACGTCGTCGAGACGTTCGGCATCGCCGACAAGCCCAGCACGAAGGCTGCTCGCGAGTTCCTCGCGTCGGTCGCGCCGGGAAAGCGCGTGCTCGTGGTCATCACCCGTGAAGATGAGTTGACGGCGCTCAGCGTTCGCAACCTGGCGCACGTTCACGTGCTGTTCCAGGATCAGCTCAACGCCTACGACGTGGTCGTCAGCGACGATCTCGTCTTCACCAAGGCCGCCTTCGACGCATTCGTCGATGGCCGTGCCGCTCAGGAGGACACGAAGTGAGCTTGAACAAGTCCGCACACGACGTCATCATCCGCCCGATCGTCTCGGAGAAGAGCTACGGTCTCATCGACGCCAACGGCCAGTACACCTTCGAGGTGCAGCCCGAGTCGAACAAGACCGAGATCAAGCTCGCCGTCGAGGAGGTCTTCAATGTGAAGGTCGCCAAGGTCCGCACGCTGACCCGCAAGGGCAAGTCCCGTCGAACGAAGTTCGGTCTGGGCAAGCGCAAGGACACGAAGCGCGCCATCGTCACCCTGAAGTCGGGCTCCATCGACATCTTCACGGCTGCGCTGTAGAAGGGGCGAAGAGGAACACATCATGGCAATTCGCAAGTACAAGCCGACGACCCCGGGTCGTCGTGGCTCGAGCGTTGCTGATTTCGCTGAAATCACCCGCTCGACGCCTGAGAAGTCGCTGCTCCGTCCGCTCCCCAAGACCGGCGGCCGCAACAACCAGGGCCGGATCACCACCCGTCACATCGGTGGTGGCCACAAGCGCCAGTACCGCGTCATCGACTTCCGTCGTCATGACAAGGACGGCGTGGATGCCAAGGTCGCGCACATCGAGTACGACCCGAACCGCACGGCGCGCATCGCGCTGCTGCATTTCGTGGACGGCACGAAGCGCTACATCATCGCGCCGAACAAGCTCAAGCAGGGCGACGTCGTCGAGTCGGGTTCCGGTGCTGACATCAAGCCCGGCAACAACCTGCCGCTGCGCAACATCCCGACCGGTACGGTCATCCACGCGATCGAGCTGAAGCCGGGCGGGGGAGCGAAGCTCGCTCGTTCCGCAGGTGCGTCGGTTCGCCTCGTGGCGAAGGACGGCCCCTACGCCCAGCTGCGTCTGCCGTCGGGCGAGATCCGCAACGTCGACGCGCGCTGCCGCGCGACCGTCGGCGAGGTGGGCAACGCCGAGCAGTCGAACATCAACTGGGGCAAGGCCGGCCGCATGCGCTGGAAGGGCGTCCGCCCGACCGTGCGTGGTGTCGTCATGAACCCGGTGGATCACCCCCACGGTGGTGGCGAAGGCCGCACCTCCGGTGGTCGTCACCCGGTCAGCCCCTGGGGCCAGAAGGAAGGCCGTACGCGCCATCCGAACAAGGAAAGCGACAAGCTCATCGTGCGTCGCCGCAACGCTGGCAAGAAGCGTTAGTCGACAGGTAGGAGAGAGTAGAAGATGCCTCGTAGTCTCAAGAAGGGCCCCTTCGTCGATAACCACCTGTTGAACAAGGTGATTGTCCAGAACGAAGCTGGCTCCAAGAACGTGATCAAGACCTGGTCGCGCCGCTCGATGATCATCCCGGCAATGCTGGGACACACCATCGCGGTGCACGACGGTCGGAAGCACATCCCCGTGTTCGTAACGGAGACCATGGTCGGTCACAAGCTGGGCGAATTCGCGCCCACGCGTACCTTCCGCGGTCACGTGAAAGACGACAAGAAGGGCCGTCGCCGCTAAGCGGTGACGTGAAGGAGGAAGAGAAATGGTGGAGTCGACCGCACGTCTGCGTCACATCCGCATCACCCCCCAGAAGGCCCGTCGTGTCATTGACCTGGTCCGTGGGAAGAACGCTCAGGAGGCACTCGCCATCCTGAAGTTCGCCCCGCAGGCCGCAGCGGAGCCGATTTTCAAGCTCGTCGCTTCGGCGATCGCGAATGCGCGCGTCAAGGCCGACAAGGAGAACCTGCGTCTCAACGAGGACGAGCTCGTCGTAGCTCGTGCATTCGTGGACGAGGGCGCGACGCTCAAGCGTTTCCGCCCCCGTGCTCAGGGCCGCGCATTCCGTATCAACAAGCGCACCAGCCACATCACTGTCGTGCTGCAGACGGCTGATGAGCTCGCCGCCGTGAAGAAGGGAGCCTAGGTATGGGCCAGAAGATTCATCCCTATGGCTTCCGCCTCGGGATCACCACCGATCACGTGTCGCGTTGGTTCTCGGACTCGACGAAGGCCGGGCAGCGCTACGCTGACTACCTCGCCGAGGACATCAAGATCCGTCAGCACCTGACGAAGCAGCTCGACCGTGCGGGCGTGTCCCGCGTGGAGATCGAGCGCACCCGTGACCGTGTTCGCGTGGACATCCACTCGGCACGTCCCGGTATCGTCATCGGTCGTCGCGGCGCCGAGGCCGAGCGCATCCGCGCTGACCTCGAGAAGCTCACCGGCAAGCAGATCCAGCTCAACATCCTCGAGGTCAAGAACCCCGAGGCTGACGCTCAGCTCGTCGCACAGGGCATCGCCGAGCAGCTCGCTGCTCGCGTGGCGTTCCGCCGTGCGATGCGCAAGGGTCTGCAGGGCGCTCAGCGCGCCGGCGCCAAGGGCATCCGCATCCAGGTCTCCGGCCGCCTCGGCGGCGCCGAGATGAGCCGTTCGGAGTTCTACCGCGAAGGCCGTGTGCCGCTGCACACGCTCCGCGCGAACATCGACTACGGCTTCTACGAGGCGAAGACCACCTTCGGTCGTATCGGCGTGAAGGTCTGGATCTACAAGGGCGACCTGACCAACAAGGAACTCGCTCGTGAGCAGGCGGCCCAGAAGCCGTCGCGCGACCGCGGCGACCGCCGCCGTGCACCCCGTGGTGCACAGGCCGAGGCTGCACCCGCTGCAGCAGGAGCGGAGAAGTAAGCATGCTGATTCCCCGTCGAGTCAAGTACCGCAAGCAGCACCACCCGAGCCGCACCGGTCAGTCCAAGGGCGGTAACGAGATCGCCTTCGGCGAGTTCGGTATCCAGGCACTGACCCCCGCCTACGTGACCAACCGTCAGATCGAGTCCGCTCGTATCGCCATGACGCGTCACATCAAGCGTGGCGGCAAGGTGTGGATCAACATCTACCCCGATCGTCCCCTGACCAAGAAGCCTGCGGAAACCCGCATGGGTTCGGGTAAGGGCTCGCCCGAGTGGTGGGTTGCCAATGTCAAGCCGGGCCGCGTCCTCTTCGAGGTCGCCGGTGTCGATGAGGAGCTCGCACGCGAGGCGCTCACCCGCGCCATCCACAAGCTGCCCCTCAAGGCCCGCATTATCAAGCGCGAGGAGGGCGACGCGTAATGGCGATCGGTACCAAAGAACTGGCCATCACCGAGCTCGATAGTTTCGAGAACGAGCGGTTGGCCGAAGAGCTCAAGAAGGCGAAGGGCGAACTCTTCAACCTTCGCTTCCAGTCGGCTACCGGCCAGCTGGAAAGCCACGGCCGCGTTCGTCAGGTGAAGCGCGACATCGCTCGCATCTACACCGTGCTGCGCGAGCGTGAGCTCGGCATTCGTGCCACCCCTGCTGCTGCGCCCGCAAAGGCGAAGAAGAGCAGCAAGAAGACCGAGCAGGCGGATGCCGCCGCTGAGACGAAGGAGGCCTAGACATGGCTGAGGTCGAGAAGGAACAGCGCGGCTACCGTAAGGCCCGCCGCGGCTATGTCGTCAGCGACAAGATGGAGAAGACCATCGTTGTCGAGGTCGAGGACCGTGTGAAGCACCCGCTGTACGGCAAGGTGCTCCGCCGCTCGTCGAAGGTCAAGGCCCACGACGAGCAGAACACGGCCGGTATCGGCGATCTCGTGCTCATCCACGAGACCCGGCCGCTGAGCGCTTCCAAGCGCTGGCGTCTGGTCGAGGTCCTCGAGAAGGCGAAGTAAGCCCTCGGGCTTACTCAGTGAAGGAGTAGCAAGTGATTCAGCAGGAATCCCGACTCAAGGTGGCCGACAACAGCGGCGCCAAGGAGTTGCTCACGATCCGTGTCCTCGGTGGCTCGAAGCGTCGTTACGCCGGTCTCGGCGACACGATCGTCGCGACCGTCAAGGACGCGATCCCCGGTGGCAACGTCAAGAAGGGCGATGTGGTCAAGGCCGTCATCGTCCGGACGCGCAAGTCGACCCGTCGTGGTGACGGATCGTACATCGCGTTCGACGAGAACGCCGCCGTTATCCTCAAGGCCGACGGGGAGCCCCGCGGCACCCGCATCTTCGGGCCGGTCGGACGTGAACTCCGCGACAAGCGGTTCATGAAGATCGTCTCGCTCGCACCGGAGGTGATCTAGTCCTATGGGCGCAAAGATCAAGAAGGGTGACCTCGTCGAGGTCATCTCTGGCCCGTCGCAGGAACGCGGCGGCTACAAGGGCAAGCAGGGTCGAGTAATCGAGGTCCTGTCCGAAACCGATCGCATCGTGGTGGAGGGCGTCAACTTCGTCACCAAGCATGTGCGCGTCGGCCAGTCGGACCGTGGCACCCGCGAGGGTGGCATCGAGACCGTCGAGGCTCCGATCCACGTGTCCAACGTCGCAGTCGTCGACCCCGAGACGAAGAAGCCGACTCGCGTCGGGTTCCGCGTCGAGGAAGTCGAGAAAGACGGCAAGAAGAAGACTGTTCGCGTTCGTTTCGCGAAGAAGTCCGGGAAGGATCTCGCATGACCGAGACTGCAGCGACCACCGCTCAGCCCCGCCTGAAGCAGAAGTACCGCTCCGAGATCGTTCCGCAGCTGCGCGAGGAGTTCGGCTACGCCAACATCATGCAGGTTCCCGGCGTCGTCAAGGTCGTCGTGAACACCGGTGTCGGTGAAGCCGCTCGCGACAGCAAGGTGATCGAGGGCGCGATCGCCGATCTCGTGAAGATCACCGGTCAGAAGCCCATGGTCACCAAGGCTCGCAAGTCCATCGCGCAGTTCAAGCTGCGCGAGGGCCAGGCGATCGGTGCTCACGTCACGCTCCGTGGCGATCGGTCGTGGGAGTTCCTCGACCGCCTGGTGAACCTGGCTCTGCCCCGTATCCGCGATTTCCGTGGCCTTTCGCCGCGCCAGTTCGATGGAAACGGCAATTACACCTTCGGTTTGACCGAGCAGAGTGTGTTCCACGAGATCGATCAGGATAAGATTGATCGCGTGCGTGGGTTCGACATCACTGTCGTGACCACCGCGAAGACCGACGATGAGGGCCGTGCGCTGCTTCGCGCGCTCGGCTTCCCCTTCAAGTCGGAATAACTGAATAGTCCAAACGGCGAGGGTGCTCGGGAATCCCCGGGCACCCAATCCGTGTGTCACCCAGGTCATGCGTCGGTGTACCGGCGTATGAAACCAGGCGAGAAAGAAAGAGTCACTCATGACGATGACTGATCCGGTAGCAGATATGCTGACCCGGCTGCGCAACGCAAACTCTGCGCATCATGACGACGTTTCGCTCCCCGGCTCGAAGCTGAAGGAGCGGATCGCTGAGATCCTCAAGCGCGAAGGCTACATCCAGGACTGGAAGGTCGAGGCCGCACGCGTGGGCACGACCATCACCATGTCGCTGAAGTACGGCCCGAACCGCGAGCGTTCGATCGAGGGCATCAAGCGGGTCTCCAAGCCCGGCCTTCGCGTGTACGCGGGCTCGACCGAGATCCCGAGCGTGCTCGGTGGACTCGGCATCGCGATCCTGTCCACCTCCTCGGGTCTGTTGACTGACCGCGAGGCTGAGCAGAAGGGCGTTGGCGGGGAAGTCCTCGCTTACGTGTGGTAAGGCGTCATGTCACGTATTGGTAAGCTTCCCATCGCCGTTCCCGGCGGTGTAGATGTCAAGATCGACGGCCAGAAGGTCACGGTCAAGGGCGCGAAGGGCGAGCTCTCGCTCGTCGTCGCAGATCCCATCCGCGTCGCACTCGAGGACGGTCAGGTGCTCGTCACCCGCCCGAACGACGAGCGCGATTCCCGAGCGCTGCACGGCCTCAGCCGCACGCTCATCAACAACAACATCATCGGCGTCACCGAGGGCTACACCAAGCAGCTCGAGGTCGTCGGCACGGGATACCGCGTGCAGCAGAAGGGCACCGGCCTCGAGCTCGCGCTCGGCTTCTCGCACCCGGTCAACGTGGACGCCCCCGAGGGCATCACGCTCGCGGTCGAGGGCAACACCAAGATCACCGTCAGCGGGATCTCGAAGCAGGCTGTCGGCGAGGCCGCAGCCAACATCCGCAAGCTGAAGAAGCCGGAGCCCTACAAGGGCAAGGGCATTCGCTACGCGGGCGAGGTTGTCCGTCGCAAGGCAGGAAAGGCTGGTAAGTAACCCATGGCCGCTTCAGTATCCCGGGCTAAGGGTCGGTCGGCTGCGCGCGTTCGCCGCCACACCCGCCTGCGCAAGAAGATCGTCGGCACGGAGGTTCGCCCCCGTCTCGTCGTCAACCGCTCATCCCGCCACGTCTTCGTACAGGTCGTCGATGACTCGAAGGGTCTCACCCTCGCTTCGGCTTCGACCATGGAAGCCGATCTGCGTTCGTTCGACGGCGACAAGACCGCCAAGGCCCGCAAGGTCGGCGAACTCGTCGCTGAGCGCGCCAAGGGCGCCGGCATCGACGCTGTGGTATTCGACCGCGGCGGCAGCAAGTACGCCGGTCGCGTCGCAGCGATCGCCGATGGCGCTCGCGAAGGGGGGCTGACCCTGTGAGCAACGAAACGAAGGAGCAGCAAGTGTCTGCAGAGGCCCAGTCTGAGACGACGGCCGGGCAGGCCGCTCCGGCTCAGGATCACCGCAACGAGCCGCGCGAGCAGCGTCGCGGGAGCCGCGATCGCGGAACCCGCAACGAGCGCGGCGGCCGCGACCGCAACGAGAGCCAGTTCCTCGAGCGCGTCGTCACCATCAACCGCGTCTCGAAGGTCGTCAAGGGCGGCCGTCGCTTCAGCTTCACCGCGCTCGTCGTGGTGGGCGATGGCAACGGAACCGTCGGCGTCGGCTACGGCAAGGCGAAGGAGGTGCCTCTCGCCATCGCAAAGGGTGTCGAAGAGGCCAAGAAGAACTTCTTCCGCGTGCCCCGCGTCGGCAGCACCATCCCGCACCCCGTGCAGGGCGAGGCCGCAGCCGGTGTCGTACTTCTGCGTCCGGCAGCAGCAGGTACCGGTGTTATCGCCGGTGGCCCGGTGCGCGCCGTACTCGAGTGCGCCGGCATCCACGATGTGCTGAGCAAGTCGCTCGGTTCGTCGAACACCCTGAACATCGTGCATGCGACCGTTGAGGCACTGCAGCAGCTCGAGGAGCCCCGCTCCGTCGCAGCTCGCCGCGGCCTCGACTTCGACCGCGTCGCTCCGGCCCGCATCGTGCGCGCTGAGGCGAAGGCCGCGGCCGACGCTGCCGCGAAGGCAAAGGCAGGTGCGTAATGGCGAAGAGCCTGAAGGTTACGCAGACGAAGTCCGTCATCAGTGAAAAGCAGAACCAGCGCGACACGCTGCGGAGCTTGGGTCTCAAGAAGATCGGCCAGTCGGTCGTTCGTGAAGACACTCAGGCCAACCGAGGCTACATTCGCGCGGTCGCTCACCTGGTAGTGGTTGAGGAGATCGACGTATGAGCGAGAACAACGAGGAGCGTGAGTCGGTGCTGAAGGCGCACCACCTCCGTCCGGCTCCCGGTTCCAAGAAGGCCAAGACCCGCGTGGGTCGTGGCGAGGCATCGAAGGGCAAGACCGCAGGCCGCGGTACCAAGGGCACCAAGGCTCGGTACCAGGTCAAGGTCGGCTTCGAGGGTGGGCAGATGCCGCTGCATATGCGCACCCCGAAGCTCCGCGGGTTCAAGAACCCGTTCCGCACCGAGTACCAGGTGGTGAACGTCGCGAAGCTCGCTGAGCTCTACCCCCAGGGTGGCGACGTCACCGTCGAGGATCTCGTGGCCAAGGGCGCCGTTCGCAAGAACCAGCCCGTCAAGGTGCTGGGCAACGGCGACCTCCAGGTCAAGCTCAACGTGCAGGTCGACAAGGTCTCGAGCTCCGCTGAGCAGAAGATCGTCGCCGCAGGCGGAGCAGTGAAGTAACGGTCCGTTCGGACCAGCAACACCCTCGGGGATCTCCCGAGTAGCGGGGGCTCGGCGGGGACGGCATTCATGCCGTTCCCGCCCACCCCCGCTGTCTTGTTTCACCCGCCAATCACGGCGGTGGCTCGGTCACGCGGCACACGCCGTGTAGGCTGGAGCAATTGGTTCTCGTCGGTAGGCGAAGCCCCTTACGACGTTCCAGGAGGCAGATTTTGTTCAGCGCCATCGGACGGATCTTCCGGACACCCGATTTGCGGCGGAAGATCGTCTTCACGCTCGCCATCGTGTCGTTGTTCCGGCTCGGGTCATTCATCCCAGCACCGTTCGTAGACTTCAACAACGTTCAAGCGTGCCTGGTGGCGAACCAGAACCAGGGCAGCTCGGGCCTCTACGACATGATCAACCTCTTCAGCGGTGGAGCACTGCTGCAGCTGTCGATCTTCGCGCTCGGCATCATGCCGTACATCACGGCATCGATCATCACGCAGCTGCTCCGCGTCGTGATCCCGCACTTCGAGGCGCTCCACAAGGAAGGCCAGGCCGGCCAGGCGAAGCTGACGCAGTACACGCGCTACCTGACCATCGCGCTCGCAATCCTGCAGTCGACGACGCTCATTACCGTCGCGCGTTCGGGACAGCTCTTCGGCGCCGCCGCCAACCAGGCGTGCCAGAATCTCGTCTCCCAGGAATGGTGGGCGGTGCTGATCATGATCATCACGATGACGGCCGGTACCGGCCTCATCATGTGGTTCGGCGAACTGATCACCGAGCGAGGCGTCGGCAACGGCATGTCGCTCCTCATCTTCACCTCGATCGCGGCAACCTTCCCCGGCGCCATGTGGGTCATCAAGGAGTCGCGCGGCTGGGAAGTGTTCTTCATAGTTCTCGGGGTGGGCCTGCTGGTGGTAGCGGCTGTCGTCTTCGTCGAGCAGTCGCAGCGTCGCATTCCGGTGCAGTACGCCAAGCGCGTCGTCGGGCGCCGTACGTACGGCGGAAGCAGTACCTACATCCCGATCAAGGTCAACATGGCGGGCGTGATCCCCGTGATCTTCGCTTCGGCGATCCTGTACCTGCCGATGCTCATCACGCAGTTCAACCAACCGCAGATCGGCGAGGACCCGAAGCCGTGGGTGGTCTGGATCCAGAACAACCTGGTCTACGGCGACCAGCCGTTCTACATGCTCGTCTTCTTCCTCCTCGTCATCGGCTTCACCTTCTTCTACGTGCAGATCACGTTCAACCCGGAAGAAGTCTCCGACAACATGAAGCAGTACGGAGGGTTCATCCCGGGCATCCGCGCCGGTCGGCCGACCGCGGAGTACCTTAACTACGTGCTCACCCGCATCACCAGCGCAGGATCGCTCTACCTCGGTGTCATCGCACTGCTTCCGCTCGTCGCGCTCTCGTTCTTCGGGGCGAACCAGAACTTCCCGTTCGGCGGTGCATCGATCCTCATCATCGTGGGTGTCGGGCTCGAGACCGTGAAGCAGATCGACGCGCAGCTGCAGCAGCGCCACTACGAAGGGCTCCTCAAGTGACCGCAGAGACGACCGCGCGACTGCTGATCATCGGCCCGCCCGGAGCCGGCAAGGGCACGCAGGCCGGTCGGATCGCAGCGCGCTACCAGGTTCCGGCGATTTCCACCGGTGACATCTTCCGCGCCAACATCCAGGGCGGTACGGAACTGGGGCAGCAGGTGCAGGCCATCATCGAACAGGGCGAGCTGGTGCCAGACGAGCTCACGAACCGCATTGTCGCCGATCGCCTCTCGCAGGACGACGCGGCTTCGGGATTCCTGCTCGACGGGTACCCGCGAACAGTCGACCAGGTGCACGCGCTCGACGGGATGCTCAACGGCTCGTCGCTCGACGCCGTCGTGCTGCTCGAAGCGGACCCAGAGGAGGTCGTGGCACGTCTGCTCAAGCGAGCGGCGGTCGAGGGGCGCTCCGATGACACCGAAGAGGTCATTCGTCATCGCCAGGACGTGTACGCCGAGCAGACCGCACCGCTCATCGAGCTGTTCTCCAAGCGGGGCATCCTCGTCTCCGTCGACGGGCTCGGCTCCGTCGACGAGGTGTCGGAGCGGATCGCTGAGGGCCTCGCTGCGCAGCTGAACGCGCGAGTCGGGCAGTAGCCCTTGGCGCGTCGAGGCCTGCTGCGACGTTCGATCTACAAGACGCCGGCGCAGCTCCGCCAGATGATCGCTCCCGGTCGCGCCACGGCGGCCGCGCTCTCCGCGATGCGGGCAGAGGTGGCTCCCGGAATCACCCCGCTCGAGCTCGACGCGATCGCTGAGCGCGCCGTCCGGCAGCACGGCGGATCTCCGAACTTCATGCTGGAGCCCGGGTACCGCCACACGATCTGCGCGAACGTGAATGAGCACGTCGTTCATGCGATCCCGACAGATCGTCCGCTCGAAGCGGGCGACATCGTCGCTCTCGATGCCGGGGCAGTGGTAGACGGGTGGCACGGAGACGCTGCATTCACAGCGGTGCTGCCCGACCACGCCGACCCGGAGCGGACGTCGGCCAACCAGCATCTCAGCGATGTCACCGAGCAGGCGATGTGGCGGGGGATCGCGCGTCTCGCTTCGGCATCGCACCTCGGAGAGGTCGGAGAAGCCGTCGCCGCCTACGTCAGAGCCCACAGCAGTTTCGGGGTGCTCGAGGACTACATCGGTCACGGCATCGGTCGCAGCATGCACGAGGATCCTCCGGTGTTCAACGTGCCGACGCGCCGACGCGGGCCGGAGGTGAAGCCGGGGCTCGTCGTCGCGATCGAACCCATCATCTCGGCAGGCGGGATCGACACCGTGGTCGAGGACGACGACTGGACGGTGACGATCGCCGACGGATCCATGAGCGCGCAGTGGGAGCACAGCGTCGCCGTGCACGAGCGCGGCATCTGGGTGCTCACCGCACCCGACGGGGGAGCGAGCGGCCTCGAGCCGCTCGGAGTCCGGCCCGTGCCGTTCGTCTAGGGACGCAGGAACCGCGTCCGCCACGACGCGACACTCGGCGAGCTTTACAAAAGGCGACACGCCGAGTACTCTTGATCTTTGGTGCTTTGCGCCTGCTTTTGCGTTCGCGCCGACCGTAGTCGGACCGCGGTCGGAGACGCAGAAGCTGAGCATTCGCATGACCAGTACACCTACGCAAGCGATAGTGAGGCTATGGCGAAGAAAGACGGCGTCATCGAGATCGAGGGACACATCGTCGAGGCTCTGCCCAACGCGATGTTCCGCGTCGAGTTGACCAATGGACACAAAGTGCTCGCTCATATCTCAGGCAAAATGCGTCAGCACTACATCCGCATCCTTCCCGAGGATCGCGTGATCGTTGAGCTGACGCCCTACGATCTGACCCGCGGCCGTATCGTCTACCGCTACAAGTAGGTCGCTGGGAAGTAACGACTCGCGGCACTCCGCGAGTACGAGGACAGCGATACACACGAAGGAACCATCATGAAGGTCAATCCCAGCGTCAAGCCGATCTGCGATCACTGCAAGGTCATTCGCCGCCACGGACGCGTCATGGTGATCTGCAAGAGCAACCCGCGCCACAAGCAGCGCCAGGGCTGAGTCCCTGCCGTCGCCGGCGGCTCTGCAGAACACACAACTGAATATCTGATCCAGCGCATCGAAGAACCTGCGCGGATCTCATGGAATCGGAACGCGCAGCGTCCGTGAGAGATCCGCGGTGAGCTCACCAGCCCACCTCATTTCGTGCAGGGGACACCTCGGGCCGGAGGCCCGAACCCCCGATGCGCACCACACCTCCACGATCCGCAAGGAGAGCCAACATGGCACGTCTCGCAGGAGTCGACATCCCACGCGATAAGCGCGTTGAGATCGCACTCACTTACATCTACGGCGTCGGGCGCACGAGCGCGCTCAAGACGCTCGCCGACACCAGCATCGATGGCAACATCCGCGTCAAGGACCTGTCGGATGAGCAGCTGGTCGCGCTTCGCGATTACATCGAAGGCAACTTCAAGGTTGAGGGCGATCTTCGCCGCGAGGTCGCAGCCGATATCCGCCGCAAGGTGGAGACCGGCAGCTACCAGGGGCTCCGCCACCGGAAGGGCCTGCCTGTGCACGGTCAGCGCACCAAGACGAACGCTCGTACCCGCAAGGGCCCGAAGCGCACCGTCGCCGGCAAGAAGAAGTAACGCCGGTCCGTTAGACCTACACACAGAGCTTTTCAGGAGAACACTCAATGGCTGCACCAAAGACCGCGGCTCGCAAGCCGCGTCGCAAGGACAAGAAGAACGTCGCCGTGGGCCAGGCCCACATCAAGTCGACCTTCAACAACACGATCGTCTCGATCACCGACACCACCGGTGCCGTGATCAGCTGGGCCTCCTCAGGCGGCGTCGGCTTCAAGGGTTCGCGCAAGTCGACTCCGTTCGCCGCTCAGCTCGCCGCTGAGTCCGCTGCGCGCAAGGCGCAGGAGCACGGCATGAAGAAGGTCGACATCTTCGTCAAGGGCCCGGGCTCGGGCCGCGAGACCGCGATCCGCTCGCTGCAGGCCGCTGGCCTCGAGGTGGGTTCGATCAACGATGTGACGCCGCAGACGCACAACGGCTGCCGTCCGCCGAAGCGTCGCCGCGTCTGATCGGAAGGTCGCGCCGGCGCGAGCCGGCGCGACTGCCGCCCCAGTGGCGGCGATCCGTCGTATTCAGCACCGGCTCTCCCCGGTGCTTCAGCCCACTTCAATCCCGATACCGCATGAGTCATATAGCGGACTCCAGCGAAAGGATCACACACCGTGCTGATTGCACAGCGACCCACTCTGACTGAAGAATCGATCTCCGAGTTCCGTTCGCGTTTCGCCATCGAGCCGCTTGAGCCCGGCTTCGGCTACACGCTCGGCAACTCGCTGCGTCGTACCCTGCTGTCGTCCATCCCCGGCGCCGCGGTCACGAGCGTGCGTTTCGAGGGCGTCGCCCACGAGTTCACGACCATCCCGGGCGTGACCGAGGACGTCACCGAGATCATCCTCAACATCAAGGATCTCGTCGTCTCGAGCGAGCATGACGAGCCGATCACCGCGTACCTCCGGAAGACCGGCGCCGGCGAGGTCACCGCCGCCGACATCTCGGCTCCGGCGGGTGTCGAGGTGCACAACCCCGAGCTCGTCATCGCAACGCTCAGCGACTCGGCTCAGTTCGAACTCGAACTGACGATCGAGCGCGGCCGCGGATACGTCTCGGCCGCTCAGAACCGCAACGAGGACGCTGAGGTCGGCCGTATCCCGGTCGACTCCATCTACTCGCCGGTGCTGAAGGTCACGTACCGCGTCGAAGCGACCCGAGCCGGCGAGCGCACCGACTTCGACCGCCTGGTCGTCGATGTCGAGTCGAAGCCCGCCATCTCCCCGCGCGACGCGATCGCGTCTGCAGGTTCGACGCTCGTCGAGCTCTTCGGGCTCGCGCGCGAGCTGAACACCGCGGCCGAGGGCGTCGAGATCGGCCCCGCGCCGGTCGAGGTCGTCGCGGAGGGTGAGCTCTCGATCCCGATCGAGGATCTGGATCTCTCGGTGCGCAGCTACAACTGCCTCAAGCGCGAGGGCATTAACACGGTGAGCGAGCTGGTAGCGCTCTCCGAGGCGCAGCTGATGAACATTCGCAACTTCGGCCAGAAGTCGGTCTTCGAGGTGCGCGACAAGCTCACCGAGATGGGCCTCTCGCTCAAGGACGCGGTGCCCGGGTTCGACGGTGCGCAGTTCTACAGCTACGAAGACGACAACAACTAACGGTTCGGCACTGTCCGCCCGACCGCACACTTACTGGAGTAAATAATGCCCAAGCCCAACAAGGGCCCCCGCCTCGGAGGCGGCCCCGCACACGAGCGTCTGATGCTGAACCAGCTGGCTTCGCAGCTCTTCGAGCACAAGCGCATTCAGACGACGGAGACGAAGGCCAAGCGCCTGCAGCCCGTCGCCGAGCGCCTCGTCACCTTCGCGAAGCGGGGAGACCTGCACTCGCGTCGTCGCGTCATGCGTCAGATCCTCGACAAGTCGGTTGTCCACGAGCTCTTCACGGAGATCGCACCGCTCGTCGAGAACCGCGAGGGCGGGTACACCCGCATCGTCAAGACCGGATTCCGCAAGGGCGATCGTGCCCCGCTCGCCGTGATCGAGCTCGTGCTCGAGCCGGTCACGCCGAAGCCGAAGGCTGAGAAGCCCGCCGCTCCGGTTGCAGAAGAGCCCGCTGAGGAGACCACCACCGAGGCGCCCGCTGAGGAGACCACCGAGGCACCCGCCGAGGAGAAGGCCGAGTAGCCTCCTCGTTCGACTGTTCGAAAGCCCCCGTTGCGTTCTGCGCACCGGGGGCTTTCGGGTTGCAGGGGCGCCGGTTGCCTATCTCCCGCGACGGCGGTTCGGTCAGCGGCGCGGCAACGCGTAGCCGATGCCCTCGCCGGGGCGCTGCAGCTCTTCGAGAGCGTTCTCCACGCAGTCGGCGTAGAGCTCGCCGCCGCTCGGGTTCGGGTGGATCCCGTCGCCCGCGAGCGCGGACGGCGGGGCGGCGGAGATCGTCCCCTCCCAATCGGCGACGACGACGCCGCGATGGGTGTCGGCGTAGGCCGTGAGAGCGTCATTGACGCCGGGAACCCAGTCGCGATCCGCGTGCGCGTTGACGAGCACGATGAGCCGGTCGCCAGCCGACTGTCGCAGGCTGTCGAGTTCTTCGAGTCGTACGGGCCCGTTGGTCCCGAGGCCGACGAGGAGCACGGGGCGCAGGACGTCGGTACCCGCCTGCTCCGATGCGAGTGCGACGCCGGCTCCCATGCTGCGCGATACGGATGCGTCGATCGCTATGCCCGGAAAACGCTCCTCGAGCTCGGGGAGGCTCGCCAGCATCACCGAGTCTCCGATGGCGCTCATGTCGGCACCGGCGGCGGCGATCGGCTCGTCGGGCTTCGTCGAGCTCTCGCCTGCGGCGGCAGCAGCTGAGCTCGCGTCCGGTCCGTCGTCGGCGCCCGCTGCCTCAGATGCCTCCGACTGCGACGCATCGCGCGCGGCTGCGCCTCGTTCTACAGCATCTGCTGCTGAGGTCTGCGCGGGCGCCGTGGCGACGGCGAACACGGTGGCCGGCACGGTGAGGACCAGCACGGAAGCCACCACGGCCGGAACAATCCTTCGGCCTCGGAACGCTCGGTCGGGCCGCGCCAGGAGCATGAGTGAACGCCTGAGGCCGAACCGTCTCACGGGCTCCTCGATGTATCGGAACGAGAGCGCCGCCGTGATGAGAGTCAGCGCCAACGTCACGGCGCCCACGATCCACGGCGATCCCGTTCCGAGGCCCGCTGCGACGAGCAGCAGCAACGGCCAGTGCCAGAGGTAGATGCCGTACGAGCGCTCTCCGACCCACCGCAAAGGCCGTGCGTCGAGCGCCGCACCGATCCATGCGCCCGGCCTCGTCACCGCCCACACGGTCAGGAGTGCGGCGAGGGAGGCCAACTGGAAGCCCCAGGCGAAGCTCTGCTCGCCGCCCTCCTGCAGGGTCACCGCGAGCCAGCCCAGTACGCCGAGCCCGGCCAGGGCGATACCGGTCAACGCGAGCTGGGCGTACCGGCCCGGTCCCCGGTGCGGCAGCTCGGATGACCTTCCTGTCGTGAGGAGTGCGAGGCCCGCGCCGAATGCCAGCCCGAACGAGTGCGTATCGGAACCGAAGTACACCCGGGTCGGCTCAGCGCCGCCAGCGGAGAGCGCGATCATGAGGAACGCGGAGGCCGTGCCGAGCGCGACGAGGGGGAGCGCGCGCAGCACGCGGCCCCGGATCCTGACGATGACGAGCAGCAGGAGCGGGAGAACGATGTAGTACTGCTCCTCGATCGCCAAGGACCAGGTGTTGCGGAAGAGCTCGGGGGCATCTCGCGCGAAGTAGTCGGCGCCGGCCGCGATCGAGGTCCAGTTGCCGACGAAGAATGCGGCGCCCGCGATCTGACGTCCGATTCCGACGAGGAGGTCGCGGTCGACGAGCTCCGCGACGGCTGTCGAGACCGCGAGCACCAGCCCGAGCGCTGGGAGCAGACGTCGAGCGCGACGTCGCCAGAAGTGACCGAGCCGGATTCGCCCCGTGCTCGCATGCTCTCGCAGCAGCAGCGTGGTGATCAGAAAGCCGCTGATGACGAAGAAGATGTCGACGCCCAGAAACCCGCCGGGCAGTGGGCCGGGGAAGAGGTGGTAGCAGAGCACGAGGCCGACCGCGATGGCGCGGAGACCGTCGAGCCCCCCGAGCCGGTCGGCGCGGGGGAGTGCACGTGTCGGAGGAGTCTGAGTCATAGTGTCGAGTGCGGCGCGGTCCCGGCCGGGGCGCCTCGGGCATCCAGTGTACGTTGCGCCCTGACCGGCACGCTGAGGCATCTGGCAGGATCGATGCATGCACCACTCTGCTTCGGTACGCCTGCGGCTCGATCTCTCGTACGACGGCACCGATTTCTCGGGTTGGGCCGCACAGCCGGGCCTGCGCACCGTGCAGGGGAGCCTGGAAGGCGCCCTCGCAATGCTGCTGCGGGTCGACGACCCCGCCTCCGTGCGCCTCACCGTCGGTGGGCGCACCGATGCAGGAGTGCACGCGCGCGGTCAAGTGGCGCATCTGGACGTCACCCCTGCGCAACTCGAGAAATGGACCGCGCGGCGCCGACCTGAGGAACCCGCCTGGGAAGCCCCCGAGCTCGCCCGCCTTCGCGCGCGGAAGCTGACCGGGATCGTCAGCCGTGCAGCCCCGGACGTCGTCGTGCACTCGGCGCACGTCGTCCCCGCGGCCTTCGATGCCCGCTTCTCCGCGCTCAGGCGCAGGTACGAGTATCGACTCATCGGGGCTGGAATGCGGAAGGATCCTCTGGTCGCGCGGTACACGGCCGAGGTTCCACGCCCCCTCGACTTCGACGCCGTGCAACGCGCGTCAGACGAGCTGCTCGGTCTCAACGACTTCACCACGTTCTGCAAAGCCCGCGAGGGGGCGACGGCCGTGCGCGACCTCCTGCGCTTCGAGTGGAGGCGCGCGGAGGACGGCGCGTACGCCGCTCGGATCGAGGCCGACGCATTCTGCCACTCGATGGTGCGTGCGCTCATCGGAGCGGTCGTCGCGGTCGGAAGCGGACGCATCGATCACGAGGAGCTCGTCGCGCTCCGCGATGCGCGCGCGCGGACGAGCCGCTTCACGGTGATGCCGGCACACGGGCTCTCGCTCGAGGAGATCGCGTATCCGTCGAACGATGCCCTCGAGGCGCGCGCCGCGGCGACACGAGCGCGCCGCAGCGCGATCGACTGAGCGGGCCCCGGCGTCCGTTCTGTGCTAGTGTTGATCTTTGGTGCGAAAGCACCCGATTTGTTGAGCCCTCCAGCCGCGCGCGCACCCCTCGGGGACCACGCACCGGAGTGGGATTCACGAACTCCTCCAATTCGACAGAAAGCAGCACACAAGTGACTCGCACGTATTCACCGAAGGCCGCCGAGCAGAAGCACGATTGGGTCGTCATCGACGCAGCCGACGTGGTGCTCGGTCGCCTCGCATCGCACGCAGCGGCTCTGCTCCGCGGCAAGCACAAGACCACCTTCGCGCCCCACATGGACATGGGCGACTACGTGGTCATCATCAACGCCGACAAGGTCGTGCTGACCGGGAACAAGGCGAAGAACAAGCGCGCCTACCGTCACTCGGGCTACCCGGGCGGTCTCCGTTCGGTCAGCTACACCGAGCTGCTCGAGAAGAACCCGGAGCGCGCGGTCGAGAAGGCCATCCGCGGCATGCTTCCGAAGAACTCGCTCGGCGCCGATCTGTTCCGCAAGCTGAAGGTGTACGCAGGTGCTGAGCACCCGCACGCTGCTCAGCAGCCCACCCCCTACACCTTCGGCCAGGTCGCGCAGTAATCGCGCCCCGAGACCTCAGAGAGAGAATTCACAGTGACTGAAGAGCAGACCGTGGCCACCGAGAGCTACACCACCGAGACGCCGGCCGGCCAGGCCGCCGTCGCGTCGCCCCGTCCCGCGCTCACCGTTCCCGGTGCAGCAGTGGGCCGCCGCAAGCAGGCCATCGCCCGCGTGCGCCTCATCCCCGGTTCGGGCACCTTCACGGTGAACGGACGCGAGTTCGCGGAGTACTTCCCGAACAAGCTGCACCAGCAGCTCATCACCGATCCGTTCACCGCTCTCGAGCTGAACGGCTCGTACGACATCATCGCTCGCATCGGCGGCGGCGGCCCCTCGGGCCAGGCTGGCGCGCTGCGTCTCGCGATCGCTCGTGCGCTGAACGAGATCGACGAAGAGCACAACCGCGCGACCCTGAAGAAGGCCGGCTTCCTGAGCCGCGATGCGCGCATCAAGGAGCGCAAGAAGGCCGGTCTCAAGAAGGCCCGCAAGGCGCCGCAGTACTCGAAGCGCTAAATCGAGGCTTCCAACACATGGGACGCCTATTTGGCACCGATGGGGTTCGAGGGCTGGCTGGCGTCGATGTGACTGCCGAGCTGGCCCTCAGCCTCGCTCGCGCTGCGGCTCTCGTTCTCGGGCGTTCTGCCCGGGGCGAGAGCCGTCGTGCTGTGGCCGTCGTTGCGCGTGATCCGCGCGTCTCCGGCGAGTTCATCTCCGCGGCAGTCTCTGCCGGTCTCGCTTCTGCGGGCGTCGACGTGCTCGACGCCGGCGTGATCCCGACTCCGGCGGCGGCCTATCTCGTGGCAGACACCGGCGCCGATTTCGGCGTCATGGTCTCGGCCTCGCACAATCCGGCAGCGGACAACGGGATCAAGTTCTTCGCCGAGGGCGGTCGCAAGCTCGCGGATGACGTCGAGGACGAGATCGAATCCGCGATGGACGGTCCGGTCGTGGCCGTCACCGGCCGGGAGGTCGGACGCATCCGCCGTTTCGCGGATGCGGAGGATCGGTACCTCGTGCATCTGCTCGGGACGCTCGAGGGTACGCGCCTCGACGGAGTTCACGTCGTGCTCGACTGCGCGCACGGCGCAGCGGCCGGCATCTCGCCCGACGTGTTCACCGATGCTGGGGCGCGCGTCACCGTCATCGGCAACGACCCCGATGGTTTCAACATCAACGACGGCGTGGGATCCACGCATCTCCAGCCGCTGGCCGCCGCGGTCATCGAGCACGGCGCCGATCTGGGGATCGCGCACGACGGCGATGCCGATCGCTGCCTGGCCGTGGACGCTGCCGGCGAGGTCGTCGACGGCGACATGATCATGGCGATCCTCGCACTGTCGATGGCGCGCCGCGGAAAGCTCGTCCGCAACACGCTCGTCGCCACAGTGATGTCGAACCTCGGCCTGAAGCTCGCGATGGCAGACAACGGCATCGACGTGGTCGAGACGGGCGTCGGCGACCGGTACGTGCTCGAGGCGATCAACGCCGAGGGGTATTCCCTCGGCGGGGAGCAGTCGGGTCATGTGATCATGAGCGATCACGCGACGACGGGCGACGGGATCCTGACCGGTCTGCACATCGCCGCAGAGGTCGTGCGCACCGGGAAGTCGCTTGCGGAGCTCGCCACCTGCATGACGGTGTACCCGCAGGTGCTCGTGAACGTTCGCGGAGTCGATCGCACCGGTGTGCACGGCGATGAGGTGCTGCAGCAGGCGGTGCGTCAGGCCGAGATCGCGCTCGCGGGTAACGGACGAGTGCTCCTTCGCCCCTCCGGCACCGAGCCGGTCGTCCGCGTGATGGTGGAAGCCGAGCATGCGGAGGATGCACAGCGACTCGCCGATGATCTCGCGGGCATCGTGCTCGAACGCCTCGCCGTCTGAAGCTTCGCACAACGCCGGCGCTCGACCCCTCCGGGGGTCGGGCGCCGGCGTTTCTGCTGAGCGGGCCTCGGCGCTCCCGCGCAGCGCCGGTCGGAGCCGCGTCAGTACCAGTGCGGATCTCGCGCCTGCCAAGCGCCCCAGGCCGCGCACGGGCTCCCGTATGCCGCCTGGATGTAGGCGAGACCCCAGTCCACTTGCGTGTTGCCGTTCGTCCGCCAGTCGGGGCCAGCAGTGGCCATCTTCTCGGCAGGCAGAGACTGGGGGATGCCGTATGCGCCGCTGTAGGGGTTGAGCGCATCGGCGCGCCAGCCAGATTCCCCGTTCCAGAGCGGGACGAGGCAGGAGAACTGGTCGTCACCCCAACCGTAGGCGCCGAGCGACGAACGAGCGTGGGCCTGGGCGCCGGCCGGGTCGACGCCGACACCGCCGGCCGGATCGCCGCCGCCCGTGCCGGGATCGGTGCCCCCGGGTGACTCCGACCCGCCCGCAGGAGGCTCCGCCGGGGGATTCGCAGTCCGGTCGCGCTCTTCCTGCTGCCGCGCCGCCTCCTCGCGCTGCCGCTCCTGCTCTGCGGCCTGCTCGGCCACCTGCAGGCCGATCTGATACTGACGCTCCGCTTCAGCCGTCGTACCGCGCAGGGCGGCCAACTGGGCGTACATCGTCTCGCTCCGCTCACCCGCGCGTGCGACTGCGGCGTCCGAATCCTGCTGCGCCCGGTCCGCCGATGCAGCGGCAGCCTCGGCCTCGTCGGCCAGACGCTCCCGCTCGCGTTTCGCGTCCGCAGCCTGGTCGTGGAGGGATGCCGCCGAATTGACCTCCGTCTTCGCACGTTCCGCGATGCCGTTCCAGGTGCCTGATACCTGAGACGACATGCTGAACTTCGCCATGAACTCCTCGGGATCGGACGCGGTCGCGAGCGCGCTCGCACTCGCGAGCCCCGTGCCGTTGGTGTACATCCAGGAGACCATTCGGCCGACCGCCTCATCATTGTCGCCGAACGACTGCTCGGCCTGCTCGATGCGCGATTGCAATGCCGCTTCACGGGCGACCGCTGCCTCGACCGCCTCGCGCGCCTCTCTCGCGCGGCCATGGGCACTCGCTGCAGCCGACGTCGCGGCTGTCGCTTCATCGCTGGACTGCTGCAGTGCACGCTGCAGACGCGCGTACTCGGCTTCGGCGGCGGCTTCGGAGTCCTGCGCCGCCCGCACCTCCGACCACGTGGCGTAGTCGCTCGCGCTGCCGTCGACGGCGATCGCCGGTATCGTTCCCGCGAGCACGAGCGAAGCGGCGAGCCCCGCGATCAGGGCGCCACGAATGGAACGGTGATGACGCATAGCCTCCAGCGTAAACGATGCCGGGGCGCCGGAGCCTGCCGAGCCGCGAGGGGCTCCACCTACAATTTGCGCAGCAGCACCTTCTGCACGCGATGATCGGACTCCTTGCGGAGCACGAGACTCGCCCGCGCCCGCGTCGGCCTGATGTTCTCGACGAGGTTGGGCTCATTGATGTTGTTCCAGAACTCGTCGGCGATCGCGAGCGCCGCATCGTCATCGATGGTGGCGAAGCGCCGGAAGTGCGAGCTGGGGTCGGCGAAGGCGCTCTCCCGCAGTTTCAGGAACCGCTGCCGGTACCAGCGCTGAATATCGGAGGATCTGGCGTCCACGTACACGGAGAAGTCGAAGAGATCGCTGACGGCGAGCGGATGAGCCATCGATGCGGGCTGCAGCACGTTCAGTCCCTCGACGATCAGGATGTCGGGCCGGCGGACGACGGTGTACTCGCCGGGAACGATGTCGTAGACGATGTGGCTGTAGTGGGGCGCCCTGACCTCATCGACGCCGGCTTTCACCTGCGACACGAAGCGGAGCAGACTGCGCCGGTCGTAGGACTCCGGAAAACCCTTGCGGTGGGCGATGCCGCGTCGTTCGAGTTCTGCCGCGGGGTAGAGAAAGCCGTCGGTGGTGATGAGCTCCACCTGCGGCGTCTCAGGCCAGCGCGCCAGCAGATCCCGAAGGATCCTCGCCACAGTGGACTTGCCGACGGCGACCGACCCCGCGATGCCGATGACGAACGGGCTCTGGCGCTCCCCGCCGCGCTGCAAGAACCCCCGGGTGCGCTGATGCATCTCGCGCGCGGCGATCGCGTACTGGTTGATCAACCGGCTCAGCGGGCGGTACACCTGAGACACCTCCGCCATGTCGAGCGGTTCTCCGAGGCCGCGGAACGCTGCGATCTCGCCCTCGCTGAGCGGCATCGGAGTCTCTCCGGCCAACCGGGCCCACTCGTCGCGGCCGATCTCCGTGAACGGAGAAGTGAACTCGGGGCGGATGAGCGGGTGCGTGTCGGTCGTGACGGTTGCACCGGGAGGGGAGATGTTCTGGGTCATCGTGCATCAATGGTGCCACTAAACTAGGCCGCATGTGTGGAATCGTTGGATATATCGGCCCGAACGACACGGTCGAGGTACTGCTGAACGGGCTTCGACGTCTGGAATACCGGGGCTATGACTCCGCCGGCGTGGCCGTCGTCGATACGAACGGATCGCTCTCCGTGCGGAAGCGCTCGGGCAAGCTCGCGCGCCTCGAGGACCTCCTCGAGGCGAGTCCCCTCGACGCCTCGGGCACCGGCATCGGCCACACTCGCTGGGCGACCCACGGCGGACCCACCGATGTGAATGCTCACCCGCATCTGGGCGACGAGGGCAAGCTCGCGGTGATCCACAACGGCATCGTCGAGAACTTCGCGCAGCTGCGCAGCGAAGTGGAGTCGGCGGGCGTTGAGCTGCTGAGCGAGACGGACACCGAGGTCGTCGCGGCGCTGCTCGGCCTCGAGGTCGCACGTCAGGGCGATCTGGAAACGGCTTTCCGCGCCGTGGTCGCACGCCTGCACGGCACGTTCACGCTGCTCGCGATGCACCGCGACGAGCCGGGCAAGGTCCTCGCGGCTCGCCATCACTCACCGCTCGTGATCGGCCTCGGCGATGGCGAGAACTTCCTCGGATCGGACGTCGCCGCCTTCGTGTCGTTCACCAAGCGCGCCGTCGCAGTCGAAGAAGACAGCATCGCGATCATCACGCCCGCCGAGGTGCGCGTGACCGACTTCTCCGGCAACACGGTCGAGTTCGAGGAGTTCGAGGTCGAGTGGGATGCTGACGCGTCCGACAAGGGCGGCTGGTCGTCGTTCATGGCGAAGGAGATCAACGAGCAGGCGGACGCCGTCGGCAACACGCTCCGGGGCCGCATCTCGAGCGCGGGGGTCGAGATTCCCGAGCTGACAGCGCTCGGCGACGACCGCCTGCGCGAGATCGACCGCATCATCATCATCGCCTGCGGCACCGCGTCGTACGCGGGGCACGTCGGTTCCTACGCCATCGAGCAGTGGGCGCGCGTTCCCGTCGAGGTGCAGCTCAGCCACGAGTTCCGGTACCGCGACCCGGTGCTCTCTGACCGCACGCTGGTCATCTCGGTCAGTCAGTCGGGCGAGACCATGGACACCCTGATGGCGGTCAAGTACGCCATCGAGCGCGGGGTCACGACGATCTCGGTCTGCAACACGCAGAGCGCGACCATTCCGCGCGAGTCGGACGCTGCGGTGTACACCCACGCCGGCCCCGAGGTCGCGGTCGCTTCGACCAAGGCGTTCGTCGCCCAGATCACTGCGATCTACCTCATCGGATTGCATCTCGCGCGTGTTCGCGGAACGTTCTCCGCTGAGGAGCAGACGCGAGCCGTCGAGCAGTTCGAGGCGCTGCCCGCGAAGGTGGCGGAGGCGATCGAGACACGCGACCAGATCGCACAGCTCGCGCACTGGATGGCGGACACGCGGTCCGTGCTCTTCCTCGGCCGTCACGTCGGGTACCCGATCGCACTCGAAGGCGCCTTGAAGCTCAAGGAGATCGCCTACATCCACGCGGAGGGCTTCGCCGCCGGGGAGCTCAAGCACGGCCCGATCGCGTTGATCGATCATGGTCAGCCGGTGTTCGTGCTGGTTCCCAGCCCGCGGACGTCGCCGATCATGCACTCGAAGGTCGTCTCGAACATCCAGGAGATCCGCGCCCGTGGCGCACGGGTCATCGCCGTGGTCGAGAAGGGCGATACCGCAGTGCTGCCCTACGCGGACGACGTCGTGCGGTTGCCGCTGGCCGACACCCTCTTCGAGCCGCTCCTGCAGGTCATTCCGCTGCAGTGGTTCGCTCTCGAGCTCTCGACCGCGAAGGGGCTCGACGTCGACCAGCCGCGCAACCTCGCCAAGTCGGTCACGGTCGAGTAGACGATCCGACGAGCAGGGCGAAGCAGGGGGCGCCGGGGCCGGAGAGCTTCGACGTGTGAGGAGCGTGATGATACTCGGAATCGGCGTCGACACCGTCGAAATCGCTCGGTTCGAGCGCACCATCGAACGTACGCCGCGGCTGCGTGCGCGCCTCTTCACCGGGGCTGAGCGCGGCCGACCCGTGCGCTCGCTCGCGGCGCGGTTCGCCGCGAAGGAGGCGCTCATCAAGGCGCTGGGCGGCTCCGATGGTCTGCGGTGGCATGACATGGAGATCGAGCGCACGGACGACCGCGCGCCTTCATTCGTGCGAACGGGCCCGCTGCTCGCCGTGCTCGAACGCAGGCGCGCCGCACTGCCGCACGTGTCGATGACGCACGACGGGGGATTCGCGACGGCGTTCGTCGTCGTCGAAGAGCGGACGACGGGAGCGACGCGGTGACGGTCGAGAAGAGCGTCGAGGAACTGCATCACGTCTCCGATCCCGACGCCATGGGAGCGCTCGGCGCGCGACTCGGACGGGTGCTGCGCGCAGGCGATCTGGTGATCCTCACCGGCCCGCTCGGCGCGGGCAAGACGACATTGACCCGTGGAATCGGCGAAGGGCTCGGAGTACGCGGTCCCGTGCAGAGCCCGACCTTCGTGCTCGCGAGAACGCATCCCTCGCTCGTCGGGGGTGCGCCGCTCGTGCACGTCGATGCGTATCGGCTCGACGGTCCCGATGAGCTCGACGACCTCGACCTCGACTTCGAAGGATCCGTTGTGGTCGCGGAGTGGGGCGCCGGCATCGTCGACACCAGAACGGACTGGATCGAGATCGTGATCGAGCGCCCGGTCGGGGCCGACGATCCGGATCCCGTATTCGACGGCAATGCCCCGCAGGCGGGGAAGGGTGCCGCTGCTGAGATGGAAGACTGGTCGCAGACGCTGATCGAACCGCGTCGGATCACCGTCAACGGGTACGGTCCGCGCTGGGCCGGAGGAGTGCTGGGATGAACGTGAACGCGCCGGAGCTCGGGGAGCACGTGCTGCTCGCGATCGATACCGCCATCGGTACGACCGTCGCACTCGGAGCGAGCGGTCGCATCCGCGTGGCGGTGAGCGATGACCCCAGGGGGCACGCCGAGGCCATCGGCCGACTGCTCGATGAGGTGTTCCGCGCGACCGGCACGCATCCTGCCCGGGTGACGGGAGTCGTCGCGGGAATCGGGCCGGGCCCGTTCACGGGACTCAGGGTGGGCATCGCGGCCGCCCACGCATTCGCGCTGGGGCGAGGCGTCCCAGTGCTCCCCGTGCAGGGCCACGCCGCAGTCGCGCTCGACGCGTTCGAACAGGGCGCTCCCGAGCATCTGCGCGTGGTGCAGGACGCGCGCAGGCGAGAGCTCTTCGTGACGGAGTTCTCCGCGCTCGACGAGGCCGGACTGCCCGTCGCCACCGCAGGTCCGTCTCTGCTGACCCGTGCCGAATACGTCGAGCGTCCGGGCGACATCTGGCCCGAGCGCATTCCAGCAGCCTCGCTCGTGCGGGTGGCGGCCCGCCGCCTCGCGTCGAACCGTCCGTTCGACGACGACCGTGCGCTCTACCTCCGGGCCCCGGATGTCGCGCAACCTACTGCGCCGAAGCGGGTCTCGACATGAGCGCGTCCGACACGAGCCCGGCGGCCGCGGGCCCGGTGCTGCGCAGCGCGACTCTGGATGACCTCGATGCCGTCTGGTCGCTTGAGACATCCGTGTTCGGCGCCGAAGCCTGGAGCCGCTCGATGATGCGCGAAGAGCTCGTCGGCGACCACCGCGACTACCGTGTGCTCGTCGACGGGCGCGGTCGGGTGCTGGGGTACGCCGGCATGCTGGCGCTCGGGGCGGAAGCGGATATTCAGACCATCGCCGTGCATCCGGACGTGCGCGGGACCGGGCAGGGCCGTCGTCTCATCGATGCGCTGCTCGACGGGGCCGAAGCGCGCGGGGTGAACGAGGTGTTTCTGGAGGTGCGCGCCGACAACCCGGTGGCGCAGAAGCTCTACGAGAGCCTCGGATTCGAAGGGATCGGCACGCGACCGCGGTACTACCAACCCGAAGGCGTCGATGCCATTGTGATGCGGCTCGCGATGGGCGGGCGCACACGGAGCGGACGGGCGATGGGGGATCAGGCATGACGAGCACGGACCCGCTCGTTCTCGGCATCGAGACGAGCTGCGATGAGACCGGTGTGGGCATCGTGCGCGGGCGCACGCTGCTCGCCAATGCGATCGCCTCGTCCATGGACGAGCACGCGAGATACGGCGGCGTCGTTCCGGAGGTCGCTGCGCGAGCGCACCTCGAAGCGATGACCCCGACGATCGAGCGCGCCCTGACGGTTGCCGGCGTTGCGCTCGAAGAGCTCGACGCCATCGCGGTTACCTCGGGCCCGGGGCTCGCGGGCGCCCTGATGGTGGGAGTCTCAGCTGCGAAAGCTCTGGCGGTGGCGCTCGACAAGCCGCTGTACGCGGTGAACCACCTGGTCGGCCACGTCGGCGCCGACCTGCTGCACGGCGACGGACTGCGCGGAGCCGTGGGCGCCGTCGGCGAGCTCGAGCTTCCGACGATCGCCCTGCTCGTCTCCGGGGGCCACACCTCGCTGCTGCTCGTGCGCGATCTCGTGTCCGACGTCGAGATGCTCGGCGAGACGATCGACGATGCCGCAGGGGAGGCGTTCGACAAGGTCGCACGCCTGCTCGGTCTGCCGTACCCGGGAGGCCCCGAGATCGACCGGGTCGCTGCGACGGGTGATCCCCACGCGATTCGCTTCCCGCGCGGCCTCACGCTGCCGAAGGATCTGGAGCGTCACCGCTACGATTTCTCGTTCTCGGGACTGAAGACATCGGTCGCGCGATGGGTCGAGAAGCGCGTGGCGGCCGGGGAATCGGTGCCGGTGGCGGACGTGGCGGCCAGTTTCCGGGAGGCCGTCGCCGACGTGCTGCTGACGAAGGCGGTCGCGGCCTGCAGCGACCTCGGGGTGCCGCGCCTCTTGCTCGGCGGGGGTGTCGTCGCCAACGCGCGCGTCCGCGAGCTGGCGACGGAGCGAGCGGCGACGGCGGGGATCGAACTGCGCGTTCCGCCGTTGTCGCTCTGCACCGACAACGGCGCGATGATCGCCTCCCTCGGCGCTCAGCTCGTAGCCGGCGGGCATGAGCCGTCCGGGCTCTCCTTCGGAGCCGACTCGACGCTCCCGGTGCAGCAGGTGCAGGTGCTCTGACGGAGAAGCCGCCTGTCAAGGCCGCTTCAGGTCCGGGAGAAAACTCGCCATTCGCTGAAGCTGAACGTTATCTTTGAAGGAAGAATGGGGGAATGCGCCTCATCGACGTTTGATCGAAGGAGAATCATGTCCGACAATCTGCCAGGCAACGACCGCAATTCGAACCCGGTTCCGCCCCCGCCCGCGCCGTCCGGCACCCCGAACGCGCACACTCCGAACGCGCACACCGCGCCGAGCGCTCCGGCGTACGACCCCGCAGCGACGAACCCCGGCGCTCCGGCATACTCGGGCGGTCCTGCTCAGCCGAAGGGGCTCGCGCTCTCGTCGATGATCGTGGGCATCGTGAGCCTCCTGATCTCGTGGCCGGTGAGCATCGTCGGCATCATCGGCGGCGTGGTCGCGCTGGTGCTCGGCATCGTGGCGCGGAAGAAGGGGCAGCCGAAGGGGATGGCCCTCACCGGCATCATCACCGGCGCCCTCGCCATCGTCATCTCGATCATCGCGATGATCGTCGTTGCGCTCGTCATCGGCGCCGCGCTGAACGACCCGAACCTGCAGCAGCAGTTGGAGCAGCTGGACCAGTAACGAGTCCGCTGCATGTGCGAAGGCCCGGGGCGCATCCGCCTCGGGCCTTCCGTGCGATGCACAGGATGCGATCAGCAGCGCTCCGCGAGGAGCGCGCAGTGCTTTCCGGTCTCATCGCGCGTGAGCAGCAGGGTGGCGTGCTCCGCTCCGCGCAGGCGCAGTCGCGCGCGCAAGGCCGCGGGATCGACGTCGGCGCCGCGCTTCTTGATCTCGAGCGTGCCGATGCCCCGCGCGGCGAGCACCCTTCGCAGAGCCTTCTCCTTGACGGGCAGCCGTTCGAGCAGGCGGAAGGTCTGCGCGAACGGCGTTGCGACCAGTTCGTCTCCGGTGAGATACGCGATGCCGGCGCTCATCATGCCAGCGCCCAGATGCTCTGCAAGCGCACCGATGAGACGCGCGCGAATCACGGCCCCATCGGGCTCGTAGAGATACTCGCCCATCGAACGGACGTCGACATCGGGAGCATCGCCAGACGCCGTCATCTCGTGAATCTCGCCGCCCCGGTGCACCAGTGCCGCGCGAGCGATCCCTGGTCTCGCGAGCGCGCCGAACCAGAGCGCGGTCTCGACGACATGCCCGTCGACGGAGACCCACTGGGCCTCTGCCTCTCCTGGTATGAGGTCTCGATCGAGCCCCGGACCCAGTTTGACGCCCGTCGGCATCCGAGATCCGATGCCGAAGGCGAAATCGAGCGACGGCGAATAGTCGTCGGGGGAGGAGAGGCGGCGGGTCTCGCGGTGTCCAGCGGTGCGCCGCGCGGGATCGAGGAACGCTCCGTCGATTCCCGAGAGGTCGACATCGACGGCGTCGGCCGTGCGCACGCGAGGGGCGCGGCTCCCGCGCCGGGCGGCGACGGTCGCGAGGTTGTGCTCGGCGAGTCGAGCGGTGAACCCATCCAGTTCCACAGCCTCGGGAGCGATGCCATGCTCGAGCATCGCGATCGATTCCGTGCCGATGCCGCAGCCGAGGTCGGCCACCCGTTCGCATCCGGCGTCGCTGAACCGGGCCGCATGTCCGCGCGACACCGAGATCCTGCTCGCCTGCTCCAGCCCAGCCGGAGTGAACAGCAGTTCGCTCGCGAGGGGACCGAACTTCGCACGCGCCCGTTCGCGCAACTGCGCCTGCGTGAGGAGGGCGGCTGCTTCCTCGGGCGCTCGCCCGAGCGTCCTCAGGCGGCGATTGACCGCGTCCGGTGCGGCGCCGCTCTCGAGTTCGAGGGTCGCCTCGGCGAGAGCGGCGAGACCCTGATCGGTGAGGAGGAACTCCCAACCGGGCGGGGGCTCGACGAATGGGGGCGGCCCCGGAGCCATGCTCCGAGGCCGCCCCGATGCGCTCGGCGCATCAGTCATGTCAGTACGAGGAGTAGGAATCGAAACCTGACAGCGAGCTTCCCAGAGCCGCGAAGATGGTGAAGAGGAAGCCGATGTACACGACGATGAAGAGTGCGAGCAGCACGAAGTAGGCGTAGCTGATGATGAGCCCGGTCAGCGCGATGCCGCGGCCCGAATCACCCGTGCGCTTGATCTGGCTGAGCCCCATGTGCCCGAAGACGATTCCGGCGACGGGGCTCAGGAATGCGAAGATGATCGAGAGGAACGCGAACGTGTTCGTCTTGTCGAGGGTGGTCCCCGTCGGGATGGGCGCCGTCGACCGCGATCCGTACCCCTGCGAGCCGTACGCCTGCGAGCTGTAGCTCTGCGGCGGCTGGTACGCGGGGGGCTGCGGAGCGCTCGTCTGGGGCGGGGTCTGGCCCTGCTGGCCCGGGGTCGCGTCCTGGTCCAGGTGCGGCAGGGGGGTGGTGGGCTGCTCGGGGTACTGAGGCGTGGACATTGCTCCTCCATCGGTTGGCGTCGAATCAAGCGGGTGCGAGCCGCGGACCCGCTGGCGATGCCAGTCCAGGGCGTGATTCCATTCTAGGCACGGCGCACTGTTCGCTGTCGGCGATTCCGTGCCGCGACGCTGGCACTCCCCTTGCACGAGTGCCAACGGGAGCCATAGACTCTGGGTAGACGCGCTCGCATGGGGCGGGCGCGGAAACACTTCAGACATTGGAAAGAGGTCAACCGTGTCGGTCGCCATCAAGCCGCTCGAGGATCGTATCGTTATCAAGCAGGTCGAGGCAGAGCAGACCACCGCTTCCGGTCTCGTGATCCCCGATAGCGCCAAGGAAAAGCCCCAGGAGGGCGAAGTTGTCGCGGTGGGTCCCGGTCGAATCTCCGACTCGGGCACCCGTATCCCGCTCGACGTCGCCACCGGCGACATCGTGATCTACTCGAAGTTCGGCGGCACCGAGGTCAAGGTCGGCGGTGAGGACTACCTCGTCCTCTCCGCTCGCGACATCCTCGCCGTCGTCACCCGCTAACAGCGGCGCTTCCGCAGCGGCCCCGCCGATCCTCCGGGATCGGCGGGGCCGCTGTCGTACCCGGGGGTGCGTCGGGAGTAGACTGCTTCGATGCAGCGGACACGTGCGGGACTCGGATTCGGTCTCGGCGCATATCTCTGGTGGGGCGCGTTCCCCTTCTACTTCGGACTCATCGCGATGGTCGGCCCCCTCGAGGTCGTGCCCTGGCGGGTCGCGACCACGCTGATCTTCTGCGTACTGCTCGTCACCGTCACACGGCGGTGGCAGCGAGTCGCGGTGATCCTGCGCACTCCCAGACTGCTCGGATGGTTCGCGCTCTCCGCGCTCTTCCTGTATGCGAACTGGCAGATCTTCATCATCGGCGTCATGACCGGCCATGTGCTCGAGACGTCGCTCGGCTACTTCATCAATCCGCTGTTCACCATTCTCATCGGAGTCGTGTTCCGCAAGGAGCGCCTCAGCCGCCTGCAGTGGATCGCGGTGATCATCGCGGGCGTCAGCGTGCTGATCGCCGCAATCGCGTACGGCTCCTTCCCATGGATCGCCCTCGGCATCGCGCTCTCCTTCGGTCTCTACGGGGCCGTGCACAAGCACGCGGGCGAAACGGTGGACGGCATCACCGGGCTCACGATCGAGACCTTCGCCACCCTTCCGGTCGCCGCGGTGCAGCTCGGCCTGATCGCGGCGACCTCCGGGTTGACGGCCTTCACGTTCGGCACCGGCATCACCACGCTGGTGCTGTTCAGCGGCATCGTGACCGCCATCCCGCTGATCCTGTTCGGCGAAGCCACCCGACGACTGCCGCTCGCGCACATCGGATTCCTGCAGTTCCTGACGCCGATCCTCGGATTCTTCTACGGTGCATTCGTCACGCAGGAGGAGATCACGACAGGACGCTGGATCGGCTTCATCGGCGTCTGGATCGCGCTCGTGATCCTGATCGTCGACATGGTGCTGCAACTCCGGCGTTCGCCGACGGCGCAGGTCAACACGGCCCCGATTCCCCTAGACTGAGAGACGGTACGGGCGCCGCATCCCGGTCGCCCGCGAATCTCTGAGAGCCCCACCCACTACACAGATAGAGGTTCCATGGAACAGCGTGACCCCTTCGCGTTCACCGGTCTGACCTACGACGATGTGCTGCTGCTGCCCGCGCACACCGACGTCATCCCCAGCGAGGCGGACACCTCGACCCAGCTCACCCGGCGCATCCGGCTCCAGATCCCGTTGATCTCGGCGGCGATGGACACGGTGACGGAGACCCGCATGGCGGTCGCCATGGCACGCAACGGCGGTCTCGGCATCCTGCACCGCAATCTGTCGATCCAGGATCAGGCCGAGATGGTCGACCGGGTGAAGCGCAGCGAAGCCGGCATGATCACGAACCCCGTGACGACCTCCGTCGACGCTTCCGTGGCAGAAGTCGATGCGATCTGCGGTGAGTATCGCGTATCGGGTCTCCCCGTCGTCGACTCCAACGATGTGCTGCTCGGCATCATCACGAACCGCGACATGCGATTCATCGATCCGAAGGACCGCTCCCAGGTGCGGGTCGAGGACGCGATGACGCGCATGCCGCTCATCACCGGGCCTCGCGGGATCTCCCGAGAAGACGCGGCGGCGATCTTCCGCAAGCACAAGATCGAGAAGCTCCCGCTTGTCGACGAAGAGGGTCGTCTCACTGGCCTCATCACGGTGAAGGACTTCGACAAGGAAGAGCAGTACCCGCTCGCCACCAAAGACGAAGCAGGTCGGCTGCGCGTCGGAGCCGCCGTCGGGTTCTTCGGCGACGCATGGAAGCGCGCGAGCGCCCTCGTCGAGGCCGGCGTCGATGTGCTCGTCGTCGACACCGCGAACGGTGACAGCAAGGGCGTGCTCGACATCATCGCGAAGATCAAGGCCGACCCGGCATTCGCTGCCGTCGACGTCATCGGCGGCAACGTCGCGACGTTCGCGGGCGCCAAAGCCATCGTCGATGCCGGCGCAGACGCGGTGAAGGTCGGCGTCGGCCCCGGGTCGATCTGCACGACGCGCGTCATCGCGGGTGTCGGTGTGCCCCAGGTCACGGCAGTGTACGAAGCGGCGAAAGCCGCGACCCCTGCGGGTGTGCCCGTGATCGCCGATGGCGGTCTGCAGCACTCGGGCGACATCGCCAAGGCGCTCGTCGCCGGTGCGTCCTCGGTCATGATGGGCTCCCTGCTCGCCGGTACCGATGAGAGCCCCGGGGATCTGGTCTTCGTCGGCGGCAAGCAGTTCAAGAACTACCGCGGCATGGGATCGCTCGGCGCTCTCCAGACGCGCGGCGAGCGCACGTCGTACTCGAAGGACCGCTACTTCCAGGCGGACGTGCCGAGCGATGAGAAGCTCATTCCTGAAGGCATCGAAGGGCAGGTGCCCTACCGCGGACCGGTCGGAGCCGTCAGCCACCAGATGATCGGCGGCCTGCGTCAGTCGATGTTCTATGTCGGCGCCCGTTCGATCACCGACCTCAAGGAGCGCGGCAACTTCGTGCGCATCACGTCGGCGGGGCTGAAGGAGTCGCACCCGCACGACGTGCAGATGGTCGTCGAAGCGCCGAATTACAAGCGCTGAGACGTGCACGGCGAAGGGCCCGGGTCGGTTTCGATCCGGGCCCTTCTGCGTGTGCAGGGCACATCCCGGCCGCAGAATGCACCTCGCCCGGCTCCGGCAGCAGGCAGACGCGGCCCGCGCGCTCGGCATGCTCAGCCGCCGCCAGATAGACTGGGCGGGTGAGTAACGAGATCGAGATCGGCCGCGGTAAGCGTGCACGGCGCGTGTACACCTTCGACGAGATCGGCATCGTGCCGACGCGGCGCACGCGCGACCCGGAGCTCGTCTCGACCGCGTGGTCGATCGACGCCTTCCAATTCGACATCCCGGTGCTCGGCGCTCCGATGGACTCCGTCATGTCTCCCGCCGCGGCCATCGCGCTCGGCGAGCTCGGCGGTCTCGGCGTCCTCAACCTCGAGGGTCTGTGGACGCGTCACGAGGATCCCGAGCCGCTCCTCGCGGAACTCGCGACCGTCGACGACGAACTCGCGGCGGTGGCGCGGATGCGCGAGCTGTACGCGGCTCCGATCCAAGCAGAGCTCATCACCGCGCGGCTCGGCGAGATCCGCGACGCCGGGGTCACGGTCGCCGGTGCGCTGTCACCGCACCGCACGGCTCAGTTCACCGAGACCGTCGTGAACGCTGGCGTCGACCTCTTCGTGATCCGCGGGAACACCGTCTCGGCGGAGCACGTCTCGCAGGAGGGCCGCGAACCCCTCAACCTGAAGCAGTTCATCTACGAGCTCGACGTTCCCGTCATCGTGGGAGGGGCCGCGACGTACCAGTCGGCGCTGCACCTCATGCGCACCGGTGCGGCCGGCGTGCTCGTCGGCTTCGGCGGGGGAGCGTCGTCGACGACGCGCGCCACACTGGGCATTCGCGCACCGATGGCGAGCGCGATCGCCGATGTAGCCGGTGCGCGCTCCGACTACCTCGACGAGTCGGGCGGCCGCTACGTGCACGTCATCGCCGACGGCGGCCTCGGCACCTCCGGAGATCTGATCAAGGCGATCGCCTGCGGCGCCGATGCGGTGATGCTGGGGAGCACGCTCGCGAAGGCGTCTGACGCACCCGGTCGCGGATGGCACTGGGGCCAGGAGGCGCACCACGAGGACCTCCCGCGCGGCAAGCGGGTGCAGGTCGGTTCGGTCGCGCCGCTCGCCCAGATCGTGAACGGCCCGGCGAACGTGGCCGACGGCAGTGCGAACCTGATCGGCGCACTGCGCCGCGCGATGGCGACGACCGGGTATTCGGAGCTCAAGGAGTTCCAGCGCGTCGGCGTCGTCTACGCCGAGCGCTAAGCCTCGCACCGTGTCTTCGCGCAAGCTGGAATACCTGGGTGAGCCGACGCTCGCCCAGGTGATGCGTCGGCCGAGCTGGATCCTCGCCCTCCTGCTGGCGCTCGGCGTCGCCGTCGCGTTCGCAGCGCTCGCGCAGTGGCAGGCGGGCATCGCCGTCCAGTCGCAGCAGCAGGACCAGGTGGACACCGAGTCGGAGCGGCCGCTCGCGAGCGTGACCTCCTTCGAGCAGGGGGTCACCGACGCCGCAGCAGGCGTCGTCGTGCATCTCGACGGGACGTTCGTCGCTGACGACTTCTCCGTCGTGTCACCGCGCGAGAACGGTGGTGCGAGCGGGGCGTGGGTCGTCGGCAACCTGGTGACGGACGGGCCCGACGCGGAGCCGGGCGCGCACCTCGCCGTCGCCGTGGGGTGGGCTCCTTCCATTGCAGAGGCCGAGCGGGCCGCCGATGCGCTCGCCGACGGCGACCAGACGGCAGAGACCCTCGAACTCACGGGCAGGTACATGCCACCCGAAGCGCCCCGAGTGCCCGACGCGGACGAAGACCCGATGACGATGCACGCCATGGTGCCCGCCGCGCTCGCGAACCTCTGGGGCTCCGTGGACGGGCCTGTCTACTCCGGCTACCTGGTGCTGCACGACGATGCAGGATCAGCCGCCGTCCTCGACGACGCGGCGCTCGAGGCGATCGATTCCGTCGCTCCGCTGCCGGCCGACGCCGTGAACTGGCTGAACGTGTTCTACGCCATCGAATGGCTCGTGTTCGGCGGCTTCGCCGTCTTCTTCTGGTATCGCCTCGCGAGAGACGCGTGGGAGAAGGAGCACGAGATGCTCCTGCTCGAAGCGGAAACCACCCCCTGATCCTCCCACGGCACCTCGGTCATCGGTGTCGTTCGCCCGCCGTAGAATGGAAGCCATGCAGCTGCAGCCCAAGCCCGCCGACTACCCCCGTATTCGCAAAGCCCTGAGTTTCTACAAGGTGACCTCGGTGGTCACGGGTGTCATGCTGCTGATGCTCTGCGCCGTCATGGTGATGAAGTACGCGTTCAACGTGCAGCTGTACCTCTTCACCGAAGACGGCTTCGCGCACTTCTACGAGCTCGCGCCCGAAGGCCTCGAATCCGACTTCCAGGCGAGCGGATTCGACCTGTTCAAGGCGATCCTCATCGCGCACGGCTGGTTCTACGTGGTCTATCTCATCTCCGACTTCCTGCTGTGGAGCCCGATGCGCTGGGGCTTCATGCGGTTCCTCCTCATCGCGCTCGGCGGAGTCATCCCGTTCATGTCGTTCTTCCTCGAAGCCCGAATCGTTCGCGAGGTCGACGGCTTCCTCGATTCTCGCGAGAGCGCGCTCGCGCCCGACACTTCACACCCGACCGCTGCGGCATCGTCCGCCACCACCTCGAAAGGCTCACTGGAGCGATAATGGCGACACTGTCAGAACAGCCGGAGACGGATCACCGTCCGGTTCTCGTAGTCGATTTCGGCGCGCAGTACGCGCAGCTCATCGCGCGACGCGTGCGCGAAGCCGGCGTCTACTCCGAGCTCGTGCCCCACACCATTACCGCTGCGGACGTGCAGGCGCGCAACCCGCTCGGCATCGTGCTCTCGGGCGGTCCTTCGTCGGTGTACGAGGAAGGCGCCCCCGCATTCGACGCGAGCGTCTTCGATCTCGGCATTCCGGTGCTCGGGATCTGCTACGGCTTCCAGGTGATGGCCCGCGCTCTCGGCGGCACCGTCGGCAACACCGGCGACCGCGAGTACGGCGCGACTGATGCGCACGTCGTCGGTGACGGCGGGGCGCTTCTCGGCGGGCAGCCGAATGCTCAGAACGTCTGGATGAGTCACGGAGACGCGGTTCAGGCGGCGCCCGAAGGATTCGAGGTGCTCGCGAAGACCGCGGTGACGCCCGTCGCCGCGTTCGGTTCCGCCGAGCGCAAGCTGTACGGCGTGCAGTGGCACCCCGAGGTGAAGCACTCGGACCACGGGCAGCAGATCCTCGAGAACTTCCTGCACCACGTCGCCGGGATCGCGCCGGACTGGAACGCCGGCAATGTGATCGCCGAGCAGGTCGCGCGCATCCGCGAACAGGTCGGCAGCGCCCGCGTGATCTCCGCGCTGTCGGGCGGCGTCGACTCGGCTGTGTCGACGGCGTTGGTCCACGAGGCGATCGGCGACCAGCTCACGGCCGTATTCGTCGATCATGGGCTGCTCCGCAAGGGTGAGCGCGAGCAGGTCGAGAAGGACTACGTCGAATCCACGGGCGTGCGTCTCGTCACCGTCGAAGCCGCTGACACCTTCCTCGGCCACCTCGCGGGCGTGACGGATCCGGAGCAGAAGCGAAAGATCATCGGCCGCGAGTTCATTCGCGCGTTCGAGCAGGTGCAGCTCGACCTCGTCGCTGAGGCCAAAGCGGAGGGCGAGCCCATCAAGTTCCTCGTGCAGGGAACGCTCTACCCCGACGTGGTCGAGTCGGGCGGAGGATCGGGCACCGCGAACATCAAGTCGCACCACAACGTCGGCGGCCTGCCCGAGGACCTGGACTTCGAGCTGATCGAACCCCTCCGTGCGCTGTTCAAGGACGAGGTGCGCGCGATCGGCCGCGAACTTGGCATCCCCGAAGCCATCGTCGGGCGCCAGCCGTTCCCGGGGCCCGGCCTCGGCATCCGGATCGTCGGCGAGGTGACGCGGGAGCGCCTCGAGGTGCTTCGCGAGGCTGACGCGATCGCGCGAGAAGAGCTCACGATCGCCGGCCTCGACAACACGATCTGGCAGTGCCCCGTGGTACTGCTCGCCGACGTGCGCTCCGTGGGGGTGCAGGGGGACGGCCGCACCTACGGACATCCCATCGTGCTGCGCCCGGTCTCGTCAGAGGACGCCATGACCGCGGACTGGACGCGCGTGCCGTACGACGTGCTGGCGCGCATCTCGAACCGCATCACCAATCAGGTCCCAGAGGTCAACCGGGTGGTGCTCGACGTCACGTCGAAGCCGCCGGGAACCATCGAGTGGGAGTAGCAGAACAGCCCGGCTTCGGCCGGGCTTTTCTGTTGCTCGCGCGAGTGGAAGTGCGCAGGGTGGCACTCGATCGCCGGCGATCGAGTGGGAGTAGCAGAACAGCCCGGCTTCGGCCGGGCTTTTCTGTTGCTCGCGCGAGTGGAAGTGCGCAGGGTGGCACTCGATCGGCGGCGATCGAGTGGCGGCGACCGATGCTCGGGGGCTGCGTGGGGTGAGCAGGGTCGCGACAGGGGCGCGAGAGCGCAGTTCGGCACCGCGCTTTGTCCGGCGTGCGCACGAACTGCGCTCTCGCGCGAGTGAGGACGGCCGGAAATGCCGGAAGGGCCCAGACTCTGAAGGTCGAATGCCGGAGAGGCGCGAAGATGGGAATGCCGGAGGCCAGGAAGGCCGAGCGCAGCCCCTCCCGGTCGCGGCGCCCCCAAGGCCAAGATAGACGAACGGGCCCGGCGCCGAAGCGCCGAGCCCGTTCGTGTGACGTGCGTATCGAAGAACTGGTCAGTCGCCGCGCAGGATCGCGAGGATGCGCAGGATCTCCACGTAGAGCCAGATCAGCGTGACCATCAGACCGAATGCGGCCGACCATGCCCACTTCTCGGGGACGCGATTCTTGACACCGTTCTGAATGAGCTCGAAGTCCATGACCAGCGAGTAAGAGGCGAGCAGTACGGCGAGCGCGCCGATCGCGACGCCCAGCGGGCCGCTGCGCATGCCCCAGGGGTCCTGGTTCACGCCGGTGAGCATGAGCACGACGTTGACGAGGGAGAACGCGAGGTACCCGAAGATCGCGACCATGAAGATCTTGTTCATCTTCGGGCTGGTGCGCACCTTGCCGTTGCGGAACAGGATCAGGACCGTCGCGAAGACGGCCAGGGTGCCGATGATCGCCTGCGAGACGATACCCGACCACTGCGATTCGAAGATGCCCGAGATGCCCCCGAGGAAGACGCCCTGGAAGACCGCGTACAAGACGATGAGCGGCACGCTCGGCTGCTTCTTGAACGAGTTCACGAGACCGAGAACGAGGCCGATGATCGCGGCCGGGAGTGCGAGAGCCGGCATGAACCATCCGACGGCACCGAAGGCGAGCACGATGACGAAGAGCATGACGGTCTTCGAGATCGTGTTCTCGTACGTCATCGGCTTGTCGGATGGTGCGACCGGGGGATGCTGGATGCCCCCGTACGACGCCTCCGCCGCGGGAGTGTCGACACCCGGACGCTGGGTCTGCGCAGCGGGCTGTTCGTAGATGCGGCGCAACTCATCGGCGGTAAGTGTCTTACCGTTGAGTGCCGGGTTGTTGCTGAGAGCCGGGTTGCTCATGCGTCAGGATCCTTTCCAGGCGTATGGGTCTGATTCAGTGTATCGAGTCGGCGCTTCGGATCGGCTGTGACTCTTGGACGCCGTTCACCGAGGGCGCAACGGTCGCCTGCCCTAGGCTGAAGCCATGGTCAGCCTGGAACGCCGCCCGCTCATCATCGGCCACCGCGGAGCGTCGGGGTACCGCCCCGAGCACACGGCGTCGGCCTATCGTCTCGCGTGCGAGATGGGCGCGGATCTCGTGGAGCCCGACATCGTCGCGACGCGTGATGGCGTGCTCGTCGTGCGGCACGAGAACGAGATCTCTGGCACCACCGATGTCGCTGATCGCCCCGAGTTCGCCGACCGCCGCACGACCAAGACGGTCGACGGTGAACGGCTGACCGGGTGGTTCACCGAGGACTTCACCTGGGACGAGCTCGCCGTGCTCGGAAGTCGCGAGCGCCTTCCGCAGGTGCGCCCCGACAACACGGTGTTCGACGGCGCCGAGGGGATCCTGCGCCTGCGCGACGTGCTCGCGATCGTCGATGCGCACAGTGCTGAGTCCGGCCGTGACATCGGCGTGGTGGTCGAGGTGAAGCACGCGCGATTCTATGAGGATCGCGGGATCGATCTCGCAGAGATCCTGTGCGCGGAGCTCGCTGCGTGCGGCTGGGCGGATCGCGCAGACGTGCTGGTGATCGAGTCGTTCGAACTGGGCGTGCTCGATCGTTTGCGTGCTGCGGAGGTGCAGGCCGCCTTCGTGTTCCTCGCGGAGCGTTTCGGGTCTCCGGCCGACGAACCGGTCGGAGAGGCGCCGCCGCGCAGTTATGCGTGGTATCGGAGCGACGCGGGGCTCGACCTCCTCGCGGGGCGGGTCGACGGCATCAGCGTCGCGAAGGCGAATCTGCTGCGCGTCGGCGTGCTCGGCCAGGCTCTCGGGCCGACCAATCTGGTCGAGCGAGCGCACGCGAGGGGGCTCCGGGTGTTCACCTGGACGCTGCGTCCGGAGAACCGCTTCTTGAACCGGGCCTTCCGCAGTCATGCTCAGCGCACGGGGGAGGAACCGGAGGCCACGGCGCAGTGGGGCGACTGGCTCGCCGAGTTCTCGATGATTGCGAGCTCGGGCGTCGACGGCGTGTTCGTCGACCACCCCGATCTGGGCGTCGCCATGCGCGATGGCGCGGTGGCCTGAGACGTGCGCAGCGTGCTGGCCTGAGCCGCGCGTGGCGGTTCAGGCGGGCGTGCTCGTCCGCTCGCCCACGAGATTCTGCAGCATGAGGGCGCGCAGCTCGGCATCGCTGTGGCGGCGGTCGAGGAGGAAGCCGAGCTTTCCCGCAGCCGCTTCGAGCGTCATATCGCCGCCGTCGATGACGCCGGCCGCGGCGAGCTCACGGCCGACGGCGTAGCGGTTGAGGTCGACGCCGCCCGTCGTGCACTGCGTCACCGCGACGATGGGCATTGCGGCGCAGAGCTCTCGGAGGGTGCCGAGCATGCCGGGGCGAGCCATCGGGCCGTTGCCGCTGCCGTAGCACTCCAGTACGAGGCCCTGCGGGCGTCCGCCCACCGAAGCGCGCAGATCATCGGAGGTCACGGCGGGAACGAATCGAAACGCGAGTACGCGCGATGGCGCGCTCGGCACTGCGGATCCGGCGTCGACGTGCGGTGGCGCTGGCACGCCGGCGGCGCCCGCGGCGAGGGGTAGCTCTGCGCGGAACGCCGCGAGCGCGACGCTGTCGTGCTTGGTGGCCCGCACAGCCGGGAGCAGGTCGCCGCCGAACGCAATCGCGGCCGGTGAACCGGGCGCGGCCTTCACCGCAGCACGGATGGCGAGCGTGAGATTGCCGATCGCATCGCTGCCCTCCTCGCCGTGGGCCAGCTGGCTGCCGGTGACGACCACCGGCACGCCGAGATCGCCGAGCTCGAACGCGAGCCGGGCCGCTGTGTACGCGAGGGTGTCGGTGCCGTGGGTGATGACCACGCCGCGGGGGCGCTGAGTGCGTACGCGGGCGCGCACCGCGCGTGCGATCTTCGGAGCGGTATCGGCGTCGGCGTTCGCGCTGTCGATCGCGGGTGAGAGATGGTTGACGCGGGCTTCGACGCCGAGCGGGAGGCAGATGCGCGCGACGAGGTCTTCGAGGATCTCGGGGAACTCGGGATCGGGCGCGAGGCCGCTGTCGGTGCGACGCATGCCGATCGTTCCACCGGTGGCGAAGACGAGCACGGACGGGCGCCGAGTGGCGGAGGATGACATAACTCCTATTCTGCGGGATCGGAGGGCGTTGGCCGTGCGCCGGGCCAGCGAGGCCGAATGTCCGAGGCGCCTCGTAGACTGGGGGCACGATGAGCGACTTCGAACTTCTCGACCCTTCAGGTCTCCCGGTCGGCGGCGGAACCGGCGCGAACGGCACGGCCGACGACCCCCTGGTCGACGGTCTCAACCCCGCGCAGGCGCGAGCGGTGACGACTCGCGGACCCGCGCTGCTCATCGTCGCGGGAGCAGGCTCGGGCAAGACCCGGGTGCTGACGCATCGCATCGCGCATCTCATTCGCGAGCGCGAGGCATGGCCGAGCCAGATCCTCGCCATCACGTTCACGAACAAGGCCGCGGCCGAGATGCGGGAGCGCATCGAGGGGCTGCTCGGAGACGCATCGCAGGGCATGTGGGTCTCGACCTTCCACTCGGCGTGCGTGCGCATCCTGCGTCGCGAGGCTGAGCGCTTCGGCTATGTGTCCGGCTTCACGATCTACGATTCCGCCGATTCCCGTGCGCTGCTGAAGCGCATCATCAAGGAGCTCGACGCCGACACGTACGGCTTCACTCCGGCGAACTCGGGTTCGAAGATCTCGAAACTCAAGAATGAGCTGGTCGACGCCGCGACGCACGCGGCGACGATGAACGAGAACGACCCTCGTGAGCGGCTGTTCGTCGAGATCTTCAGAATGTACGAGCAGGAGCTGAAGCGTGCGAACGCGTTCGACTTCGACGACCTCATCGGGCAGACCGTGCACCTGTTCCGTTCGCACCCCGATGTCGCTGCGATCTATCAGCGCCGCTTCCGTCACATTCTCGTCGACGAGTATCAGGACACGAATCACGCGCAGTATTCGCTGATCCGCGAGCTCACGCGGCCCATCGAACCGGAAGAGGTCGAGCGCCTCGTGCCGCCGGCGCGCGAGCGCGAGCTCGACGCCTCCGGCCGCATCCCCGCCGCGAGCTTGACAGTCGTCGGCGACTCCGATCAGTCGATCTACGCGTTCCGCGGCGCCGACATTCGCAACATCGTCGAGTTCGAGCGCGATTTCTCCGGCGCCGAGGTCGTGAAACTCGAGCAGAACTACCGCTCGACGCAGAACATCCTGTCAGCGGCGAATGCCGTGATCGGCAACAACTTCGACCGCCAGGAGAAGCGGCTGTGGACGTCGGAGGGCGACGGCGAGCGCATCGTTGGCTTCACCGGGTACTCGCAGCACGATGAAGCACGCTTCGTCGCGGAGGAGATCGAGGACCTGCACCGCGCGGGCGTCGCCTACAGCGACATCGCCGTCTTCTACCGCACGAACTCCCAGACGCGCGCCCTCGAAGAGCTGCTGATCCGATCCGCCATTCCCTACCGCGTGCTCGGCGGCACGAAGTTCTACGAGCGCGCCGAGGTGAAAGACGCGATGGCGTACCTCACGAGCATTGCGAACCCGTACGACCCCATCGCGTGGTCGCGCCTCCTCGGCGCTCCGAAGCGCGGGGTCGGCGCGATGGCGGAGGCCCATCTCGCGAACTTCCAGGAAGCCAACGGCCTGTCGTTCCACGAAGCAATGCTGCGAGCGGAGGAGGTCACGGCGATCGGCCCGAAGATCCGCGCGACCGTGCGCGGATTGGGCGAGATGCTCGTGCGGGCATCACGGATGGCCGCCGGTGGCGGTGCGACCGACGTCGCGGGTGAAGACGCCGTCCCAGCCCCCGTCGGCGACGTGATGAAGCTGGTGCTTGACGAGACCGACATGATCGAGAAGCTGCGGGCGAAGCGCGACCCGCAAGACGATGCCCGCGCTGAGAACCTCGAGGAACTCCTCGCCGTGGCGCGCGAGTTCGACGTGAAGCAACCAGGCGCGGGTCTGCTCGCATTCCTGACCGAGGTGAGTCTCGTCGCCGCCGCCGACGACCTCGACGACTCGAGCGGCACCGTGTCGCTGATGACGATGCACACGGCAAAGGGCCTCGAGTTCGCAGCCGTCTTCATCACGGGAGTCGAAGAAGGACTCCTCCCGCACCAGATGTCTGTCGATGAGATCGGCGGCATCAACGAGGAACGCCGATTGATGTACGTCGGCATCACGCGAGCGCGCGAGCGTCTGTACCTCACACTCGCCTCGACCCGTGCGACGTTCGGCGATGTCTCCGTCGCAATGCCGTCGCGGTTCCTGCAGGAGATCCCCGAAGGGCTCATCGACTGGCGGCAGTCGCCGGGCGAGGTGACCGGACGGGGCGGGACCGCTTCGCGCGCGCTGAACGCACCCCGCTCACCGGGATCGAACGGATCCTGGTCGCGCACCCGTACGGACTCCACAGTGTCGTTCTCCGGAGGCGGAGGAGGCTCTGGATCGGCCGCAGTCAGCGAGCCCGCGAGCGGGAACATGCAATCCGCGCTCGACAAGTGGCGCGAACGGAAGCGACTTGCGAAGGAGGCTCAAGCGAGCGGGGGTGGCTTCCCGAACCTCGTCGACGGTTCGGTGAGAGACAACGGCGACCTCGAGCTCGCAACAGGAGACCGCATTCGGCACGACGAGTACGGCGACGGCAGGGTCACGGGAATCTCGGGCTCCGGAACGAAGCGCATCGCCCACGTGGTATTCGACACCGTCGGAGAGCGCAAGCTGCTCGTGAAGCTCGCACCGATCGAGAAGGTCGTCGAATAAGTAGGCGCCGCTCGTCGAATACCTGGGCGACGCACGTTAGAACGCTGCGGCGCGAGGGAACGCGGCGCCTACGCCTACGCCTACGCCGCGTTCGCGCCGAGCAGTCGGCGGAAGTCGGCCGCGATGCGCAAGAAGTCCGACTCGTCGGCGCTCACGTCGCCGCTTCCCGCCGTCCACTCGGCCATCTGCGCCGTCATCGCGCCATGCACGAGCGCGAGGGCCAGCGCCGACTCCCGCTGCGGTGAGTCCAGCTTCGCGTGCTCCGGGTGCGCCCGAAGCCACGCCACCGCGACCGCGTCGAGCTGGTAGCCCGATTCCAGAATCGAGATCATCATCAAACGCCCGGCCTCGTACTGCTCGGCGACGAGACGGCCTCGATCCCGCGCAATGTCGGCATTGACGCTGCGGTGGCCGATGGCCGCGAAGAGCAGACGGAAGAGACCCAGCGGAAGATCGTCCGGCGTGCTGTCGAGCACGGCGAACGCGGCTTCGCCGTCCGGGATGTCGATCGCTCGCCCGACGATCGCATCGTCTCGGGACGGGAAGTAGTTGAAGAAGGTGCTCCGAGAGATATCGGCGCGTTCGCAGATGGCATCGACCGTGACGTGCTCGACGCCGAGCTCTAGGGCGAGCTGCACCGCCGATGACTCGATGGCGTTCTCGGTGCGCCGGCGCTTGCGTGCTCGCAGGCCCTCGGGGCGGGCCTCCTCCGTAGTGCTCACGTGACTTCTCTCCTGCCGCGCCGACTCGAATACCCGCCCCGGAGCGGGGAGGCCGGCGGCCGCAGCGCGATCGAGTGTATTCTTCATCGCTGAGAGAACGGAAGATGTACGGCGAATGTTGCGTCGAACCGAGAATCTCGCCATATGCCCGGATCGCGGAAGTGTGTACCCTATACCCGGACGGCTGGGGAAGACGGGGGATGCGCACCGCATCGAAGGGAGGGCGGAGTATGCCCTCGGCGACGGCATTCCTCCGCAGACACGACGCGCATTCGTGGTACATCACCTTCGCCGCCGTGCTCATGTCGCTCACGCTCGCGGTCGACCTGCTCTTCCCCGACTACATCGAGCATCGCGCGCTGAACTGGGCGCTGCTCGTCATCACCCTGACCAGTGCCGTGACGGCGCTCTTCCTGGGACGGCGCCTCCCTCGGTGGGTGGGCATCGTCGCCGTCTTCATCTTCCTGGTGGCCCAGGCCTACTTCCTGAGCCTGGCCGACGACCCGCAAACGGTGATCTCCGCGCTGCAGCAGCTGCCCATCGTCGCTTTCTACCTCGGCTGGTTCGTGCGGCCGCGTCTCGCCCTGCCGCTGATCGCGCTGTGCATGGCGGTGTTCGGGATGGTCATGGTCTCCAACCCGCTCTTCAACCCCGAGGGACGCATCGGCGCCCCCGTGGCGGTGCACGGCCTGCTGAGTCTGCTCTTCTGCTACATCGCAGGCAACTATCTCTGGCGTCGAGCGAAACGCGTCGATGCCACCGATGCGCTCACCGGAGCTCTCCACCGGGCCCCGTTCTTCGAGCGGGCAGCGGTCAGGCTGCGACGTCGCACCACTCCGATGTCGCTGCTGGCCATCGACTTCGACGGCTTCAAGCAGGTCAACGACGCGCACGGTCACGCCGCCGGTGACCGGGCCCTCGAAACGACCGTGAGCGCATGGAGAAGCGAACTGCGCGGCAGCGACGTCATCGGTCGGCTCGGCGGCGACGAGTTCGCGATCCTCCTCCCCGATACGGATCGCGCGGAAACGAGTGCCATCGTCGAGCGTTTGCAGGCCGCGTCCACGCACCCGTGGTCGTGGGGTGCGAGCGAGTACGCCGCCGGCGACGACCTCGCCGCACTCCTGCAGCGCGCCGACGCGGCGCTGTACGCGCAGAAGCGGCTGAAGCGGCAGGTGCCGCATGGATAGCCGCCGGCCCCGCGTGAGCGCGAGAGCTGTCGTGCGCGACGCGTGGGAACGCTTCGACCGCAGGCAGACGCCGTTCTCGTACATGAGCGCAGCCGTCCCGCTGCTGCTCGCAACCGTCTTCGTCTTCGATCTCCTCCTGCCCCACCCGCACCTCAACCGATCTGCAGTCTCGCTGTGGCTCACCTTCTACATCGTGGCAACCGTGCTGCCGCTGGTGCTCGGGCGCCGGTACCCGCTCTGGGCCGGGCTCGTCATGTTCGCCGGCATCGAGTCGTTGTCGACCTACTTCCTCCTCGCCTCGATCCATGTGCACGCCGAGATCAACGCTCTCCTCGAGCTTCCGCTCATCGCGCTGTACATCGGGTGGTTCTACCCTGCGCTGCTCGGTCGCGCCCTCATCGGGCTCGGTGTCGTGCGCCTCCTGTTCATCCTGCACCTCAACCCCGACCTCGGAAACGGCGTATCCGACCCCAGGATGATGGTCGGCTACGCGATCCTCGTCGCGCTGTTCTGCTTCGAAGGGGCGAGAACCGTGCAGCGTCAATTGCGCAAGGAGGCGCGACTCGATTCCCTGACCGGGGCGCTGAATCGTCGCGGGCTGCAGCAACTCGCCGGGGTCGTGCGGCGCCGAGCGGCCCGCAGCGGCGAACCCGTCACCGTCGCCATGCTCGACTTCGACGATTTCAAGGGTGTGAACGATGCCGGTGGGCATCTGGCCGGCGATACCGCGCTCTCGGCGAGCGTGGATGCGTGGAACGAGTTGGTGGGCCGCCGCGGCACCACCGCGCGTCGAGGCGGGCTCGTCGCGCGGCTGGGCGGGGACGAGTTCGCGCTGGTCTTCCGCGGCGACGCAGCCGCAGTGGAGGAGCAGCTCGGGAGGCTCCGGAGGGACTCCGATTTCTCATGGTCGTGGGGGATCGCGACGGCCCGCGCGGGCGAACCGCTCGACGCGGTGCTCGCGCGGGCGGACGCCGAGCTGTATCGCGCGAAGCCGGGAGGCGGTCGAGGGACGCCCATCACGCGATGATAGGCTGAGTACCGGTCGAGTTACCTCGACATCGAGACATTTTTCTGCCTCGGATCACCCCGACTCCCAAGCAAAGGACAGTACGTGGATCTGTACGAGTACCAGGCACGAGATCTATTCGAACGATACGAGGTGCCGGTACTGGCCGGCATCGTCGCCGACACCCCGGAAGAGGTGCGCGCGGCCGCCGAGAAGCTCGGCGGCGTCGTCGTCGTGAAGGCGCAGGTGAAGACCGGAGGCCGCGGCAAGGCCGGCGGCGTGAAGGTCGCGAAGACCCCCGATGAGGCGTTCGAGGCGGCGCAGTCGATTCTCGGACTCGATATCAAGGGACACGTCGTCGAGCGCGTCATGGTGGCCGCGGGCGCTGACATCGCGCAGGAGTTCTACTTCTCCGTGCTGCTCGATCGTGCCAACCGCTCGTACCTGTCGCTCGCCTCGGTCGAGGGCGGCGTCGAGATCGAACTGCTCGCGGTGGAGAAGCCCGAAGCGCTCGCGCGCATCGCCGTCGACCCGATCGTGGGCATCGACGCTGCGAAGGCGGAGGAGATCGCCCGGGCCGCGAAGTTCCCCGAGGAGCTCATCCCGAAGGTGGTTCCCGTCTTCCAGAAGCTCTACGAGGTGTACGTCGGCGAAGACGCCACGCTCGTCGAGGTGAACCCGCTCGTGCTCACCGGCGCCGGCGACGTCATCGCCCTCGACGGCAAGGTATCCCTCGACGAGAACGCCGACTTCCGTCAGCCGCAGCACGCTGAGCTCGCCGACAAGTCGACCGAGGATCCGCTCGAGGCGAAGGCCAAGGCGCAGGACCTGAACTACGTGAAGCTCGACGGCGAGGTCGGGGTCATCGGCAACGGCGCCGGGCTCGTCATGTCGACGCTCGACGTCGTCGCCTACGCGGGCGAGAACCACGGCGGCGTGAAGCCCGCCAACTTCCTCGACATCGGCGGCGGCGCGTCTGCAGAGGTCATGGCGGCGGGACTCGACGTGATCCTCGGCGATCCGCAGGTGAAGTCGGTGTTCGTCAACGTATTCGGCGGAATCACCGCCTGCGATGCGGTCGCCAACGGCATCGTCGGCGCGCTGAAGAAGCTCGGCGACGCCGCCAACAAGCCGCTCGTCGTGCGTCTCGACGGCAACAACGTCGAAGAGGGCCGCGCGATTCTCAACGAGGCTGCCCACCCGCTCGTGACGCAGGCCGCCACGATGGACGAGGGCGCCGACAAGGCCGCCGAACTCGCGAACGCCCGCTGAGCCGAGACGAAAGACTGCAGGAGAACCACCATGTCGATCTTCCTGAACAAGGATTCCAAGGTCATCGTCCAGGGCATCACCGGCGGCGAGGGCACCAAGCACACCGCGCGCATGCTCGCCGCGGGGACGAACGTCGTCGGGGGAGTGAATGCCCGCAAGGCCGGCACCACCGTCTCGCACGTCGACGCCGACGGCGCAACCGTCGAGCTTCCCGTCTTCGCCTCGGTCGCCGAGGCGATGGAGGCCACCGGGGCGAACGTATCGGTGGCGTTCGTGCCGCCGGCGTTCACCAAGGACGCCGCCATCGAGGCCATCGACGCCCGAATCGGCCTGCTCGTCATCATCACTGAGGGCGTGCCGGTGAAGGACTCGGCCGAGCTGTGGGCGCACGCCCAGGCGACCGGCAACGAGACGCGCATCATCGGCCCGAACTGCCCCGGCATCATCACCCCTGGCGAGGCGCTCGCAGGCATCACGCCGGCCACGATCACCGGCAAGGGCCCGATCGGCCTCGTCTCGAAGTCGGGAACACTGACGTACCAGATGATGTACGAGCTGCGCGACCTGGGCTTCTCGACGGCTATCGGCATCGGCGGGGACCCGGTGATCGGTACGACGCACATCGACGCGCTCGCCGCGTTCGAGGCCGACCCCGAAACCCGCGCCATCGTGATGATCGGCGAGATCGGCGGCGACGCCGAGGAGCGCGCCGCCGACTACATCAAGGCGAACGTGACGAAGCCCGTCGTCGGCTATGTCGCCGGGTTCACGGCTCCCGAGGGGAAGACGATGGGCCACGCAGGTGCGATCGTCTCCGGTTCGGCCGGAACGGCGCAGGCGAAGAAGGAGGCCCTCGAGGCTGCAGGCGTGAAGGTGGGCAAGACGCCGACTGAAACGGCGAACCTGCTGCGCGAGGCGTTCAACGCACTGTAAGCACCGGCGCATCTCTGCCAGAGCGGGGCGGTCTCCTTCGGGAGGCCGCCCCGCTCGCGTTCGGAAGGAGCACGGGACGAATCCGCGCGGTCTCCCGTAAACTGGAGAGGTTGTGCGCGAAGTCGCGCCTCCGCGCGCCCCCCGGCCGCGCCACTTCGAAAGGACCGCCGTGACCCGCCTCACCCGCACGCTCTCCCTCACCGCCGCCGCAACGGCAGCGATCGCCCTCGCGCTCACGGGCTGCTCGACGCAGTCGGGCGGCTCGTCCGACGAAGCGTCCGGCGAGGCGCTGCGCATGGGCACGCAGCCCTGGCTCGGATACGGGCAGTGGTACGTCGCCGAGGACCAGGGCTTCTTCGAGGACCGCGGAGTCGACGTGCAGCTGTCGAGCTTCAACGCCGACTCCGACGTGAACGCCGCGCTCGCCGCCGATCGCCTCGACATGGCGAACGTGGGCGCTCAGGCCGCACTGCAGTTCATCGAGGAGGGCGTGGACGTCTCGATCGTGCTCATGCTCGACTCGGCCACTGAAGCCGACGCGATCCTGAGCACTTCGGGCATCGATGATGTGGCGGGGCTCAAGGGCAAGACGGTGGCGTTCGAGAAGGGCGCCACGAGCGAGATCCTGATCGCCGAAGCGCTCGAGGAGGCCGGCCTCGACTTCGACGACATCGAGGTCGTCGAGTCGTCTGCTGACAAGGTGACGCCCATGCTGCTCGCCGGCCGCGTGGACGCCGGGGTGACGTACGAGCCGTACATCAGCGAGGCGCTCGGCTCGGACGCCGGAGCCGAAGCCGTGGTGACCGCCGGAGAGTTCCCCGGGCTCATCACGGACGTGCTGGTCGTGCGCAACGACGTGCTCGACGAGCGTCCGGACGAGGTGCGCGACGTGCTCGCCGCGTGGGACGATTCCGTCGCGTACTACGAGAGCGACACCGAGGCCGCGCAGGGCATCATCGCCGCAGGGGTGGGCTCCGACCCTGCCGATCTTGAAACCGCCTTCGCCGGCGTGCACTACTACTCGCTCGCCGAGAACCGCGATCAACTCTCGGGCGACTACGCCGACGAGACGCTGCCGGCTCTCGCCGAGGTGGCGCAGCGCATCGGGTTGATCTCGGGCGATGTCGACGCGACGAGCGCGATCCGCGCCGAGTTCCTCGGGGAGTAACCGGCAATCATGGCGGGACCCGTGAACACCGTTCCGGCGCTGCGGCGTCGGCGTGCGCGCATCGGACGACCGATCGGGCGACCGGCGTACCTCGCGATCGCGAGCACGACGTTCGTGCTGCTCATCGCCGTGTGGTGGGCGGCCGGCGCGACGGGTCTCGCGGACCCGATGTTCCTTCCTGGCCCCGGCGCGGTGCTCGAGGCTCTCGGCCGGCAGGTTGCGAACGGCGAGCTGTGGAGCGACGTCGGGGTCAGCTCCTTCCGCATTCTCATGGGCTTCGTGATCGCGACCGTCATGGCGATCCCGGTCGGCACGCTCATGGGTGTGAACGCCCGGGTGGAAGCCGCGCTCGAGCCGCTCATGGATTTCATCCGGTACATGCCGGTCGTCGCATTCGTTCCACTCACGATCGTCTGGGTCGGCATCGACGAGAATCAGAAGTTCTTGATCATCTGGATGGGCACCTTCTTCCAGCAGGTGCTCATGGTGGCCGACGCGGTGCGGCGCACCCCGCGGACGCTGGTGAGTCTGGGGGAGACTCTCGGGCTGAGCTGGGGGCAACTGCTGGTGCGGATCGTCGTGCCGTCGGCGATGCCGCGCATCTGGGACGCGCTGAGAATCACGCTCGGGTGGGCCTGGACCTGGCTCGTCGTCGCAGAGCTCGTCGCCGCTTCAAGTGGCATGGGCTACCGCATCACGGTGGCGCAGCGATTCTTCGAGACCGACCTGATCATCGGGTACGTGTTCGTGCTCGGTGTGCTCGGGCTGATTCTCGATCAGGCCATGCGCGCGGCCGGTCGGCGCATGTTCGCGTATCAGGAGGGTCGCCCATGAGCGCTCAGCACCCCGCGTCGCCGAAACTGCGGGCGGCCGGCATCGTGAAGCGATTCGGGAGCGTCACGGCTCTGGAGGGCGTTGACCTCGAGGTCGGAACGAACGAATTCGTCTCGATCGTCGGCGCTTCCGGCTGCGGCAAGTCGACGCTGCTGTCGCTCATCGCCGGTCTGGAGGAACCGACGTCCGGCACACTCGAGGTGGACGGTGCTCCGATCACGGGGCCGGGCAGAGACCGCGGTGTGGTCTTCCAGCACGCGACGCTCATGCCGTGGCTGACGGTGCAGCAGAACGTCGAATTCGCGTTGCGCGGCGAGCGGGGCCTCTCCCGGGCCGATCGGGCGGATCGGGCTCGGGACTTCCTGGGCCTCGTCGGCCTCGACGGCTTCGAACGCGCACGGCCGGTCGAGCTCTCGGGCGGCATGCAGCAGCGCGTCGCACTTGCGCGCTCGCTGAGCTACGGACCGGAGATCCTGCTCATGGACGAGCCATTCGGGGCGCTCGACGCTCTCACGCGCCGCACCATGCAAGAACTGCTGCTCGAGGTGTGGGAACGGCACCGCATCACGGTGCTCCTCGTGACCCACGACATCGGTGAAGCCGTAGTGACGAGCGATCGCGTCATCGTGATGAGTCCGCGTCCGGGCCGTGTGCAGCAGATCGTCGACGTGCCGATCGAGCGGCCGCGCACCCTGGCGTCCGAGCGCACTGTCGAGTTCCAGGATCTGCAAGACCGCATCCTCGGGCTAATCCACGGCGCCGAATAGCAGCGGTCACCTGCGGTACGCCGCGCGCAGCGCGGGCTCGAGCTCGGGGTACTGGAACGCGAACCCCGACCGGCCCAATCGTTCGGGCAGCACCCACCGGCTCTTGAGCACGAGTTCCGTCTCGGTTCGGATCGCGATCGCACCGATCTCCTGCACCCAGCGGGGCAGCGGCGGGCCGATCGCGACCCCGAGTACGCTGCGCGCCGTGCGCATGAAGGTTCGGTTGTCGACCGGGTTCGGTGCGCTCAGGTTCACGGCGCCGTCGAGCTCTGGATGCTGCTCCAGGAAATTGAGGGCCCGCGCGGCGTCCTCGATATGGATCCAGCTGAACATCTGCGAACCGCCGCGCGCAGCGAACCGGTGCGCAGTGCCCGCGAGCCGACGAGCCCGGGTCACCGGCCAGCGGCCGTCGAGTTGCGATCCGCCCATACCGAGGCGAGCCAAAGCGCGAATCGTCGGAAGCACCCCACCGGAGCCGAGCACGATCGCGGTGCGCAGTGCGACGCGACGCGTGCGGGGCAGTGCATCGCGCATCAGCGCCGCTTCCCACGCCTGCGCGACGCCGACCGAGAAGCCCGAACCGATCTCGCCGCCGGCCTCGGTCATGGGGCGGTCATCGGCGTGCCGGTAGATGGTCGCCGTGGAGGCGTTCAACCAGACCGGAGGAGGGTCGGCGGCCGAAGCGATGGCCCGCGAGAGCCGTTGCGTGGTGATGACGCGGGATCGCATGATCTCGGCGCGGTTCGCAGCCGTGTAGCGGCAGTTCACGCTCTTGCCCGCCAGGCCGACGACGAGCGACGCGCCGTCCACTGCGTCGCGGAGTGCAGCGGCGTTGTTCCAGCTGATGTTCGATCCGGACCGACCCACCGTGATGACGTCGCGCCCGGCATCTCGGTACCGGTCCGCGAGATATCGGCCCATGAAGCCGCCCGCTCCGGTGATCACGACCCGCCCCTGCGGTGCGTCGGCCGAGCGTTGGAGCGGAGCGTGCGGCATGAGTGCCCGGCCTTCCCGTGCGCGATTCGAGAGCTGACCCCTCACCCTACGGCAGCGGGACCAGGGAATTCGGGGCACCGCTCGGAGTAAGATTCTGGCAATGAGATCTTTGGTGACCGCGGTGATCGCCGCAATCGAGGCGGTCGCCGTGGCGCTCGCCGGAATCGCCGTCGTCGCGGTTCCCGCAGTGCTGGTCTGGGTCATCACCTTCGGCCTCGCGGCCGAACCGGCGTCGGTCGCGGCCGACGTGACGGGCATCTGGCTGCTGGCGCACTTCGTGCCGCTGCACTTCTCGCTGTCAGCGGAGACGGCGCTCGGCCTGGGGCTCGCGCCGGAAGCGTTCAGCTTCACCCTGTCGCTCGTTCCTCTCGGCTTCACGCTCATCTCGGTGCTGCTCGCACTGCGCGCGGGATGGCGGTTCGCCGGCCGTGGCGGGGTCGGCGCCATGGGCGTGCTCGGCGGCGCCGTCGGATTCGGGGCCGTCGCCCTCGCCGCAGCGGCACTCGCCGCGCCCCTGATCGAAGGCTCAGCGGTCCAGGCAGCGCTCAGCGCCGCCGCCGTGTACGGTGCCGCATCGTGCGCGGCGTTCCTGGTGCGTGCCGGGCGCGACGGGCACCCGTGGTGGGAGTCGGGCGTGAGGATCGCGTTGCGCGGGCTCGAATACCTGGGGGTCCGGTTCGGAGCAGCATTGCCGAGCCGTGCGGCCGAGATGTTTCGTCTCGCGGCGGCAGCGTTCGCGCTGATGCTCGGTATCGCCGCGCTGGGCTTCGCCGTCGCTGTGGCGGTCGGCTATGCCGATGTCACGGCGCTGGCGCAGAGTCTGCAGCTCGATCCCATCGGGTCGCTCACATTGTTCCTCGCGCAACTGGCGCTCGTGCCGCTGGCGATCGTGTGGAGCCTCGCGTGGATGTCGGGAGCCGGCTTCGAGATCGGCGCTGGAAGCTCGGTCACCCCATTCGAAACGCTGCTCGGCCCGCTCCCAGCCTTGCCCATGCTCGGCGTGCTTCCCGACGGTTGGGGTGAGCGCGGGGCGCTGGCCCCGGGAGTACTGGTCATCGCCGCGCTCGCTCTCGGCGTGCTCTTCGCGCGCCGACCCGGGATGCGCCGGGCCTCGTGGCCGGCCGCCGTGTCGATCACGGTGCTGGCCGCGGTGCTGTCAGGACTCTCCGTCGCCGGCCTGAGCGCCCTTGCGCGCGGGTCGATGGGGCCGGATCGCCTCGCGTCGAACGGCCCCGACCCCTGGCTCACAGGGGGGCTCATCGCGCTCGAGGTGGGCGGGGGCCTGCTCATCGGCGTCATCGCGGGACGCTTCGATGCGGCGAAGTTCCGCGCCGCGCTGCCATCCGTCGTTCCAGCAGCGGTTGCGTCGGGCGGTCTGCTGCCTGGCCGAGCAGCAGCCGCAGACCCTGCTCCCGGTGCCGGCGTCGGTGCCGGCGTCGGTGCCGGTGCCGACGCCGGTGGCGACAGCGACGACGTCGACTTCGAGACGGCGGTCGACGAGGCACTCGTCCTGGCCGCGGATCGAGATGCCGCCAGAGGACGGCGCGCTGTCGAAGACGCGACCGCCGACATGCACGAGATCGACGCGATGCGTACCGCAGGTGACGAAACCGACGCGTTCGACACTGCGGCCTTCGACGCCGAAACATTCGGCACTGAGCCGACCCGTGCCGAGGCGAGCGACGGTCAAGGGTTCGGCACCGAGACGTTCGACACCGAGACCTTCGACACGGAGGGGTTCGATACCGAGGCGTTCGATACCGAGGCCTTCGTGCCGGCCGAACCGCTGCGTTCCGGCTCCGACGAGCCGACAGTCGATGATGCCTCGGACGAGGGCGAGGCGGAGTCACGACCCGACGCCCGTCGCGATTCCGACGAGCTGATCGACGAGGCGACACTCGTGCAGGCCTATTCGTGGGACGCGGAGGCGACGCCCAGCGACGACGCGGCGGAGGAGTCGAAGCCCGAACGTCGATCGGGTTGGCGGTGGCCGGGGCGAGGGCACTAGGGTAAGAGGGCAATCCACGGGAGTCCCGGCGCGCGGGGCTGAGAGGGAGCACGCGAGCTCCGACCGTTCACCTGATCTGGTTCATGCCAGCGGAGGAAGGACGCCTCAATGACGCCTACGCCCAATTCTCATCGTGCGCGGCACCGCGCACTGCCCGCGCTCGCGCTCGGGGCACTGCTCTGCCTCGGAACGAGCGGATGCGCGAGCGGTGCGGAGCAAGCGCCGGATACGAAGACGGTGACGCTCGCCGTCCACGACTCGTTCCCGAACGATGATTTCGCTGCGGCCGCCAGCGCAGCGACCGGGTACGACGTACAGGTCGTCTCAGCCGGCGACGGGGGAGAGCTCACGAACAAGCTCGTACTCACCCAGGGTGCGCCCATCGCCGATGCGTTCTTCGGCGTCGACAACATCTTCGCCTCGCGTCTCATCGACAACGACGTGGTCGCCGACTACGCTCCAGCGCAGCTGCCCGAGGGCGCTGAGCAGTTCGCCGTCGACGGCGATCCGGCTTCCGGCCTCGTCGCAGTGGACCATGGCGCGACCTGCATCAATATCGACACCGCCTGGTTCGCGGATCAGGGGATCTCGGAGCCGCGAACCTACGACGACCTGGCGAAGCCGGAGTATCGCGATCTCGCCGTGCTGCTCGACCCGACCGCTTCGTCGACGGGGGCCTCGTTCCTCGTCGGCACCGTCGCCGAATTCGGGGAGGACGGCTTCGCGGACTACTGGCAGCGGCTCGTCGACAATGGAGCGCGCATCGAGCAGGGGTGGAGCGACGCGTATTACGGTCAGTTCACCCAGGGCGGCGAAGCGGGTACGCGGCCGATCGTGGTCTCCTACGCTTCGTCTCCGGCCTTCACGGTCGACGAGGCTGGCACGGCGTCGAGCACTGCCGCGCTGCTCGACACGTGCACGCGGCAGGTCGAGTACGCAGGGGTGCTGAGGGGTGCTCAGAACGAGGCCGGCGCCGAGGCCGTGGTCGACTATCTCGTGTCGCAGGAGTTCCAGCAGACCATTCCGGACGCGATGTACATGAACCCCGTCGATGCGGCTGTGGAACTGCCCTCGGCATGGACGGAATTCGCGCCGTCGCCCGCGCCGGGGCGGACGCACGACCTCAGCTCCCGCGAGATCGAGTCGGGTCGCGAGGACTGGCTCAAAGCCCTGAGCGAGCAGATCGGCCTCTGATCATCCGCCCGACTGGCCGAGGCGCCCCACGTGCCGCTCTCGGCCCGTGGGGCGTTGCAGCGTGGACGCTGGCGGCGGCCCTGCCGCTCGCGTTCCTCGCCCTGTTCTTCGTTTGGCCGGTGTTCTCGCTCGTCGCGACAGGGTTCGTCGACGGGGGACGACTCGATCTGAGCGGTCTGCCAGAGGTGTTCGGCGCGGAACGCACCTGGCGGGTCATCGGCCAGACGTTCGCCCAAGCGGGGCTCGCGACTGCGCTCTCCCTCGCGCTCGGGGTACCAGCCGCCTACGCGCTCTACCGTCTCGATTTTCGCGGCAAGCGGGTGCTGCAAGGGGTGCTCACGGTGCCGTTCGTGCTGCCCTCGGTGGTCGTCGGCGTCGCATTCTCGGCGTTGCTCGGACCGGGAGGGCCGCTGGGATCGTGGGGGCTGGACCAGAGCTTCGCCGCGGTCGTACTCGCACTCGCATTTCCGAACGTCGGCGTCGTCGCCCGCATGGTCGGCGGGTTCTGGGCCCGCCTCGACGACACCTCCGAGCAGGCCGCGCGAGTGCTCGGCGCATCACGGGTGCGCGCCTGGTGCATCGTGACACTCCCCGCGCTCGGCCCCGCCATCGCGTCCGCCGCGGCGCTCGTGTTCCTCTTCTGCTCCACCTCGTTCGGCATCGTGCTCATTCTCGGCGGCACCGCCTTCGCGAACGTGGAGACGGAGATCTACCGGCTCACCGTTCAGTTCCTGGACCTCCGCGGCGCGGCGGTGCTGTCGATCGCCCAGTTCGCGATCGTGGCCGCCGCGCTCGCCGTGTCGGCGCAGTTGCGCCGCGCCGGAGAGCGCGCGGTCGTGCTGCGCGAGGAGCGGGGGCGCGGAACGCCTCCACGGCGAGTCGATGCTCCGGTGCTGACGCTGGTGGGGGCGACGCTGCTGCTGCTGCATGTGCTCCCGCTCACCGCTCTGGTGACGCGCTCGCTGAGGGACCGGGAAGGGAGGTGGACGCTGGCGAATTACGCCGCGCTCGCAGATCCGCCGGAAGCGCTGCCGATCGATGGCACGGTGCTCGAGGCCATCGGAGCCTCGCTCCGCATCGCCGCGGTGGCTGCCCTCATCGCTATCGTGCTCGGCATGCTGCTGGCCCTCGTCCTCTCCCGTCGCCCTCGCACCCGATCGCTCCGACGGGGCATCGAGGCCTTCGACGCGCTCGTGATGTTGCCGCTCGGCGTATCAGCAGTGACACTGGGCTTCGGTCTGCTCCTGACCATGAATCGGCCGCTCGGCATCGGGTTCGATCTGCGAACTTCGACCGTCTTGATCCCGATCGCTCAGGCCCTCGTCGCGCTGCCGCTCGTCGTGCGCACGCTGCTGCCCGTGCTCCGGGGAATCCCGACCGAGCTGCGCGACGCGGCGTCGTCGCTCGGCGCCGGCCCGCTCGCGATGCTGCGCACCATCGATCTGCCCCTGCTCGGACGTTCCGCGGGGCTCGCGCTCGGCTTCGCCTGTGCGACCTCGCTGGGGGAATTCGGAGCCACGTCCTTCCTCGTGCGACCCGGGGAGCAGACGCTCCCGGTCGTGGTCGCCGCGCTGATCGGCCATCAGGCACCCGAGAGCTACGGGGCCGGGCTCGCGGGGGCGGTCGTGCTCGGCGTGCTGACGGCCGGCATCATGCTGGCGGCCGAACGCTGGCGCACGGACGGGAACCGGGAGTTCTGATGGTGGATCTGGATCTCGAGGAGCTCGCCGACTGCGACGTGCTGCTCATCGACGGCCGCTCCGGCTCGGGGAAGACGCATCTCGCGGAGCGTATGGTGCAGACGTTCGCGGCCCTGCTCCGGCCTGCGCAGGTGCTGCACGTGGAGGCGCTGTACCCGGGGTGGGATGGGCTCGCCGCCGGGTCGCTCGCGCTCGCGGCCGCGCTGCGAACGAGCAGCTATCGTGCGTACGACTGGATCGCGGCTGCATTCGGTGCCCGCGAGCGCATCGAACCGCGGGTTCCGCTCGTGATCGAGGGATGCGGTGCGATTACCGCTGAGAACCTCGCAGCGGCCGAGAACTGGGCCGCCGCCGCAGGAGCGGCACTGCCTCGGGTGCGCAGCGTCTGGCTCGAGGTCGAGGCGGTGACGCGAAAGCGCCGCGCGCTCGCACGCGATGGTGAGGTCTACGCCCCGCACTGGGACCGCTGGGCCGCCCAGGAGGAGGAGCTGTACGCGTGGCACCGTCCGTGGGAGCTCGCCGATCGTACGATCGCCATCTCCGCCTGCGACGACCCGATCGGGTGATTAGAAGGCCACCGGGACTTCTGCGTCCTCGAGCGCCTGACGCACCTCGTCGCTGTGGAACGCCTCTGCGAGTGCGGCGACCTCCGGCGAATCGGCGTTGTCCTCGCGGGATACGAGCGAAACGGCGAACTGAGGGTCCTGCTCCACGGCGATCGCATCCTCTTCCGGTGTGAGGCCCAGCTGGCGGGCGAACGTGCCGTGCAGGAAGACGGCGTCGGCCTCAGGGTACGCCGCCGAGAGCTGCATGATGTCGACCTCCACGAAATCGAGGTTCTTGGGGTTCTTCGTGATGTCGTCGACCGTCACCGACCAGGTGTCGGCGTCTGCGTCGAGCTCGATCAGTCCGGCCTTCGCGACCATCTGCAGCGCCCGGGCGGCGTTCGAGGTGTCCTGCGGAATGACGATGCGGCCTCCTTCCGGCACTTCGTCCATGCTCGCGTGCGTGCTCGAGTACATCCCGACCACGGTCAGATACACGGGCTCGATGACCACGAGCGACGCGTCGTTGCCCGCGTTGAACTCTTCCATGAACGGCGGATGCTGCACGAAGTTGGCGTCGAGCTCCCCGTGCTGCAGCATCGAATTGGGCTGCACGTAATCGGCGACCTCGACGAGTTCGATCTCGTACGGTGCCGCAATCGCCTCGGCTGCGGCCTCCACGACGTCAGTCATCGGAGTGGTGGTCGCCGCGACCTTCAGCGTCCGCGTCTCCTGGCCTCCTTCCGCGCCCGAGCCATCGGCAGCGTCTGGGCCAGTGGCGCAGCCGGCGAGGGTCAGGAGAGCGGCGGTGGCGGCAGTGGCGGTGATGATCAGGCGATGGCGCATGGGGTGCTTTCTGTCGAGGATGGGGGATCGAGGGGGAGGGTCGTCCGCACCGCTCAGCGGTGATCGATCGCGCGGGAGACGCGTGTGCCGACGCTCTGCAGCAGCATGACGCAGGCGACGATGAGCGCGATCGTGACGTACATGAGAGTGAAGTCGTACTGGTGGTAGCCGTACCGCATCGCGAAGTCGCCGATGCCGCCTCCGCCGACGACGCCGAGCACGGTGGAGTAGGAGACGAAGCTGATGGTCGCCGATGTGAGTGCGTAGACCAGACCGGATCGCCCCTCGACGAGGAGGAAGCGGAACACGGTCTGCGGAATGCTCGCGCCCATCGACTCCGCCGCGAGCAGCAATCCGCTCGGCAGTTCGAGCAGAATCTGCTCGGTGAGGCGGGCGTAGATGGCGACCGCGACGAAGCCGAGCGGGAAGGTCGCGGCCACGGTGCCGAAACTCGTGTCGAAGACGAGGCGCGTGAGGGGAATCATGAAGACGACGAAGAGCAGGAACGGGAAGGAGCGCACGATGGTGACGTACGCGTTGGCCGCGCTCCAGATCGCACGTCTCGGCATGACGCCGCCCGGTCGTGTGAGGGTGATCACGATGCCGAGCGGAGTGCCGAGGACGACCGCGACGATGATCGACGCGAGCACCATGTAGCCCGTCTCGCCCAGTGCTCGGGCGATCTCTCCGCCGTGCTCCCCGAAGACACGGTCGAGCTCGTTCCAGAAGTTCAAGATGCGAGCCTCGATTTCACGTGATCGAGGTATCGGGGCTCCCGGTGCTGTGCGACTCGGGGAACCTCGACGATGTCGAGCAGGCGTCCTCGCTCGAAGACCGCTGCGGCGTCGCACACGGCCTTCACCGCGTCGAGTTCGTGGGTGACCAGTGCGATCGTCGTTCCGAACTCCGCCCGGGTCGCCTGCAGCAGTTCGAGAATCTCCGCCGTCGTGTGCGTGTCGAGCGCGGACGTGGGTTCATCGCACAGCAGCAGTTCAGGGTCGGTGACGAGTGCGCGGGCGATCGCCACTCGCTGCTGCTGCCCCCCGGAGAGCTGAGCCGGATAGCGGTCGGAGAGCCCTGCGAGCCCGACGAACTCCATCATTGCGGTCACGCGCGCGGGGTCGCGGCGATGCTGCAGGCGCAGCGGGAGGGCGATGTTCGCGCGCACCGTGAGATTGCCGAGCAGGTTGAAGTGCTGGAAGACGACGCCGATCCGGTGCCGCATGGCGCGCAACTCTCGAGAGCCGAGCGCGGCGAGATCCGTACCGCTGACGATCACGCGTCCGCTGGTCGGCAGATCGAGACCGTTCATGAGTCTCAGCAGCGTGGATTTCCCCGCGCCGCTCTCGCCGAGCACTCCGAAGATCGAACCGCGAGGAATGTCAAGACTGACATCGGAGAGCGCGTCGACCTCCGCCTCACCGTGAACGAAGCGACGACTCACGCCGTCGAAGACGACCGCCGTCGAAGTGGTCGTTGCGTCGCTCATCAGCTCTTCACCACAGTGCTTTCATGAAACATATTAATTAGACTGGGTCTAACATAGAGTGCGCAGCCCGCAACCGCAAGTCACGTCAGGAGCACCATGCCGAGCAGCGAAACGACGCACCGAACACCCGAGCCACCGATCTACATCGCAGTGGCCCGCAACTCCGACGGCATCAGCGGGGAGAGCTTCGTCGACGGCGGCCTGCGCGTGCGCGTCGCGTCGCCGACCGCGGAGAACCGGGCGGGAGCCACGAACCCGGAGGAACTGCTCGCCCTGTCGTGGGCGACATGCCTGAACGCGGCAGCTCGCGTCGTCGCGGGGCCGGGCACCGACGTCGAAGCAACCGTGGAGATCTCGCTGCACCCGCTGACCGACCAGGGGTTCGAATTATCCGGAGCAGCCGAACTGCGCTTCGACGGCGTACCGCTCGACGAGGCGCACGCGCTCGCCGCAGCCGCGCACGAGCGCTGCCCGGTGTCCCGCATGCTCAGCGGTCGCTCGGCGGTACGGGTGACGGCCGTCGCGTAAACTGATGCGGTGCTGAAAATCGCGGTTCTCATCTCCGGTGGCGGCAGCAACCTCAAGGCGCTGATCGACGCGACCGCCGACCCCGATTTCCCGGCAGAGATCGCCTGCGTCGGATCGGACACCGACGCGCCCGGCCTGGAGCACGCGCGCGCCGCAGGGATCCCCGCATTCGTCGTGCGACCCCGCGACTCGGACTCTCGGGAGGCATGGGGCGAGGTGCTCGCCGCGGCGATCCAAGAGCACCACGTCGGCACCGGCCCGCACCCCGGTCTCGTGGTGAGTGCCGGACTCATGCGTATTCTTCCCCCGGGCTTCGTGCGCGCTTTCAGTCCCCGCCTCATCAACACGCACCCGGCACTGCTTCCCGCATTCCCCGGGGCCCACGCGGTGCGCGACGCGCTCGCCGCCGGCGCCGAGCGCACCGGGGTCACCGTGCACGTCATCGATGAGGGCGTCGACACCGGCCCGGTGCTGCGACAAGCCGCCGTCGACGTCCGCCCCGGCGAGACCGAAGCCGAGCTCCACGAGCGGATCAAGCAGCTCGAACGCCCCCTGCTCGTGCAGACCGTGCGAGAGATCGCACTCGGAGAGCTCGCGCTGCCCGGCGCGCGGTGATCCTGCGCTCGATCAGCGCCTCAGCACCCGAATCGTATCCAGACTGCGAACACCGACCTAAGGAGTCCCGCCGCATGGCAGTTCAGAGCCACGACCCCAGCCTCTACGAGCACCGGGACGTCGTGCCCGTGCGACGCGCGCTGATCTCGGTCAGCGACAAGACGCGCTTGCTCGACCTTGCCAGCGCGCTCGCCGAGAACGGGGTCGAGATCGTCTCGACGGGTTCGACCGCTGCGACGATCCGCGAGGCGGGCCACGCCGTCACCGATGTCTCCGAGGTCACCGGATTCGCGGAGGCCCTCGACGGCCGCGTGAAGACGCTGCACCCCGCCGTGCACTCCGGACTGCTCGCCGACCTGCGCCTCGCCGACCATCGCGCGCAGCTCGACGCGCTGGGCTACGCGGCGTTCGAGCTCGTGGTCGTCAACCTCTACCCCTTCGAAGAGACGGTCGCATCGGGCAAGCCGGCAGCCGACGTCATCGAGAACGTCGACATCGGCGGCCCCGCGATGGTGCGGGCGAGCGCGAAGAACCACGCGAACGCGGCGATCGTCGTTTCGCCCGGACGCTACGACGAGATCATCGCCGCCGTGCGGGCCGGCGGAACGACGCTCGCCCAGCGCCGCTCGCTCGCCACTGAGGCGTTCGTGCACACGGCCCAGTACGATGCCGCCGTGGCGAACTGGTTCCTCGAGCAGGAGGACGCCGAGTGGGGCGAGGCGCCTGCCGCCGAAGCCGATTCGAGCGAGGCGTCGATCGACAGCATCTTCGAAACCACCGAGGAGTACGTCGGCTACGAGGTCTTCGGGCTCCGCGAATCGGTGCTGCGGTACGGCGAGAACAGCCATCAGCGGGCCGCACTCTTCACGGAGAACGAAGGATCGGGCATCGCACAGGCCGCGCAGCTCCACGGCAAGGAGATGTCGTACAACAACTACGTCGATGCCGACGCCGCGCTCCGCGCCGCGTTCGATCATGAGCGCCCCGCCGTCGCCATCATCAAGCACGCGAACCCCTGCGGCATCGCCGTCGCGCCAGAAGATGCGGCCGACCCGATCGCCGCCGCTCACGAACTCGCGCACGCGTGCGACCCCGTCTCTGCGTTCGGCGGCGTGATCGCGGCGAACCGCATCGTCACGAAGGCGATGGCGGAGACCGTCGCCGGGATCTTCACCGAAGTCATCGTCGCTCCCGGCTTCGAGCCCGACGCCCTCGCCGTGCTCACGCAGAAGAAGAACGTGCGACTGCTGGTGCTGCCGGCCGACTACCAGCCGAACCCCGTGGAGCTGCGTCAGGTCTCAGGTGGGTTCCTGCTGCAGGATTCCGATCGCTCCTTCGCACCGGCATCCGAGTGGACGCTCGCGACGGGCGAGCCCGCTGATGCCGCGACGCTCGCCGATCTCGAGTTCGCGTGGCGTGCGAGCCGCGCCGTGAAGTCGAACGCCATCCTGCTCGCGCAGGGGGGTGCTTCGGTCGGTGTCGGCATGGGCCAGGTCAACCGCGTCGATTCCTGCCGCCTCGCGGTGGAGCGCGCGGGAGACCGCGCGCGAGGATCGGTCGCCGCCTCCGACGCGTTCTTCCCGTTCGCCGACGGCCTGCAGGTACTGCTCGACGCCGGCGTGCGCGCGGTCGTGCAGCCGGGCGGGTCGGTCCGAGACCCCGAGGTCGTCGATGCGGCTCAGGCAGCAGGCGTGACCATGTACTTCACGGGCGAGCGGCACTTCTTCCACTGATCCTCTGATCTGCGGTTTTTTCCTTCATTCATCTGGTGTGAGCAAGCCTCGCCTTCGTTGCGGCAGGGTGCTCGCCCCGGGAGAATCGAGACGTGGAAATCGTCAAGGGAATACTCATCGTCCTGCACATCGTCGGATTCGGCGCGGTGTTCGGCAGCACGCTCGCACAGTTGTCGGCGGTGAAGGAAGCACGCGCTCGTATCACTCCTGGCATCTTGCACGGCGCGTGGTTGCTGCTGGCGACCGGCCTGCTGCTCGTCGGCATGGTCTACGCGACCGGAGGCCAGCCGAACAACGCGAAGATCGGCGTGAAGCTCGTCGTGCTGCTCGTACTGATCGCAGTCGTGCTCATCGGCCGGAAGAAGCAGCCCGTTCCGGGTGGATTCCTGGGCGCCATCGCCGGATTGTCGGTGGTGAACGTGGTGCTCGCCGTGCTCTGGCACTGATCGTCGATGAACGAAGACCCCCGAGAGGCTGAGCCTCTCGGGGGTCTTGCTGTGTGCCGGCGGGTCCATTTGCGCCCGTCGCGCAGTGGATTCGGGTTCGTGCGGGTCGGTTGCGGTGGGGGTTAGTGCCAGCGTGTGCCCCAGTGGTGTGATTGGCCTGCTGGGCTGATGTGTTGGGGGATGCCTAGCGGGTTGGTGTCTTGGAGTGCTTCGGGGAGGAGTGCTTGGGGTGCGTTCTGGTAGGCGACGGGTCGTTGGAAGCGGGTGATGGCTGCGGTGCCGACGGAGGTGGAGGAGTCGTTCGTTGTCGCGGGCCAGGGGCCGCCGTGCTGTTGGGCGGGGGTGACGGCGACGCCTGTGGACCAGCCGTTGAACAGGACGCGGCCGACTTGGTTCGCGAGGGCGGCGATGAGGGCGCGTAGTTGGGGGGCGTTGTCGGTTTCTCCGGTGGCTTCGGCTTCGCTGATGTGGAGGGTGCCGGAGAGGTTGCCTTCGTAGAACTCGGGCATGAGGGCTGCGAGGTCGGTGCCGGTGGGGGTTTCGACGAGGATGGAGAGCGGGCCGAAGGATTCTTCGAGGAGGGTGTCGCGTCCGGTTCGGAAGTCGTCGAGGCTGATCGCGATGATGGTGGGGGTGGCCCAGCCCTGTCCGTCGTCGTCGAAGCGGATGCCGCCGGGGATCAGCGGGTTCGCTCCGGCGGTGCCCAGTACGGCGGTGCGGCGTTCGTCGTAGGATTTCGCGATGCGGGGGTCGAGGAGGCGATGCTCGGGGACGTCGGTCGCGTTGTGGGTGATGGCCTGGGGGAGTGCGCTGCCTGCGGGGATGAATGCGAAGCCGGGCTTGGTGCAGAGCTGGCCGGCGGAGCCTGCGACGCTGGCGAGGTAGCCGGTGGCGATCTCGTCGGCGCGTTCCGTGATGGCGTCGGCGGTGATGAAGACGGGGTTGACGCTGCCGAGTTCTCCGAAGAACGGGATGGGTGCTGGCCGGTTCGCGGCGATGTCGGCGAGGATGCGGCCGACGCGGATGGAGCCGGTGAAGGATCCGGCCTTGATGCGGGGGTCCTGCAAGACCTGCACTCCGGCTTCGCGGCCGTGGATGAGTTGGAAGGTGCCTTCGGGCATGCCTGCTTGGGTGAGTGCGCGTGTGGCGACTTCCGCGGTGGCGTCGGAGAGGTCTGGGTGGCTGGAGTGGGCTTTCACGATGAGTGGGCATCCTGCTGCGAGGATCGCTGCGGAGTCGCCGCCCATGACGGAGAACGCGAAGGGGAAGTTGGAGGCGGAGAAGTTGATGACTGGGCCGAGGGGGATGTGGGTGCGGCGGATATCGGGGCGTTGGCCGAGGGCGAAGTCGGGGTCTGCGGGGTCGATGCGGGCGTCGAGGTAGCCGCCGTCGACGATGGTGTCGGCGAAGAGGCGGAGTTGGACGGCGGTGCGGGTGACTTCGCCGGTGAGTCGGGCTTGGGTGAGGCCGGTCTCGCGGAGTGCGATGTGTACGAGGTCGGGTGATGCGGTTTCGAGGGCGTCGGCGATGGCGACGAGGGCTCGTGCTCGTTGGTTGGCGGTGGTGGTGGCGAGGTGGGGTGCGGCGGTGGTGGCGCGTGCGATGACGGCCTCAAGATCAGGAGAAAGCGCTTCGTGAGTCATGCATCGATCCTTCGTTGTCGGGGCATCAGTGCTTGCGGGAACCGCTGCCATTCTTTCAGGCGCGACGTCGAGTCGTGCCGTCTCTCATGCACAGTCGATGACCGGTCTACCGTGCGGGAGGGGCATCAGCGATCGTGTTCGAAACGTGATCTGTGCCG